>NZ_LQOY01000190.1 GCF_002101675.1 Mycobacterium gordonae | reverse complement strand
CGGTTACGGTGCGCCCCGTAACCGGGTGGTGGCGGGGGCGCACCGTAACCGGCGGGCGGCGGTGGAGGCGCGCTGTGCCGCGGCGGGGGCGGATAGCCCTGCGGGTGGCCGCCCTGAGGGTCGGCCGGGTTGCCTGGATATTCTGGCGGCTGGCTCATGGCTTTCCTAGGTGCCTCGTAGTTCGCTCTGGTCGATCGGGGCTTAGCAAACGGGAACTTAGCAAATGTGCGCCATGGATGCTCGCATTGGTGCGGCCTGCTCACCTGTCGGTGGCGTGTCCGCATTGCGTGGTATGCCTGAAGTCGTGTCCGACGGTCTGTTCGACCTGCCCGGTGCACCGAAATCGACCGAGCACGCTTTGAGCGGTTCCGGTGCCGGTGCGCCCCTGGCGGTGCGGATGCGCCCGGCCTCCCTTGACGAGGTGGTGGGGCAGCAGCACCTATTGGCGGCCGGGTCGCCACTGCGGCGCCTGGTCGAGGGATCGGGGGTTGCCTCGGCCATCCTGTACGGGCCGCCGGGCAGCGGAAAGACGACGCTGGCGGCGCTCGTCTCACAGGCGACCGGACGGCGCTTCGAGGCGCTCTCGGCGTTGTCGGCCGGCGTCAAAGAGGTTCGGGCCGTGATAGAGAAGGCCCGCTTCGGCGCCCTTTCCGGTGAGCAGACGGTGCTGTTCATCGACGAGGTGCACCGGTTCTCCAAGACCCAGCAGGACGCGCTGCTGGCCGCCGTCGAGAACCGGGTGGTGTTGCTGGTTGCGGCCACCACCGAGAATCCGTCGTTCTCCGTGGTCGCGCCGCTGCTGTCGCGATCGCTGATCCTGCAGCTGCGGCCATTGACCGGCGACGACATCCGCACGGTGGTGCAGCGGGCCATCGACGATCCACGCGGACTGGGCGGCAGGGTGACGGTGGAGCCCGAGGCCGTCGAACTGTTGGTCCAACTCGCCGCCGGCGATGCCCGGCGCGCCCTGACCGCGCTCGAAGTCGCTGCCGAGGCTTCGGATCACGTTGCGGTCGAAACCGTCGAACAGTCCCTGGACCGGGCGGCGGTGCGTTACGACCGGGACGGCGATCAGCACTACGACGTCGTCAGCGCCTTCATCAAGTCGGTCCGGGGTTCGGACGTCGACGCCGCGCTGCACTATCTGGCCCGGATGCTGGTGGCGGGGGAGGACCCGCGGTTCATCGCGCGGCGGCTGATGATCCTGGCCAGCGAAGACATCGGCATGGCAGATTCGACGGCGCTGCTGGTGGCGGTGTCCGCGGCGCAGACGGTCGCGCTGATCGGGATGCCCGAGGCACAGCTGACGCTGGCCCACGCCACCATTCATCTGGCCACCGCCCCGAAATCCAACGCGGTCACCACAGCGCTGGGGGCGGCGATGGGCGACATCAAGGCGGGCAAGGCCGGTCTGGTGCCGGCTCATCTGCGCGACGGGCACTATTCCGGCGCGGCGAAGCTGGGCAATGCCCAGGGCTACAAGTACTCCCATGACGACCCCGACGGCGTAGTGGCGCAACAGTATTCACCGGACGAGCTGGTGGGTGTGGACTATTACCGGCCGACGGGGCGAGGCGCCGAACGAGAGATCGCCGGCCGCCTGGACCGGTTGCGCGCGATCATCCGCGGGCGGCGGGGTAGGTCATGAAGACATTCACCGACGACGAGATGAATCGGCTGTTGCCCAGCGCGCCGGGCTACAGCGTCGTGGCACCGGCGAAGGCGAACACCGCCCTAGACCAGCTCGGGCACCCGCAGGTGAGCCAGCGCCAGCTCGAATTCGCCCACGTCGTCCTGGTCGAGACCAAGATCACGCATCATCGCCGTGCGCATCGAGCGGGCCGAATCGGTGCAGCGTTCCATCGCGTCGCGGCTGTCGTAGGTTACCGAGACGACGGCCCGCGCCGACGTGGGGTCGACCATCAAACTGGCGCTGCAGAAGCCTTCGAACTCTTCGATGGCCGGCAACACGGCCCACCGGTAGTAGTCGATGCCGCGCTCGAACAGCTCCGGCCGCGTCCGCAACCAGGTGGCCCGCACACAGGCGCCGGGACCGGAGCGGTGGTCGCGGTGCAGCACCGCGATGCGCCACTGGTCGACCACGGCGCTGCCGCCGAACATCTCGACGGCGCGGTAACGCACCGGCCACACCCGCTCTGCACTGCGCTGCATAGCCGACTCGGTTTCCCAGGAACTGGTGGCAATGCATCGGCCCGACTCGCGGTCCACAAGCAGCGATAGGCCCAGGCACCCCTCCATCTCGTCGAGGGCGGGCATGACCACGTCGCGAACATAGTTGATGCCCATGTTGATCGACGAGGGCTGCGCGTGGATGGTCGTGGAACGTGCAAACACGATCGACCCCTCCTGTCAGTCGGGGCAGCGCCCCCGGCGGCGCCACCGGTCCACCACCACCTTCCTCCGGCACCGGCGGCTGATCAAGCCCCGTAGGCTGGTCGGGATGGATACCGATGTGCTGGATGTGGACACCGCGCGTCGCCGCATCGTTGACCTCACCGACGCGGTGCGCGCGTTCTGCGGCAACCATGCGGACGGCCTGTGCAACGTGTTCGTGCCACACGCGACCGCCGGGGTGGCCATCATCGAGACCGGCGCCGGCTCCGACGACGACCTGCTGGACACCCTGGAGCGGCTGCTGCCCCGTGACGACCGCTACCGGCACTCGCACGGCTCGCCCGGCCACGGCGCCGACCATGTGCTGCCGGCGATCGTCTCGCCCTCGGTGACGGTGCCGGTCAGCGGCGGCGAGCCGCTGTTGGGCACCTGGCAGAGCGTCGTGCTGGTCGACCTGAACCGCGATAATCCGCGACGGTCGGTCCGGTTGAGCTTCGTCGAAGGCTAGGTGGAAGGCTAAGCGGGCCTAATTGCGTGTTCGGCGGGCGGATCCGGCGAATAGGCTGATACCCGATTCTCGCCAACCAGCCCAGGAAATTAAGGAAGAAGCACAGTGCAGACACACGAGATCAGGAAGCGGTTCCTTGATCATTTCGTGAAGGCGGGCCACACCGAGGTGCCCAGCGCATCGGTGATCCTCGACGACCCCAACCTGCTGTTTGTCAACGCCGGCATGGTCCAGTTCGTGCCGTTCTTCCTCGGCCAGCGCACCCCGCCGTATGCCACGGCCACCAGCATCCAAAAGTGCATCCGCACCCCCGACATCGACGAGGTGGGCATCACCACCCGGCACAACACTTTCTTTCAGATGGCCGGCAACTTCTCCTTCGGCGACTACTTCAAGCGTGGCGCCATCGAGCTGGCCTGGGCGCTGCTGACCAACCCGGTGGCCGACGGCGGCTACGGCCTGGACCCCGAAAAGCTCTGGGCCACAGTCTATCTCGACGACGACGAGGCCGCGGATCTGTGGCGGGAGATCGCGGGCCTGCCGGCCGAGCGTATCCAGCGCCGCGGCATGGCCGACAACTACTGGTCGATGGGCATACCCGGCCCCTGCGGCCCCTCCTCGGAGATCTACTACGACCGCGGTCCCGAATTCGGTGTCGGCGGCGGTCCCATCGCCAACGAGGACCGCTATCTCGAGGTGTGGAACCTCGTCTTCATGCAGAACGAGCGCGGCGAGGGCACCTCCAAAGAGGACTACGAAATCCTCGGCCCGCTGCCCCGGAAGAACATCGACACCGGCATGGGTGTCGAGCGCATCGCACTGGTTCTGCAGAACGTGCACAACGTCTACGAGACCGACCTGCTGCGTCCGGTTATCGACCTGGTCGCCGGCCGGGCGCCGCGCGGATACGACGTCGGCAACCATGCCGACGACGTCCGCTACCGCATCATTGCCGACCACAGCCGCACCGCCGCCATTCTGATCGGCGACGGCGTCAGCCCCGGCAACGACGGCCGCGGCTACGTGTTGCGCCGGTTGTTGCGGCGGGTCATCCGCTCGGCCAAGCTGCTCGGTATCGACAGCCCGGTCGTCGGCGACTTGATGGCCACCGTGCGCGACGCTATGGGACCCTCCTATCCGGAGTTGGTCAACGACTTCGAGCGGATCAACCGCATCGCCGTCGCCGAGGAGACCGCGTTCAACCGCACCCTCGCATCGGGCTCGAAGTTGTTCGACGACGTGGCCGGCGCCACCAAGTCCTCGGGCGCCACCGTCGTCTCCGGCTCGGACGCCTTCACCCTGCACGACACCTACGGTTTCCCCATCGAGCTCACGTTGGAGATGGCCGCCGAATCCGGCCTGAGCGTCGACGAGGCGGGTTTTCGCGAACTGATGGCCGAGCAGCGCCGGCGCGCCAAGGCTGACGCCGCCGCGCGCAAGCATGCACACGCCGACCTGACCGCCTACCGGGAGTTGGTCGACGCCGGCCCCACCGAGTTCACCGGCTTCGACGAATTGATGTCTGAGGCAAAGATTCTCGGTATCTTCGTGGACGGCAAGCGGGTCCCCGTGGTGGCGCACGCTGATGCCGTCAGTGCCGATCGGGTGGAATTGATCCTGGATCGCACACCGCTGTACGCCGAATCGGGCGGCCAGATCGCCGACGCCGGCAGCATCAGCGGCACCGGATCCGGTGGCAGTGCCCGCGCCGCGGTCACCGACGTGCAGAAGATCGCCAAGACGCTGCACGCCCATCGGGTCAACGTCGAATCCGGAGAATTCGTCGAGGGCGACACCGTGATCGCCGCCGTGGACCCGGGCTGGCGCAAGGGCGCCACCCAGGGTCACTCCGGTACCCACATGGTGCACGCGGCATTGCGACAAGTGTTGGGACCGAACGCGGTTCAGGCCGGATCGCTGAACCGCCCGGGCTACCTGCGCTTTGACTTCAACTGGCAGGGGCCGTTGTCCGAGGACCAGCGCAACCAGATCGAAGAGGTGACCAACGAGGCCGTGCAGGCCGACTTCGAGGTGCACACCTTCCTCGAGCAGCTCGACAGGGCCAAGGCGATGGGTGCGATGGCGCTGTTCGGTGAGGCCTACCCCGACCAAGTGCGGGTGGTCGAGATGGGCGGGCCGTTCTCCCTGGAGTTGTGCGGTGGCACCCACGTGCACAACACCGCGCAGATCGGCCCGGTGACCATCCTCGGCGAATCCTCGATCGGTTCCGGGGTGCGCAGGGTGGAGGCCTACGTCGGTCTGGAGTCGTTCCGGCACCTGGCCAAGGAACGTGCGCTAATGGCGGGTCTGGCGTCGTCGCTCAAGGTGCCGTCCGAGGAGGTGCCGGCCCGGGTGGCAAGCCTGGTAGAGCGGCTCAAGGCGGCCGAGAAGGAACTCGAACGTGCCCGGCTGGCCAGCGCTCGCGCCGCCGCCACCAATGCCGCCGCCGGGGCCGAGCACATCGGCAACGTCCGGGTGGTCGCGCAGCGCATGTCGGCCGGCATGACAGCGGCGGATCTGCGCTCCCTGGCCGGCGACATCCGCGGCAAACTCGGCAGCGATCCCGCGGTGGTGGCCCTGATCGCCGAAGGTGACGGGCCGACCGTCCCCTATGCGGTGGCCGCCAACGCAGCCGCTCAAGATATCGGGCTGAACGCCAACGAACTGGTCAAACAGCTGGCGGTGGCGGTTGAGGGTCGGGGCGGCGGCAAGGCCGACCTGGCCCAGGGTTCGGGCAAGAACCCGACCGGCATCGACGCGGCACTGGACGCGCTGCGCTCGGAGATCGCCGTGATAGCGCGGGTCGCCTGAGTGGTCGAATCGCCGCAGCGCCAGCCGGACCGGCCGGGCGAATCAGACCCGGGCCGGGGTCGGCGCCTGGGTGTCGACGTGGGCACCGTGCGTATCGGTGTGGCCGCCAGCGACCCGGACGGCATCCTGGCAACCCCCGTGGAGACGGTGCGCCGCGACCGGACCGGTAAACACCTGCGCAGGCTGGCGACGCTGGCCGCCGATCTGGAGGCCGTCGAGGTGGTCGTCGGGCTGCCGCGCACCCTGGCCGACCGCATCGGCCCGTCGGCCCAGGACGCCATCGCGGTCGCCGATGCCCTTGCCCAACGTCTGGCGCCCACCCCGGTCCGGCTCGCCGACGAGCGGCTGACCACGGTGACCGCCCAACGGTCGCTGCGGGACGCCGGCATTAAGGCCAGACAGCAGCGGTCGGTCATCGACCAGGCCGCGGCGGTGGCGATCTTGCAGGGCTGGCTGGATCAGCGCCGTGCCCTGATCGCCGAGCCCGCCGGCAGAGAAGCGTCCGATGTCTGAGCGCGAGAAGGCGAAGCCGGTGGCGGTCGGGCCCAGCCGGCACCGCAGGACGCGCGCGGCCCGCAAGAAGGAGCAGCGCACCCGTCGTCGCCGCCGGTGGGCCGGCTCGTTCGCGGCGGGGCTGCTGGTCGTCGTGGTGGTGGCGGCCGTCTTCCTCGGCGCCAAACTCTGGCACGTGTTCTCCGGCAACAAGGACGACTACACCGGTACCGGCAAACACGACGTCGTGATCCAGATCCAGGCCGGTGATTCCACCACCGCCGTGGGGGAGACGCTGCTCAAGCGGGGTGTGGTGCGCACGGTGCGGGCGTTCGTCGACGCGGCCCACGGCAACGCCGCGATCTCGGCCATCCAGCCCGGGTACTACCGGATGCGCACCGAGATCCCGGCGGCCGACGCGGTCTCGCGCCTGGCGGATCCGGCCAGCAGGGTGGGCAAGCTGGTAATTCCGGAAGGGCGCCAGCTCGACGACACCACCGACATGAAGACCAACAAGACCACGCCGGGGATCCTGACCCTCATCTCGCGCGCCACCTGCGTGGATCTGGACGGCAACCAGCGCTGCGTGTCGCTGGCCGATCTCAAGGCGTCGGCCAGCAAGAGCACCCCGGCCGCGCTCCAGGTGCCTAAGTGGGCTCTCGAGCCGGTCGGGGAGCTGGGCGACGACCATCGTCGACTGGAGGGTCTGATCGCGCCCGGCACCTTCAACATCGACCCGGCGGCGTCCGCGGAAACCATCTTGGCCAGCCTGATCAGCGCCGGGACCGTGGCGTACCTGACCTCAGGGCTGGAAGACACAGCCAAAGCGATCGGCCTGTCGCCGTACGACATCCTGGTGGTCGCCTCGCTGGTGCAGCAGGAAGCCAACGTGCAGGACTTCACCAAGGTCGCGCAGGTCATCTATAACCGCCTGCATGAACATCGGAAGCTGGAGTTCGACTCGACAGTGAACTATCCGCTGGACCGCCGGGAGGTCGCCACCAGCGACGCCGACCGCGCGCAGCGGACTCCGTGGAACACCTACATGGCCGAAGGCCTGCCGGCGACCGCGATCTGCTCACCCGGCGTGGACGCCCTGCGCGCGGCCGAGCATCCGGCGGCGGGTGACTGGCTGTACTTCGTCACCATCGACGCCCAGGGGACCACGTTGTTCACCCGGGATTATCAGCAGCATCTGGCGAACATCGAACTGGCCAAGCGGAACGGTGTCCTCGATTCCGCGCGATGAGCGTAGCCGCGCGCAGCGCGGCGGCGAAGAGTGCAATCAGGTCCCGCGCGATGAGCGTAGCCGCGCGCAGCGCGGCGGCGAAGAGTGCAATCAGGTCCAGCGCGCTAGAAAAGCCGGGGTGCTCGGCTCGCCGATCGCACATTCGAAGTCCCCGCAACTGCACCTGGCCGCCTACCGCGCGCTGGGCCTGCATGACTGGACCTACGACCGCATCGAGTGCACCGCCGAGCAACTGCCCGGCGTCGTCGGCGGACTCGGCCCGGAGTGGGTCGGTGTGTCGGTGACCATGCCGGGCAAGTTCGCCGCGCTGGCCTTCGCCGACGAACGGACGGCCCGCGCCGAGCAGGTCGGGTCCGCCAACACTCTGGTGCGCACGCCGGGCGGGTGGCGGGCCGACAACACCGACATTGACGGCGTCGCGGGCGCGCTCGGTGAGGCGTCGGGACAGGCCCTGGTGGCCGGCTCTGGTGGCACCGCGCCCGCCGCCGTCGTCGGGCTGGCCACTCTCGGGGTATCCGGCATCACGGTCGTGGCCCGCAACCCGGACAAAGCCGCCCGACTGGTCGAGCTGGGCGCCCAGGTGGGGGTGGCAACGACATTCTGCGGGCTGGACGACGACACGCTCACCGATGCGGTGGCCGACGCGCAGGTGCTGGTCAGCACACTGCCCGCCGACGTCGCCGCCCGCTACGCCGACACCTTCGCCACGATCCCGGTTCTGCTGGACGCCATCTACAGCCCGTGGCCCACGCCGCTGGCGGCCGCGGTGCAGGCCGTCGGGGGCCGAGTGGTCAGCGGCCTGCAGATGCTGTTGCACCAGGCGTTTGCGCAGGTGGAGCAGTTCACCGGCCTGCCCGCCCCGCGCGAGGCGATGACTTGCGCATTGGCGGAGTTGGATTAGCCTGCCGCGCATGCGGCTTGGGATTGTCGTGGCGTGGCTGGTCGCTCTGTGCTGCTACGACATCCGGCAGCGCCGGCTGCCCAACTGGCTGACGCTGGCCGGTGCGGCGGTGATCCTGATCGGCGCAGCGCTAGGCGGCCGAGGGCTGCCGGCTCTGGCGGGTGGGCTGGCCCTGGCGACGGTGTACCTCGCGGTCCATCTGGTGGCGCCGACGGCGATGGGGGCCGGAGACGTCAAGCTCGCGTTGGGTCTCGGTGGGCTCAGCGGCTGCTTTGGCATCGATGTGTGGTTTCTCGCGGCGCTCGGCGCGCCGCTGGTGACCGCCGCGGTCGGGTTGGCGTGGCGGGTCCGCGCGGTGCCGCACGGGCCGTCGATGTGTCTGGCGACGGCCTCTGCGACCGGGCTGGCTCTGCTGCACTCTTAACCTGGCGCTCCGTCGGCGCCGGCAATGCCGACAGTTCCGGCGGTGCCGGGTGCACCGGGATGACCACCAAAAGGGCCGCCGAAGCCACCGGCGCCGCCGGTGTCGCCGGTGATGGCCCCGCCTGCGCCGCCGGTGCCACCCGCTCCGCCGGCACCGGACGCGGAGTGACCTCCGTCGCCACCCGCGCCGCCGGCCCCGCCGTCGCCGCCGTCGGCGCCGCTGCCGCCACTGCTACCGGTGCCACCACCGTTGCCGCCGGTGCCGACAGCCGACCCGCCGA
>NZ_LQOY01000189.1 GCF_002101675.1 Mycobacterium gordonae | reverse complement strand
TTATCTCTAGGAGAGGTAGATGAAAGTGGGTGTGACCAGCGGTGATACCGCCACGGTCATATCCATGACGGGGCCATAGTTCAACGGTAGAACGGGGCCTTTGCAAGGCTCAAATCGGGGTTCGATTCCCCGTGGCTCCACCTTTGGTCGGTACGGCCGGCGGTGACACTACGCCCGTCTGATCCGCCCGATGCCGGGCAGGAACCGGTCGACAGCCTCACAGTAGTCGCGGTAGGCCTGGCCGTGGGTGGCGGTGAGGTAGGGCTCTTCGATCAGGCGGACCTGCAGTTGACTACCGATGATGATCATCACGACGCCGGCGAGTGCAATACCGTTGGGAACCGCAAAGGTTAGTCCGATAACCATGACGTTGATCGACGTGTAGATGGGGTTGCGCACGATCGCGAAAATGCCGGTGGTGACCAGTGGCGGGCGTTCGGTGGGGTCGACAGTGGTGCGCCACGAAGATCCCATTGCGCGTTGGGCGCCGAACGCGGCGAACACGCCCAGTGCGGCGAGCATGATGCCGGCGACGCGGCTGGGCCCGTGGTCCAACAGTGGCACTGGCTGCAGGCCCAGCAGTTCGGCGATGGGGGCGGCGATGCCGGGCAGCAGCATGCCGGAGGCCAGGGTTCCTCGGGCCCACCACTGTTTGGGTGTGCGAGGGATGCGGATGCCGCTGTCGCCGGTGCGATGGCGTTGAATACGGGCTCGCACGTAGCCGTCGAGCAGCCAGAAAGCCGCGACGAGGAGCAAGGCGATGATGGCGTACATCGCGGACATCGTGGTCGGCTTTCGTGGTCGCGGGGGTGGCAGGTCAGATCTTTCGGGCGGCCCCGATGAAGAGGAGCCCGCGAAGGTGGTGTTCGATGCGGGCGGTGCCGTGCAGGCCGTGGCGGGCCAGTTCAGCGGCGAATTCGTCTGACTCGAAGCGGTTTTCGCGTGGGTGCACGGTGAATGTGCGGAACGCCCAGGTGTCGAGCATGCGGCGTGGAACTTCCTCGAACAACAGCAGCCCACCGGGGCGCAACACTCGGGCGATCTCGGCGACGGCCAGCTGCCAGTGCGGGACGTGGTGGATGATGCCGAAGTCAACGACGGTGTCGTGGCTGGCGGTCGGCTGATGGATGTCGCAGACATCGCCGACTGACAGGGATACGGGCCTGTGATGGAGGCGTTTGCGGGCGAGCTCGACCATGGTGTCGTCGAGGTCGAATGCGGTGACGTGGCGGGCCTGGAGCCGGTCGAGGATGACTTCGGAGCCGACACCTCGTCCGCAGCCGGTCTCGAGTACGTCCTGGCCGGTGAGGTCGCCACCGGCGAGGCGGCGAAACCATGCGGCTTCCCGATGGTGTTGATGGGCAGCCCGAATCGGGTTGTTCATCGCTGCCCGTTCGATGGTGTTGAGCTTCACCGCGCCACCTCAGCCTTCATCAATCGCAAGCGCTGTCATCGACTAATTCCGATCAATCTATGTTGTAGGCTATCATCGCGATATGTCGATGAAAAGTATGGGTGCTGCGCCGCCGAGTGCATCGCGCGACGAGTTGGCGGGGGCGGTGGCGTTGTTTCACAGTCTGTCCGATCCCACCCGGTTGGCGATCGCCCGCCGCCTAGCTGGTGGTGAGGCTCGGGTGGTGGATCTGACCGGTGAGTTGGGATTGGCGCAATCGACGGTGTCGTCGCATCTGGCGTGCCTGCGCGACTGTGGGCTGGTGGATTTCCGGCCCCAGGGCCGCGCCTCGGTGTATCGGCTGGCCCGGCCGGAACTGCTGGACATGTTTCGCGAGGCCGAGGCGGTGTTGGAGGCGACCGGCAACGCCGTCGCCTTGTGCCCCAACTACGGCCACCCGACTGAACGGAAGGTAGCGCGATGAGCGAGGCGTGCGGCTGCGGCAGCGACGACCGCAACGAAGGCGAGCAGGAACCCGAACGGCTCTGGGAGATCACCGAACTACGCGCGGCCGCAGCCGCGGGGGTGGTGCTGCTGGCCGGCTATGCGGTCGGCTGGTCCGGCGGCCCCCATGTGGTCGAAATCGGCCTGTATGCGCTGGCGTTGGCGATCGGGGCCTACACGTTCGTACCCTCGACGCTGCGCCGGTTAGCGCAAGGCAAGATCGGGGTCGGCACGCTGATGACGATCGCTGCCATCGGCGCGGTGATCCTCGGCGAGGTCGGCGAAGCCGCCATGCTGGCGTTCCTGTTCTCCATCAGCGAGGGCCTCGAAGAATACTCACTGGCCCGGACCCGCCGGGGACTGCGCGCGTTGTTGGCGCTGGTGCCCGACGAGGCCACCGTCCTGCGCGACGGCGCCGAAATCACCATCCCGCCAGCGGAGTTGCGGGTCGGTGACCGGATGCTGGTCAAGCCCGGCGAACGGGTCGCGACCGACGGCACCATCACCTCGGGGCGCACCGCACTGGATGTCTCGGCCATCACCGGCGAATCCGTTCCGGTGGAGGCCGGACCCGGCAGTGATGTGTTCGCCGGATCGATCAACGGCACCGGGGTGCTCGAAGTCGAGGTCACCTCCAGCGCTGCTGATAACTCGTTGGCCCGCATCGTGGCGATCGTGGAGGCTGAGCAGTCCCGCAAGGGCGCCAGCCAGCGCCTGGCCGACCGCATCGCCAAACCGCTTGTTCCGGCGATCATGGTCGCGGCCGCGCTGATCGCCGCCATCGGTTCCGTGTTGGGTGATCCGCTGGTGTGGATTGAACGTGCCCTGGTCGTGCTGGTGGCCGCCTCCCCGTGCGCGCTGGCCATCTCGGTGCCGGTCACCGTCGTCGCCGCGATCGGCGCCGCCTCCAAGCTCGGCGTCCTCGTCAAAGGCGGCGCCGCGCTGGAAGCCCTCGGCGCGGTGCGCACCGTCGCGCTAGACAAGACCGGCACCCTGACCGCCAACCAGCCCACCGTCATCGACGTCGCCACCACCAACGGCAACAGCCGCGACCACGTGTTAGATGTGGCGGCGGCGTTGGAGGCCCGCAGCGAACACCCGCTGGCTGCAGCGATTCTCGCCGCCACCGAGGGGCCGGTCCAACCAGCTGAGGATGTGGAGGCGGTGACCGGGGCCGGACTGCTCGGCCACCGTGACGGCCACCGGCTACGGCTCGGGCGCCCCGGCTGGCTCGACCCCGGACCCTTGTCCGAACACGTCGCGGCCATGCAGGCCGCCGGCGCCACCGCCGTGCTGGTCGAAGACAACGGTCAGGTCATTGGGGCGGTCGCGGTGGGCGACGAACTGCGGCCCGAAGCCGCCCAGGTCGTCGAACACCTGCGCCGCGGCGGCTATCAGGTCGCCATGCTCACCGGCGACAACCAAGCGACCGCCCAAGCCCTGGCCCGCCAGGTGGGGATCGATACGGTGCATGCCGATCTGCGGCCCGAAGACAAGGCGGCGCTGATCGGTCAACTGCGCCAACGCTCCTCGACGGCCATGGTCGGTGATGGCGTCAATGACGCCCCCGCTCTGGCCACCGCCGATTTGGGGATCGCGATGGGTGCGATGGGCACCGACGTGGCCATCGAAACCGCCGACGTCGCCCTCATGGGTGAAGACCTGCGCCACCTCACCCAGGCCCTGGCCCACGCGCGGCGAGCCCGGCGCATCATGCTCCAAAACGTCGGCCTCTCACTGGGATTGATCGCAGTGCTCATCCCGCTCGCCCTCACCGGTGTGCTCGGCCTGGCCGCGGTCGTCGCGGTGCACGAACTCGCCGAAATCGTCGTCATCGCCAACGGTGTCCGGGCCGGGCGCACCAAACCACTGGCACAGCCAGGCCGGGACCATGATCCGGTGGCCGAAGTAGCCGCCTCCGCGATATCGCGTTGACCACCGGCATCATCCATCGCGTAACCAGCCAGGCGAGGAGGTCAGCAAGGTGTGGTGTTTGCCGATGACTTATCACGCCTTTGCGTCACGGCCGGCAGCGGTCAGGCCGAGACTGTGCGCTCGCCGCCAGGCGGCCGCCAGGTTTGCGCTTCGGCTCTTGCCTGATACCTGGCAGAGGTACGTGCTGCATTCTTTGTTGTTGGTCTGCCACCGCAGTTCGGCGTAGATACGCAGGTATCTGCGCCGCAGGACGACCCGTCCGAGCGCACCACCACTGTCGTTCACCACACGGCATCGGCGGCCGCCTGCGGCGTGGTCCTGCTCAAGGGCTTGCCCCTGCTTGGTCCAGTGGACCGGCGCTTTCCACTGCTCGTCGCGGACCGGGGTGCGATTCCAGCCCACGATCGCGCCCGGTGTTTAGACCATCGTGAGGTGCCGGGCGCCGGGCCTGTCGCTTACGCCGAAGAGCGCGCCGCGTTGCGCGCCGGTGAGCAGCGTAATGTCGTCGAGTTCACTGGCGGTGTAGCCGCCGGCCGCGAGTTGGCCGAGTACGTCGCCGACGAGACGGGGCATCTCCTCGGCCACGCCGGGGCGGGGGCCATACATGCGGCCGGTCTCGTTGAGCAGCCGGAACATCGAGCGGTACTGGTAGTCGGAGAGCACACCTCGCTCGCGGGCCCGCACGACCAGCGACGACGCGCTCACACCCCAGGTGAGGCGCAGCTCATCGAGTTCATGCACGGCCCGCACTGACACGCGGTCCAAGTCAAAGCCGATGTCGGCGATGGGGGCGAGGAACTCGGCGGCGAAACTGTTGGCCCGCCGCTCGGCCTCGGCGGGGCTGACCAGCGTCATCGCATCCATGACCAGGTGGCCGAGTTCGTGGGCCAGCGTCATCCGCATGCGGTCGGGCGGCCGGGCCGCGTTGACGTACACCAGGTGCGGGTGATACTCGCTTGCTCGCAGGGTCACCGCGTCGATCTCGTCGTCGAGGAAACCATCGACCACAACGAACACCCCTGCGGCTTCGAGCAATTCGGTCATCGAGCGGATCGGGCCGGCGACGCGCCACAGGCGGCGCAGAACCTGGGCGACGGTGATCTCTCCGAGCTCGGAGGCGTAGTCGGCCGGGTCGAGATCGGGAAGCGCAAGCTTGGGGTTGATGTCGGCGCGGGACACCAGGCGGCCGATCCGCATCGCGACAAGATTCGCGCGCGCCCACACGCGGTCACGCTTCCACTCGGCCGCACTCAGGTTGGCCCGGAAGTGGCTGCCCTGGGCCGGGGACCGGGTGAAGGGCACGCACAGCGCTTCCGGGCGGCATTCCATGGCCTGCGCGTAGTCGAGCAAGGCCTTCCCTGCCAGGGGCAGCAGCCCCGCCTCGACCCTGCTGACGTGCGAGGCCGACACCCCGGCCTCGTCGGCCAGGCGCTTTTTCGACCACCCACGCGACAACCGGGTCAACTGCACCATCACGCTGTTCGCCGCGTCGTCGTACGGGTCCGGTGCCGTCACAGATCGCCTCCCCAACCGTCTCGGTGCTGTCTTTCGACACTAGCCCGCCGCCGCCGCGAATTCGCGCAGAAACACCGTTTGATCTGCGTTTTCCCAGTTCACGCCCACTAACGGACGTGGGGCGTGTGTGGCTGGTGTGACGATAGCGCAACTCCAGCCCGTGACGCCTGCAGACCGGCTGCTCCGTATGCGATCGGCGTGTCTTCCGGCCTCAAACTTTACCCCGGTCCGCACGATTCTATGCAAGGTTTTCGGCTGAAAGGCGGGGTCGTGACAGCTCCGATGGATCAACCCAACACACCCGACCGTCCGGTCTCCCGCAAGGAGGCCCGACGGCTGCTCAACCAGGTGGCGGTCGGGGTGGGGGCGATGCTGCTGGCCGCCGTCGATGACTGGAACGCCTTGTCGGCCCGGCACTCCGCACATCTGCGAACCGTGATGCAAGGGCTCGGGCGCGGCACATATGTTGCGGCCGCCGTCGCGGCGGGCACCGATGTGTGGCTGAGCACCCGCGGCATGCATCCACCCGGACACACGGTCGTCAAGCCCTACCGCTGGCCCGAGATCAACAGCCGCGGCAAGACGCACATGATGATCCACCACAACGAGATGGAACCGACCACCCCGCGGCGGACCGCGTTCTTCACCCAGGATTCGGCGACCCTGGGCCTGATCGGCGATCCCACCCATTGCGAGCTGACCTGGGACTACGACATCGTCACCGACACCCATATCCGCCGGATCTGGGTCAGCGCGCCGGGCGTCGACTGGGACCGCTTCGAGGTTCCGATGGCCAAGGTGCAGGCCCAATACGCGACGTGGCGCAAGCGCGACATGAAGTGGCTGCCCGGGGCACTTCCTGCCGACACCGCCGCAGCCGCGCCGATGCCGGCCCGCCAACCGCAGGAAGACCTGCGGCCCGACATCCAGGTGCGGCCCCGGCGCCCCGAGGAAACCCGGGATGCCGAGTGAAGGCGGCACCGGTGACCATCCACGGACGGGCGTCGTGGACGGTCGTAGACGCTTCAGGCCTACCGGTCGGGGAGGTCGAGCAGTTCCTGCACTGGCTGCGTGCGATCGGCCGGTCGCAGAACACCGTCCGCTCGTATGCGCGCCACCTGAGCTTGTTCTACCGGTGGCTGGGCGCACGCGGAATCGACTGGGACGCCGTAGTATTCGACGCACTGTGTGATTTCGTGGGGGCGCTGTCGGCCGGTTTGCCCCCGCTGCCGACCCGGTCCGGTAGCCGGGCGCCGGGAACGGTCAAAGCGGTGAGCGCGGCCGTGCGCGAGTTCTACGAGTTCCACCGCGTCGAAGGCCGCGGACCGCAGGATCTGGTGTTGACCCGCAACCCGTCGCGGCTCCCGCGCCGGGCACACAGCTTCCTGGCCCACATCGAGCAACGCCACCCCAGCGCGGTCTCCCGGTTGACCCGGCCGGGCAAGCAGCCGGCAGAGACCGTGCAGCTGATCGACTTCGAGGCCGACTTCGCGACGTTGCTGGCGGCGGCGTCGACCCACCGCGACCGGCTGCTGCTCTCCGCGCTCTATGACCTGGGCCTGCGGGTCGGGCAGGCGTTAGGCCTACGGCACGCCGACCTGGACCCGATGCGCAAGCGAGTGCAGGTGTGCCGCCGGGAGGACAACGCCAACGGGGCGCTGTCAAAGCAGCGAGCGCAATTCGCGGTGGCCGCGCCCCGCCGGTTCTTCGACCTGTACGCCGCTTACCTCCTCAGTGAGATCTCCGACCTGGACAGCGATTACGTGTTCGTCAACCTGTCCCGGCCCCCGGTCGGCGGGCCGCTGTCGTACTCGAACGCCTACCAGATCATCGAGCACATCGGCTCCGTAGCGGGCCTTGACGGGCTGCACCCACACATGCTGCGCCATACCCACGCAACTGCGCTGGCCAAGGCCGGATGGACGTCGGCTGAGATCGCTGCCCGGCTTGGCCAGTCGCACGCCGCCAGCGCCGACGTCTACATCCACCTCGCCAGCGACGATCTGGCAGACCGATTGCGCCGCACCGAGCAGCTGGTGTGGGCGCCACCGCAGCGCGAGGCAGGCCATGAGAAACATTGATTCCCACCCTGACTCCACGCGCAGAGGCCGCCGTTCGCCGCTACGGGTACCCGACGGGCCGTGGTGTCAGCCGACGTGGCAGGTGGTCGAACCGGCCGGAGACCGCCGCCGCCAGGCGGCGGACCCCTGCGCCGTCGACGCATGCAACAGCGAGCGGTACTGGCTGGGCGGCCCCCACTCCGCAGGCGCCGAGCGGCGCGGATTGTGCTACGCGCACTACTTCCAATGGTTCCGCGCCGGCCAGCCCGCCGACTTCACCGCATGGGCAACCTTCGAAGCCCAACCCGTCGGCGCCCCGCGCGGCCACCTCTCGGCCCAGATCGTCGACTTCCGGCGGCTACCGCAGATCGCGGCCGATGAGATCCGGTTCGTCGTCGCCACCAAGGTGCGCCGCGGCGACTGGACCCCCAACACCAGCCTCCGCCGCTTCTTGATGGTGCTCATCGACACCGCCGACGGCCGGATCACCGACTCCCTCACCGAGCGACCCGCCGGCGAGTGGCTTCTGCTGTGCCGGCAGCATTGGCCGCACGCGAGCTCGTTCGACTCCCTGTGCGCACCCTACATTCGGCGCTTCTTCCGACTCCTCGACGGCGCCACCAACCCGGACCCGTGGGCCGACGACCACTGGCACTGGCGAGACGGATTCGAATTCGTTCTCGACGCCACCCAATCCGGATCGACACACACCGCCGTGGACTGGTCGACGGTGACCGTGCCGTGGCTGCGTGACGCGGTCAAAGAACTCGCACGCCGGCAGCTCACCACCGCCACCCTGGCCTGGGGCACGCTGACCCAGTGGGTGCGCGCCACCCGCCAGCTCGCCCGGTTCCTCACCCGCGACGACGAATCACCGGAACCGTCCGCGGTGACCAGGCCGGTCTTCCTTGACTACCTGGCGTGGACCCGGCGACCGGACACCCAAGCGGACGCGCGGTTGGCCAATACCGCCGCCTACCTGCTGGAGTCGCTGCACGACACCCAGATCGTGCCCGCTCTCGGGTCGGCGGTGTTCCTCCGACGAGGCGAGAACGTGCACCGCAAGACCCGCAGCCCCCGCCCGTTCCCGCCGGACGTAATCGAACGCGTCGACACGCTGATCGTCGACAACCCCGCAACCGACCCCACCCTGCGGTCGATGATCGCCACCACCCGGTGGGCAGGCTGCCGCATCTCCGAACTGGTCGCCCTGCCCATCGACTGCCTGCACCGCTCCGACGCGGGCTACTGGATCGAATATTGGATGCCCAAAACCCGGGCCTGGCGCCGATTCCCCATCCCGGACAGCCTCGCAACCATCGTCCTCGACCAGCAGACCCGCGTGCGCGACACCTACGGCCCCGACGCCGAGCACCTATTCCCCGGCGCCCGGTCCAACGCCGCCGCCGGCCGCACCCAACCCTGGTCGACCAGCGGCCTGCGGCACCGCCTCGCCGCACTGTTCACCGAACACGGCATCACCACCTCGACCATCACCGGCGAGCCGATCTCCGGCGGCGATGTGCACCGCTTCCGGCACACCATCGGAACCACACTGCTCAACAACGGCTGGACCCAACAAGAAGTGCGCGACTTCCTCGGCCACCACAGCGACACCATGACCTCGGCATACGCCCGCATCACCGACGACACCCTGGCCCGCAAAGCACGTGAATTCTGGAACAGCGCCGCAACAGACACGACCAACACCGACGCCGACGTGGAGCGGCTCCGGGCCCGGTTCACCACCGCGCTGCCCAACGGATTCTGCACTCTCCCAACGGCGCAACGCTGCGAATTCCGGCCCAACCCCTGCCTCGACTGCTCCTTCCACGACCCCGGCGGCCGGGTCTTCCTCGGCGCCCATATCGCGCACCGCGACCAACTGCAACGCCTCACCGCCGACGCTCACGAGCGCGGCGACGCAGCCGCCGTCGAATTGAACACGGCGATGCTCGACAAGGTCTCCAAACTGATCAGCGAAATCGACCCGAACACCACGCAGGAACCTCAGTGAGCGCCGACGACCGCGAACGCCGCACCGCACGCCTGACCGCAGCAGCCGCCGCCCGCACCACCGACGCCACCGCCCGCGCCCGCCGCGCGATCACCCGACTGCGAAACACCGGTCAGCCCGTCACCTTCGTCGACGTCGCCCGCGACGCCGGTGTATCGACCAGCTTCCTCTACCAGCACAGCCAACTACGCGACGACATCACCAACCTCCGCACCACCACGACCACCACGGCGACGGCCGCAACAGGGCGCGCGGCAAGCCTGGAATCGCTACGCACCAAACTCGCCACCGCGATCGCCCGCAACCGTGAACTCACCGAACAACTCGCGCAGCTTCGCACCGAGAACGAAGCACTTCGCAGCCGACTCCTCGAATCCCGCATCCCTGCGGCGACACCGCATCCGTCATAGCCGGACCGGACCCAACCAGAACCAACGGGGCCACAGCGCAGCCCACCACCGTCGACGACTTCCTACAGATAACCCGGCCACGACGACGGACCTACGCCAAGCCGCGGCCCCGTCGTAGACGTCGACTCCACACGCCGCTCACCTAGAGATATCG
>NZ_LQOY01000188.1 GCF_002101675.1 Mycobacterium gordonae | reverse complement strand
TGCCGCTCGATCAGCACTTCGATGCTCGCGGTGTCGAACACGTCGGTGCGGAACTCCACCGCGCCACCGATTCCGGCGGGCTCACCGGACTCATCCCAGCGCTCAGCCAGGAAGAAATCCAGATCCATCCGGGCGGTGTGAACGTCGATGGGCAGCGGCGTGAGCTCAACCTCGCCCAATCCCGACCCGTCAGCGGCTGTCGGCAGGTTCTGCCACGACAACACCACCTGAACCAGCGGGTGGTGGGCCAGGGAGCGGGTCGGGTTGAGCCGCTCCACCAGCAGCTCGAACGGCACGTCCTGGTGTTCGTAGGCGGCCAGGCTGCGCGTTTGCACCTGGGCCAGAAGCTCCCCAACACCGGGATCACCGGCCAGATCAACCCGCAACACCAAGGTGTTGACGAAAAACCCGACCAAATTATCGAGCACCGGGTCACGCCGCCCGGCGATCGGGAACCCGACCGCCACATCGGAACTGTCGCTCAGTTTGGAAAGCAGGACCGCCAGCGCGGCCTGCACCACCATGAAAGTGGTCGCTTGGTGCTCCCGGGCAACTGCGGCCACCTGCTGCTGCAGTTCGGCCGGCCAGTCGATCGCAACCCGGTCACCGCGGTAATCGGCCACCGGCGGGTAGGGCCGATCAGTAGGAATCTGCACGTGTTCTGGCATCCCGGCCAGGGCCTGTTCCCAATACGCCAACTGGGCGGCGATGCGGCTGTCAGGGTCTTCCAACTCCCCCAACTGGGCGCGCTGCCACAACGTGTAATCCACATACTGCACGGCCAACGGCGCCCAGCCCGGCGCCTGCCCCACACAGCGGGCGGCGTAAGCCACCTCCAGATCGCGTAGCAGCGGTGCCACTGACCAGCCGTCAGCGGCGATGTGGTGGGCCACCGCTACCAACACGTGCTCATCATCGGCGAGGCGGAAGAGCCGCGCCCGCAACGGAATCTGCGCCGCCAGGTCAAACGGGTGACCGGCTACCGCGCCGATGGCCTCCCCCAACCGGGCTGCCGGCCAACCGGCAGCATCGACAACCTCCCAACCGAAGTCGGCCCGCTCGACCGGAAGCACCAGCTGCTCAGGTGTTCCCTCAGGAGTGGGAAACAGCGTGCGCAGACTCTCATGGCGGGCTACCACGTCAACCAGCGCGACACCGAGCGCGTCGGCATCCAACCCGCCACTCAGCCGCAGGGCCACCGGCAAGTTGTACACGGGAGACGGCCCGTGTAATTGGTCCAAGAACCACAACCGGGACTGGGCAAACGACAACGGCACCACCGCCGGCCGCGGAACGGCCACCAGCGGCGCCAACCCACCCCTACCCTCGCCGATGCGGGTCGCCAACCCGCCCACCGTCGGGGCCTCGAACACCACACGGACCGCAAGGTCGACATCCAAGGCGGTGTTGATCGCGGCGATGAGGCGCATCGCCGACAGTGAATCCCCACCCAAATCGAAGAACGAGTCATCAACCCCGACCGGCTCCACACCCAGCACCCGGGCATAGATGCCGGCCAAGATCTCCTCGGTCGGGTTGGCCGGGGCACGGTAACGATCGGCATCGCCGTAGTCGGGTGCCGGCAACGCCCGGACGTCGAGTTTGCCGTTAGCGGTCAGCGGCAACGCGGTCAGTACCATCACCGCCGCCGGCACCATATATCCGGGCAGCCGCTCGGCCAGCGCAGTCCGTATCTTCGCCGGGTCGCATTCGCCGGTGACATACCCCACCAGGCGCTTATCCCCGCGGCGGTCCTCCCGGGCCACCACCACCGCGGCCTGCACCCCATCCAGCCCGGCCAGCACCGCACGGACCTCACCCAGTTCGATGCGATACCCGCGGATCTTGACCTGCTCATCAGCCCGCCCCACAAAGACCAGCTGCCCGTCCGGACGCCAGCACACCAGATCCCCGGTGCGATACATACGCGCCCCGGCCCCCCCGAACGGACACGCCACAAACCGCGACCCCGTCAACCCCGCGCGGCCCAGATAGCCGACAC
>NZ_LQOY01000187.1 GCF_002101675.1 Mycobacterium gordonae | reverse complement strand
CGGCGGATGCGGGTAACCACTTGGCATTGCAACTCCTAAGATCCATGTTGTTGCAATGACCGTATGAATTTGCCGCGGCTTTTTCGCCGTGGTTTCACGCTCGGCAGTACCAGCTCAGAGCTTGCTGATCGGCGCGTGGTTGTGCATCAGCTTGACCCGGCCCGCACTGCCGAAGTCGATCAGCGACATGGCCGATTCCCCTACGCCCGAGACCTCTTCGACGCGACCCAGGCCGTACTTGTCGTGCGTCACCCGATCGCCGGGCTCCAGCACCACCAACGGCCGCTTGCCAGCACCCGAACGCGTGGGCGCCGACCGCGGAGTCCCGAACCGCCCGGCACCGCTCACCGGCGCACTGAACGACGGCTTCGGCGCCACCCGGCGCCAGTCGATGAGGTGTTGTGGAATCTCGCGCAGGAAGCGCGATTCCGGGTTCAGCATCGGCTGCCCCCAAGACGACCGGACGATGGCCCGGCTCACGTACAGCCGTTGCCGGGCTCGGGTGATGCCGACGTAAGCCAGGCGCCGTTCCTCCGACAGCTCCATAGGGTCGTCCAGCGCCCGCATGTGCGGGAACATGCCGTCCTCCCAGCCGGTCACGAAGACGACCGGGAACTCCAGCCCCTTGGCGGTGTGCAGCGTCATCAACGTGACCATTCCGGCGCCGTGCTCGGGGATCTCGTCGGAATCGGCGACCAGGGACACCCGCTCCAGAAACGCCGCCAGCACGCCGGTGTCCGGGACGTCCTCATCCTCGGGCGCGTCTTCGGCCAGAGCGGCGGCCTCACTTGTTTGCAAGGCCAGATCGGTGCTGAATTCGTGTGCGACGCTAACCAATTCGTTAAGGTTGTCCAGCCGCGCGAGCTCCTGCGGATCGGTCGACGATTCCAGCTCGCGGCGATATCCGGTGCGTTCCAGCACCGCCTCGACCAGCTCGCCGAGGTCGTCGTCGAGGTGCCCGCGCAGTTCGTCGAGCATCTCGACAAAGCCGGCAATGCACTTTTCGGCGCGGGTGTTGAGCATCGGGACCTTGCCCTCGGCCGCCGCCTGTAGGGCGTCGGCGAAGCTGGCGCCGGTGTTCTCGGCGTACACCGCAACACACGCCTCGGCACGATCGCCGATCCCGCGGCGCGGGGTGTTGAGGATGCGCCGCATACTGACCGCATCTCCGGGGTTGTCCAGCACCCGCAGATAGGCGACGATGTCGCGGATCTCCTTGCGCTCGTAAAAGCGCACTCCCCCAACGACTTTGTACGGGATACCGGCCCGGATGAAGACCTCTTCCAGCGAGCGCGACGAGTTGTTGGTGCGGTAGAAGACGGCGACGTCGTTGTAGGTGATGTCACCGCGGTCGGCGAGCGCGTCGATCTCGTCGGCTACGAAGCGCGCCTCGTCATGTTCGTTGTCGGCGACGTAACCGACGATGAGCTCGCCTTCGCCGGCGTCGGTCCACAACCGCTTTTCCCGACGCCCGGCGTTGCGGGCGATCACCGAGTTGGCCGCCGACAGAATGTTCTGCGTCGAGCGGTAATTCTGTTCCAGCAGAATCGTTGTGGCGTCCGGGTAGTCGCGTTCGAAGTCTTCGATGTTGCGGATGGTGGCGCCGCGGAACGCGTAGATCGACTGGTCAGCGTCACCGACCACACACAGTTCCGCCGGCGGCACCTCATCCGACTCGCTAGCGTGCCCCACCAACTCCCGCACCAGCATGTACTGGGCGTGATTGGTGTCCTGGTATTCGTCGACCAGCACGTGGCGGAATCGGCGCCGGTAGTACTGGGCGATGTCGGGGAAGGTCTGCAGCACCGCGACCGTCTCGCCGATCAGGTCGTCGAAGTCCAGGGCGTTGGCAGCCCGCAACCGGCGCTGGTATTCGCCGAAGACGGATGCGACCGTGCGCGCCAGATCGTCAGATTCGTCAGTGAGGTTGGACACCGCCTGGTGCGGGTCGATCAGTTCGTTCTTGAGGTTGGAGATGGCGTTGGCCAGCAGCCGCGGCGAGTACCGCTTGATGTCCAGGCCCATGTCGCGGCCGATCATCTGCAGCAGCCGGCGCGAGTCGTCCGCGTCGTAGATGGAGAAGTTGGAGTTGAGCCCCTCGATCAGCGATGCCTGGTTGCGCAGGATCCGTACACAGGACGAGTGGAAGGTGGACACCCACATGTACCGGGCGCGATCACCGACCAGGTTTACGACCCGTTCCCGCATCTCGGCGGCGGCTTTGTTGGTGAACGTGATGGCCAGGATCTGGCCGACGCTGACGCCGCGTTCGGCGATCAGGTAAGCGATGCGGCGGGTGAGCACCGCCGTCTTACCCGAACCCGCACCGGCGACGATCAGCAGCGGCGAGCCTTGGTGCACCACCGCCTGGCGCTGCTGCGGGTTGAGCCCGTCCAGCAATTCATCTGCGGCGCTGGGACGGGGGTACTTGGCTTGGGTTACGTGCACACTCATGTCCGTCCAAACTTACCGCCGCGGGCTGACAGCCGACCGCCGGCCGTGCGCCCGCTACAGTTCAAAACCCGACTGGTTGGTGCCCGAGTGGTTGCTGCCCGAACTCCTGGTACCTGAGCTGCCCCATCCGGAGTTGAGTGTCCCGGATTGACCGAAGCCCGAATTGTCCGTTCCGACATTCATGAAGCCGACGTTGCCGGTGACGCCGCCGTTGGCATAGCCGATGGCGAAACTGCCGGTGTTGGAGAAGCCCACGGCGTTGAAGCCCGAGTTGAAGAAGCCTGTGTTGCGGCTGTTCGTGTTCTGGAAGCCGGTCTGGAAATTGCCGACGTTTCCGTAGCCCTCGCTGGAGTTGCCGGTGTTCTGGAATCCCGAGGTGCTGTTCCCGTTGTTGTTGAAGCCGGACGTCCCGACGCCCGTATTGCCGAATCCCGAACTCGACGCGCCAGTGTCGGTCGCCGCACCGAAGCCCGTGTTGACGTCACCCGCGTTACCGGCGCCGGTGTTGATGCTGCCCGAATTCCAAAAGCCGGTGTTGGTGTTGCCGGAGTTTCCGAAGCCGGTGTTACCCGAGCCGGAGTTGAAAAAGCCCACGCTGCTGGCACCGGAGTTGAGGAAGCCCACGGATCCGCTCGAGCCCGAGTTGAAGGCGCCCACCGCGAAACCGCCACCGTTGCCGACGCCGACGTTGTTGCTACCGGCGTTCCAGAACCCGACGTTTCCGTGGCCGGAGTTCCCGAAGCCCACATTGGTGTTGGTGGTGTTGACCCAGCCCGTGTTGTGGTGACCGGAGTTCATGATGCCGGTGTTGATGTCGCCGGAGTTTGCCAGCCCGGTGTTGAAGTCGCCGGAGTTGCCGATGCCCCAGTTTCCGTGGCCAGAGTTGAAGAAGCCGACGTTGTTGTTGCCGGAATTGAACAGGCCGATGTTGCCACTGCCGGAGTTCAACCCGTTGAAGTTGATACCCACTTGATTCTCTCCGGTGAGGCCGATACCGAAGTTGTTCTTGCCGGAGTTGCCGAAGCCGATGTTGAACTCGCCGCTATTGCCCAGGCCGATGTTGAAATTGCCGAAGTTGCCCATGCCGATGTTCGAGTTGCCGGTATTGCCGAAGCCCAGGTTGGAGTTGCCTGCTGTGGGCACCGCCCCGGGACCGCTGTTGCCGAAGCCGATATTGGCATTACCGAAGTTTCCGCTGCCGATGTTGAGATTGCCGGTATTGCCGTTCCCCCAGTTGCCGCTGCCGCTGTTGCCGCTCCCGACATTTCCGCCGCCGGTGCTCTGGGAGTTTCCGAAGCCGATGTTCCCGTTACCACGGTTGCCGCCACCTAGGTTCCTGCTCCCGGTGTTGCCGCCGCCGAAGTTGAAGCTGCCGGTGTTTCCGCCGCCGAAGTTCAGGATCCCGTTCAGGTTGCCGTCGCCGAAATTGAGATTGCCCTTGTTGCCGCTCCCGAGGTTGAGGTTGCCGGTGTTACCACTGCCGACGTTGGCGCTGCCGATGTTGCCCAGACCCAGGTTGGCGACGCCGATGTTGCCGACAGCGGAGAACAGTCGCGGAAGTAGCTGATCCCACGACGGCAGCGCCTCGGCCACGGCTGACGCCCCGGTGAAGTAACCCACCATCGCCGCGACATCCTGGGCCCACATCTCCTCGTAAACGGCTTCGGTGGCCGCGATCGCCGGTGCATTCTGACCGAATAGGTTCGACATCACCAGTCGCAGGATCTGGGAACGGTTGGCCGCCACGGCAATTGGCTGGATCGTCGCGGACCGCGCGGCCTCGAACACGCCGGCTATCGTGCGGGCATGTCCGGCGGCATCGGCGGCCTGCGCCGCCGCCGCGGTCAGCCAATCCCCGTAGGGTGCGGCCGCGGCAGTCATTGCCGCCGCTGCTGGACCCTGCCATGCCTGCCCGACCAGACCCGCCGTCACCGATCCGAATGATGATGCCGCCGCGCCGAGTTCTTCGGCCAACCCGTCCCAGGCAGTCGCCGCCTCCAGCATCGGGCCGGTCCCGGCACCGCTGAACATCAGCAGCGAGTTGATTTCTGGCGGCAACATCGAGAAATTCATCAATAGCCCCTTCATGACTGCCCGAGCGAAACCAGTACCACGGCGCGTCAAAAGCGTACGGCCGGCCGACGCCGGCACCGGGCATTTCCGCAAAATGCGTTTCGGCATCGGCAGTCGTCAAATTGCTTGCCCCGCAATGGCGAAGCACCGCCGATCCGAGCCGAGCACACCTGGGCGCGGCTGCACCGGCATACGGCGCTATGGGGCGGTTTTTGCACACGTACACCAGTTGGTGGCACACTCGGTGCGTGCTCAACACGCAGCCCCGATTTTTCTACGGGTACCGGCCAGCGGTGCCCGCGGTCTAGCTGCTTTCGCAGAGCCCCGTGGTCCGCTTCGGCGATCGGGGCTCGTCTCTTGTGTGAGGCCCGAACCGGATGAGACCAGAACCACCACCTCACGAGAACGCGGAGATTGCAATGAACACAGAGACCATCGGTGCCGAACAGCTCAGCATCGACGAGTTACGCGAAGAAATCGACCGGTTGGACGCCGAGATCCTGGCCGCGGTCAAGCGACGGGCCGAGGTTTCTCAGGCGATCGGCAAGGTCCGGATGGCCTCGGGCGGCACCCGGCTGGTGCACAGCCGCGAAATGAAAGTCATCGAGCGCTACAGCGAACTGGGTCCCGAGGGTAAGGATCTCGCAATGCTGCTATTGCGCCTGGGCCGGGGACGACTCGGCCACTAAACGGTTACTACCGTCGTTACATTCGGCCAACTCCGGCTTTGCCGGGGTACATTTCGCCGGAAATGGTTACGGCACCAATACCAGCGGTTTCGCCATTACGCCGGCTGATGTTGCTCTCGGCCGCAGCGTTGCTCGCGGTGTTGGGGTGGTCCAATAGTCCGGCTCCGGCATCTGCATGGTCGCGGCAGGGAACCCCGATCGAATATCTGATGGTCCCGTCGCCTTCGATGAATCGTCAGGTGAAAGTCGAGTTTCAGGGTGGCGGAAGCCGCGCGGTGTACCTGCTGGACGGGATGCTCGCCCGCGACGACTTCAACGGCTGGGACATCCACCTGCCGGTGTTCGAATGGTTCGGCCAGTCCGGGCTGGCGGTGGCGATGCCGACCGGCGGCGTGGCGAGCTTCTATTCCAACTGGTACCGCCCGGCGGTCGGCAACAAAGGGACGTTCACCTACAAGTGGGAAACCTTTCTCACCGAGGAGTTGCCGGCCTGGCTGGCGGCCAACAAAGCGGTCAGCGCCTCAGGCAACGCAGTAGTGGGTGCATCGATGTCCGGCTCCTCCGCCCTGGTGCTGGCCGCAGACCATCCGCGGAACTTCACCTATGCCGCGTCGATGTCCGGTTTCCTCAATCTGTCCGCTGGTAACTGGCCATCCCTGGTCAGTGCGGCGCAGTTGGGCTCCGGCGGATTCCACTCCGACGCCATGTGGGGGCCACCCGGCGACCCGGCGTGGGCCGCCAATGACCCGACCGTGAACGTGCCGAAGCTGGTGGCCAACAACACCCGCGTCTGGGTGTACACCGGCAACGGAGGCCCATCGGATGTGGGCACGAAGCTGGACGCCAGCCTGCTCGAAAGCGCCACCCGCATCAGCAACAAGGCTTTTCAGGCCAGATACCAGGCCGCGGGCGGCCACAACGGCGTCTTCAACTTCCCGGACAACGGCACCCACACCTGGTCGTACTGGGGCGAACAGTTGCAGGCGATGCTGCCGGATCTGCAACGGGTGTTGGGCGGCGGCCGGCGCTGAGTCTGAGGCGTGGATCGGCGCGGCGAAGCGCGAGATCAAGGCTGCGCTCCGCCGACTCTGAAAAAATGCAGACGAATTGCGAGTGGGGCCCTGCAGATTTTCAGGCTCGGCGTGCGACCTCGAACCCTCGCACCCGGCCGGACCGCTGCGCCCCGGCGTTAGGGTCGAAACATGACCTCCGAACCCATCCCCGACATCACCGGCACTTCGGCGTGGGACGCCCTGCGCAAGCATCACGATCAGATCGGAGCCACCCACCTTCGCGAATTCTTCGCTGACGACCCGGACCGCGGGCGGGACCTCACCCTCACCGTCGGCGACCTCTACATCGACTACAGCAAACATCGCATCACCCGTGAGACGGTGCAGCTGCTGACGGAGCTGGCCCGCGCGGCCAAGCTGGAAGAACGGCGCGACGCCATGTTCGCCGGCGAGCGCATCAACACCTCGGAGAACCGCGCGGTGCTGCACACCGCGCTGCGGCTGCCCCGGGACGCCAACCTGGTCGTGGACGACCAGAACGTCGTCAAGGACGTGCACGACGTGCTGGACGCCATGGGTAATTTCACCGATCGGCTGCGCAGCGGCGACTGGAAAGGCGCCACCGGCGAGCGCATCAAGACCGTGGTCAATATCGGGATCGGCGGGTCGGACCTCGGGCCGGTGATGGTTTACCAGGCATTGCGCCACTACGCCGACGCGGGCATCTCCGCGCGCTTCGTCTCCAACGTGGATCCGGCCGACCTGGTTGCCACGCTGGCCGGTTTAGAGCCGGCCACAACGCTTTTCGTCGTCGCATCGAAGACCTTCTCCACGTTGGAGACGTTGACCAACGCGACCGCCGCGCGCCGGTGGCTCACCGACACCCTCGGTGACTCCGCAGTGGCCAAGCACTTCGTCGCCGTCTCCACCAACAAGCGCCTGGTCGACGAATTCGGCATCAACACCGACAACATGTTCGGGTTCTGGGACTGGGTCGGTGGGCGGTACTCGGTGGACTCTGCGATCGGACTCTCGGTGATGGCGGTCATCGGCCGGGAAGCGTTCGCCGACTTCCTTTCCGGCTTCCACATCGTCGACGAGCATTTCCGGACCGCCCCGCTGGAGTCGAATGCGCCTGCGCTGCTTGGGCTTATCGGCCTGTGGTACTCCAACTTCTTTGACGCGCAATCAAGGGCGGTGTTGCCCTACTCCAACGACCTGGCCCGGTTCGCCGCGTATCTGCAGCAACTGACCATGGAATCCAACGGCAAGTCCACCCGGGCGGACGGCACGCCGGTGACTACTGATACCGGCGAAATCTATTGGGGCGAGCCGGGAACCAACGGCCAGCACGCCTTCTATCAACTCCTTCATCAGGGCACGCGGCTGATACCGGCCGACTTCATCGGCTTCAGCCAGCCACTGGACGACCTGCCGACCGCCGAAGGTGACGGCAGTATGCACGACCTGCTGATGAGCAACTTCTTTGCCCAGACCCAGGTGCTGGCGTTCGGCAAGACTGCCGAGGAGATCGCCGAGGAAGGCACCCCCGAAGATGTGGTGCCGCATAAGGTGATGCCCGGGAACCGGCCGTCCACTTCGATTCTGGCCACCCGGCTCACGCCGTCGGTGTTGGGGCAACTGATCGCACTCTATGAACATCAGGTCTTCACCGAAGGTGTCGTGTGGGGTATCGACTCTTTTGACCAGTGGGGCGTGGAACTCGGCAAGACCCAGGCCAAGGCGCTGCTACCGGTGATCACCAGCGCGACGCCGCCGACAGAGCAGTCCGATACCTCGACCGACGCGCTGGTGCGCCGCTACCGAGCGGAAAGGGGCCGCGCCAACTGATTTCGAGCTGCCCCCTGGCTATTGAGTGATGCCGTTCAGGCCGTCCAGGCCCAACACACCGCCCTGACCGCCTTCACCATTGGCGCCGTCGGTGGACCCTGGGCCGCCGTTACCGCCGTTACCGCCATTACCGATGAACACGGCATTGCCGCCGTTACCGCCAGCTCCGCCATCATCGGATCCCCTACCGCCGTTTCCGCCGGCCCCGCCGGTGCCGATCAGTCCCGCATTACCGCCACGACCGCCGTCACCACCGTCGACCGTGCTGATAGACGCGACATCGCCGCCGTCACCCCCGGCCCCGCCATTGCCAAACAGCAGGCCCGCATTGCCGCCGGCGCCGCCGGCTCCGCCGAAGCTCGTTGCTCCGCTGAGCGCACCGATCACGGAGCCGCCATCACCCCCGGCACCGCCATGACCGAAGAGCATTCCGCCTGACCCGCCGATTCCGCCGATGCCGCCCCTGCTGCCCAGGGTGGAGCGGGACACCGCCCCACCGACGCCTCCGTCTCCGCCCTGGCCGCCCAGCATCCCACCGGCGCCGCCGGCCCCACCCGCACCGCCGCTTACCGGCACGGTGCTCGGGCCGGAAGCCGC
>NZ_LQOY01000186.1 GCF_002101675.1 Mycobacterium gordonae | reverse complement strand
TTGCCATGGGGACATCCTTCCAGCCCGCCCATGCTGGGCAAGCCAACTCAGATGTCACCTATTCGTGCAGCAGACCCGACAGGCCTGCGGTCTGCAGGGTGGCATTGTGGCGCAACGGAATCCAATTGCCTCAGCGTGAGATGCCGGTTGCGCCGGCTGCGTCGTCGACGAGATAGGTGCCAGCACCGGCCATGACCTGGCCGTCTCGAAACGTGAGGACTTCGCACACGCGCGCGCCGACTTGGTTGCGGTAGTTGATCACGACCGTGTCGACGCCGGTATAAACGTCAAGTACGTCGACATGGAAGTCGGGCACTTTTTCCGTGGCAAGCGACCAGTAAGCGCGAATCGCCGCCTTTCCTCGTAGGACACCAGCGGTCTCTGGCAGCAGCTGTTCAGCGATCGGCGACGCGAAGACGGCGTCGTCCGCAAAATGGCTCAATACGGTATCTACGTCGCGAGAGTTCCAGGCAGAGGCCCACGACGCGGCGAAGGCCGCCGCCGCATTTTGGTCAAGGCTCATGTACGGCTTCCTTATCAGTAGTTGATCTTCAATCCCGCGGCATATAAGCGTGTTGATCTGCTGCTTCATCGTCAGCTGCGTATGGACGATGAAGAAATTGGTGCGACGTCCGGGCGTTACTGCACACGGCGCAGAGCCGCGGTGGTGAGGTCGCCGATGTTCCGGTAGCCGTCGACCGCCATGATCAGATCGGCTTCCGCCAGCAACGAGCGCAGCACGTGCACGATGCCATCGGACCCTCCCAGTGCCAATCCGTAGGCGTATGGGCGGCCAACGCCCACCGCGGTAGCGCCTAGCGCGAGGGCTTTGATGATGTCAGCGCCGCTACGGACGCCCGAGTCGAATAGCACCGGCAGTCCGTCGGCAGCCTCCACGACAGCCGGTAGACAGTCGAGTGCCGGTAAGCCGCCATTGGCCTGCCGGCCCCCGTGATTAGAGCAGTAAATCCCTCCCACTCCGGCGTCTTTCGCACGCCGTGCATCTTCGGGATGGCAGATGCCTTTCACGATCAGCGGCAGGGTGGTCAGCGACCGCAGCCACGACAGGTCGTTCCAGTTCAGCGGGGTGCTCCAGATTTGCAAAAAGTGCCGGATTGTGGCGGAAAGATCCTGCTCAGGCGGTGCTGGCAGGTCGGCCCTAAAAACCGGATCGCTGGTGTAATTGGTCAGGCACTGCCCGCGTAGCGGCGGCGAATAACCAGTGGCCAGATCACGCGGTCGCCATCCGGTCACCGGCTGGTCCAGAGTGATCACAATGGCCCGATACCCGGCGACTTCTGCTCGGCGCACCAGGTTGGCTGCCAGTTCGCGGTCTTTTGGGACGTAGAGCTGGAAAAAGCCTGGCGTGGAGCCGAATTGCGCTGCCACCTGCTCCAATGGATCGGCCCCGAACACCGACGCCATCATCGGTACTCCCGTTGCGGCGGCGGCGTGGGCGGCTGCCAGGTCGCCGTGGCCATCTTGGGCGCAGATGCCGATCACACCGATGGGTGCCATGAACACAGGCGCTGGCAACCTCATCCCGAACATCTCGATTGAGAGGTCGCGTTCGTCGGCGCCGACTAGCATCCTGGGCATCAGTCCCCATCGGCTAAAGGCGCTGACGTTCGCTCGCTGAGTCGCCTCGTCGCCGGCGCCACCGGCGACATACGACCACACCGTGGGCGACATCGCCGCAGATGCCTTCGCCTCTAAGCTGGCGTAGGTCATCGGTAGCGAAGGGGTCACCCCGCTAAGGCCCTGCAGGAAGATCTCGGACTGGTAGTCCCCGAACGCCATACACCTCGCCTTTCAGACAGAAACGCTCTGTTTCCAATGGATTTCCGCAGACGCTCGATACAGGCCTAGTCGGCAGCGACGCCCAAATATCTCGGCGGTGCCGGCGTCGGTTAGTCGGTGCGAGTTGCGATGACAACCCAAGCTGGGAGATGAACGAGGTGGTGTGCGAGCAGCGGTTCAACGGTAGGCAGCTGTTCTCGGAGTGGTTTCATGCGCTCCGCTAGGGCGGGGGTGCCAGCGACGTTGATCATGGTCGTCAGTGTTCGGGTCGAGAGTCGATTCTGGTACGTCGAGGTTCCCAGATAGTCGATGCGCCAGCCTGCCGCGGGGAGCACGCGCGTGAAGTTGTCTGCCGAAAGCCCCTCGAACTGCAGGCCGTTGACGTTGTGGCGCCCCATTTCGAGCATGAGCAGCCGCGCCCCGGGGCGGGTGGCGCGATGCAAGGCCTGCGCATAGCGCATCTGGGTTTCCTCGTCATCGAGAAATACGTGATAAAACAAGCTGTCGACGACGGTGTCGAACTGGTTGTCCAGACCCTTGAGTGTGGTCGCGTCGGCCACGTGAAAGTCCACGGTGACGCCTGCTTTGGCGGCGTTATGTCGAGCCCGATCGATTCCCGCGGCCGCCACATCGATTCCGGTGACGGTGTAGCCCTGTGAGGCGTAGTAGATGGCGTTATATCCCGGTCCAGTACCGGGATCGAGCACGCGGCCGCGCACGGCTCCGCAGGCCACAAACAGTTGCACGGTGGGCTGCGGCTTACCGAAGTCCCAGAGTGCTAATTCTGTCGAGCTGCCCTGGGTGGGCTTGTCGCGGTATAGCCGTTCAAAATCGGCGAAGCCGGTGGCGTTTCCCCGTTGGTCATTCATGTGCCCAGTCTGGGTCGTCAGCGTGGATTCACAAAATGCATTTACTGGAGGAGCGATACGCTTAGCGTATGGCTCTGGAAATTGATCACCTGCGGTGCTTTGTCGCGGTCGTCGACAGCGGCGGGTTTACCGACGCCGCAATAGAACTCAAGATCTCGCAGCCAGCAGTATCACGACGAATAGCCGCCCTTGAGGCTAGCCTCGGAATCCGCCTCCTTCGCCGCAGTAGCCAAGATGTAACGCCGACAGCGGCAGGAGAGCGTGTTCTGATCCGCGCCCGCCGCCTTTTGACCGACGTGGACGACCTCATACGCGACGCCCACCACGGCGCCAATACGGTCCGCATCGGACACGCTTGGTCCACCATGGGTCAGCACACTGTCGAATTCCAGCATCGCTGGAGCGCGGCCCACCCCGAGATCGAGCTGCGCATCGTGCGCACCCCTTCGCCAACCGGCGGACTCGCCGAACGAGCCTGCGACATCGCGGTATTACGCACCGCCGGTACCGCTGCCACAGCCCTGAACGACAGCCGGTTCGACAACGTCATCGTCGGCATGGAGCAACGCTACTGCGCACTTCCCGCCGACGATCGCCTTACGCGGCGACGCCAGGTCCGCCTGGCCGACCTCACGGATCGCGTGCTCGCCGTGGTAGCACGGATCGGCGTCACAACGCCGGACCTCTGGCCCCACGGCAGCCAGCCCGCAGTACACGTGACCCATGAGATCGACGACTGGCTGGACATCATCGCCGCTGGTCGATGTTTCGGCGTCACCACCGAAAGCACCACAACCCAGTACCGACGTCGAGGTGTAGTGTTCCGCCGGCTCCTCGACGCACCGCCAGTGCCCATACGACTCGCGTGGTGGCGCGACGAAAAACACCCAGCGACCGCTTACGTTGTCGGCCTGCTCTCCGAACTCTATGCGTCTTCGTCTAGCCGCAGCGAAAACTGACAGCCTGCAACGATACTCCGCGCCCCAGGGCAAAACGTGGGGAACAGCCCTACAGATAAACCTGTTCCCCACGGGCATCTGACGCCTGAAGCGGATCCTGGGACACAGCCGGATACGGATAGTGTTCCGGGTATGCGTGAGGCGTTCGGAGAGAAGTTCGACGTTCCCGCGGGTTACCTGGACACAGCAGCTATCGGGCTGCCGTTTGCCCGCGTGGCCGACACCCTGGTCGACACGATCGCGCACTGGCGGGCCGGGGCCCTGCAGGTGACCGATTTCGACGCCGACGTAGTCGCTGCACGCAATGCGTGGGCGCAGCTGGTTGGAGTTGCCCCACTCGACGTGGTTACCGGTGCTAGCGTCTCCCAGCTGGTCGGGCTCCTCGCCGCCAGCGTGCCGGACGGCACCAAGGTGCTCACAGTGCACAACGAGTTCACTAGCGTGACCTTTCCGTTTGCGGCACAACAACGTCGCGGTATCACGGTGACGGAGGCCAGACCCGCCGAGCTACTGTCGCAGCTGCGCAGACACGATCTGGTGGCCATCAGTGCGGTGCAGTCCGCAGATGGTTTCACCGTTGACTTGGATGAGTTGCGTGCCGCTGCCGAAGCCGCGCGAGTGCGGGTCCTTCTCGACGTCAGCCAGGCCGCCGGCTGGCAACAGCTGCGGCTTCATTGGGCCGAGTTTGTCGTCGGCGCGGCCTACAAGTGGCTGTTGGCGCCGCGCGGTGCTGCATGGATGGCAGTGCGCCGCGATGTGCTCGCCGACGTAGTTCCGCAGGCCGCGAACTGGTCTGGCGCAGAAGACATCTGGTCTGGCCTCTATGGCCTGCCGCTTCGCTTGGCCGACAATGCCCGGCGGCTCGACCTGTCGCCCGTGTGGTTCTCACAGCGCGGCGCCGCTATCGCTCTACCGTGGCTGGCCGGTCTTGATCTGTCCGCTGTGCGCCAACATTGTGTGGGGCTTGCCAACGCGACGCTGGCCGGCTTAGGCCTTGATCCATGCAATTCAGCGATCATCTCACTCGGTATCGCCGCCGAAGCCGCTCATCGGCTAGTCCAAGCCGGAGCCGCGATCAGCATGCGAGCTGGCCGGGTCCGGTTATCGTTTCACCTCTACAACACCATGGAAGACGTGGAACTAGTGCTGAGTGCACTGAGGTAGCGCATCATCCCGCTCAGTGTCCCCTGAGCATTCGCTTATAGAGCTACTGATTAGCGGTTGGGACTGTAAGCCACAAAACCGCGGTCGAAACTTACGAAACTCACGGTGCGCGATGATGCGAATATGGTAGCTGACCTGCGGAAACGGTCGCTTGGCATGCAGATAAATCACGATCAGCGTGACGACAACGCCGCGATCAACCTCGCGCGCTACGAGGAACCCGATAGCGTCGTCGGCCCAGTTGGGGCCGCCGTCAAGCGTGGAGCCGACCGTAAGACCCGGCCTAGCCGGGCAGGTGGCCGTGAAGCGCGGAAGGGACGCAGCCACCGGGCTGCCGAACAACCCCGAGACGGGGTGCAAGTCGCATGATCACCAAAGATCACTCACTTGCAACGGATCCATGTCGACACCGCTGAACTGCCCGCCGGCTGGCGCGAACGGTTGGTGAGTTGGAACCTGCAATCCAGCCATCCAGCAGAACCGCGGTTCGTAGAGCCGCACGATCTCGTTGTCAGCAAGCTCGCAGCAGGGCGTGAGAAGGACATCGTGTTCGCGGCGAGTTTGCTGGATGCGGAATTGGTTGGCCTCGACACGCTTCTTGCCCGTGCAGCACAGCTACCCCATAGCAGTGCACGGGTCACACAGTCGCTGGGGTCCTACCGGAGGCAGGAACTCCACGACGCAATCCCGTCCACCAGTGCTGCCCCGCAGGTCAAAGATCACCTTGACGACCTGATCAAGAAAATCGCCGAACGTGATCGCAGCCGTAGCGAGGACCACGACTACGGCCTTGAGCTTTAGACTCCGCCTCCTCTTCTAATACCTCGTTCTCTTCTAATACCTCGTTTTCGCCTCGGTCTGGCGTCAGTCCGTCCGGCGTTCCACTCCCTTGGAAGCGGAACGCCCCAACAGTAACCACGCAACTCGGCCGGAACCTTCGCGAAGACCGCAGACGAAGGCACTCCGTAAAGACCACTCGCTTGCAACAGCCTGTGGTGAAAGGTCACGTGCCGAGAAGCCGCTGGTGCCAGCGTTTGCGCTCAGAACCGCCAATTCCGGTGGAGCGGGCGAAGCCGCCGTCAGAGGCGGGGCAACCCGCGCGTGCGGCGACCAACGCACGGCTGGCCTGATCGTAGTACGCCTTAAACCGTGTCCAATCCGGAATTTCGACGCAATGCCCGAGTCCCCCGCGCAGAAGAAGGCGTGCGTGTTCGGGGTCAGGTGGCAGCAACTCCTGCCACCGCAGGACCGGCCCGAAATCGGTGCTCAGAGATTTGTGTCCGTCGGCCTGCCCATAGTTTTCGGTGCGGCGAAATGTCAGCCCCGACCAGTCCTCAGTGCGTGCAAGCAAGGCCTCTTCGTGGGCTCCATACATGATGATGTTGGCTGGAAAGATCTCACGGAGTTCCTGGGCGTAGACCTGCCCGTAGACGGTGTCATTCTGGGCCGAGGCCTGCACTACGGCGAGCAAGTTGATACCTAGACCACGGCCCTCCCCCACGATGCGACGCAAATCGGGAAGGGGCGCCGTGTTGGGCAATTCGTCGATCGCCAACAGAAGGCGATGCATCTGTTCGCACCGCGACGTTTTCTCACGCCAACGCCGAATCAACGAGTCGATCAACGTCACGGCGGCACCCGCCACAGTGCCGTCTGCCGGCGCCAACACGAACAGGGTGGCGCTGGGATCATCGAGAAACGAAGCGTCGAACACCGTGGCGACATCTGCCCCGCCCGCCATCATCAACGAGGTTCGCAACCACGGGGTGATGGCTTTGCGCATCGTGATGGCCACCGAATCACGTTGCCGCGGCTCCATTCCCAGAATTCTGGTCATGCCGATCGCCAGCACCTCATACCTGCTACACAGGGCGGCAGCTTGAACCCAGCTCGGTTGCCGCGAGGCGGCTTCGGTGACCTCTAGATTGTCGACAGCTTTGAGAACCCACTCCATCCCCATCCCGTTGCCGTTGGGCGATGCCGCATACAAGAATGCCGCCAGCGGGCCCGCAGCCTGAGACTCCCAGACGCCGCCATCGGACACCTGATCGGCACCTGAGCCCATTCCGACGGTGGCCATCTGCATGATGGTTTCGGCAACGGTCAGCGCCTCGTAAGGGGTTTCGATGGTGGTCGTCGGGTCGTACACCATCACCTGGACCCCGATTGGATAGAAGGGGTCAATGATCGGCCGAAAATCGACCACCGCCTTGGGCCCGAACCGGCGCTCCATCGTCAGCTGCATGACGTCGTCCTTCGACGACACCTGCACCAACGGACCGCCCCACAACGCGCTCGCCGGCGCTAGCAGCCGGCGCGACTTGCCCGATTCGGTAGGTGCACTGATCAAACAATGCGCGGCGGTGCGCGGAACGAACAGCTGCTCACGGCCTCTGACGAACCGACGCATGAACCCGCAATACGGTGTCTCTGGCGGTGCGTACGTCACTGGGGCACCATCCTTTTGGCGGATACCCGATGGGTATTCGTTGTTGGGACTCGGCGGGGACTGAGGTGACGGCCAGCGTCGGTCGCTGGTAGAGGGCCACCGTGACGCCGCCGCCCTCGGTCCTCCCGGGGTCGCAGACCGGCATCAGAGAGACGTCCCGCAGAGCGCCAGTTAGTGAGCGTCTGGTCGTCGATCCCCTCGCCGCGTCGTCGCTGCCCCTTTGAGGACTCAGGAAACGTCACAGCTGGTCCTCCCAAGTAGTGGTCACAATGAGGCAGAGTGCGGGGCTGCCTGAGTGGTCGAGCCGAGCAAAGGGCAGGACCCGCCTTAGCATTGCACAATAAAGCATATACTGCAATAAGTAAACGCAATGCTGTGCACATACAGATTTATTGGGAGGCTGCCATGCGTACCGAACCGACAGCACGAGACGCGGCGGCATCTGCGATGAACCGCAAACCACCCAACGGTGCCTCCGAGGGCACAATAGATGCCATGAACTCAACCCTGGCGGATCGGCTAAACAAGTTATTTGCGGTGATGCATAGGGCGGGAGAGCCGCCGCTTTCCAACGCGGCCGCCACCGAAGCCATGACGCGCCGGACGGGTGTGTCGTTCAACCACAACGATTTAGAGCAATGGCGCACCGGGATGAGGATCGATGCTACAGGCGAGCAGCTCGAAGCGATAGCGAAATATTTCGGTGTACCAACGGTTTATCTGACCGATCCAACCGACGAGGTGGTCGACGCGCAGCTCAATGTGCTTCGAGCAATGCGCGATAGCGGCGGCGTCGTTCAGTGCCATCGAAATGTCAAAACAATTACACCACAAGTACTTAACAGTCTCGCAGAAATTGTCAATCGGAGCATGTGAGAGCAGTTGATATCCGGCTCGGGTTCGGCGTAGGTGGTGAGCCGCGCAACGACTTGCTCGGTACGTATTCAGAGAGAACTCAAACACCATGCACACCAGCATGATTGACGGGGTCGGCTTAGTAACGGAACGAATATGGTTGTTTTGTGATCTCGCTATGGCTACGCGGGGATGCGTAGCGGCCGG
>NZ_LQOY01000185.1 GCF_002101675.1 Mycobacterium gordonae | reverse complement strand
CCACCGACCCCACCGCGGCCGATCAACCCTGCCGCCCCACCAGCACCGCCGGCTCCACTGGGCAACCCGGCACCCCCCGGTCCACCGTTACCCCACAACAAGCCTCCGGGGCCTCCCGGCTGCCCCGGCCCGCCCGCCAAGCCATCACCGATCAATGCGCGCCCCACAATCGCCTGCGTCGGCGCGTTGATCACCCCCAACACCAGCTGCTCCATGCTGAACGCCTCGGCACCCCCGTACGCAGTCGCTCCTGCCGCCAGCGCCGCACCGAAGTCCTGCGCGAACGCCACCGTCAAAGCACTCACCCGGTAATACTGACGCCCGTACTCCCCGAACAACGCCGCAATACCCGCAGACACGTCATCTCCGGCAGCTGCCGCCACACCCGAAATCGCAGCCTCCGCAGCCGTTTCCGCCTCAACCAACGCCAATCCCACCGCGGATACGTTTCGTGACGCCCCCGCCAACGCCTCAGCCGACACCCACACCAGCGACACTCAACAACTCCCATCGCGAACACGAAAGCCAACCCGAACCGTATCGCCCTGCTCACCGAAACGGCCGCAAAAACTACGTATACGTAGGCAACGCATGTGATGCGTGCGCAGTTATCCCGGCAGGACCGGCGCTGCCCCGCCGATCATCAGGCCGGCGACCTCTGACCAGCCCTGTTGATTCTCAGCGGCGGCCGCCGAGTACATCAGCACGCCTTGCGGCCCGGCGACATACACGGTGGACGGATTGGCCGCGATGGCGAACAGGGGAATCTGCAGACCGCGTGCGGGCGCATCGGAGTTGACGCCGTCGAGATTGACGTAGGACACCGGGTGGGTGGCATCGTTGCGGGTGACCACGATGTCGTCCCCGGTTCGCCAGTACAGCGACACCACCGAGGTGCCCAGGCCGAAGCCCAACCGTCGCGGATAGGTCAGGGCGAACTGGCCGGCCTGGGTCTGCTCGACTCCGGCCAGGATCACCTGTCCCCCGATCACCATCGCCGCGCGGGTCCCGTCCCGGGAGAGCTGCAGATCGGTGATCGGCCCCGGGAAGCGACTTGCCACCGAGGTGGAGTCGACGGGGATCCGGGCCGGTTGCCCGGTCGCGGGCTCCTGAATGGCCCGTAGCACGTTGTTGGCGTCGACCACTACCCACACCGCGTCGTCCAGCGACCAACTGGGTCGCGACAGGTTGTGGCCGTCAGCGGACTGGACCGCCTCGCCGCCGAGGTCCCCGATCCACAGCGACGCCGCCATGTCCGGGGCGCCCCGGCGCAGCGTCACCACCGACGCCACCTGCCGCCCGCTGCGCGACAGCGCGGCCCCGGTCTGGTCACCCATGTGGCCGAAGGCTCCCGGCACGGTGGTGACGTGCTGTCCATCCAGCTCCACCAGCGACCCGCCCACCAGCGCGTGCAAACCCGCGCCGGCGCCGTCGGCCACACCCGGATCGGTGGCGGCGACGTCGGAGGTGTTCCAGCCCTGGGCGAACCGGTCGTCCAGCGGGGCGCCGTCGGCGTCGATCACGTACGGCCCGCGGATGTCGGCGCGCGCCAGCGTCCAGATGATCTGCGCGGCAAGCAAAGCCCGGCTGTGCGGGTCGGTGGTGGACAGCTTCTCCAGTTCGATGCGGGCGCCGCCGTAACCCTTGCCGACTCCGCTCTTGCCGCCGTCGGCCCGGGTGACCGGGCCGCGTAAGCGCAGCGGCGGAGCCAGCAGATTGCGCACGGTGTGCGCCATCTCCGGGCGGGGCCCGGCCAGCATCTTGGAGATGAGCTCGGTGGCCAGCTGGTCATGATCGGACACCGCGACATAGCGCGGGTCGGGCACCACCGTCTTGCCGGTGGGGTCGGCGAAGTAGAGCGTGTTCCGCTTGTAGGTCGACTGGAACTGTTGCCAGTCCAGGAAGACGCCGTTGGGCAGCCGGTCGATGCGCCATCCGCCAGAGGTCTTGACCAACTCGATCTGGCCTGGATCCGGCAGCTGGCCCTCGGCGGTCTCGAAGACCCCGATGTCGGACAGCGAGCCCAGGATGTCGGCCCGCATTGTCGCCGAAACACGCTCGGCGCCACGGGTTTCGACGAACACGACGTGGTCGATCAGCAGCGCGCTACCGGCGTCGTCCCAGGCGTTGGAGGCCGACTGGGTGAGGAATTGCCGGGCCGCCAGATGCCGGTTCGCCGGGTCGGCGGTCGCCTTGAGAAATTCGCGCAACAGGACATCGGGGTCCATGCCCGGGGTGGGCTTGGGCAGGTTCGACGGCGCCGGCCGCTCGACGGTGCCGATGGCCTGCGGTGCCGACGAACTGGGCACGCTCGCACAACCGGCAAGCACGGTGACGGTCGCCATCAGGGCGAGAAGCGCGCGCCTCACCCGGCGTGCTCCCGGGTCCGCTGCTCGGTGACCGAAGCCGGGTTGGCGGCCGGCGCCGGCTGCGGGATCGGCTTCATCGGCAGTGGGCTGGTGGTGACCTTGTGCCCACGCACGAGCGGCAGCGTCAGGCGGAAGCAAGCACCCTGACCGGGCTCGCCCCAGGCCTCCAGTCGGCCCTGGTGCAAGCGGGCGTCCTCGATGCTGATCGCCAGCCCCAACCCGGTGCCCCCCGAGCGCCGCACCCGGGACGGGTCGGAGCGCCAGAACCGGCTGAACACCAGCTTCTCCTCGCCGGGTCGCAGGCCGACGCCGTAGTCGCGGACCGTGACGGCGACGGTGTCCTCGTCGGCGGCCATCCGGATCCGCACCGGCTTGTGCTCGGCATGGTCGATGGCGTTGGCGATCAGGTTGCGCAGAATGCGTTCTACCCGGCGGGCGTCGACTTCGGCGATCACCTCGTCGGTAGGCATGTCCACCAGCAGCTCGATGCCGGCCTCCTCGGCGAGGTGGCCGACGTTGGTCAGCGCCTTATTGACGGTGGTGCGCAGGTCGAGCGCCTCCACGGACAACTCGGCGACGCCGGCGTCGTGCCGGGAGATCTCCAGCAGGTCGTTGAGCAGCGTCTCGAAGCGGTCCAGTTCGTTGACCATCAGCTCGGTGGAGCGCCGCAGCGCGGGATCCAAGTCGGAGCTGTGGTCGTAGATCAGGTCGGCGGCCATCCGCACGGTGGTCAGCGGCGTGCGCAGCTCATGGCTGACGTCGGAGGTGAAGCGACGCTGTAAGTTGCCGAACTCTTCGAGCTGAGTGATCTGTCGCGACAGGCTTTCGGCCATGTCGTTGAACGACACCGCCAGCCGCGCCATGTCGTCCTCGCCGCGGACCGGCATGCGTTCGGACAGATGCCCCTCGGCGAAACGCTCGGCGATCCGCGACGCCGACCGCACCGGCACCACCACCTGACGGGAAACCAGCAGCGCGATGCCAGCCAGCAGAAGCAGCAACACCAAGCCGCCGGTGGCCATCGTGCTGCGCACCAGAGTGATGGTGGCCTGTTCGTTGGCCAGCGGGAAGATCAGGTACAGCTCGAGGTTGGCCACCCGTGACGATGTCGGCGTCCCGACGATCAGCGCCGGACCGGAGAAGCCGTCGGTGTGCACCGTGGCGTATTGATAAGCGGCCTGACCGGCCTTGACGAAGCCGCGCAACGCGTTGGGCACCTGGTCGACCGGGCCCGCGGTCGAAGCGGCCCGCGGTCCGTCGCCCGGCACCATGAGCACCGCGTCGAAGGCTCCGGCCAGGCCGGCGCCGGAGGCGGGATCGGTCTTCGAGGTCAGGGTGTTGCGCGCCAGCTGCAGGCTGCTGTCCAGTGAGCGCGTCTCTTCACCGTTGACGATTCCGCTGACGGTGCCGCGCGCCCGCTCGATCTGATCGGTCGCCGCCTTGACCTTCACGTCGAGGACGCGATTGGTGACCTGGCTGGTCAGCACGAAACCCAGCGCCAGGATCACGGCCAGCGACAAGCCCAGGGTGAGGGCAACGACACGCAATTGCAGGGATCGGCGCCAAACCACGGCGACGGCTCGGCTCACAGCGCTCAAGCCGCGCGGCAGAGGGCCAGAACGCCCCCAGCGACCTCGACTACGTCGTGGCGAGCGCCAGATCACCTACACCGCACTCTCCCGGCCGGATCACGGGGGGCCGGCCTTGTAACCCACTCCTCGAACGGTCAGAACCACGGTCGGGTTCTCGGGATCCTTTTCGACCTTCGCGCGCAGGCGCTGGACGTGCACGTTCACCAGGCGGGTGTCCGCCGGGTGCCGGTATCCCCAGACCTGTTCGAGCAGCACATCACGAGTAAACACCTGGCGCGGTTTCCGCGCCAACGCGACCAGCAGGTCGAACTCCAGCGGCGTCAGGGAGATCTGCTCTCCGTTGCGGGTGACCTTGTGCGCCGGCACGTCGATGTCGACGTCGGCGATCGACAGCATCTCGGCCGGCTCGTCGTCGTTGCGGCGCAGCCGCGCCCGCACCCGGGCCACCAGCTCCTTGGGCTTGAACGGCTTCATGATGTAGTCGTCGGCGCCGGACTCCAGGCCGAGCACCACGTCCACGGTGTCGGTCTTGGCGGTCAGCATGACGATCGGCACACCCGAGTCCGCACGCAGCACCCGGCAGACATCGATGCCGTTCATGCCGGGCAGCATCAAGTCCAGCAGCACCAAATCCGGGCGCAACTCGCGCACCGCGGTCAGGGCCTGAGTGCCATCGCCGATGACCGCGGTGTCGAAACCCTCCCCACGCAACACGATGGTGAGCATCTCGGCCAGCGAAGCGTCGTCGTCGACGACGAGAATCCTTTGCCTCATGGTGTCCATGGTGTCACCAGATCAGGACAAAACTCGGCTACCACACGCGTGTTTCTCGATTGATAGGCCCAAATAGCGCCGAAATTGTGCTAAACGGCCGTCTCGGACCCCCAAAGGGAGGTGGCCAGAGCGGCCGGATCGACCTCCGCGTCCACCACGAGCCAGCGTCCGGACCACTTTGCCGCGGCCAGTTCGGCGTACACCGCGCCGGTCCGGCGCTGCAGCCCGTCGTCGCGTTCGTAGCTGTCCCGCGCCCGGCCCGGGTCGCGCTCCGCCCGGTTGCGGGCGCGCTGCCCGGCCAGTTCGGCCGGCACCGCGAGCAGAATCTGCCAGTCCGGCACCGGCAGACCCAGCCGCTCGTACTCGAGCGTGCGCACCCACGCCACCGCGTCCCCCGCCGCATCCTGATGCAGCCGGGCCGCGCTGTAGGCCGCGTTGGAGGCGACATAGCGGTCCAGAATCACCACATCGTGCTCCCGGGTCAGCCGCTCGATCTCACCGACGGCCCCGGCCCGGTCGAGCGCGAACAGCGTCGCCATCCCGTACACCGACTCGGCGAGGTCACCGTGCTGACCGTGCAGTGCCTCGGCCGCGAGATCGGCGGTGATCGACTGTCCGTAGCGCGGGAAGGCCAGCGTCGCCACCGACTTGCCCGCGCTGTGCAACCGCCGGCGCAGGCCGTCGGTCAGCGTTCGCTTGCCGGAGCCGTCGACGCCTTCGATCGCGATCAGCACGGCGCGAGCTTAGTCGCTGCCTCGAACATGACGCTGCAGTCGCACTCGGCGCCGAACGTGACTGTGGCGTCACGATCGGCGTCCGGTGCCGCCATCAGTAGCGGTAGTGGTCCGGCTTGTACGGGCCCTCGACGTCGACGCCCAGGTATTCGGCCTGGTCCTTGGTCAGCTTGGTCAGCTTTCCGCCGAGCGCCTCGACGTGGATGCGGGCCACCTTCTCGTCGAGGTGCTTGGGCAGCCGGTACACCTCGTTGTCGTACTCGTCGTTCTTGGTCCACAGTTCGATCTGGGCGATCGTCTGGTTGGCGAAGCTGTTGCTCATCACGAACGACGGGTGGCCGGTGGCGTTACCCAGGTTCAGCAGCCGTCCCTCGGACAGCACGATGACCGAGCGGCCGGTCTCCTTGAACGTCCACAGGTCGACCTGGGGCTTGATGTTGGTCCTGGTCGCGCCGGAGCGCTCCAGGCCGGCCATGTCGATCTCGTTGTCGAAGTGGCCGATGTTGCCCAGGATCGAGTGGTCCTTCATCGCCTTGATGTGGTCGAGCATGATGATGTCTTTGTTGCCGGTCGAGGTCACGACGATGTCCGCGTCGGCGATGGCGTCCTCGACGGTCACGACGTCGAAGCCCTCCATCATCGCCTGCAGCGCATTGATCGGGTCGATCTCGGTGACCTGCACGCGGGCGCCCTGGCCCTTCATGGCCTCGGCACAGCCCTTGCCGACGTCGCCGTAGCCACAGATGAGCACCTTCTTGCCGCCGATCAGGGCGTCGGTGCCGCGGTTGATGCCGTCGATCAGCGAGTGCCGGGTGCCGTACTTGTTGTCGAACTTGGACTTGGTGACCGAGTCGTTGACGTTGATCGCCGGGAAGGCGAGGTCACCGGCCGCGGCGAACTGGTACAGGCGCAGCACACCGGTGGTGGTCTCCTCGGTGACGCCCTTGACCGACTCGGCGATCTTGGTCCACTTGCCCTTGTCGGTCTCGAAGCGGTTGCGCAGCACGCCCAGGAAGATCTTCCATTCCGCCGAGTCGTCTTCCTCGGCGGGCGGCACGACGCCGGCCTTCTCGTACTGCATGCCGCGCAGCACCATCATGGTGGCGTCGCCACCGTCGTCAAGAATCATGTTGGCCGGCTTGTCCTCGTCCGGCCAGGTGAGCATCTGCTCGGCGGCCCACCAGTACTCCTCGAGCGTCTCGCCCTTCCAGGCGAACACCGGGACACCCTTGGGCTCTTCGGGTGTGCCATGCGGGCCGACAACGACGGCGGCCGCCGCATGGTCTTGGGTCGAGAAGATGTTGCACGACGCCCACCGAACTTCGGCACCCAGTGCGGTGAGGGTTTCGATCAGCACCGCGGTCTGGACGGTCATGTGCAGCGAACCCGAGATGCGGGCTCCCTTCAGCGGCTGCACCTCGGCGTATTCGCGGCGCAGTGACATCAGGCCGGGCATCTCGTGCTCGGCGATCCGGAGTTCTTTGCGGCCGAAATCCGCCAGCGACAGGTCGGCAACCTTGAAATCGATGCCGTTGCGAACGTCGGGGGTCAGCGAATTTTCGAGCGTCGTCATAGGGGTTTACATCCTTCTTTGGGGGCTCAAGCGAATCCGAGCAGCTGCGTCAGCCTCATTGCTCTCCGGAATCACTGTAGCCTCCGGTCATTTGCCGTCCTGGTCAGGGCACGTTGATGACGCCGTGGCGCTCTGCGAACGGGGTCATCATCCTGGCCAGATCCGCCGCGACGTCGTGGTCGGCCTCGGGCGGCATGGACACGTAGCTCAAGCACAACCGGACGATCGCCCTCGAGAGCACACCGGCATCGTCGTCGCTGGTGGCCAGCCACGTCTGGGTGAACGCCGTGGCCAGCCGCGTCGACGCCCGACTGATGATGGGCGCGCTGTCGGTGGTGATGAGCTGCAGCAGGTCGGGCTTGGCGACACCGGTCAACAGGGAGATCACCAACGGGTCGGCCGCCGACTCGGCAAAGAAGGCCCGGAAGCCCTGCAGGAACGACTCGTAGATGTTGCCGATGTTGGCATCCAGCGCACCCTTGACGGTGTCGACCAGCCGGTCGGCCAGGCGCAGGGCGTAACCCTGCGCCAGGCCCTGGCGGGAGCCGAACTCGTTGTAGATGGTCTGCCGGCTGATCCCGGCGGCCCGGGCCACGTCGGACAACGTGATGGCCGACCAGTCACGGCTGAGCAGCAGATCCCGCATCGCGTCGAGCACCGAGTCCCGCAACAGGGCGCGGGACGCTTCGGCGTAGGGAATCCGCTTCACAGGCGCGACCATATCTGTTTTCGCAGCGAAGTTGGTGCCGATCATGAGCGGGCGACCTCCACCATCACGAAGTCCGACTTGGCGGCACCGCAGTCCGGGCAGCTCCAGTCCTCGGGGATGTCGTCCCACCGGGTGCCGGGCGCAATGCCGTCTTCGGGCCAGCCCAGCTCCTCGTCGTACTCAAACCCGCACTGAACGCACTGGTAGAGCTTGTAGTCACTCATGTCATGTCATCCTTCCTGGACTAGTTCGAAATCGGGCTTCTCGCGGACGGCGCAGTCCGGACAACACCAGTCATCGGGGATCTGGTCCCAGCCGGTGCCGGCCGGGAAACCTTCGCGGGCATCACCTCTGGCCTCGTCATAGCGGTAGTCGCAGACGGGGCACTTGTACGCGGCGCTCATGCCGCCACTCCGTACTTGGCGAGCAGCTTCTTACGCAGCCGCGGTTGCACGTTGACCTTGGTGATGTCGCCGTCGTAGTGGTCGAGCACCCGGTGGTCCATCACCTTGCGCCACAGCGGCGGGAAGTAGGTCAGCGAGATCATCGACGCGTACCCACTGGGCAGGTTGGGCGCACCCTCCATGCTGCGCAGCGTCTGGTAGCGGCGCGTGGGGTTGGCGTGGTGGTCGCTGTGCCGCTGCAGGTGGTACAGGAACAGGTTGGTGACGATGTGGTCGGAGTTCCAGCTGTGCACCGGCGCGCAGCGCTCGTAGCGGCCGTTAGCGTTCTTCTGCCGCAGCAAGCCGTAGTGCTCGAGGTAGTTGACGGCTTCCAGCAGGCTGAAGCCGAAGATCGCCTGGATCACCAGGAACGGGATCACGCTCACACCGAAGGCCGCGATCAGCGCGCCGAACAGCACCACCGTCATCGCCCAGGCGTTCAGCACGTCGTTGCCCAGGTAGGTCCGCGGGTCCCAGGGGCTCTTGCCGAGCCGGCGGATGCGCTGCGCCTCCAGGTGGATCGACGAGCGGGCGCTGCCGATGACGCTGCGGGGCAGGAATTCCCAGAACGTCTCGCCGAAGCGGGCCGAGGCGGGGTCCTCCGGGGTGGAGACGCGCACGTGGTGGCCGCGGTTGTGCTCGATGTAGAAGTGGCCGTAAGCGGTCTGAGCCAGAGTGATCTTGGACAGCCAGCGCTCCAGCGAGTCCTTCTTGTGCCCCATCTCGTGTGCGGTGTTGATGCCGACGCCACCGAGGACGCCCACCGAGAGCGCCACGCCGATCTTGCCCAGCCAGCCCAGTCCGCCCTCATAACCCAGCCAGTGCAGGTTCGACGCGGTGAACAGGTAGGCACCCAGGATCACGCTGGCGTACTGGAACGGTATGTAGATGTAGGTGCAGTAGCGGTAGTACTTGTCGTTTTCCAACCGCTCCATGACCTCGTCCGGCGGGTTCTGGCCGTCGGGGCCGAACCGCAGGTCCAGCAGCGGCAGCAGGATGTAGACCAGGAACGGCCCGATCCACAGCGGCAGTTGCGCCGCGGTGTGCCAGCCGAGCTGGTTGAGGCCCCAGATCACCGGCAGCATCACGAAAAGGGCTGTCGGGGCAATCAGACCCATCAGCCATAGGTAGCGCTTCTTGTCGCGCCACTCGGTGGTCGGCACCTCCGAAGTGCCGTCGATTTGTGTGGTCATACGCCATACCTCCTTGTGTGAGTGTCACCACTTGAGGTTGGACATTACAACCGTTCACGTCTCGTGTCTAGACACCAGACGTCATTTTGTAAACTAAGTATCCAAATATTGCCTATATGTCCACGTCGCGGTCGCCCTTCTCGCGGCGCGCCTGCACCGAATGCCGGCGGCCGTAGCCCACGTAGATCGCTATCCCGGCCAGCAACCAGATGCCGAACCGCAGCCAGGTCAGCGCGGTCAGGTTGAGCATCAGCCACAGACACGCGCACACCGACGCGACCGGGAGCACCGGCACCCAGGGCGCCCGGAAACCCCGCGGCAGGTCGGGCCGGGTCCGGCGCAGCACGATGACGCCGGCGGACACCAGGACGAAGGCGAACAGCGTGCCGACGTTGACCATCTCTTCGAGCTTGTTGATCGGAAACACCGAGGCCGTCGCCGCGATCACCACCGCGACCAGCACGGTGATCCGGACCGGGGTGCCGCGGGAGCCGGTCTTGGCCAGCCCGCGGGGCAGCAGGCCGTCGCGCGCCATCGCGAACAGCACCCGGCACTGGCCGAGCATGAGCACCATCACCACCGTGGTCAGGCCGGCCAGCGCCCCGACCGAGATGATCCCGCTGGCCCAGTAGATGCCGTTGGCCTTGAACGCGGTGGCCAGGTTCGCCTGACCATGCCCGGAGACGCTGCGCAGCTGGGTGTAGGACACCATGCCCGACAGCACCACCGCCACGGCCACATACAGCAGCGTCACCACCCCCAGTGAGGCCAGGATGCCGCGCGGGACGTCGCGTTGCGGGTTCTTGGTTTCCTCGGCCATGGTCGCCACGATGTCGAATCCGATGAATGCGAAGAACACGATCGAGGCACCGGCCAGCACGCCGTACCAGCCGTAGTGACTGCCGCCGGCGCCGGTCAGCAGCGACAGCACCGACTGATCCAGCCCCCGGCCCTGGTGCTCGGCCTCAGGCTTGGGGATGAACGGCGTGTAGTTGGACGCCTTGATGTAGAAGGAACCGACGATCACGACCAGGATGACCACCGCCACCTTGATGGCGGTCACCACTGCGGAGAACCGCGACGACAGCTTGGTGCCCAATGCCAGCAGAACCGCCACCAGCGCGACGATCAGCAGCGCGCCCCAGTCGAACTCGATCGGCCCTAGCGCCACCGTGCCGCCGGCGAAGCCGAAGACCGTACCCAGGTAGCTGGACCAGCCCTTGGCGACCACCGCCGCACCGATTGCCAACTCCAGCACCAGGTTCCAGCCGATGATCCAGGCCAGAAACTCCCCGAAGGTGGCATAGGAGAAGGTGTAGGCGCTGCCGGCCACCGGCAGGGTGGACGCGAATTCGGCGTAGCACAGCGCGGCCAGCGCACAGGTCCCCGCCGCGATCAGAAACGAGATCCAGATGGCCGGGCCGGTGATGTCGCCGGTGGTGGAGGCGGTGACGGTGAAGATCCCGGCCCCGATCACCACCGAGACACCGAAGACCACCAGGTCAAGCCAGGTCAGATCCTTGCGGAGCCGGGTCCCCGGCTCGTCGGTGTCGGCAATCGATTGTTCGACCGATTTCGTGCGCCAGCGACCGGACATCAGCCCGCCCCTTCCGTCACCTGCATTTGTGTCCGCACAGTACTGGGTACTCTTCGGGCATGGTGGGGAGCGTAGAGAACAAGAATCATGCGGTAGTGATCGGCGCGAGCATTGCCGGGCTGTCCGCGGCCCGGGTGCTGTCCGACTTCTACGAACGGGTCACGGTCTTCGAGCGGGACGACCTGCCGAGCGGTCCGGCCAACCGCGCCACCGTCCCCCAGGACCGCCACCTGCACATGCTGATGGCGCGCGGCGCCAACGAATTCGAGAGTCTGTTCCCCGGCCTGCTGGACGACATGGTGTCGGCAGGCGTGCCGATGCTGGAGAACCGCCCGGACTGCATTCACCTGGGTGCGGCCGGCCACGTCCTGGGAACCGGGCACACCCTGCGCGACGAGTTCACCGCCTACGTGCCAAGCCGCCCGCACCTGGAGTGGCAGATCCGGCGCCGCGTCCTGGAGATCGACAACGTCCAGATTGTGCAGCGCCCGGTCGCCGAGCCGCGCTTCGAACCCGCGCTGCAGCGGGTTACCGGCGTGCTGCTGGACCCGGCGGTCGCCGGTACGGAGCCGGAGTTCGTCCCCGCCGATCTGGTGGTCGACGCCGCCGGTCGTGGCACCCGGCTGCCGGTGTGGCTGGACCAGTGGGGTTATCAGCGCGCCCCCGAGGCGACTGTCGACATCGGGATCAATTACGCCACACACCAATTCCGCATGCCTGAAGGGCTGATCGCCGAGAAGGTGGTGGTCGCGGGCGCCTCGCACGACAAGTCGCTGGGGCTGGGCATGCTCTTTTACGAGGACCGCACCTGGGTGCTGACCACCTTCGGGGTGGCGCATGAGAAGCCGCCGCGCACCTTCCCCGAAATGCTGGCGCTGGCAGAGGATCTGCTGCCGGAGCACTTCAACGCCGCACTCGCGCACGCCGAGCCAATCGGGGAACCGGCGTATCACGCCTTCCCGGTGAGCAGGTGGCGCCGCTACCACAAGCTGGAGCGCTTCCCGGCCGGGATCGTGCCGTTCGGTGACGCCGTGGCCAGTTTCAACCCGACGTTCGGCCAGGGCATGACGATGACCTCGATTCAGGCGGGCAACCTGCGCCGCGCGCTGGCGGCACCGGACGGGGATCTTGCGGCCACCCTCGCTCGGTTCACTGCCAAGACCACTTTCCCGGTCTGGATGATGAACGCCATCGGCGACGTGGCGCTGCACCATGCCACCGGGCACCCCGAACCCCGGTGGTGGCGGCCGGTCGGCGGACTGTTCGACCAGTTCCTCGGTGCCGCCGAAACGGATCCCGTTCTGGCGGAATGGTTTTTGCGCCGGTTCTCGCTACTGGACAGTCTCTATATGGTTCCGCCGGCGAAGCTGATCGGGCGCACGATGGCGCACAACATGCGGCTCTGGCTCAAAGAACGCCGGGAACTGCGCGCGCAGGGTCAGGAGCGGCGCGCGGTCACAAGCCCACGGTAGCCCGGAACAGCTTGGCCGGTCGCTGGGCGGACAGCCGGATGGGGCCGTCGTCGGCGCCGACCCATGCTGCCGCGCCGCGCTCGAGAGTCAACGACCCGGATTTGCCGTGCACGGTCAGCGCACCCTCGGTGCACAGCAGGATCTGCGGCCCGTCGTGACTGGATGCCGCGTCGACCTCGTGACCGAGGTGATCGGTGTCGAGCACCAGCAGCGCCAGCGCGAACTCGGCGGTGGGGGTGTCGTAAATCCGTTCCAGGCCGTCGCGGCGGATCAACGGGCGCAGCTGCGCTTCGGCGGTCGGCGTGAAGTCCAGCACCCGCAGCAGTTCGGGGACATCGACGTGCTTGGGCGTCAGCCCACCGCGTAGCACGTTGTCGGAGTTGGCCATCACTTCTACCGCAAACCCACGAAGGTAGGTGTGCAGGTTTCCGGCCGGCAGGAAGATCGCCTCGCAGGGGGCCAAGGTGATGCGGTTGAGCAACAGCGCCGCGAGCACACCGGCATCACCGGGGTAGCGCTCCCCCAGTTCCAGCAGCGTCTTCACCTCGGCTGCGAATTCCGTTGCCCCCGAACTGATGTACTGAATGGCGCCGTCGATAACGGCCGGCACCAGCACGTCGAGGTCGGGTTGGGGCGCGGTGATCCAGGTGGTGAACAGCGCGCGCAGTCCGTCCGCATCGGACTGGTCGTTGAGCAGGTCGATGAACGGGTCGAGATCGGACACGTTCAGCGCCCGCAGCAACTCGGTGGTACGCGACGCCTGGCGGAATCCGGCCAGCGCCTCGAACGGGGCCAACGCCACCAACAGCTCAGGCTTGTGGCTGGTGTCGCGATAGTTGCGCACCGGCGAGTTGACCGGAATTCCGAGTCGCTCTTCGCGGGCGAAACCCTCGAGCGCCTGCGCGGCGCTCGGGTGCGCCTGCAGCGACAGCGGCTCGTCGGCGGCCAGCACCTTGACCAGGAACGGCAGGGTGTTGCCGAACCGTGCCCGCGACGCCGGACCCAGCTGCCCCTCGGGGTCGTCGGTAAGCGCGGTCAACAGCGAAACTTCGCCCTCCGGCGTCTCCAGCCAGGCCGGGTCACCCGGGTGAGCGCCGAACCACAGTTCGGCCTCGGGATGCGCGGCCGGCACCGGCCGCCCGGTGAATTCGGCTATAGCGGTGCGTGATCCCCAGGCGTACGTCCGTAACGCTCCGCGTAGCAGTTCCACCGTCTATCTATCCCCGTGCCAATCGCAGGTAAACCGCGGCCATCTCCAGCCGAACGGCCAATACTGCCAGTTGCTGTTCGGCGCGCACCGCGGCGGTCGGCGCGGCGGCCGGATCCTGCATGTCCTCCGCACCAACCAGATAGACGTCGTCGAGCCCGGCCACCCGCGCGGACACCACCGTCCGCTCGCTGGCCAGCGTCAGTGCCAGGACCCGCAGTCGCTGGGGCAGCGGGCCGTCGATCTGCTCGTCGTGGAACAGGGCATCGGCGGGATCGGCGAACCCGCGCGGCCCGTTGCGCAAGGCCGCCACCGCGTCGCCCAGACCGGCTGCCGCGGCGGCCTGCTGCGCGACCCGCAGCAGGACCGAGCTACCGTGGCGGGCCAGCGCCAGGGTCGCCGCGTTGTCGCCGGCGAGTGCGACCTGACTCTCGGTCATGCGGGCGGCCAGCGTCTTGGCCGGGTTGGTGAACAGATCGCGGCCCGCGCTGTTGCGCAGGGCCTCGGCGTCCAGTTCGTCGGCCAGCGCACCCAGATCGATGCTCAACCGCGCGTCGACGGTCTGCAGCACGGCCAGACCGGCAGCCAGATACCGGCACAGGCCGAATTCCTCGGGTCCCGGCAGGCGCGGCGAGAGCACCGCGACCCGGCCGGCCGTGGAGTCACGCAGCGGACCCTCGAACGGCGCGACCACCACCACCCGCGCCCCGCGGCGCACGCCGGTCGCGGCCGCGCCGACCAGCGCGGGGTCACCGGGATCGTCACCGGCGACGATCAGCACGTCGAGCGGGCCGACCCACGGCGGCGCCTCGGTGACCAGCGCGATCGGCTCGGCGGCGACCGTCGCCAGCGTCGCCGCCAGCAAGGCGCCGGCGGTCTCGGCGGTGCCGCGGCCGGCCACCCAGATCACGCTGTGCACCCGGTCCTCACCGCGCAGCGCGTCCAGTTCGCCTTCGCTGAGAGCGGCCGCCACGGCGCGCACCTGGGCACCGGCCATCGACGCCGCCCGAAGCAGGCCGTCGCGGTCGGCGGCGATCAGGCCGTCGGCATCCTCGAGATCAACGGCACCGACCGCACTCACGGAGCGGCCTCGCTGCCCTGAGCCGCAATTTCGGCACTGACCTGCGCGACCACCGCATCCACATCCTCGATGCTGCGCCCCTCCACATTCAGCCGCAAGAGCGGCTCGGTGTTGGAGCTGCGCAGGTTGAACCAGCTGCCGTCACCGAGATCGACTGTCACGCCGTCCAGGTGATCGATGGACTGGATGCGGCTCGCAAACGTCTTCAACACGGCGTCCACGCACGCCGGTGCGTCGGCGACGGTGAAGTTGATCTCACCGGACGATTCGTATCGCTGGTAGTCCGCCGTCAGCTCGGACAGCGGGCGATGTTGTTCGCCGAGTGCGGCCAGCACGTACAGCGCGGCCAGCATGCCGGAATCGGCGCCCCAGAAGTCGCGGAAGTAGTAGTGCGCCGAGTGTTCACCGCCGAAGATGGCACCGGTTTCGGCCATCAGGGCCTTGATATAGGAGTGCCCGACCCGCGAGCGCAGCGGCGTGCCGCCGCGCTCGGTCACCAGTTCGGGCACCGCGCGCGAGGTGATCACGTTGTGGATCACCGTGGCGCCGATCTCGCGGCCCAGTTCGCGGGCGGCGACCAGGCTGGTCACCGTCGACGGCGAGACCGGCCGGCCACGCTCGTCGACGACGAAGCAGCGGTCGGCGTCGCCGTCGAATGCCAGCCCGATATCGGCGCCGGTCTCGCGCACATAGTTCTGCAGATCCACCAGGTTCGCCGGATCCAGTGGATTGGCCTCGTGATTGGGGAACGTCCCGTCCAGCTCAAAGTACAAGGGCAGCAATGTGATCGAGTCGATCGCACCGAGCACCGCCGGGGCGGTGTGACCGGCCATGCCGTTGCCGGCGTCCACCGCGACCCGCAACGGGCGCAGGTCGGTGGTATTGACCAGCGAGCGCAGGAACGTCCCGTAGTCGGCCAGCCCATCTTTGTCGGTGACCGATCCCGACGGCCCCTGGTGACCGGGCACCCCGGCGATCAGGTCCTCGCTGATGGTCGTCAACCCGGTGTCGGCGCCGACCGGTTTGGCGCCGGCCCGGCACAGTTTGATGCCGTTGTAGGCCGCCGGGTTGTGGCTCGCGGTGAACATGGCTCCGGGGCAGTCGAGCAACCCGGAGGCGAAATACAACTGGTCGGTGGAGGCCAAACCGATGCGCACCACGTCCAGCCCCTGGCCGGTGACTCCCGCGGCGAACGCCGCCGACAGCGACGGTGAACTGTCGCGCATGTCGTGGCCGATCACCACCTGGCTCGCGCCTTCACTGCGCATCAGCCGGGCAAACGCGGCCCCGACGTCGGTGACCAGCGCCTCGTTGATCTGTTCGCCGACCAGCCCGCGGACGTCGTAGGCCTTGATGACACGGTGGACAGCCTCGGCGGGCCACGACATTCTGCGGTGCTCCTGACGACCTTGGGGGTTGAACTGTTAGGCCGCCAGCCTATCGGCTAGCCAGGAGGATCCGGCAGCACCCGAAGGTGACCACGTCGGCGTCCGTTGCGGTGTTCGGGCGGTGCGAGCAGATGACCGCTCGGCGCGGTCGCGTGGGCGCCAGCGTGGTGCAGGTGGGAGTCGGCGACGGTTCCGGCGGAGCGCGGTACGTCGTCGAAGCCGTCGCTGGCGACGAAGCCGTTGACCAGAGCGGGGGTACGCGTGACCGCCGCGCCCCCCTCGCGCACGGCGTCGGCGAGCGCAACGAGTTCGTCATCCTCATCGGGATGGGTCGGCAGCGGCCCGGCATGGCGAACCAGTTCCCAGCCCCGCGGTGCCGTGATGCGGCCGGCATGGTTGACACACAGATCCCACGAGTGCGGTTCCCGCGCGGTAGCGAGCGGGCCGACCACCGCCGTCGAGTCCGAGTAGACGAACGTCAACGTTGCCACTGCATAATGCGGACACCCGGGCCGGCAGCAGCGTCGGGGTACGTTCACGCTCGAAAGGCTATCGCGGGAAAACGCCGCCGCAGCGGCGGACACGCGCATCGGCGGGGGCGATGTCCAACCGTTACCATCAACATCCAACCGTTACCATCGGCGCGTGAGCGGGGAAAGATCGGCTCTTCCATCCGGGCCCCGGGGCCGGCCGGGACGCCGGCGGGGCCGCGATGTGCGGGGGCCGTTGCTGCCGCCGACGGTGCCGGGCTGGCGCAGCCGGGCCGAGCGGTTCGACATGGCGGTGCTGGAGGCCTACGAGCCGATCGAGCGGCGCTGGCAGGACCGGGTCGGTGAACTCGACGTCGCGGTGGATGAGATTCCGCGCATCTCGGCCAAGGACCCCTACAGCGTGCAGTGGCCGCCGGAAGTGATCGCCGACGGGCCGATCGCCCTGGCGCGGCTGATACCGGCCGGCGTCGATGTTCGGGGGAATGCCACGCGGGCGCGAATTGTGTTGTTCCGCAAGCCCATCGAGCGACGGGCTAAAGACACCGTCGAACTCGGTGACTTGCTGCATGAAATCCTGGTGGCCCAGGTGGCCATCTATCTGGACGTGGAACCTTCGGTCATCGACCCCACGATCGACGACTGAGCGGGCGATCGGCGGTTAGATGATGCCGCGCTTGAGACGGCGACGTTCGCGTTCGGACAGGCCACCCCAGATGCCGAACCGCTCGTCGTGCGCCAGGGCGTACTCCAGGCATTCGTGCCGGACCTCGCAACCCAGGCAGATCTTCTTAGCCTCGCGGGTGGACCCACCCTTCTCCGGGAAGAAGGCTTCCGGGTCGGTCTGCGCGCACAGCGCTTTGTCCTGCCATTGATCGGCAGGGATCTCCTCGATGGGCTCCGGCTCGAATGCGACGGGCGCATCGGGGACCACGCTCAGATGAGGACGGACAGGCGGCATGATGGTTTCAGCCGGCTCGGGAGTGGTGTGCGGTGTGCCTCCCATTACGCCCCGAAGGTACTCATAGGACATGCTCCGCCTCCTCACAGATAGAGAGTGAAATGGTTTCCCACTGTTCTGATGTACAGATGCCCAATTCGAACAAGTGATCGAATCTCGGTCTGCGACACCGGAACCGGCCGGCCAACCGGGAAATGACACTGATGTGATTAGACACGGGCCGGGGACCCTGGTCAAGCACTTCGGCGCATTTCCATACCATCTCGTGATCGAATTTCGGCGATTCTGTTGTCCGTGAATCACGGCGTGTCGGGTACGAATTGATCACAAGTCCCTTGCGCCACATTGGTTAACAAGAATCACCCCACCCTAACGTGTCCCGTCGGGCAGGTACTGTCCTGGTGTGAAAGTCACTGTTCTGGTCGGGGGCGTCGGGGGTGCCCGCTTCCTGCTCGGAGTGCAGCGGTTGCTCGGCCTGGGCCAGTTTGCTCGCGGCGAGGATGCCGGCCATGAACTCAGTGCCGTCGTCAACATCGGCGACGATGCCTGGATACATGGCGTGCGCGTCTGCCCGGACCTCGACACCTGCATGTACACCCTCGGCGGCGGCGTGGACCCGGAGCGGGGCTGGGGCCATCGCGACGAAACCTGGCATGCCAAAGAGGAACTCGACCGCTATGGTGTTCAGCCGGACTGGTTCATGCTCGGCGATCGCGACCTGGCCACCCACCTGGTCCGCACCCAGATGCTCAACGCCGGCTATCCGCTGTCGCAGATCACCACGGCACTGTGCGATCGATGGCAACCGGGGGCGCGGTTGCTGCCGGCCAGCGACGACCGGTGCGAGACCCATGTGGTGATCACCGATCCCGCTTCCGATCCAGCCACTGCCAACCGGCGGGCGATCCATTTCCAGGAGTGGTGGGTGCGCCACCGCGCCCAGGTGCCCACTCACAGCTTCGCGTTCGTCGGCGCCGAAAAGGCAACGGCGACAAGTGAAGCGCTGACAGCAATCGCCGAAGCCGATGTCATCATGGTGGCGCCGTCGAATCCGGTGGTCAGCGTCGGCGCCATCCTAGCCGTGCCCGGCGTCCGTGGCGCGCTGCGCTCGGCACCGGCCCCCGTCGTGGGGTACTCCCCCATTATCGGCGGAAAACCCTTGCGCGGCATGGCCGATGCCTGCCTGTCCGTCATCGGGGTGGACTCTACCGCGCAGGCGGTGGGCCGGCACTACGGCGCCCGCGCCGCCACCGGGATACTGGACTGCTGGCTGGTGCACGACGGTGACAGCGCGGATATCGACGGCGTCGCGGTGCGCGCCGTTCCCCTGTTGATGAGCGACCCCGCGGCGACGGCCGACATGGTGCGCGCCGGGCTGGACCTTGCGGGCGTGACGGTGTGACCGCGCTGCCGCCGGCGGGTGAACACGGCTCCGCCGCCAGGATCGAAATTCTGCCCGTCACCGGGCTTCCCGAATTCCGTCCCGGCGACGACCTGGCCGCAGCACTGAGCGGGGCCGCACCCTGGCTGCGCGACGGCGACGTGGTGGTGGTGACCAGCAAGGTGGTGTCCAAGTGCGAGGGCCGGCTGGTGCCGGCGCCCGAGGACGACGAGGAACGAGACCGGTTGCGCCGCAAGCTGGTCGACGACGAGGCGGTCCGGGTGCTGGCCCGCAAGGAACGAACCCTGATCACCGAGAACCGGATCGGGCTGATCCAGGCGGCGGCCGGAGTGGACGGATCCAACGTCGGGCGAACCGAATTGGCGTTGCTGCCGCTCGACCCCGATGCCAGCGCCGCCACCCTGCGGGCCGGGTTGCGCGAGCGACTCGGCGTCACCGTCGGCGTCGTGATCACCGACACCATGGGCCGCGCTTGGCGCAACGGCCAGATCGACGCGGCCGTCGGTGCCGCGGGCCTGGCGGTGCTGCACAACTATTCGGGTGCGGTCGACGCACACGGCAACGAACTGGTGGTCACCGAGGTGGCGGTCGCCGACGAGATCGCGGCCGCGGCCGACCTGGTCAAGGGCAAGCTCACCGCGATGCCGGTGGCGGTGGTGCGCGGGCTCCACCCGGTCGACGACGGCTCGACGGCCCGCCGCCTGGTCCGCGCGGGCACCGAGGACTTGTTCTGGCTCGGCACCGCCGAGGCGATCGAGCTGGGCCGCGGCCAGGCCCAGCTGCTGCGCCGATCCGTGCGCCGGTTCAGCGCCGAGCCGGTGCCGCCGGAGATCGTCGAATCCGCTGTCGCCGAAGCGCTTACCGCACCGGCGCCGCACCACACCCGCCCGGTGCGGTTCGTGTGGCTGCAGAATGAGGGCGCCCGGACGCGGCTGCTGGACCGGATGAAGGACAAGTGGCGCGTCGACCTTACCGGCGACGGCCGGCCGGCCGACTCGGTCGAGCGCCGGGTGGCCCGCGGCCAGATCCTCTACGACGCACCCGAAGTCATCATTCCGTTCTTGGTGCCCGACGGCGCTCACAGCTACCCGGACGCCGCCCGCACCGCCGCCGAACACACCATGTTCACCGTCGCGGTCGGCGCGGCCGTGCAGGCGCTGCTGGTCGCGCTGGCCGTGCGCGGCGTGGGCAGCTGCTGGATCGGGTCGACGATCTTCGCCGCCGACCTGGTCCGCGAGGAGCTTGCGCTGCCGAGTGATTGGGAGCCGCTGGGCGCCGTCGCCGTCGGATATGCCGCCGAGCCCGCGGGGTTGCGCGAGCCGGTACCGGTGACGGACTTGTTGATCCGCAAATGAAGACGTTCGCGGGCAAGGCGGGCATCACGGCCGACAAGATTCGCGGCGGCTATTACACCCCGGCGCCGATCGCCCGCTTCCTGGCCGGCTGGGTCACCCAGGCCGGACCTCGAGTGCTGGAGCCGTCGTGTGGCGACGGGCGAATCCTGCGTGAGCTGGCCGCCCTCACCGACGGGGCCCGCGGGGTGGAACTCGTTGCCGCCGAAGCGGCCAAGGCGCGGGTGTTCGCGCCGGTCGACACCGCCGACCTGTTCTCCTGGTCCGGCGGTAGCGGCTGGGACGGCGTCGCGGGCAACCCGCCCTATATCCGGTTCGGACACTGGAACGCGGGGCAGCGCGAGCCGGCGATGGCCGTCCTGCGCCGAGAAGGGTTGCGTCCCAACCGGTTGACCAATGCCTGGGTGCCGTTCGTGGTGGCCGCCACCACCCTGGTGCGCGAGGGCGGCCGGGTGGGGCTGGTGCTGCCCGCCGAGCTGCTGCAGGTCTCCTACGCGGCCCAGCTGCGCGACTTCCTGGTGAGCCGCTACCGGGAGATCACGCTGGTGAGCTTCCGGCGCCTGGTGTTCGACGGTGTGCTGCAGGAGGTGGTGTTGTTCTGCGGCGTCGTCGGTTCAGGACCGGCGCGCATTCGCACGGTGCAACTCGACGACGCCGACGGCCTTGCCGAGGCGGACCTGCGGGCGCCCTCGGCCCCCGCGTTGCTGCACGAACGGGAGAAGTGGACCGCCTACTTCCTCGACCCGCCGCAGATACGCACGCTGCGCGCCCTCGCGGAATCCGCCGTCCTGACCCGGTTCGGCCGCGCCGCCGAGGTGGACGTGGGCATCGTGACGGGCCGCAACAGCTTCTTCACTTTCACCGATGCGCAGGCATGCGAACTGGGGCTCGTCGAGCACTGTGTGCCGCTGGTGTCACGCAGCGCTCAGCTGACTGGGTTGTTTTACGACACCGATTGTCGTAAAAGCGATTTGAACGCCGGACAACGCACCTGGCTATTGCATGCGCCGGCGGATCCGCAGGATGCGGCGCTGCTTGCGCACATCGCGGCCGGCGAACGGGCCGGGGTACACCGGGGCTACAAGTGCTCGCTGCGCAAGCCGTGGTGGATCACGCCGTCGCTGTGGATTCCGGATCTATTCATGCTGCGCCAAATTCACCTGTCCCCACGGCTGACGGTCAATGCCGCGGAAGCCACCAGCACCGACACCGTGCACCGGGTGCGCGCCGCCCCCGGCACCGACCCCCGCGCGCTGGCCGCTGTCTTCCACAACAGCGCGACCTTCGCGTTCGCCGAGATCATGGGCCGCAGCTACGGTGGCGGCATCCTGGAGCTCGAGCCCGGCGAGGCCGAACAGTTGCCCATCCCGCCGCCGGCATGCGCCGACGCCGACCTGGCCGCTGACGTCGATCTGTTGTTGCGGGCCAACGAGATTGAGAAGGCACTGGACCTGGTGGACCGGCGGGTGCTGATCGAGGCGCTGGGGGTTCCGGCGCAGGTGGTGACGCAGTGCCGCACGGCGTGGCTCGCGCTGCAGGGCCGCCGGACCAGGAGGGGGTCGCGATGAGCGTGCGGGACTCGGTGATCACGCTGCTCACCGACTGGCGGGCGCCGAACCCGGCGCAGGAGTCGCTGGCCGAGGCGGTGCTGGGGTTCGTGCTGGCCCGCACCGATGCATGCCTGCGCGAATGCGAACCCGGTCACGTCACCGCGTCCACCCTGGTGCTCGACGACACCGGCGAGCGGGTGCTGCTCACCCTGCACCCCCGGCTGGGCCGCTGGGTGCAGTTGGGCGGGCACTGTGAGCACGAGGACGCCGATATCCTGGCCGCCGCTGCCCGGGAGGCGACCGAGGAATCCGGCGTCGCAGGCCTGCGGTTGCGGCCCGAACTTGTTGCCGTGCATGTGCATCCGGTGACCTGCTCGCTGGGAATTCCGACGCGGCACCTGGATCTGCAGTTCGTGGCACAGGCCCCAGCCGGAGCGCAGATCGTGCTCAGCGACGAGTCCGACGACCTGCGGTGGTGGCCGGCGGGCGAGTTGCCGCCGGGCACCGATCACGCGCTGGAGTACTTGGTGGGCCGTGCGGTGGGCCGCGTCCAAGCTTAACGGGCGTTAACGGCTGCGCCGGGTCGACTGGGCTGCTGCGGCGACCAGCATGTCGACCAGGAACTGCACGATCTCCTCAAAGGGCCGGTCGCGCGAGATTGTGCTGCCGAGCAGCCCTTCGAACATGATGTGCGCCGTATCGGCGATGATCCCGATATCTTGCCCCGCCCCCAGTTGCGGTTCGACGACCGCGAGGAGCAGGTCGTCGAGCCATTGGTGCATCTGGTCGTGGGCGTCGGCGACGGCGGCGCTTTCGTCAGCCCGGTCGTGCGCGTCCACATGCAGCCCGCGGTATCTCTCCGCGGACGTAAGGAAACCGACCAGGGCCTGCATCGGGGTTTGACCCGCCTCGAGGGCGGCGTCGACTGATGTTTTCGACTCCTGGGCAATACGGCGCAGCACAGCGGCGAACAAATCGTCTTTGCTGGGGAAGTACCAGTGGATCGAGCCGGTGTTGACGCCGACGTCGCGGGCGATGTCGCCGATGCTCGTCCCTTTGTAGCCATGTCCTTCGAATCGTTCGCGGGCTGCGTTGATGACCGACTCGAGGCGCTGTTCCCGCGGAATCCCGCGTCGGTTCGGGGGCACGGACCGAGCCTAACCGCCCCATTTCCAAGATCGGCGCCTTTGCTTCTTGACTTGTAATCAAGAATCTACTTGACTGTCGATCAAGAAACGGAAGGATGAGTTGAGATGAAGCTGGGGCTGTGCACCTTCCCGACGGCGCACGGGCTGCTGCCTGCCGAGCTGGCCGTACTCGCCGAGGACGCCGGATTCGAGTCCCTGTGGTTCGCCGAACACAGCCACATCCCGGTCTCCCGTCTGTCGCCGTGGCCCGGCGGCGACGAACTGCCGGAGTTCTACAGCCGGGTCCTCGACCCGGTGTCGGCAATGGCGGCAGCCGCCGCGGTGACCGACCGCATCAGGCTCGGGTTCGGGATCGCGCTTGTCGCCCAACGGGATCCGATTCAGTTTGCGAAGTCGGTGGCGTCGCTGGACGTCATGTCGAGCGGGCGGGTCGCAGTCGGTGTCGGCGGCGGCTGGAACGCCGAGGAAATGGCGAACCACGGAACAGACATTGCCGACCGGTGGCAGGTGCTCCGCGAACGCATCGAGGCAATGAAAGCGATCTGGACCACCGACGAGGCCGAATACCACGGTAAGTTCGTCGACTTCGACCCGATCTTCAGCTGGCCCAAACCGGTCCAGGACCCCCATCCGCCCCTGCACTTCGGTGGGCGCATACCGGGCGGTCTGCGCCGGGCGCTTCGGCACGGTCAGGGCTGGATCCCACTGCTCGGCCGTGGTGACAGCGACTTCGCCGCGCACATGGACACCGTGCGCACGCAGGCCCACGAGCTCGGTCGTGATTTGTCGCAGTTCGAGGTGACGGTGTACGGCTGCGGCCCCGACCTTGGAACGCTCGAGAGCTATCGAGACGCCGGCATCCACCGAGCGCTGTTGTTCGTCCCGCCGATGTCCGCGTCGCAGGCGCGCGCCGCGGTCGAGGTCTATCAGCGCCTACTCGACCATTTTCGCTGACCACAGAACGGAGAAACCCTCATGCGGCTGTACACCACCGACCAGGGCATTGCACGCGAAGACCGCGACGGCGAACTCTCGCTGCTCGACCTGCCCGAAGCCGATCTCGGCGAGCTCCTGCGCGGACGGGGCCTGGCTGCCGCGTCGAATGCTACTGTGCGCGAGCGGGTTCCGATGCACACGCGCAAGATCCTGGCCCCGGTTCCGCGCCCGGGGAAGGTGCCGATTGTCGGCTTGAACTACCGCAGCCACGCCGAAGAGGTGTTGGAAGTCATGAAGGCGTTCGGCCGCGAGATGCAGCTGCCGACCGAACCGAACTTCCAACAGACTCCGGGATCTGCGGTGATCGGGCCGGGGGAGGCGATCGTGTTGCCCGACATCGCGCCGGCGATGGTCGACTACGAGGGCGAGATCGCCGCAGTCATCGGAACGGCCGCGACGCGCGTTCCCGCGTCCCGGGCATGGTCCTGTCTGGCAGGCCTGACCGTCGCCAACGACGTCTCGGCCAGAGACATCCAACGTCGGGCAATGGGCGGCGACGTGACGCTGACAGTCGGCCATGCCAAGAGCTTCGACACCTTCAAGCCGCTCGGTCCGTGCCTGGTCACCGCCGACGAGTTCGACGAGCCGCTGGACCTCGCCGTGCGGACCGTCGTCAATGGGGAGGTGCGCCAGGACTCGCGCACCACCGAATTCGTCTATCAGATCTCAGAACTCATCTCTTACGTCTCGCATTACTTCACCCTCGAGCCGGGAGACGTGCTGCTCACCGGATCACCCAAGGGCGTCGGCCAGTTCTCGGGCACCTTCCTCGCACCTGGAGACGTCGTCGAGATCACCGCCGAACGAATCGGAACACTGACCAACCACGTCGTCGCCAACGGTGACGTCACCTAGTACAGGAGGCCCACCATGGCATCGCCAGTCAAACTTGCCCACGTCGTGCTCAAAACCGGCCAATTGCAGACCATGCTGGATTGGTATTGCGACGTCCTGGAGGGTCGGGTCGCGTTCGCCAACGACCTCATCGCGTTCATGACCTACGACGACGAACATCACCGGGTTGCGTTCATGGCCACGGGTTCTGATGTCCGGCCCACCAGTGGTCACACCGGTCTGCACCATGTGGCATTCACCTACGCGACATTGGCTGAGCTGCTCGGCACCTACACCCGGCTGCGCGACAAGGGCCTTACACCGTTCTGGTGCGTCAACCACGGGCCGACGACGTCGCTGTACTTCGAGGATCCCGACGGGAACCACATCGAGCTGCAGATCGACAACTTCCAGACCGAAGCGGATCTCGAAAAATGGTTCGCCTCTGGTGACTTCGAGAAGAATCCGATCGGCACCACCTTCGACCCCGACGAACTGCTCGAGCGCATGAACGCCGGCGAGGCGTTCTCCGATCTGGTCAAACAGCGATGAGCGCGCCGAGGATTCCGGTCCTCATCGTGGGCGCCGGCCCGGTTGGACTCGCCGCCGCCTACGTTCTCGGAAGATTCGGAGTGCGTAGCATCGCCTGCGAGCAGCACAGCAGCATCAACCCGCACCCGCGCGCGCACGTGGTCAACACCCGGACGATGGAACTGCTGCGCAATTGGGGAATCGCCACCTCCGTCGCTGCCGATTCGCTGCCGCGGGAATGGTTGACCCGCATCGTCTGGACCACCACGTTGGCCGGAGAGGAACTCGGACGGCTCAATCTGATGGAGGAGCCTGCCGAGCGCCTTGCCGTTCGCCTGACCTGCTCGCCCGAGATGACGCAGTCATGCGCTCAGGACCGGGTTCAGCGGCATCTCGTCGATCTGGTCAGCCAGCAGGGATGCTGCGACTTGCGTTGGGGCACAGAGGTGGTCGACCTCGCCGACACCGAAGACGGTGTGCAGGTGACGGTGAGCCGAGGCGGTGAGACCACCGCGGTGCTCGCCGAGTACGTGATCGGCGCCGACGGCGCCACCAGTTGGGTACGCCGACATCGCGGCATACCGATGAACGGGATGCCGCCGCTGGCACAGCAGATCAACGTCTGCTTCGACGCCGACCTGACCGATCTCATCGGCGACAGGGGCGCGGTGTTGTACTGGACGATCAACAGCACCGCCCGTGGCGCTTTTGTCGCTATGGATGGCAAGCGGCGCTGGACCTACAACTTCGAATACAACCCCGCGCAGGAATCGGTCGCCGATTTCACGCCGGCACGCTGCGCAGCCATAGTCCGTGACGGGCTGGGCACCAACGACATTCCCGTCGAAATCCAAAGCGTGGGAGGCTGGACGATGTGCGCCGAGACCGCGTCGCGCTATCGCGACGGCCGGGTGTTTCTGGCCGGTGATGCCGCGCATCGCTTTCCGCCCACCGGTGGCATCGGAATGAACACGGGCATCGCGGACGCGGACAATCTCGCGTGGAAGCTCGCCGCCGTCGTCCAGAAGTGGTCCGGCACAGCACTATTGGATTCCTACCAAGTAGAGCGGCGCCCCGTCGCCATGTCCAACACCCACTATTCGGTGATGAACTCCATCAAGATGGCCTCGACCGGGATCGGCCCGACGGCCGGCGTTGTGGTCGAACGCTTGGAGTCCCCCGATGCGGCGATCGCCGCAAAGCAGCGCGCCGACTTGGGGCCGGCCATCGAAGCCCAGCGCTCACACTTCGGCGCGCTGAACCAGGATCTCGGATACCGCTACGACATGCGTCGCGCTGCGGTAGTGCCTGACCTGACCCCGCTGCCCGAAAGCGGGGATCCCGCAGTGGACTTCGTTCCGCTGGCGCGGCCGGGTAGCCGCTTGCCTCACTTCTGGGTCAAGTGCTCGGACCGGGTGATTTCCACGCTGGACCTCGTCGGGCCGCACTTCCTGCTCATCACCGGCCGGGACGGGGCGGACCATGTGAAGCAACTCGACCGTATTGCCGACGTCCCGAGTGTCGCGTATGTGCTGGACCGCGACATCGAGGCGACCACACCCGATCTGCATGCTGGTCTGGGCATCACCCCGCGCGGTTGCGTCCTGGTGCGTCCGGACGGTCACGTCGCCGCGCGACTGGCGACCGGCGAATCTGGTGACATCGCCGAACTTCTGCCCCGCGTGCTCGCTGGCCATGCGCCGAGCGTGACCGTGGCGTAACGCTCGGCGACGAACGTGACTGTAGCGCGACGTTCGGCGCGCTCAGACGTCTGAGGAGTAGCGGATCCCGCCGTCGGGGATCGCGACGCCCGGCCACACCCGCGCACCGCGCAGCAGTTCGCAACGGGCACCGATGTCGGCGCCGTCGCCGATCACGCCGTCGCGGATCAGCGCCCGCGGGCCGATGCGGGCGCCGAATCCGATGATCGAACGCTCGATCACGCTGCCGGCCTCCACCTTGACGCCGTCGAAGATGACCGCGCCGTCCAGTCGGACGCCGGGACCGATCTCGGCACCGCGCCCCACCACGGTGCCGCCGATCAGCAGCGCCCCGGGGGCCACGGCGGCGCCGTCGTGCACCAGGCTCTCGCCGCGCTGGCCGTGCAGGGCCGGCGACGGGGCGATGCCGCGCACCAGGTCCGCCGACCCGCGCACGAAGTCCTCCGGGGTGCCCATGTCGCGCCAGTAGGTGGCGTCGACGTAGCCGCACACCTTCACCTCCGGGTCCGACAGCAGTGCCGGGAACACCTCGCGCTCCACCGACACCTCCCGTCCCCGCGGGATCCGGTCGATGATCGGCCGCTGGAACACGTAGCAGCCGGCGTTGATCTGATCGGTCGGCGGGTCCTGCGTCTTCTCGAGGAAGGCGACGACGCGGTCCTTGTCGTCGGTGGGGACGCAACCGAACGCCCGGGGATCACTCACCCGGACCAGGTGCAGGGTGACATCGGCCTGATGGTCGCGGTGGAAGGCCAGCAGCTGGCCCAGGTCGGTGCCGGAGAGCACGTCGCCGTTGAACACCATGACGGTGTCGTGGCGCAGCTTTTCGGCGACGTTGGCGATGCCGCCGCCGGTGCCCAGCGGCTTCTCCTCGGTGACGTAGTCGATCTGCAGCCCGAGCTTGGACCCGTCGCCGAACTCGGCCTCGAAGACCTCGGCCCGATAGGAGGTGCCCAGCACCACGTGCTCGATGCCGGCCGCGGCGATCCGCGACAAGAGGTGGGTAAGGAACGGCAGACCTGCCGTCGGCAACATCGGCTTGGGCGCCGAGAGCGTCAGCGGCCGCAGCCGGGTGCCCTTGCCGCCGACCAGGACCACCGCGTCCACGTCATGGGTTGCCACTTCAGCGCCGCCCTTCTGCCAGTTCTTCCCGCGCCGACCGGCGCGACCGGCGCACCGCGTTGCGCACCATCACGCGCGAGCGCACCGCGAGCGATCCCCGCAGCGTCCAGCGCAGCGGCGCCCGCCACCAGCCGGTGTTCCGGTCTGCCAGAAAGATATAAGTGCTGCGGTGGTGGGCGGCCAGATGGCGGCCCGGATCGCGCCCGGTCGAGTGACCCTTGTGGTGCAGCACCTCGGCCGACGGCACATAGATGGACAGCCAGCCGGCCTTGCCAAGCCGGTCGCCGAGGTCGACATCCTCCATGTACATGAAGTAGCGCTCGTCGAAGCCGCCGATCTGATCGAACGCCGACCGGCGCACCAGCAGACACGATCCCGAGAGCCAGCCGACCGGCCGTTCGCTGGGATCGAGGTGCTCCTGCCGGTAGGCGCGCGTCCACCGGTTGCGCGGCCAGACCGGTCCGAGCACCGCGTGCATGCCGCCGCGGACCAGGCTGGGCAGGTGGCGTGCCGACGGGTACACCGACCCGTCAGGGTCGCGGATCAGCGGACCCAGCGCGCCGGCGCGCGGCCAGCGGGCGGCCGCGTCCAGCAGGGCGTCGATGCTGCCCGGGCCCCACTGCACATCCGGGTTGGCGACGATCACCCACTCGTCATCCCACTCCCCGGATTCGCGCAGCTTGGCGACGGTGCGGTTGACCGCCGTGCCGTATCCGAGGTTGGCGCCGGTGGGCATCAGGCGCACGTTCGGGTAGCGCTCGACGGCCGCTTCCGGGGTGCCGTCGGTAGATCCGTTGTCGGCCAGCAGCACGCCCACCGGGCGGTCGGTGGCCAGCGACAACGACGCCAGGAACCGCTCCAAGTGCGGGCCCGGCGAGTAGGTCACCGCGACGACCGGCAGCACGTCAGTCACGCGTAGAGGGTATCGGTCGGTCGGCGGCCGCCGTCAGCGCCGCTTTCAGGGCAGGACGCCAAGGCCGCAGCGGGGTCAGGCCGGCGGCCGCCCAGGATCGTCCGGACAGCGCGGAGTACGACGGGCGCGCCGCGGGCCGCGGAAACTCGTCGCTGCTGCACGGTGTCACCCGCTGCGGGTCGGCGCCGCTTTCCTCGAACACTGCCTGTGCCCACTCGAAGCGCGACACCACGCCCTTGTTGGCGGCGTGCAGCACCTGGCCTCGCACCGGGCTATCGGCGAGCTCCAGCAGCGCGGCCGCCAGGTCTGCTGCGTAGGTGGGCGAGCCGGTCTGGTCGTCGACCACCTTGATCGGACCGTCCTTGGCCGCCAACCGTTGCATGACGGCGACGAAGTCGTTGCGGTCGGTCCCGCCGGTGTACACCCAGGCGGTGCGCACCACGACGGCCTCCGGCAGCGCCGCGAGCGCGGCCTGCTCCCCCGCAAGCTTGCTCTGGGCATAGACGCCCTGCGGGCCGGTGGGGTCGCCGGGCTCGTAGGGGCGCGCAGGCCCACCGTTGAAGTCGCCGTTGAAGACGTAGTCCGTCGAGACGTGGATCAGCCGGGCGCCGGTGCGCGCGCAAGCCCGGGCCATGTTCTCCGGGGCGCTCGCGTTCACGGCATAGGCGCGGGCCTGGTCAGTCTCGGCGCCGTCGACGTCGGTGTAGGCGGCGCAGTTGACCACGACATCGCCGGTCCGGATGATCGCCTCAGCCGCGGCGGCGTCGGTGATGTCCCATTCTGACGAGGTTCTGGCCAGCACGTCGCGGCCCGCGCGGGTGGCCTGCGCCGTCACCAGCGTGCCCAGCTGCCCGCCCGCACCGGTGATTACTAGCCTGCCTGACATGTGTTCGAGTCTGGCACGCCGAGTCCGGCTACCCGGAAAGCGACTGTTGCACAAGTAGCCTACAGTGATGCCTGCGCAAAGTGTGGCTCGTGTGACCCGTGTGGTTTGTACCGCTCTGGCTGTCGTCGTCGTACTCGGCACCGGGGTGGCCTGGAGCAATGTCCGCTCTTTCGAAGACGGCATTTTCCACATGTCCGCGCCCTCGCTGGGCCACGGCGCCGACGACGGTGCGATCGACATTCTGCTGGTCGGTCTCGACAGCCGCACCGACGCGCACGGCAACCCGTTGACCGCCGAGGAACTGGCCACGCTGCGGGCCGGCGACGAGGAAGCCACCAACACCGACACCATCATCCTGGTCCGGATACCGAACAACGGGAAGTCTGCGACCGCGATCTCCGTCCCCCGCGACTCCTACGTGCAGGCCCCCGGACTCGGCAAGACGAAGATCAACGGCGTGTACGGCCAGACCCGCGAGATCAAGCGGACCAGCCTGGTGCAGGCGGGCGCCTCGGCGACCGAAGCCGCGGCCGCCGGCACCGAGGCCGGCCGCGAAGCGCTGATCAAGACGGTGGCCGACCTCACCGGCGTCACCGTCGACCACTACGCCGAAATCGGCCTGCTCGGCTTCGCCCTGATCGCCGATGCCCTCGGTGGCGTCGAGGTCTGTCTCAAAGAGGCTGTCTACGAACCGCTTTCGGGTGCCGACTTCCCGGCCGGGCAACAGCGGCTCAACGGCCCGCAGGCCCTGAGCTTCGTCCGGCAGCGCCACGAACTGCCGCGTGGCGACCTGGACCGGGTGGTGCGCCAGCAGGCGGTGATGGCGTCGCTGGCCCACCGGGTGATCTCCGGCAAGACGCTCTCCAGCCCCGCCACGCTCAAGCGACTGGAGGCCGCCGTGCAACGGTCGGTGGTGCTGTCGGCGGGCTGGGACATCATGGACTTCGTGCAGCAGGTGTCGAAGCTGACCGGTGGCAACGTCGCGTTCGCCACCATCCCGGTGCTCGACGGCGCCGGCTGGAGCGACGACGGCATGCAGAGCGTGGTGCGGGTCGACGCGCACGCGGTCCAGGAATGGGTCGGCGGGCTGCTGCACGAACAGGACCAGGGCAAGACCGAGGAACTGGCCTACACACCCGGCAAGACCACCGCCAACGTGATGAATGACACCGACATCAACGGCTTGGCGTCGGCGGTGCTCGACGTGCTCAGCGCCAAGGGCTTCACCGCCGGTTCGGCCGGCAACAACGAGGGCAGCCACGTCAAGAACAGCCAGGTCCGCGCCGCCAAGACCGACGATCTGGGCGCCCAGGAAATCGCCCGTCAACTGGGCGGACTGCCCGTCGTCGCCGACTCCTCGATTCCTGCCGGGTCAGTGCGGGTGGTGCTGGCCAACGACTACACGGGCCCGGGTTCGGGCCTTGACGGCACCTCGCCGACATCCGCGCGTGCGTCCACCGTCGGCTCGGTCAACAGCAGCAACGTTCCGGCGCCGTCGCCGATCCTCACCGCGGGCTCGGAGAAGCCGGAGTGCATCAACTGAACGCGACCCTGTCCGGGGCCATCCTCGACCCGTTGCTGCGTGCCGACCCGGTCGGCCCGCGCATCACCTACTACGACGATGCGACCGGCGAGCGTATCGAACTGTCCGCCGTGACACTGGCCAACTGGGCAGCCAAGACGGCCAACCTGTTGCGTGACGAGTTGGGCGCCGGGCCGGGCAGCCGGGTCGGGGTGTTGTTGCCGGCGCACTGGCAGACCGCGGCGGTGCTGTTCGGGGTGTGGTGGATCGGTGCCGAGGCGGTGCTCGACGACGCCCCGGAAGGTTCCGTGGATATCGCGTTGTGTACCACCGACCGACTGGACGAGGCGGATGCCCTGGTTGCCGGCGGTGAAGTCGCGGTGCTGTCGCTGGACCCGTTCGGCCGGCCCGTCCCCGACCTCCCGATCGGCGTCACCGACTACGCCACGGCGGTGCGGGTGCACGGCGACCAGATCGTTCCCGAACCTCAGCCCGGACCGGCGCTGGCCGGCCAATCGGTCGCTCAGCTGATGGCGTCCTGCGTGCAATCGGCGGCGATGCAGGGCCTGACATCTGGCGAGCGGGTGCTGTCGACGGCGACCTGGGAGCGGCCGGAGAAGGTGGTGGACGGGCTGTTGGCGGTGTTGTCCGTCGGCGGATCCTTGGTGCAGGTGGCCAATCCCGATCCGGCAGCGGTGCAGCGGCGGATCGAAATGGAGAAGGTGACCCGCGTGCTCTGAAAGGCCCACCAGGGCGATCGAGCGAAAGTGTGACCTGGCCCACTGCGGGGCTATACGATGCGTTCGGCCCCGGGCAGCCGACCAATTGTGAGTTGTCGCACCAGCATTGCTGCTGGTTCGTGCCACTGAGGAGAAGCGATGTCTTTCGTATTCGTGTTGCCGGATGTGATCGCTGGTGCGGCCGCTGACGCGGCGGGGGTGGGGCATGCGGTCGGGACCGCCAGCGCCGCAGCGGCAGGTGCGACCACGGGTGTGCTGGCTGCGGCGGATGACGAGGTCTCGGCAGCAATCGCGGCTTTGTTTTCCAGCCACGGCCACCAGTACCAGGCGTTTCATGCCGAGGCGGCGGCGTTTCACGATCGCTTTGTACGGGCGTTGTCCGGTGCGGGTGGCGCCTACGGGTGGGCCGAGGCCGCCAGTGCAGGCCCGTTGCAGGCCTTCGAGGAGGCGGTGCTGGGAGCAATCAACGCCCCCACCAATGTCCTGCTGGGGCGTCCGCTGATCGGTGATGGCGCCAACGGCGCAGCGGGGACCGGCGCCAACGGCGGGGCGGGTGGCTTGCTGTGGGGCAACGGCGGCAACGGCGGCTCGGGGGCCGCTGGTCAGGCCGGGGGCCGCGGCGGTGACGCCGGGTTGTTCGGTCGTGGCGGCGCCGGCGGGGCCGGCGGTGCCGGGATGGCAGGCAAGGCCGGGGC
>NZ_LQOY01000184.1 GCF_002101675.1 Mycobacterium gordonae | reverse complement strand
GGGGCGGGTTGAGTGGTTTGAGTGGCCTGGCCGGGTTGCCGACCTCGTTGATGGGCCGCGGCTTCGGCGGGATGGCGGGGTCGGGGCGTGCTGGTGCCGGGGCGTCGGGCCGCTTGGCTGCCGGTGCAGCTGGGGTGTCTCAGGGCTCAATTCCGTTGTCTGAGGTCTCTTTTGAGGGTAAAGGGGTCTGGGCGGGCGGCCGGGAGGCTGTGCATCGCTATCTGGAAGAGGCGTTGGATCGGATGGGCATTTCGGATCCGCGGGCCCGGGCGCATTGGATGGCGGGTATGACGACGATCGCCGAACATGAGTCCGGGTTTCGTACTGACGCAATCAATTTGATTGATACGAATGCGCATGGTGCGCGCCAAACCGATGGCGGGCCACAGAATTCCAGCCGCGGAGTGTGGCAGCTGGTGCCGGGGACGTTCGCGCACTATCACCAGCCGGGGACGTCGAATCATATTTGGGATCCGGTGGCTAATGCGTGCGCGTCGATCAACTATCAAATGGCCCGCTATGGGGTGGCCGCGGACGGGCACAATCAGCGGGCGTTGGTCGGCCAATCCAACCCGGGCGTCCACCATGGGTATTGAGCGATGGTGGACTTTATACCTGCGTTCCGGGTGGACGGTTTCGGGCGCGGCGGTAAGCCGCGCGGTAAGTATCAACACTGATACCCAGTACCGCAGCAAGGGTTCTGGCGTTGTGGTCGCTCAGCGACTGGTCGGCGCGCTCAATCGCCCGCAGGGTGGTGGTGGCGATTTTGGCGGCTGCCGCGAGTTCGGGTTGTGTCATTCCTTTCATGACGCGCCAGTCTCCGGGGTAGCGCTCTTCGGGGTCGATGCAGACGACCTGGTCGATTGCAGCGCTGAGAACGTCCATGACGCGTGCAAGGAGGTCTACCTGTGGGGTGCGGGTGCCGGCTTCCCATGCATGGATGGTGGAGGTCCCGATGTCGCCTAGTCGTGCTAGATCGGAGACGCTCAAGCCGCGTTCCTGGCGGAGTGCAGCGAACTTCGCAGCATCAAATCCGCGCAGTACTCGCCTGGTCATCGGCGCGTTGGGGGCGTCATAGCTAGACAGGTTCACATTAACTCTCATGCAGTGTTCAAGGCGGGCGACTTTTCGCAGCGTCTTAACGTAGACTAGCGCCGGGCAGTGCCGCCCGTTTTCCAAACCCCCGTCCGACTACACGAGGATTCCCATGTCTTTTCTCTTCGCCACCCCGGAGTCGGTCACGGCGGCGGCATCGCAGATCACGACGATCGGATCCGCGCTTGAACAGGCCAACACCGCGGTGAAAGCATCGACAGCCACGGTACTGGCAGCCGGCGCTGATGAGGTCTCGACGGCTATCGCCACACTGATGAGCACACACGGGCAGGCATACCAGACGGCCAGCGCCCAGGTCTCGCAGTTTCACAACCAGTTCATCCAGCTACTCAACGCCAGCGCAGGATCCTACGCAACCGCCGAAGCCGCCAACGGCAATCCGCTACAGGCGGTGGAGCAAGAACTGCTGGGGGTAATCAATGCGCCGACGAACACGCTGCTGGGGCGCCCGCTGATCGGTGACGGTGTTGCCGGCAGCGCAGCCAATCCCAATGGTCAGGCCGGTGGATTGCTCTACGGCAACGGCGGCAATGGCTACAACGGTTTGGGCGGCGCGGGCGGCGCAGCCGGGTTGATCGGCAATGGCGGGGCCGGAGGCACCGGCGCCCCCGGCCGAGCCGGCGGAGCCGGAGGAGCCGGCGGTTGGTTGTACGGCAACGGCGGGGCCGGGGGTGCGGGCGGCCTCGGCGGCGCTGCTGGCGGCATCGGTGGGGCCGGGGG
>NZ_LQOY01000183.1 GCF_002101675.1 Mycobacterium gordonae | reverse complement strand
AGATCACCCATCCAATCTGATCGGGTGGCCTACTTTTCAACCGTCGCGACTGGCCTGGTTTTCAACCGTCGTCAACAATCAGTTCGTCGCGTCATCGACCAGATCGTCGCATGGACCGCCGATTAACACGCACCCAGCATAGGAGACCCGTCGCCAGGCGGACATCGCAGTCAGAAGGTGGTCATGCCTGCCGATGGCAGCTGTCAATCACTGCAAACCGGAGTCTCAAAATAGAGCAAATACGAGACACCGAGGTATTCCACCGTCTACAACGCGTATTCCCTGGTCGAGGTGTCTCGAAAGTCAGTCTCACTCCCAGCGTCTCGTAAGAGTGTCTCGGATGATTCGCCCTATTGTCACCGCATTCGGACGCGCTCCAAACGGTCACAGCTCGCATCGCCATGCACCTGGCGCGCGCCCCGCCCCACCATCCCCGAAATTGCTTGAAAGGGCTCGGGTTTTGACCGCTCGGGGGCCAGGAACTTCTCCCCCCTATTTCAAAACAAGGCGGACTTTGACCCTGGCGCCGCGGAGTAGTTAGGGGCCGACATGAAGGGACTGCACGACCCGCGAAATACCCCACCGGCACTACCCGGCATCCCCACGCCTCCCGCCGCCGCGCCCGACAGCCCAGTTAAGAAGCCCTGCGGAGCAGGGTCCAAATCGTGGCCGAGGCATTTGCTAGCCTTCAGCTTCCCAGCATCCGGCAAGGAAATCCGCCGAATTCAATCTCCCGTGTTCATCCTTGTTAGCCCATTCGAGGAGTCTGTCGCAGCCCACCCGGTAGGCGCGTCTGGGTTCCACGCCCTTATCCCAGATGCCTGCTTGCCGGCCCAAATTGTACGAATGCATGTCTCGAAACCCGTGAGTCGAGGCTCCCCAAATGATGATGACGACTGTGGCAACCAAAACGACGAACGTGCCCGCCCAGAAGTAGATACCGGCATGGCTCCGCCTGAGTCGGGATGGGCCGACGGGAGCCAGATGCCCCATATCCGTCCCCGAGGCCGGTGCCCAGCCAGGCGCAATAACGCCCGCGACTTGCGGCCCCGCGTGCACTGGCCTCTTCATCTCAAGTCGCCAACGGCGGCCATCCCACAACAACTCCGCTCGGGGATCTGCCGGGTCGGGATACCACCCTGGCGGCGGGCTAGGAGGCGGCGGTGCTGGCGCGCTCATCTTTGAAGAGTACGACTTAACGGCGAGGTCAGGGACATATCCAACTGATGAAAGAACAAGGGTCTCTGCCCCCGACTTCAGGGCGACCAAAATGACTGATTCGTTCGACTTTTGGGCCACCTGGCGGCCCAGCGTGCGACTGGTTGGCGCAAGCTGCGCGACGCAGGGCCGGTCCTCGAGCGGGACCAAGCCGACAGCTTGCCTCTGACCGGCGTGGAGGGTACGCGGGTGTTCAGCCTGTCGCGGCGCTGCGATGTGCTGGCGGCGCTGCGCGATCCACAGCGGTTTTAGTCGCGCCGTTGCCCGGAAGCTGATGCTCTGCCGATAGCGTGGCCGTTCAACGCCCTAGAAACCATTCCGATGGTTGCGGCAGGATTCGACGCGCCGGACCACACGCGCTTCCGCGAAATTTTGGCCCCGCTTTTCGGCCAACGTGAAGTACAGCGATTGATTCCGGCTTGTAGGGGTTGGCGGCTTCACTGATTGGCGCGGTCGCTGCCAGCGGTCATTCGACGCCATAGCCGAGATCGCGCAACCCTACGAAGCGGGAGTGGTATTGGCACACTGCGGTCTGCTCGCCGGCGACGCAATCCGGGTGGCCAGGCTGGTGAATGTCACGTTGACCGATGGGGGCATTGGCGACCCGCACGCCCCACGCCAAGCAGCAACGGAACTGGGCGACTACCTGGCCCAGGCGGTTACCAACCGCCGCGCCGACCGCTTGCCGGGGCTTTTGACAAGCTGATATCGACCGGACTCACCGACGAGGAGATCATCGGTTTGGCAACGCTGATGTGCCTCAACATAATCGACGTGAGGGCGACCGTAGCCTTCGTGTTGCTGGCGCTGGCGTCCACACCGCAGCTTCGGGCTGTGCTGTGCCGCGACCCTGAGCAGATCGGGCTATTCGTGGAGAGATTCTACGATTGGAGCCGCCCGAACCCGGGGTTGTGGTGCGAATGTGTACCCGCGACACCACAATCGGCGGTGTGACCATCCCGGCCGGCTCAGCGGTGCTGCTGCGCTTAGCGTCGGCCAACCGTGAGGACAGCGACGACATCGCGGCAGTAGGCGGCCGCATTGTGCGTCACCGGCATTGGACATGGGGTGCTGGCCCCCATCGATGTCTAGGAGCCGGTCTCGTCCCGACACAACTGACCGTGCTGATCAGCGAATGGATGCGCCGTATCCCGGATTTGGAGGTGGTCGCTGGACGGCCGCTCGACGTTGATGCCCAGATTCGTCAAGTTGCCGGGCGTGGGGAGGGATTCCGGGTGCGCCGGTTGTCGCTGCGCTGGGGGCCGCTTCCGCCCGCGCCTAGGCAGGTAAGCGGCTGACGCGCTACACGTGTCGGTGTCGCGCTCTACGCTCTCCAGTTGTGAAAGCCGCGGAGTGGATCAGCCTTGCCGGCGTCGTCGTCACAGTGGTGGCGACGACCTGGGCGATTGTGTCGGCCAAGCGAGCCGCAGCGGCCCAGAGCGCCGCTGCGCATTACCAGGCCAGGGCCGAGCAGAACGCCGAGCGCGCGACAAAGGCGGCCGAGGATGCTGCGGTCGCTCAAAGGCAAGCCGCGTTGGAGGCTGGACGGGCGGCGGCGGCCCTTGAAGAGCAAAACCGCAGAGCCGAGGAGCAGTCCGAGCTTGCGGAGGGAGTTCCCTGGCGTATCACGTACCGCAAGGGATCGCTTTACGACCTGTGGAACGACACCGGCACAACCAAATTCGGTGTGCAGATATCCGGCGAGGGTGTCCTGCGGGCCAAGACCGTTGATCGTTTCTACGGCCGGAGTTCAGTCGAGTTCTTGGGCCTCGACGCTATGGGTGTCGGCGACGAGGTTGAGGTGCGATGGCATCGGCGCGAGGACCATTCGGACGAGCCGCCGCAGTTGTGGGTCGGCAACAAGCCGCCGAGGCTATAGCGTCCGGAAGTTTCGGCCGCCGCGGTCCGGCGCGGCGGTGTTTGCACGATTACAAGGTCCTAATCGTGATATCACGGTTGCGGATTTGTTTGCCTTTTCGTCTGGTAGTGGCGTCTATTATTGCCCGGTGGCGCGGCCCAACCCCATTGACCAGAAGCGGCCTAGGAACCCTTTGGTCGTGACGGCATTGTGGCTCGGTTACTGGCTGGACGAGTTCAAAATATTTGCGCTTGCCGTGTCGGCGGCTTGCTTAGCATCCGGCGGCGGGGTGCTGGCAGTAGCCTGGGTCGCCGGACTGGTCCTCATCGTCGTGGGGGCGGCCATCCCTGCTCTGCAACTGTATTGGGCACGCCAAGGCGCGACGTTAGACGAGACGACTGCCGGACGTGAGAAGCTGCTTGAGGAGGTACTTCAGCCCTTGTTAGAGCTGGGTGCCTCGGTGGCCTTGGTACCGGCGAAGAATGATCGCGTCGCTGCTGCACTCAACGCGGCACGTCAGGCGGTCAGAGATCTCACGTTCCGGGCGTTCGGAACAATCCCTGGCATCCGAACGGTGGTATACAACGTCTCGGATGATCAGACGAAGATGGTTCCGCTTTACACAGCTGGGAGGCCGGACCGTCCGGGCGATTTTGTTAAGGGAACACCGCGCGGAGACAAGGCGTTCCAAGTGTTATGCGGGAAAGATCCATTCGTGTTCGCACCTGATTTGGACAGAGGCAGTCCGGTTGAGTGGGCCGGCTCCGGCGTTGGTTACAAAACCTTCATTACCGCGCCGATTCGGTCGCAAGACGATGGTTATGGACTGCTGACAATCGATGCGCCCGTCGCCGGGACGCTCGATAAACGGCATGGCGCGACGTTGTCGTTGTTTGCGGCTACGCTCGGCGTGTTGTTTGCGGAAGCCATCCGGGGGCCGGGCAGGGCGCAGGTACACTCAGAGCGCCTCAATAGCAGAACTTGAGAGGTAAGGAGCAAAGATGGGCAACGACGAGTTGGACCGTGGCTCGCAGGCAACTGAAGCCGGGCGAGCCGAAGACCCAGATGCGGCCCTGAAGCGCGCCATAGAGGAAGTTCGCGACGACCGCCGGGCCATGCATTCCACTTTGCTGCATTCCGCTGCTCGGTAACGCTGCAAAGCAGCATCACCGACCAAGCCTCGAGTCGGGCACCAGTTGCAGCACAGGCGCGGTGCGCCCGTTCACTTGCTGATCGGCCGGCTCCAACACGGCGATAAGGGCCTGCTGACCCTCCGCCGCTTCTTGACGGTCGGTTTGCAAGATCTGTTGCTGACCCACCACAAGCTGTAAGCGCCTACGCCTTGGAAGAATTCACATCAACACCGCGCCTCTATTGGACAGACGCTCCTGACGGCCTGCAATCCTTTGCCCGCGGCTTTGGACGGCAAAGAAGAACACGCTGCGCGCTTGGGTCAACACGTCACGGTTCACCGTCGACGGACACATCCAACCGCGGCCGACCCTTCGGATGATCCCAAGGACAGCTAATGTACTTTCACGCCCTGATGACAGATTCCATCCATATTTGACGACAGAGACCCAGGCGATGCGCAAGCTAGCGCGCGAATCAGCGTTATTCGTGCGCGACATTGAGTCCGGAGTCGGCAGTCCACACCCAGGCCTTCGATCCATCTTCCATCTCGCGCCAGCCCGAAATGCCTGGCGACGCGTGACAGCCATGTTCCACCGTAAAGCCTATCTGCCGGAGCCGGATCAATGCCCGTGCCGGAGGCACATCCTCGTCTCGGATCGCTGCGACAACATTTCTGTCGGGGTCGACGATTAGCAATGCTTCGATGTTGCGGGACACCAATTCCGGCAAAAAATGCGATGCGCAATACGCGCCGAAGAACTCGGCCGGCACGCCGTAATGGTAGTCCTCATGGGCTAGACAGCGGATTCCGTACAAGTGCATGTTTTGGTAAACCGCAGCGTCAGGAACCATCTCGAAGTAGGATCGTGATATTTCTGAATACTGCAGGAACGCAGAGATTTTGGCGTCGGCATCTTTTCGTTTTCTGCGGGGGGTGAGACCTAAATCCACTCGCATAGCTTGCAGAAGAACGTGAAGTAAGTGGGCGATGAACCGCCCCTCATCACCGATCCGATCGATTGCGATGTTCGGGAGTCCGTTGGGCCGTGTAAGCGGCGCCAACACGCGATGCTCAATGCCAACAACTGCTGGCAAGAGCGGCGCAACTCGTTGTCGTGCAACAACACTGGTGTCCTGCAAAGCATCAGTCATCCGACCGTAGGCTTCCTCGAGCGCATGGAAGCCTACGTCCAGTTCGGGCACGGGTATCTGTTTGAGGACGGGCTCTACCTCTCGAACAAACACGGACCACAGATGCAAGACCGTCCGGCGCATCTCCGTATACCGCTCGGTCACATGGTCACGTTCCCAAACGTGCCGGCCCTCGACGCGATCGAAGAACGCTTTCATTCCGGCGGCGCCTAAGCCTCCGAATCCGAGCGAAGACGCTGCTGACAAACCTACGGTCACCCAGTCCGCCATAGTTACAGCTACCTGTAATTACTGTGATGGCGCCCATTGGACGGTCGCACACGGGCGTCTCGTGCAGTGGGAAGTGCAGCAGCTTGGCGTCTGCTGGCGTCTACAGCTTCGACCATGAACGCAATCAGCGACATTGCTCATCGCCTTGCTGCGGGTAACGGTGCAGTCGTCGGTAAGCCCAGCTCGCGGACATATCGAAGCTGCGGCTGATCGACGCAACGCTCAGCGTCGGATCCCCTGCCAGCAGCCCGCGGACGCGGCGACACCACTCTGTGATCGGCAAATCACCACCGAGTTCCTGCTTTTCCGCTTCGGTGAGCGCACGGCCTCGCTGCTCGGCGAGGCGCTTCACACGGGCTGCCCGCGTCGCCGCCGTCCACTGCGACACAGGCCGGGCGCTCTCGCGCGCCCGGAGCGGGTCACGGTGTCGGGCGAGAGCTTCCAGGTTCTGCTCGCGGTTGGCTTCCCAGGACCGCGCCATCCGATGGCTCACCGAGGCTGCGACGAGCGGCATCGTCAGCAGCAGGCCGTGAGTGACGCGATACCGCTCCGCTGTGACTCCATGCGAACGCGTCAGATGAGTCGCTAAGTGGAGGTAGGTGCCCCCGCATTCGTGGCACAGCAGGCGTCCATCAGTGGTAACTGTGAGTTGGCCGTAGCTGCCGAAGCCATCCGGCCCGCCGATCCTCACGAATATGGCCCGGCCGTCATAGAAGTCACTGTAGGAGACCATCCAGTGGGTTCCTCATCGGCTGTGTCAACGGCCCGCAAGGTGAATCAGAGGTGATAAGCAATCTCTCTCACCATTAACACGACAAAGGCGATCAGAGCGGCTACTAGAAGCGCCCCTGCAACGAAAGCGAAGAAATACGAGAGCGCCGTCCACTCCTTGTTGATCATCCGAGGGACACCGAACCACTCCCGAAGGCGTGCCCATGGTTGCCCTTCTGGTTCAGGCTCATGCGACTGATCCATAGGTTGCTCCAATCCGGATCATCTCTGGACTGTAGTCGCTATAAGGACGATATCCGCTTCGGCCCACGAGGGATCTGGCGACGACTTGCATCACCGGGTGACGGATATGAAGGTGTTGCGCAGGCACAATTCCGCTGTGCGGGCTGGCGGCTATCGCTAGCATCCTGACTTGTGGCTGGGGAGGACGCTGGGGACGGGACACCGTTCGGCCGCTACCGGCTATTGTCGATGCTCGGCGAGGGCGGCATGGGTGAGGTGTGGCGCGCCCGCGATACTGTCATCGACCGGGTCGTCGCCATCAAGGTCTTGTCATCGAAGCTGTCGAAGGACGAGGAGTTTCAGCGGCGTTTCCGCCGGGAAGCACACGCCGCAGCACGATTAGAAACCCCCATGTCGTGCCGATTTACGACTATGGGGAGACCGACGGTCGGCTATTCGTGAGCATGCGGTTGATCAAGGGCCGCGACCTCGGGACTGTGCTTACCGACGGTCCGCTGGAACCTCATCGCGCAGTGCGCATCATCGGACAAGTCGCTGAAGCCTTGCACGCAGCACACGAGATTGGGCTTATCCACCGTGATATCAAACCGTCCAACGTATTGCTCGACGACCGAGACTGTGCGTACCTGATCGACTTCGGGATTGCCCGCGTCGCCGACGACACCCGATTGACCAAGACCGGCAACATGATCGGGACTTTCGCCTACATTGCACCTGAGCGCCTGGACCTCCAGGGCGAAGAGGACGCCCGCGTCGACATCTACTCGCTCGCATGTGTGCTCTATGAATGCCTGACCGGAGAACCACCGTTCGCCGCTGACACGCTGCCGCGCCTAATCGTGGCCCACATGAACACGCCGCCGCCGCGGCCGTCTGTCACCAGACCTGATGTGCCCCCCAGGTTGACGAAGTCATCGCGACCGGCATGGCCAAAGACCCTGGCCAGCGGTATGCCACCACGGTCGAGTTAGCAGCCGCCGCCCGCGACGCGATCACCGGACCCATTCACCAACCGACTCCGCGTCCGGCACCGAGTTCGCCACCCACCGAACAGGCGGCTGGTACTGGCACGCCGGCCGGCGTCACGGTCGCCGATCCGGCGTCATAGAGGCCCCGCTTACACGGACCTATGACTTGGCGCCTTTTGGGTCATTTGGTTACTCGTCAGGGTAAGCGAACGGTTTGCCCGCCTGTTTGACATGTCGTGAACGTATGCCCTTTGCGCCGGCGGTGCCATTTAAGTGCCGCCACCTACCCGGCAGCGCAAGGTCTGACATTTGGTTGTCCAAGCGGTCAGGTGGCGGCGGTCTACTTTCGACGGAGTCTGTTGCGGCTCGGGGGCAGTCCGCTAGCGCGTTGCTGGTCGGGAAGTCCCGATACGGAAGCAGTGAGTTCAGATCCTGCTGTGCCAGAGGTAGTCCCTAACGGCCGCCCGGTCATTCGGATCAGGGACGAGGTAAGAGAGGTACACGTCGAAGTTCTGCCCGACCATGTACTCGCGCATGATGTTGTCGCACGTTTGCTGATTGATCCAATCGACGCCACACTGAGCGCCTGCGCTGGGCGCGGTACCAATCGCCAGGCCCGCTGCCAGAAGACCGCTGTCAATGGACATCGGAAACTGCCCGTGGGCGGACATGAGAACTGCCTGTAGGTGGCCAATAAGAACTGCCCAGTGG
>NZ_LQOY01000182.1 GCF_002101675.1 Mycobacterium gordonae | reverse complement strand
CTCAATGTCAAGTGGTTAGTGCAACGCGGTTAGGCGGCTTGATCGAGCAGGGCTGCTAAGCGTTGGGCGGGGGTGTCGTAGTCGAGGGTGGGCCGGGGCCGGGTGTTGAGTTTGTCTTGGATCCGTTTGAGGTCGGCTTTGGTGTAGCCGCTGAGGTCGGTGCCTTTTTGGAACCAGAACCGCAGCAGTCGATTCGTGTTTTCGTTGCTGCCACGCTGCCAGGGTGAATGGGGATCGCAGAAGTAGACCGGCGCTTGTAGTTGCAGGCTGATGTCGTGCCAGTTGGCCATCTCGCTGCCACGGTCCCAGGTGATAGTGCGACGCAGATGAGCCGGCAACTCATTCATCGCCTCGATCATCGCGGTGGCCACCGAATCGGCGGTGTGGTTGTGGGGCAGGTGCAACAAGATGGTGAATCGGGTGCTGCGCTCGACCAGGGTGCCGATCGAACTGGCGCATCCGGCGCCCAGGATGAGGTCGCCCTCCCAATGTCCGGGCACGGCGCGGTCATCGACGACGGCGGGGCGCTGGCTGATGGTGATGACATCACTGAACTTCCCGCGGCGCTCGGTACTGCCTCGGGGTTTGCGGGCTGTTCGTTTGGTCGACAAGCACTTGTTGAGCTCGGCGCGCAGCTGGCCGCGGCCTTGGACGTAGAGACACGTATAGATGGTTTCGTGGCTCACCCGTGCCAGCTTGTCATCGGGGTGATCACGTGCCAACATCTCAGCGATCAGCTTCGGGCTCCACCCGTCGTCCATCCATCGTTCGATGGCAGCGCACAACTGAGGATCGTTGAGCTTGAATTCCTTGGGACGGCGGGCCTTCTCCCCGGCACGCGCGTGCGCCATGAGGGCGTGGTAATCACCATCGGCGTTGCAGTTACGCCGAGTCTCGCGGTAGATCGTGGTGCGGTCGCGGCCCAGTTGGTCTGCGATCTCAGCGTCGCTGAGCCCGGCATCGCGGCCCCGCATAATCTCTACCCGCTCCTCGACGCTGAGCCGATGACCCCGTCCGCCCGGCAGGGACATGTTGCCCGCCTCGACCAGGCCCCGCTCACCTTCACCTCGACCACCGATGTGCAGTTTCATCGCGCCAGCATCGCGCCACCAGACCCACGCTCGGGTCGTTGACACGCCCATGTCTTGAGCCGCCCGAAACAGTGGCACTCCCCGACAGACCCGGTCAAACAACTCCCGACGCACCGCCGGCGGATGCGGGTAACCACTTGGCATTGCAACTCCTAAGATCCATGTTGTTGCAATGACCGTATGAATTTGCC
>NZ_LQOY01000181.1 GCF_002101675.1 Mycobacterium gordonae | reverse complement strand
GCGGGGACGGCGGCAAGGCCGCCGCCGGCGGAGTCGGTGGCGCGGCAAGCTTTTTCGGTTCCGGTGGTGTCGGCGGCACCGGCGGCTCGGGGGCACCCGGCGGCGACGGCGGCGCCGGGCCGCTGTTGATCGGCAGCGGCGGTAACGGCGGCCTGGGTGGAGCGGGCGCGGCGGGCGGAAACGGCGGTCTCGGCGGGACGTTGTTCGGCGACGGTGGTGCCGGTGGGCAGGGCGGGCCCGCGGTCGCCGGGGTGCTTGGCGGCATGCCCGGCAGCGGTGGGCACGGTGGCAATGCGAACTGGTTCGGCTCCGGCGGTGCTGGCGGGCAGGGCGGTACCGGTCTGAGCGGAGCTGCGGGGGTCAACCCGACACCGACCGGAACGGCGGCATCGGGCACCAGCCCGGGTAGCGCGCCGGTTACCGTCGGCAACCCGTTGTCCAACGTGACGTTCACCGGCACCGGTGGAGGTAACGGCAGCAACGGCGCCGCCGGTCAGACGGGCGGCACCGGCGGCACGGGGATGGACCCGATTATCACGGTCGATCCGCTCGGCATCGGAGGTACCCTCACCGTCTCCACCGGTAACGGCGGCAACGGAGGCCTGGCCGGCGTCGGCGGCGACGGCGGCGCCGGTGGGGTCGGCGGGAGCTCCTTGATCGTCAACAGCGGCCCGGTCACGGGCGCCACCACTGTCTCCGGCGGAGCCGGAGGCAACGGCGCCGCAGGAGGGCCGACCGGCGGTGCGGGCGGTGCCGGCGGCTTGGGCGGGTTCGCCAACAGCCCGTATTCCGGTACCGCGACCGGAGGCAACGGGGGCAGTGGCGGGGCCGCCAGCCTGGCCGCCGGCGCGGCCGGCGGCTCCGGCGGGACCGGCGGCGCGGGCGGAACCGGAGGTCACGGCGGACTGTTCGTCGGCAACGGAGGCGCCGGAGGTGCCGGAGGGGTGGGCGGCACCGGTGGCGCCGGGGCGGCCGGCTTCGCAGGCGGCGCCGGCGGCGGCGGTGGCTCGGCCGTCAACTCCGCCACCGGCCAGGCGTTTGGCGGCAATGGCGGCACCGCCGGCCAGGGCGGCGTCGGCGGCGCGGGCGGTACGGGCGGCACTGGTGGCCTTGGCGGAAACGGCGGCGCGGCCGGGTTCATCGGGATCGGCGGTGCGGGCGGCGCGGCCGGTGTCGGGGGAGTCGGTGGCGTCGGCGGCATCGGTGGTGCGGGTGGCGATGGCGGCGCGGGCGGTGCGGTGATGATGACGGCCAGTCCGGCCGGCGCGATCGGCGGCGCGGGCAACAACGGCGCCCTCGGCGGCGACGGCGGTGTCGGCGGTGCGGGCGGAGCCGGGGGCACCGGCGGCGGTAGCGGCGGTGCCGGCGGTTTGATCGGGTGGGCCGGCGCATCCGGAGCTGCCGGCGCCGGGGGTTCGGGCGGCACCGGCGGTCAGGGCGGTGCCGGTGGCAACGGCGGCAACGGCGGGGATGCGACGACAGGTGGCGCCGTCGGCCTCGGCGGCAACCTGGCGCTGGGCGGGCAGGGCGGACTCGGCGGCGCCGCCGGAGGTCCGGGCGGCAGCACGGGGGTCACCGGCCTGCTGGGCGTGCCGGGCAGTAACGGAAAGGCCGGGGAATTCGTTTAGGCTCGGCGGGGTGCAGGAGGCGCCGCAGTACCCGATCGAATCGGTCGACAACGCGCTGAAACTGCTGCTGCTGCTCGGCGAGCAGCCACAGATACGGCTCAGTGAGGCCACCCGGTACCTGGGGGTGGCATCGTCCACCGCGCACCGGCTACTGGCGATGCTGACCTACCGCGGCTTCGTCCGCCAGGACCCGCAATCGAAGGCCTATCTTCCCGGTCCGGCCCTGACCAGCGTGGCATTCGCGATCTTCGGGCGCATCGACATCCCACGCACCGCCATGCCCGTGATGCGTGGTCTGAGCGAACGCCTCGGCGAGTCGATTCACGTCGGCATGCTCGACGGCGCGGGCGTGCGCTTCGTCGCGGCGATCGAGGGGCCCAGAGCGGTCCGGGTGGCTTCGCGGTTGGGCCGCACGATGCCGGCGCACTGCACCTCGACCGGCAAGGTCCTGCTCGCGGGATTACCGGAAGCCGAACTGCGCCAACTCTTTCCGCACGAGGCGCTGGAGCGCATCACGGAGCGTTCGATCGGCAACCGCGCCCGGCTGGAGAGCGAGCTGTCCCGTGTCCGCCGGCAGGGTTACGCCACCAACCGCGAGGAGAGTGAGGAGGGCGTCGCCTCGGTGGCGGTGCAGATCCCCACGCGCGCGCCCGGGTTCCGGCTGGCGCTGAATGCTGCCGCCCCGCAGCAACGGCTGCCCGCGTCGAAGTACCCGTCGGTGGCCTCGGTACTGGGCGAGGCCGCCAAGGAGATCGGCGATCAGCTGGTCTGAGCAGCCAGCGCAGCGACCTCATGCCGCCAAGCGGACTCGACATTCAAGCCAGAACCCAAGTTCGGCAACTCATCCCAATCGGCAGCGGCGATGTCGCGCAGGGTGCCGCCGGCCGCACGCACGCGTAAAGACATGCGGGCCAACGCGTCCAGGCTGATCGCCTGCAATACCGCCTGTTCGATGCTGGTGGCGGCGCTGGTGATGCCGTGGCCGCGGCAGATCACCACCGGGCGGTCGCCCATGGCCGCCGTCATCTCCTTGCCCAGCTCGGCAGTTCGGATCAGCACCGCACGGTCGTATACCGGCACGCCGCCGCGGGCCAGCCACGCGCCGGGAATATCGAAGGCTCCGTAGATCGGTCTGATCGCGATGCCGGCCAGGTCGGCGGCCACGACGGCCGGCGGGTGCAGGTGCGCGACGGCCCGATGCTTGACGTCGGCCCGCATCGTTTCGAGGTGGATCGGCAGCTCGTTGGGAACCCGGTAACCGTCGAGTTCGCCCGGCGCGCCCGCGGTTCCGTCGAAGGTGATGAGACGGATGTCGCTGGGACGGGTGAAGGCCACCCCGGTATCGGTGTCGCTGCGACAGCGGATCAGCAGATGGTCGTCATCGATACGCAGGCTCAGATGTCCGAGCATGCCATCGACCAAACCGCGGGCCGCGGCCACGCGACATCCCTGGGCCACCAGTGCGCGCTGCGGTTCCAGGCTCATTTCGGTGCACCCAACCGGAACCCGCCGTCGGGATGGACGGTTTCCCCGGCGATTCCGCGGGAACGGTCGGAGGCCAGGAACACATAGCTCCACGCATGGTCCGCGCCGGTGAGTGCGACATGCAGTGGGGTACGGGCGGCCAGATCGGTTGCCCGGTCGGGGGAGTCGTCGAGGCGGGCGTCGCCCAGGCCGAGCGTGGTCAGCCCGCGCAGGTCGGTGTTCAGGGTTCCGCCGGGGGCCACGCCGTTGACTCGGACCTGCGGGGCCAGGTCGTGCGCCAGTGCCGTCACCAGCCCGCGGACCGCGAATTTCGACGGCACGTACAGCACACCGCCGCGCCCCGGGTAGTAGGCCGAGGTGGATTCGGTGAGCACTATGGACGGCCCGGATCCGTTGCGCAGCGCCGGTAGCGCTGCTTTGACCGATTGCAGATGGCTGAGCACGTTGGTGCGGAACATTTCGTCGAACGCGGCAGACAGGTCGTCGGCGCCGATATCGTCGATCCCCCGGTAGAAGTCGAAGACGCCGACGCAGTTGACCAGGGTGTCCAGGCCGCCGTAGGTTTCGGCTGCCACGGTGACCGCTTGGTCGTTGTCGGTGCGGGTGGTGGCGTCGCCCTGCACCACGGGAACGTCGGGCAATGCTTCGCGAAGTCGTTCGCACTTGTCCGAATCACGTTCCAGCACGGCAACTTTCGCACCCTCGGCGATGAACGCGTCGAGGACCGCCCGCCCGATCCCGGAACCGGCGCCGACCACCAGGGCGCGTTTGCCGTCAAGCCATCCGGTCATCGTGGCCCTCGGGCGCGTCGGGTAGCAACGGAGCGTAAGAGTTGCCGACCATGGCCGCCAGCGTACGGGGGTTCTGCCAGGTGAGGGCCTCGACCTCGAGGGCGTCCAGCGTGATCGACCGCCCACTGCGCGGGGAGCTGATCAGCAGCCGCGAACCGTTGCGCGTGTCGACTCGCTGCACCACGACCTCGGTGAATTCGTTTGCCACGGTGATGGGCTCGCCGACTGGGTTCACAGGAACACCGCCAGATTCTGCATGCGTAACACCGATTCGTCGGCAATGATTTTGCGGCGGGCCAGCTTCCAGCGGTCCTGGCTCTCATCCCAGCGCAGCAGGTCTTCGCGCCCGCAGGACAGCAGCACGCTTTCGTTGACATCGCCGCGGCTGCGAAAGAGCAGTTCGGCCGATTCGACGAGCAGGTGCGCCGGGTCTTCGTCGAAGGTGCGCACGTTGGTGATGAAGTGTCGCAGCCGCGACGGAGGATCCTCGGCCCACACGTGCTCGGTGGCCATCCGCGCCACGCGCTGGGTCAGCGAATATTTGTCCTCGTCGAAGTGGTCCATGCCGGGTGCGGTGTCGAACCCGGCGCCGCGGGCGGTCGTGACCCGCACCGGCATCACGTAGTGGATGTCATCCGTCATGGTGTCCAGCCACGCCTCGTACTGCTGCGCATCCAGCAGGTACGCCTCGTCGACCAGGAACTGGTGCGCCTGGTGATGCCGAATATCGTTGAACGGCAGCGGTTTTCTCATCATCACATCGACTCCAAGTGCCGGGCCCACAACTTGAGCAACTCGCGCTGGTTGTACTCGTTGTAGCCCACCTGCGCCCTGCCCGGCCCGTGAAACGCCTCCGCGGGCAGCGCCTCGATCACCGGGCTATCGTCGGACAGCAGGCCCATCCGGCTGTTGAGCAGCAGTCGCCGAGCCATCGACCCGCCCGCGGTGGTGGTCAGCGACACCCAATTCTCGACGTCGTCCTGCTCGAACATCCCCGTCGATCCGAAGCACATCAGGTACGCCCGGTACGAGTCCTTCTTGAACCGCTCAGGGGCGGCCGAGTCGACGGCGAACCACGAACACACCTCGGTTTCGTTCTCGCTGATGGGTTGCCACTGCCGGATCGAGATGAAGGGGAGCACGTGATCGCCCTCGGGGAGCTTGGGCCAGTTGTGCACGAAGCTCAGGTTCGGAAAGCAGGTGGCGGCCGAGAACATGAAACCGTCCTGCGCCACCACCTGCTGCTGGGCCGGCGACCACACCGTTTTGATCCGGGCGACCATCTCGTCGGGATAGCCCACGTAGCGCATGCGCTCATCAAAGTCGCCCGGCGGCAGCTTGTACGTGGTTCCGCCGCCGCGGTCCGCCCAGTAGGTCGCGCCGTCTTTGCGCTTCTGCGCTTTGGGCTCACGGAACAATCCGATCTCGACGATCGATGCGTGCGTGTGCGGCGTGTGATACATGTCGCCGGAAAAATTTTCGGCGCCGATCTTCCAGTTGGCCTTGATCCGCCAGCGCTGTGGCCCCTTGACCAACAACCCATGAGAGCTCTGTTTGGTGTAGAAGTCCAGATAGAACGCGAAGTCACCGAGGAATTCGCGCAACGGTGGCGCCTGCGGATCCAGATTGAGGAAGATCAAGCCGTTGTAGATCCCCAGATTCGGTGCGGGCAATAGAGTTTGACTCTTGTCGAAACCTTCGTCGCCGCCGTATGCCTCGCGATGGAACGGCAGACCGGTGAGGCGCCCGTCGTTGCGGTAGGTCCAACCGTGATACGGGCAGCGGAAATTGGAGGCGTTGCCCATCTCGGCGCGGCACACCTGCATCCCGCGGTGCAGGCACATGTTGAACAGGGCCCGCACCCGGCCGCCCGAGTCGCGGGTGATGATGAAGGAATCGTCGAGTACGCGGCGCACCACGTAATCACCGTCGTGCGGGATTTCGGACTCGTGCGCCACGAACATCCACGCCCGGTTGAACAGCCGCTCCTTCTCCAGCGCGAACAGGTCGGCATCGTTGTAGATGTGAGCCGGGATCATGCCCCGACGGACGTGCTCGAAAAGTTGGCCGGTCACCCGCACCTCGCGATCGCTGTGGGCAATTTCTGTCATACAGAGAGACATTCTGCCCTGCGGGCCCAGCGCTTCAAACGGCAACTCATGATTGCCGCGCCGCCGTTGACCGACGGTGCGTTGCTGCACCAGGCGCAGCAGGCCGGGGCTGGAGTGGGCGATCTAGGTCAGGGGCCGTCGTCCGATTCCGGCCATCATGATCGGCGTGAAGACACGGATGTCGTCGCCGAAGCGGGCGGCGGCTGCGTCGGCGTCCGCTTGCGAGATCAGCCCGGCGTCGACCACGGCCGAGCGCAGGCTCTCGAACGACAATCGGGAAGAAGTCGAAACCCGGTGTGCTGGAATCGATTACCTTACACCTGCCCTCACCTCGAACCTCGGTCAGCCCGGCGGCCGCCAGATCGGCGACGACGCGGCGACCGTAGTACGGCTCAGAACCCGCGCGTCGGCTGAACTCGAGGATCGCGTCTCTGGCCCGCACCAGAAGCGGGTCATCTAGATCGAAGCCCAACGCCGTGCAGTCGAAATCCTCGATCAACATCCATCCGCCGGGCCGCAACGTTGCAGCCAGGCGGTCGATGATCTGTCGCCGGTCGGGCAGGTGTTCGAGCACCAACCGCGAGTGCACCAAGTCGAATTGCCCCTCGGGCAGTTCGTCGGAGCGGACGTCGAGGCGCCGTACCTCGATGGCGTCACCGGCAAGGGATTCGATAAAGCGGGTGTCGATATCGACGGCCACCACGGTCGCCCCGCGACCGGTCATCCAGTGCAGCAGTGACCCGCCGCCGGCCCCCACTTCCAAACAACGCCAGGGCTTTTCGGAGCCGCCAAGTCCGAGCTCGTCGAGCAGCGCCTGGGTGCCAGGGTCCCAGAGGCTCTCCATGGCGCCCAACCGGGTGCGTTCCTCGGCGAAGCTCTGGTCATAGACGTAGTCGCTCGGCATGGCGCCAAGGGTATCGGTCGCAGCGGCCCCGCGATCAGCCGTTCGCGCCGGACGCACCCTGGCTGCCGGTGCTTCCGGGGGTGCCGTTGCCGCCGGCGCTGCCCGCTGTCGCGCTGCCTCCGGATGCGGAGCCAACGACCACAGATCCAGCGCCAACTGCTCCGGACGCGCCGCCCTGACCGCCCTGGCCACCGACCCCGCCGGTACCGGTCGCGCCGGTGAAGCCGAAGAGGCCCCCTGCGCCTGACGTACCGGCCGCGCCACCGGCTCCGCCCGTGCCGCCGACCCCGCCGGTGCCGCCGGTTCCCCCGTTACCGCCGTTGCCGCCCCGGGATGTGAGATCTCCGGTGCTTGCTGCCGTGGCATCACCGCCGGCGCCGCCCGCTGTCGCGCTGCCTCCGGATGCGGAGCCAACGACCACAGATCCAGCGCCAACT
>NZ_LQOY01000180.1 GCF_002101675.1 Mycobacterium gordonae | reverse complement strand
GTCCCCGCCGCCCCCGCCGTCCCCGGCATGCCCGCCGGCCCCGCCTTCGCCGCCGACGCCGCTAACAGCCCCGCCGTTGCCGCCCGTTCCGCCGGCTCCGCCGTCGCCACCGCGGCCGCCGTCGCTGCCGTTGCCGGTCGGCCCGGTGGTCCCCGCAGAACCGTTTGCGCCGTTGCCGCCGATGCCACCGACCCCGCCGTTGCCGTACCGCCCGCCGTCACCGCCGCGGCCTCCGCCGGCCCCGCTGGCCCCCGGGGTCGTGCCGTCGGCGCCAGTACCGCCGGCCCCGCCATCGCCACCCGCGTTCGGGGTGAAGCCCTGGGCGCCGTTGACGCCCGGAACCATGCCGACTCCGCCAATGCCGCCCTGTCCACCGAGGCCCGGGTCGCCGCCGTGCCCGCCGGCCCCGCCGGCACCGTTGTTGGTTGTCCAGGTTCCCGTCGCTCCGGCCCCGCCGTTGCCCGGCGCGCCGCCAGTGCCGCCAATGCCTCCGGCGCCGCCGACGCCCTGGCTCGCCGCCTGCCCGAGCGCGTTGGAGCCGCCCACGCCACCTGCGCCGCCGTTTCCTCCGACGCCGCCGGCGCCACCGTTGCCGCCGGCGGTGCCGTCGGCGCCGCGCACCGATCCGACCGCGCCGTCGTGTCCGAGCCCGCCGGCTCCACCGGTACCGCCGGCGCCGCCGGCGCCGCCCACACCACCGGTGCCGAGCAACCCGCCGCTTCCGCCGGCACCACCATTGCCGCCCCGGCCACCGGTGCCGCCGATGCCGCCATCGGGAGCGACTTCGGTTCCCGCGCTGCCCAACGCGCCCCCAGCGCCGGCACCGCCGGATCCCCCGACGCCTCCGGCGCCGAACAGCCTCGCGGCGCCGCCGGCGCCGCCGTCACCGCCGATGCCCCCGGTGAGGACTGCCGCGCCACCAGCTCCGCCGCCGCCACCGTTGCCGTACAGCCAGCCACCGGCGCCACCGGCGCCGCCCGCTGCACCAGCGCCGCCGGTTCCGCCGCTGCCACCGTTGCCGATCAACCCTGCGGCACCGCCGGCGCCGCCGACGAAGCCGGCCGTCGGTTGCGAGTAGCCGTGACCGCCGTTGCCCCACAGCAGCCCGCCGGCCCCGCCGTTGGGGTTGGCCGCGGTGCCGTTGGCGCCGTCGCCGATCAGCGGGCGCCCGAGCAGCGCCTGGCTTGGCGCGTTGATCAGTTGTTCGACGAGTTGCAGCGGCGATGCGTTGGCTGCCTCGGCGGCGGCATAGGCCGACGCCGCCCCACTCATGGCTTGTGCGAATTGCCGGTGAAACGCCGACACCCGCGCGCTCAGCATCTGGTACTCGCGGCCGTAGCTGCCGAACAATGCCGCGATGGCCGCGGATATCTCGTCGTCGGCGGCAGCAGTCAGTGCAGTTGTCGGCGCCGCCGCCGCCGCGCTGGCTTGCGCCAGTGCCGATTGAATCCGGGACAGATCCCCAGCCGCCCCAGCCAACACCTCAGGTACCGCCAACAACGACATGAGAATCCTTCACCTCGCACCGAGCCCCAGAATTGACGCGGATGTGAGAATAGACTTCCGCAGGTCAGACCGCATTAGAGCGCTGTTCTGGTTCGCGACGCCGAATTCGGCGTATTGCGTCCTGTGATTCGGTTGTGACCTGCTCGGATTCTGTATTCGCTTGCGACTACGGATACTCTGTTGGGGATGGTCCCCCTCTGGTTCACGCTCTCCGCACTGTGCTTCGTCGGTGCGGCGGTGTTGTTGTACGTCGATATCGATCGACGTCGCGGACGCAGCCGGCGCCGCAGGTCGTGGGCGCGCTCGCACGGATTCGACTACGAACGCGAATCCACCGACATCCTGCACCGCTGGAAGCGCGGCGTGATGTCGACGGTCGGCGATGTCCCGGCCTACAACGTGGTACTCGGCCAAATCCGCGGTGAGGCCGTCTACATCTTCGATCTCGAGGAAGTCGCCACGGTGATTGCGCTGCACCGCAAGGTGGGCACCAACGTCGTCGTCGATTTGCGGCTCAAGGGGCTCAAGGAACCGCGCGAGAGCGATATCTGGCTGCTCGGCGCGATCGGTCCGCGCATGGTGTATTCCACCAACCTCGACGCCGCCCGGCGGGCCTGTGACCGGCGCATGGTCACCTTCGCGCACACCGCGCCCGACTGCGCCGAGATCATGTGGAACGAGCAGAACTGGACCCTGGTCGCCATGCCCATCGCCAGCACCCGCGCCCAGTGGGACGAGGGTCTGCGCACTGTGCGCCAATTCAACGACCTACTGCGGGTGCTGCCCCCGTTGCCCGCCGAAACGCCGCAAGAGGAAGGCGAGTCCGAGGGACGCCGCAACGCGGCGCCGGGCCGTCCGCTGGCCCAGGCCGCCCGCGCGGAGTTGCCTCAGCGTCGCGCCCAGGCGGACCCGATCGCCGGAGTGATGCCCGATCCGGCCCGCCGGGCCGCCGAGCCGGTTGCCCGTGAGGAAAGCCGATCTGAGGGCTCCCGTCGTCCGCCGCGGACCGGACGCAATGGCCAGCAGGCCAGCAACTACCAGCGCTGAGAGCACATGCCTCGACCCGTTGCGCTGATTACTGGGCCGACCTCCGGCATTGGTGCCGGATACGCGCGCCGCTACGCCCGCGACGGCTATGACCTCGTCCTGGTCGCCCGCGACGGGCATCGGCTCGAGCAACTGGCCGGCGAGCTGAAGTCCGAGGCCGGCAGCGTCGAGATCATGCCCGCGGACCTGGCGCAGGCCGGTGACCGCGACAAGGTAGCCGAGCGGCTCGCCGACGGCGTGCAGGTGCTGGTCAACAACGCCGGCTTCGGCATGTCCGGCGAATTCTGGGCGACCGATCCGGCGGACCTGCAGCGGCAACTGGACGTCAACGTCGCCGCGGTGATGCACCTGACCCGCGCCGCGCTGCCGGCCATGAGGGACGCCGGTACCGGCACCGTCATCAACATCGCCAGCGTCGCCGGCCTGCTGCCCGGTCGCGGATCGACCTACTCGGCGTCCAAGGCGTGGGTGATCTCGTTCAGCGAAGGACTCGCAAACAGCTTGCAGGGCAGCGGCGTTGGCGTGCATGCGGTGTGTCCGGGCTACGTGCACACCGAGTTCCACAGCCGTGCCGGGCTGGACATGGCGCAGGTGCCGTCGTTCATGTGGCTGGAGGTGGATGACGTCGTTCGGGAGAGCCTCGCCGACATCGCCCGCGGCAAGGTCGTCATCGTGCCTGGCACGCAGTACAAGTTCCTGGTGGCCACTGGCCGGGCCATGCCGCGTCGGCTGGCGATGCTGTTCACCAAGCGATTCGGCGGCGGCCGTGGCCGGACCTGACCCGCAGGCCAAGGCCGAACTGGCCGAGCTCGTGCGCCGACTTTCGGTGGTACACGGGCGGGTCACCCTGTCCTCCGGCAAGGAGGCCGACTACTACGTCGACCTGCGCCGGGCCACCCTGCACCACCGGGCGTCGGCGTTGATCGGCCGGCTGATGCGGGAGATCACCGCAGACTGGGACTACGCACTCGTCGGTGGCCTGACACTGGGCGCCGACCCGGTGGCCACCGCCATCATGCATGCGCCCGGCCGGCCTATCGACGCGTTCGTGGTGCGTAAGTCGGTGAAAACCCATGGGATGCAACGGCTTATCGAAGGGACCGAGGTGTCGGGTCAGCGCGTGCTGGTGGTCGAGGACACCAGCACCACCGGCGGCTCCGCGCTGACGGCGGTGCGCGCCGTGCGCGACGCCGGCGGTGAGGTGATCGGAGTGGCGACAGTGGTGGACCGCGCGACCGGCGCCGCCGAGGCGATCGAAGCCGAGGGTGTGCCCTATCGCAGCGTCTTAGGCCTCGCCGATCTGGGGCTGGACTAGGCCGCGTGCGCGTTCGGGTTGCGCTGATTGCTGTACTGGCCTGCTGCGCTCTGGTGGGTTGCTCGGGTTCGGATCGGCCCGGCCGGATCTTTGGCGCCCAGAGCGCCCGGATCGGGGAATCGGTGGCCGTGCTGGGCTGGAACATCTCGGTGTCGAATCTGCGCTGGGGGCAGGACTTCGTGCTCGTCGACGTCGACGCCGCGCCGGCGGATCCAAAAGCGCCGCGCGCCAAGGCCGAAGATGTCCGCTTCGGGCTCTACGGCGCGCTGTCACATCCGATGGAAGCCAACGCGCTGGGCAGCTGTGACGACGCGGTGACCAAAGTGCCCGACGTCTCGCCGCTGAAGGCGCCCCCGGACCGGTTGACCGGCACCGTCTGCCTGGGCCCGCTGAAGGAACGCAGCGCGGTGCGTGGCATCTACGCCTACTCACCGCACGAGCGGATCGCCGGCACCTCGGCCGCGTACGCCGCGGCCTTTCCGGTGGGCCTGCCGCCCACCAACGTCAACGACACCGGCTTGGTCGTCAAGTCCACCAACGCATCCGGTTGGCGGGCCGACGGCTTGCCGATCAGCAAGGCGCAGTTGAGTGACCCCACGGCGTTCAACGGGAACGGCTACATGCTGCTGAACCTGGAAGTCGGGGCGATCGGGGCGCAGTACCGCGACGACTCCGCAAGGCGCGGTGGACCGCTGATGCTGGTGGTCGCGCCGAGCCTGCCGAACCGCGGACTGAACCCGGCCTGCGCGGCCTACGGGTCGTCGGTACTGATCCTGCCCGACGCGTCACGAGACTCGATCCAGGTCAACGCATCGCTGTGCACGTCGGGCGAGATCAGCCAGGCGCTGTTGTATGCGACGGTGTCGATCGAAGGCACCCACGCCGCGGTGTGGACCGCCAAGTGAGCGGGCTAGAGCCTGGGCCGACTGAGTGGGGCAGCCCGGCCACCGGCGTCGGACCGTGGCCCGGCGCGTTGCCCGACGACCCCCGCTATGACCCAGACCTGTTGCGCGACGGTGATACTCGCAATGTCGTCGACGCCTACCGGTACTGGACCCGGGCAGCCATCATCGCCGACATCGACCGCCGCCGGCACCCGTTGCACATCGCGATCGAGAATTTCGGGCACGACGCGAACATCGGCTCGGTGGTGCGCACCGCCAACGCGTTCGCCGTGGACACCGTGCACATCGTCGGGCGGCGGCGGTGGAACCGCCGCGGTGCCATGGTGACCGACCGTTACCAGCGCTTGTGTCACCACGACAGCACCGCCGAGCTGATGGAGTTCGCGGCCGCAGCCGGTCTGGCGGTGGTCGCCGTCGACAACGTCCCCGGCGCGGCCCGGCTGGAAGAGACCTCGCTGCCCCGCGACTGCCTGTTGGTCTTCGGCCAAGAAGGACCGGGCATCACTGACGACACCCGCACGGGCGCGGCGATCACGGTGTCGATCGCGCAGTTCGGCTCGACGCGCAGCATCAATGCCGGTGTGGCAGCGGGCATTGCGATGCACGCCTGGATTCGCCAGCACGGCGACCTGACGCGCGCCTGGTGAGTTCTCAGCCAGGCAGGCCGTCGGTGCCGGCTTTCCCAGCGGTGCCAGTCTGACCAAGGCCTCCGGGGCTGCCATCGATGACGCCGTCCCCGCCGCTACCGCCTGAGCCTGGGTTGCCGCCGGTTCCGCCGGCAGCACCGGCACCACCAGTACCTGCTGCGCCGTTGGTACCAAACAGGCCGCCCGCGCCGCCGGCACCACCGTTACCACCCTTGCCCCCATCGCCACCATCGCCGCCGTTGCCGCCGGAACCGCCGTTGCCACCATTGCCGGACGGGAAACCAAAGCCTGCTTCCCCGCCGTTGCCGCCGGGGCCGCCCTGATCGCCGGCGCCGCCTGCGCCGGCGGTACCGCCTATGCCACCGGCACCACCGTTGCCGACCAGCAGACCGCCACGACCGCCCGTGCCCCCGGAGCCACCGTTGCCGCCGGTGCCGCCGGAGGCACCAACGCCACCGGACCCGCCGTTCCCGCCCGGGCCACCGCCGATCAACCCGCTGCCGCCGGTGCCACCATTTCCGCCTGCGGCGCCGATGCCTCCCACACCGCCGGCGCCGCCGGCGCCGCCGATACCCGCTAGAGTCGCCGGGCCGTTGCCGCCGTTGCCGCCGTCGCCGCCGGAAGCGCCGGCGCCGCCGGCCCCGCCGGATCCTCCGCTTCCGCCCCGGCCACCTGCACCGGTGCCCTGGCCGCCGTCACCGCCGGTGCCGCCGGGAGCGCCGACACCGCCGATACCTCCGGTACCGCCGTTGCCACCGGTGACCGTACCGGTGCCCCCATCACCACCCGTGCCACCGGCCTGGCCAATGGTGGGGGCGCTGACGCCGTTTGCTCCGGGCCCGCCGGGACCGGCGATTCCAGCAGCGTTGCCAGGTGTTCCGAGGCTGCCCGGAGCGGCGGCGGGACCCTGATTCTGCAACGGCGTGGGGTTGACGCCGGGTGCCCCGTCAGCGCCGAGCCCGCCGTGTCCGCCCGCGCCACCCTGACCGAACAGGCCGGCTGCGCCGCCCACTCCGCCGTCGCCGCCATTGCCGCCGGCTACCACGGCGTTGCCGCCGGCACCCCCGGCTCCGCCGGAACCGAACAACAGCCCCCCGGCGCCGCCATTTCCGCCGGGCGCACCGGGCGCACCGAGTCCGCCGGCGCCGCCATCGCCGAATAATCCGGCCGCGCCACCGTTTCCGCCTCGGGGATTCGCCACACCTCCCGAGCCGCCCTTACCGCCATTGCCGAACAACAACCCGCCGGGACCGCCGTTCTGCCCCGTCCCGGGCGCTCCGTCGGCGCCGTTGCCGATCAGCGGGCGGCCTAGCAGCGTCTGACTGGGCGCGTTGATCAGCCCGAGCAGAACCTGCTCGGCGTTGGCGGCCTCGGCGCCCGCATAGGAGTCCGCGGCTGCGGCCAAGGCCTGCATGAACTGGGCGTGGAAAGCCGACGCCTGGCCACTGATCGCTTGGTAGCTCTGCGCGTGCGCGCCGAACACCGCCGCGATCGCCGCCGAGATTTCGTCGGCGCCGGCGGCCAAGACGGTGGTCGTGCGGGACGCCGCAGCCGCGTTGGCGGCATTGATTGTTGATCCGAGGCCGGCCAGATCCGCCGCCGTCGCGGCCAGAGCTCCAGGAACTGCGGTGATAAACGACATGGCCCGGTCCTTCCGCCAACCGGCACAATGAATGCATGAGCCGCACTCGCGGAGCAGACGTTATCACCGCTGAACCGATTGAGCCAGAGCTGCAGGCTGAACCGGATTCCCAACTGCGCCTAGGTCATTCGTCCTAGAAGCAGATTCTTTTATTGCGGCTTGGCGGGCCTCATCTTGAAGGAGACCTCAAGCTTGATGCGGTAGGTGATCTTGCCGGTGGCATCCACGGCGAGGTCTTGTTCGATGACCCGGGCCACCCGGATGTCATCGACGCTCTCCCGTGCCCGCTGCACCGCCTCGGTTGCGGCCTGCTCCCATGACGTGGGGCTGGTCCCGATGATGTCGATCACCTTGTACACGCTCATGGGGGTAAAGCGTATAGCTCGGGTGTGCGCTCGTGGACTCGAGTGTGCGAGGGCGTCGTACATTCGGCGATTTTGGCGCCCCAGATGCACAGTCGATGCGGCTAACTCCACAGCGTGACGTGCACCTTCGGCCGAAACCGGGTCACGCCGACCCCGTTGCCGCGGATCATGGCCTGGATGCAGCGCGGTGTGGTGATGAAGCGGACCAGTTCGGACACCGCGGGCTGGCGGGCCGAGGGCGCCAAGGTCGTCGCGCACCACTCACCGGCCTTGTCCAGACCCGGCCCGGTCACGTGTGTCAACCGACCGGCGGCTAGGTCCTTGGCCACCGCGAAGCCGATGGTCAGCGTCGCGCCCCCGACCCGCAGCACCTCTTCCAAAGCGGCGGCGTCACTCTGAAAAATACGTTGCTGGGACTCCGGAATCGCCAAGCGGGTCAACATGTTTGCGATCTCGCCGTCCGCGCTGCCAGCCGACGGGCCGAGCATCCACTGCTGCTGTCGCAGCAGCGCGGGTGTCGGAATGCCCACGGCCAAAGGGCTTTCCGGCGCTACCACGGTGATGATCTGGTATTTCAGGAACGGCCGCACGAACAGGTCGGTGCTGACCGAACTCTCGCTGGCCGGCCCGATCGCGATGTCCACCGCCCGGGAACAGATCAGATCGCGGAACTGACTCGTCGGGTGCACGCTCAGCTCCACGGACAGGTCGTCTGCCCGGGACGAGAACAACTCGATCAGTCCGGGCGCGGCATGCTCGGCGAAAGTGCTGGAGGCGGCGATGCGCAACAGGCGGCGCCCGTGGGCGGCCTCGGTGACCTCGATGGCGGTTTGTTGTTGCAGCCCCAGGATTTCCACCGCGCGGCTGGCCAGCCGCAATCCGCCGGGGGTGAACGCCAGTCCGGCTCCGGTCCGGGCGAACAGCGGGTCGTCGAGCTCCTTGCGCAGCGCCGCGACGTGCATCGAGATTCCGGCATCGGACATGCCCAGTTCGGCGGCCGCGGCTCGTACCGAGCCTAGCCGCACTACCGCCGAATAGGCCCGAAGTTGAGCCGGGGTCATGACGATGAGCCTACGTTGAGAGCATGCGTGACGTGCTTGCCGATCTGATGTCGATCTGGCGCGCGGGCCAGACCGCCGGATTGGCGACCGTGGTGCGGACCATGCGCTCGGCACCGCGCCAGCCCGGCGCCGCGATGGTGGTGGCGCCGGACGGGTCGGTGAGCGGATCGGTGTCGGGTGGGTGCGTCGAGGGCGCGGTGTACGAACTGGCCACCGAGGTCGCCGGCGGGGGAGTGCCGCGGCTGGAGCGGTACGGGATCAGCGATGATGATGCGTTCGCTGTCGGACTCACCTGTGGCGGGATCATCGACATCTTCGTCGAAGCGGTGTCGCAGGCGACGTTCCCCGAACTCGACGCGGTGGCACAGGCTATCGAGGCCCACCGGCCGGTGGCCGTCGCGACCGTCATCGCCCATAGCGAGGCGCCCTGGGTGGGCCGCCGGATCGTGATCACACCCGAGAACACCGCCGGCTCGCTGGGCTCGGACCGTGCCGACGCCGCCGTCACCGACGATGTCCGCGGCCTGCTTGCGCTGGGCCGCACCGGAATTCTGGAATACGGACCGGACGGTCAGCGTCGCGGCGAAGGAATGCAGGTCTTCGTGTCGTGTTTCGCGCCGCGTCCGCGGATGCTGGTCTTTGGAGCGATCGACTTCGCTGCCGCCGTGGCGCGGCAGGGCACATTCCTGGGCTACCGCGTCACCGTGTGTGACGCACGCCAGGTCTTCACGACGCCGACCCGCTTCCCGACCGCCGACGAGGTCGTCGTCGACTGGCCGCACCGCTATCTCGCCGCGCAGGCCCAGGCCGGTTCGCTGGACCGGCGCACAGTGATCTGTGTGCTGACCCACGACCCGAAGTTCGACGTGCCGGTGCTGGAGATTGCGCTGCGCCTGGACGTCGGATACGTCGGCGCGATGGGATCACGCCGGACCCATGACGACCGGATGCGGCGGTTGCGGGCCGTCGGCCTGACCGACGCCGAGCTGGCCCGGCTGTCCAGCCCCATCGGACTGGACCTGGGCGCTCGCACGCCCGAGGAGACCGCCGTCTCGATCGCTGCCGACATCATCGCGCGGCGGTGGGGCGGCGGCGGGCGGCCGCTGGCCGAGATCGCCGGCCGCATCCACCACGACGCCGCGGACGCGCAGGTCGAGGGCGAGTTAACGGATCACTTAACTCGACATTGACGCCCCTGGGCCCCGGGCAGACACTTCTCGGCATGCAAGTACCTGGCCCCTTCGAATACGAACGCGCGACGAGCGTGGACCACGCCATCGGACTACTGGACCGGCTGGGGGAGGAGGCGCGCGTGGTCGCCGGCGGACACAGCCTGCTGCCGATGATGAAGCTGCGCATCGCCAACCCCGAGTACCTCATCGATATCAACGACCTGGCACCCGAGTTGGGCTATGTGATCACCGATCCGACGCTGGTGCGGATCGGCGCGATGACCCGCCACCGGGAGATCCTCGAGTCCGACACGCTGGCCGCGGTGTGCCCGATCTTCCGCGATGCCGAACGGGTGATCGCCGATCCGGTGGTGCGCAACCGCGGCACGCTGGGTGGATCGCTGTGCCAGGCGGACCCCGCCGAGGATCTGTCCACGGTGTGCGAAGTGCTGAACGCGGTGTGCCTGGTGCGCGGGCCTGCCGGGGAGCGTGAGATCGGCATGGACGACTTCCTGATCGGCCCCTACGAGACGGCGGTCGCCCCGAACGAGATCCTCATCGAGACACGAATCCCGGTGCGGCACCGAACGTCCAGTGCGTACGCCAAAGTGGAGCGACGGGTGGGGGACTGGGCGGTGACGGCCGCCGGGTCCGCCGTCACTCTGGACGGGGACTCCATTGCCGCCGCCCGGGTAGGACTGACCGCGGTGAACCCGGACCGGGCCGCGCTGGCCGAGCTGTCGGCGGCGCTGGTGGGCCGGCCGGCAACCGAAGAAACGTTCGCCGAGGCCGGCCGGCTGGCCGGACAGGCCTGCGAACCGGTGACCGACGTCCGCGGCACCGCCGACTACAAACGGCATCTGGCCGGGGAACTGACCATCCGAACCCTGCGCAGCGCGGTGCAGCGAGTGCGCAACCAGCCTCAGCCAGAAGGGAACTGATCGTGCAGGTGAACATGACCGTCAACGGCGAACCGGTCAGCGCCGACGTGGAGCCCCGCATGCTGCTGGTGCACTTCCTGCGAGATCAGTTGCGGCTCACCGGAACCCACTGGGGTTGTGACACCAGCAACTGCGGAACGTGCGTGGTCGACGTCGACGGCGTGCCGGTCAAGTCGTGCACCATGCTGGCCGTCATGGCGTCCGGGCACAGCGTGCGCACGGTGGAGGGGCTGGCCGGGCCGGACGGCACCCTGGACCCGGTGCAGGAAGGGTTCATGCGCTGCCACGGACTTCAGTGTGGTTTCTGCACACCGGGGATGATGATCACCGCCCGCGCACTGCTGGACCGCAACCCCGATCCCGACGAGGAGACCATTCGGGAAGCGATCTCCGGGCAGATCTGCCGCTGTACCGGATACACGACGATCGTGCGGTCCATCCAATGGGCCGCCGAGCACTCCCAGACCGAGGCGACCACATCATGACGACGATCGAATCGCGGCCTCCTTCACCCGAAGACACCGCGGACAACGACCAGAAGCCCTGCGGCTACGGCCGGATGCTGCGCAAGGAAGATCCCCGGTTCATCCGGGGCCGGGGGCGCTACGTGGACGACGTCGTGCTGCCCGGCATGCTGCACCTGGCGATCCTGCGCTCGCCGTTCGCGCACGCCAACATTGTCAGCATCGATGTGACTGCCGCGCAGGCACATCCGAAGGTCAAGGCGGTGATCACCGGCGCCGACCTGGCGGCCAAGGGGCTGGCCTGGATGCCGACGTTGTCCAACGACGTACAGGCGGTCCTGGCCACCGACAAGGTCCGCTTCCAGGGCCAGGAGGTGGCTTTCGTCGTCGCCGAGGACCGGTACTCGGCCCGCGACGCGCTGGAACTCATCGACGTGGAGTACGACCCGCTGGACCCGGTCGTCGACGTCCGCAAGGCGCTCGATCCGTCGGCCCCGGTGATCCGTACCGACCTCGACGGCAAGACCGACAATCACTGCTTCGACTGGGAAACCGGCGACGCCGCGGCCACCGACGCCGCGTTCGCCAAGGCCGACGTGGTGGTGAAGCAGGAGATCGTCTATCCCCGGGTACACCCGGCGCCGATGGAAACCTGCGGCGCGGTGGCCGATCTGGACCCGGTGACCGGAAAGCTGACGTTGTGGTCCACCAGCCAGGCCCCGCACGCGCACCGCACGCTGTATGCGTTGGTCGCCGGCCTGCCCGAGCACAAGATCCAGGTGATCTCGCCCGATATCGGGGGCGGGTTCGGCAACAAGGTTCCGATTTACCCGGGCTACGTGTGCGCGATCGTCGCCTCGCTGGTGCTGGGCAAGCCGGTGAAGTGGATGGAGGACCGCAGCGAGAACCTGACCTCGACCGGGTTCGCCCGCGACTACGTCATGGTCGGTGAGATCGCCGCCACGGGCGACGGCAAGATCCTGGCGATCCGCACCCACGTGCTGGCCGACCACGGCGCGTTCAACGGCACCGCGGCGCCGGTGAAATACCCGGCCGGGTTCTTCGGGGTGTTCACCGGCAGCTACGACCTCGAGGCCGCTTACTGCCACATGACCGCGGTCTACACCAACAAGGCGCCCGGCGGGGTGGCGTATGCCTGTTCCTTCCGCATCACCGAGGCGGTGTATCTGGTCGAGCGGCTGGTGGATTGCCTGGCCTTCGACCTGAAGATGGACCCGGCCGAGCTCAGGCTGCGAAACCTGTTGCGGCCCGACCAGTTTCCGTACACCAGCAAGACCGGCTGGGTCTACGACTCCGGTGACTACGAGACGACTTTGCGCAAGGCCATGGACATGATCGGCTATGACGCATTGCGGGCCGAGCAGGCCGCCAAGCGGGAGCGGGGCGAGCTGATGGGCATCGGCATGTCCTTCTTCACCGAGGCCGTGGGCGCCGGGCCGCGCAAGGATATGGACATCCTCGGTCTCGGCATGGCCGACGGCTGCGAGCTGCGTGTGCACCCGACCGGTAAAGCCGTGGTGCGGCTTTCGGTGCAGACCCAGGGCCAGGGGCACGAGACGACCTTCGCCCAGATCGTGGCCGAGGAGCTCGGCATTCCGCCCGAGGACATCGACGTGGTGCACGGCGACACCGACCAGACCCCGTTCGGGTTGGGAACCTACGGCAGCCGGTCGACCCCGGTGTCAGGGGCGGCGGCCGCGCTGGTGGCCCGCAAGGTCCGCGATAAGGCCAAGATCATCGCCTCCGGCATGCTGGAGGTCTCGGTGGCCGACCTGGAGTGGGAGAAGGGCAAATTCCACGTCAAGGGTGACCCGACCGCGGCGGTGACGATCCAGGACATCGCGATGCGGGCGCACGGCGCCGGTGATCTGCCCGAAGGTCTCGAGGGGGGTCTGGACGCGCAGATCTGCTACAACCCGTCGAACCTGACCTATCCCTACGGCGCGTACTTCTGTGTGGTGGACATCGATCCCGGAACAGCCGTCGTCAAGGTGCGGCGCTTCCTCGCCGTCGACGACTGTGGCACCCGGATCAACCCGATGATCATCGAGGGGCAGGTGCACGGCGGGATCGTGGACGGCATCGGGATGGCGCTGATGGAGATGATCGCCTTCGACGAGGACGGCAATTGTCTGGGCGGCTCGCTGATGGACTACCTGATCCCCACCGCGCTGGAGGTGCCACATCTGGAGACCGGCTTCACGGTGACGCCGTCGCCGCATCACCCGATCGGCGCCAAGGGTATCGGCGAATCGGCCACCGTCGGGTCACCGCCTGCGGTGGTGAACGCTGTGGTGGATGCGTTGGCGCCGTTCGGCGTTCGGCATGCTGACATGCCGCTGACTCCGTCGCGGGTGTGGGAGGCCATGCAGGGCCGGGCCAGGCCGCCGATCTAGCATGAGCATTAGCGAACGGGCACAACAACTCAGGGCGTCGCGCAAGCCCTTCGTGCACGCGACGGTGGTGCGTGCCGAGCAACCCACCTCGGCGCGCGCGGGCGACGAGGCAATCCTGCTGCCGGACGGCACTATTGAGGGCTTCGTCGGCGGCCAGTGCGCGCAGAACTCGGTCCGCAAGGCGGCGCTGGGGGTGCTGCAGGCCGGTGAGAGTGTGCTGTTGCGGGTGTTGCCGGACGGCGACGTCCATTTCCCCGAGGCGCCCGGCGCCTGCGTGGTGGTCAACCCGTGCCTGTCCGGCGGATCGCTGGAGATCTTTCTGACGCCGCAACTGCCTGCACCGCTGATCCGAATCTACGGCGAGACGCCCATCGCCGAGGCGCTGACGCAACTGTGCGGGGTGCTCGGCTACGAGACGCGCGGAGACGGCGGGTGCGAGGGCGACCTGACCGACACCAGCGCCGTGGTGATCGCCAGCCACGGCGGCCCGGAGGCCGAGGTCATCCGCGCCGCACTCGATCACGGTGTCGGCTACATCGGGCTGGTGGCCAGCAAGGTGCGCGGCGCGTCGATCCTCGCCGGGCTCGAACTCACCGACGAAGAGCGGTCCCGCATCCACACCCCGGTCGGAGTCGCGATCGGCGCCAAGACACCCCCGGAGATCGCCGTGGCCATCGCCGCAGAACTCATCGCGGCGCTGCGGGAGGGGAGCCTGAGGCGGGCTGAGCCGGCGCTACGGGTTCCGCAGCCGGCGGAGCATGGTCATCACGGTTGCCACGCGCATGCCGGTGAGGACGTCGGGTGAGCGATTCGCGTGTCACCGGTGTGGTGCTGGCGGCGGGCGCATCCCGGCGGCTGGGTCAGCCGAAACAGGTTCTGCCCTATCGCGAAACCACGGTGTTGGGGGCGACTCTGGACGCCGCCCGCGCCGCTGGTTTGGATCAGCTGATCGTCACCCTGGGGGGCGCGGCGCAGGCAGTACGCGGGCAGGTGTCGCTGGACGGGTTCGACGTGGTCACCGTCGACGACTTCGGCGCGGGCTGTTCGGCGTCGCTGAGGGTGGCGCTGGAGGCGGTGCACCCGCACTCATCGGGAGTCGTGCTGATGCTCGGTGACCAGCCAGGCATCGATCCGGCCGACGTGCAGCGCATCGGAGCCGGAGGCGCCGACATCATGGTATGCCACTACACCGACGGTATAGGACATCCATTCTGGTTCAGCCGCAACATGTTCGGGGAACTGTCGCGCCTGCACGGCGACAAGGGCGTCTGGAAGCTGATCGAGTCGGGCCGTCACCCGGTGGGCGAATTGCGCGTCGAGCGTCCCGTACCGCTCGATGTGGACACCTGGGAGGACTACCAACGACTGCTGGCGACCGTGCCATGACGCTGCGCAGCCCCGGCGACGTGGCCCGGCTGTTCGACGAGAATGACTACCTGCTGGACACCGGCACCGCGTCGGCGATCTACCTGGCGATGCAGCTGGGCAGGCCGCTGCTGCTGGAAGGTGAGCCCGGCGTCGGCAAGACCACCGCGGCCAAAACCCTTGCCAAGGTACTGAATACGCAGTTGATCCGGCTGCAGTGCTATGAAGGTCTGACCGCGAGCGAGGCGCTCTACGACTGGAACTACCAGCGGCAACTGCTGTCGATCCGGCTCGCCGAGGCCAGCGGCGCCGGCATGACAGCAGACGAGCTCTACACCGAGGCATACCTGGTCGACCGGCCTATCCTGCAGTGTGTGCGCCACCGTGGGCCGGTGCCGCCGGTGCTGCTGATCGACGAAATCGACCGCGCTGACGACGAATTCGAGGCGCTGCTGCTGGAGTTTCTGGGCGAGGCCGCGGTCACCGTGCCCGAACTGGGTACGTTCGTCGCCGCGCAGCCGCCGATCGCGGTGCTCACCTCCAACCGCAGCCGTGACCTGCACGACGCCCTGCGGCGGCGCTGCCTCTACCACTGGATCGACTACCCGGCACCGGCCCGGGCCGCCGCCATCGTGCGCCGCACCGTACCGGGCGCCACCGCGCCGCTGATCGAGCATGCCACCCAATTCGTCAGCGCGGCAAGAGCACTCGATCTGGACAAGCCGCCGGGGCTGGCCGAGACCATCGACTGGGTCGCGGCCTTGGTAGCGCTGCGGGTCGCCGATCTGGTCGACGAGTCGGCGTTGATCAGCCTGGGTGCGCTGGCCAAGACACCCGAGGATCGCACTGCGATCCGCGATGCGTTAGTGGAATACAGCCGAACATGAAAGGACTGTCACGATGAAGATCGCCAACCAGTTCACCGTCAGCGCGCCCATCGAAGAGGCATGGGACCTGCTCTGCGATCTGGAGCGGGTGATCCCGTTGATGCCCGGGGCGCAACTTGTCGGTCACGAGGGCGAGGACTATCTGGGCAAGGTCAAGGTCAAGGTAGGCCCGGTCACCAGCGAGTTCACCGGCAAGGTGCACTTCATCGAGCAGAACCGCGACCAGCACCGCGCTGTCTTCGACGCCAAGGGCAAAGAGGCCCGCGGCACCGGTAATGCAGCGGCCACCGTGACCGCGCAGCTGCAGGCAGCGGGCGAGCGCACCAATGTCACCGTCGACACCGACCTGAAGATCGTGGGCAAGCTGGCGCAGTTCGGCAGCGGCATGCTGCAGCAGGTTTCGGAGAAGCTGTTGGGCCAGTTCGTGGAGTCACTGGAGGCCGAATTGGCGACCAGCGGCGCCGCCGAGGTCCCGGCGTCCACCAATGGCGAAGAGCCGATCCCGGCGTGGCCGGTCAACCCCGTCCCGGGGACCCGTCAGGCACCCGAGCCCGAGCCCATCGATCTGCTCGAACTCGCCGGCGGTGATCAGATCAAGAAGTACGGCGCGGTGGCGGCCGCGGTGCTCGCCGTGCTGGCCCTGATCTGGTTGCTGCGGCGGCGTGCCCGCGAGTGAGCACCGCGGTTCTGCTGCGCGGTGTCGACCTGGCGGCGTTCGCGGCCGCCCTGGTGGACCGGCTGCGCAGTGCCGGAGTATCGGTATCGGCAAGCGGCCAAACGACTTTCGTGCAGGCATTGCAGCACCTGGCGCCCCGTGACCGGTCGTCCCTGTACTGGGCCGCGCGGTTGAGTCTGGTCAGTCGCATGGACGAACTGAGGACCTTCGACGCGGTGTTCGCGGCCGTCTTCGGCGCCGGAGCGCCCGACGGGCGGGACAGCCCCTCGCTGCCGCTGCCGGGACCTCGCACTCCGGCGGCCGGGATCGTGCACCGCGGCACCAGCCGATCCACCGCCGGGACTCAGACCCTGCCCTGGGCCACCGGAGTCGCCGGTGACTCCGACGGTGACGCCGCCGTCCGGTTGCCCGAGTTCGCGCCGAGTCGCATCACCGCCCTGGCCGACGAACCGTTCGACCAGTTCGACCCCGACGACTTGCGGCTGCTCGGTGACTGGCTGCGGGAATCGCTGCCCCGTTGGCCCGCCAGGCGCAGCCTCCGGTCGCAGCTAAGCCCGCACGGCAAGCGCATCGACCTACGGGCGACCATCAGCGCCTCGCGCACCACCGGATGGGAGACCTTCACGCTCGCGCGGACCCGGCCCCGCCGGCGACCGCGGCGGGTGGTGCTGGTCTGCGATGTCAGCCGGTCGATGCAGCCCTTCGCGACGGTCTACCTGCATCTGATGCGGGCGGTGATGGCGCGACAGACGGGCATCCGGCCCGAGGTCTTCGCGTTCTCGACGTCGCTGACCCGCCTGACCACCGTGCTGTCGCACCGGTCCACCGAGGCGGCACTGGAGCGGGCCAACGCCCGGGTGACCGACCGCTACGGCGGCACGTTCATCGGTCGCAGCATCAATGCTCTATTGGCGCCGGCGCACGGCAACGCGCTGCGCGGCGCCGTCGTGATCATCGCCTCCGACGGTTGGGACAGCGATCCGCCCGAGGTCCTCGAACGCGCCCTGATCCGGCTGCGCCGCCGCGCTCACCGGTTGGTATGGCTCAATCCCCGTGCAGCACAACGCGATTACCAACCGCTGACCGGTTCGATGGCCGCGGCGCTGCCGTTCTGCGACCTGTTCCTGCCCGGGAACACACTGACCGCTCTGCACCGTTTCCTGGTGCTGCTGGCGGATCCTGCGCAGCTGGTCTCTGGTCGGCAGCTAGACAGCGCGCCCTCCCGCCGCCGCAGCCCGTAGGGCAGGATCGGCAGGTATGGATCAGGTATGGGCGAACCGGGCCGCCACCTCCGAAACCGCCGTCACGCAACGCAACCTGCGCCGGCTCTGGGGATTGCCCGGCACCCAGCTGGGAGTGGTCGCCTGGCCGTCGGACCGCAAAGACCGCATGTTCGGCACCTGGCACTACTGGTGGCAGGCCCACCTGCTGGACTGCCTGATCGACGCACAGCTGCGGGACCCGCAACCGGAGCGCCGCACCCGGATCAACCGGCAGATCCGCTCGCATCGGCTGCGTAACACCCTGCGCTGGACCAACAGCTATTACGACGACATGGCGTGGCTGGCGCTGGCCCTGGAACGCGCCGCGCGCCTGGTCGGCGTCGAGCGCAGCCGCGCCCTGCACACCCTGGCCAAGCAGTTCGTCGACGCCTGGGTGCCCGAGGACGGCGGCGGCATCCCCTGGCGCAAGCAGGACCAGTTCTTCAACGCCCCGGGCAACGGTCCGGCGGGCATCTTCTTGGCCCGTTACGAGGGGCATCTGCGGCGCGCCCAGCAGATGGCCGACTGGATCGACGAAACCCTGATCGACCCCGACACCAAGCTGGTGCTCGACGGCATCAGGGACGGCTCGCTGGTGCGTGCGCAGTACACCTACTGCCAGGGCGTGGTGCTCGGCCTCGAAGTCGAGCTCGCCAAGCGCACCCATGACGACCGGCACCGGCCCCGGGTGCACCGCCTGGTCGCGGCCGTCAAGGAACACATGGCCCCCCGCGGTGTCCTCAAGAGCGCCGGCGGCGGAGACGGCGGTCTGTTCGGCGGCATCACCGCCCGCTACCTTGGGTTGGTCGCCACCGATCTGCCGGGCGATTCCCCCGAGGACCGGGCCGCCCGCGACACCGCCCGCGAGATCGTGCTGTCGTCGGCGAAGTCGGCGTGGGATTACCGCCAGACGGTGGACGGCCTACCCGTGTTCGGCGCGTTCTGGGACCGCGACGCCGAGATACCGACGGCCGCCGGTCAGCAGGCGCAGTTCGTCGAGGGCGCGGTGAACAGTTCTTCAATCCCTGAGCGGGACCTGTCGGTGCAGCTGTCGGGCTGGATGCTGATGGAGGCCGCCCACAACGTCGCGATGGTCAAGTCAGTCGGATAGCGGGAGTTCTTCGGCAGCTTCCTTCGCCGCGTTGCGGCGGGACCGGTACCCCCGGAACGCCGCGATGAACGCCGGGATCATCGACACGAACAGGATGCCCAGGATGATCTTTTCCAGGTTCTGGTTGACGAACGGCACCGTGCCCAGGAAGTAACCGGCCACCGTCACGCCGCCGCCCCACAACACACCGCCGACGATGTCGAACGCGAGATACACCGGATAGCGCATGTAAGAGACACCGGCGATCACCGGCGTGAACGTGCGCACGAACGGCATGAACCTGGCCAGGATGATCGCCCACGACCCGTACTTCTCGAAGAACGCGTGTGACTCGGTCACGTAGTGCTTCTTGAAGAACCGGGAGTCTTCCTTCTTGAACAGCGCCGGGCCGATGCGCCGGCCGATGAAGTACCCGGTCTGGTCGCCGAGGATGGCGACCAGAGCGACCGAGGGCGCGAGAATCCAGATGTCCAGTGTCCCCTTGGCGGCCAGCAAACCGCCGGTGAACAGCAACGATTCGCCGGGCAGCAGCGGGAACAGCAATCCCGTCTCGACGAAGACGATGACCAGGATGGTCGGCAGCACCGCGGAGGCGAACAAACCCTCGGGGCCGATCCAGAACATCGGGTCGAGGATGCTGCCCGACGCTGACACGGTGCTCATGGTGCTTCAACATACCGGCGTTGCAATACTGAGCTGACCACGTTCCGTCCAAGGAGTCCTCCATGCCTATCGCAACGCCCGAGATCTACGCCGAGATGTTGGGACGTGCCAAGGAGAATGCGTACGCGTTCCCGGCCATCAACTGCACCTCGTCAGAGACCGTCAACGCCGCTATCAAGGGCTTTGCCGACGCCGGCAGCGATGGCATCATCCAGTTCTCGACCGGCGGCGCGGAATTCGGCTCCGGCCTCGGCGTCAAGGACATGGTGACCGGTGCCGTCGCGCTGGCCGAGTTCACCCACATCATCGCCGCCAAGTACCCGATCAACGTGGCGTTGCACACCGACCACTGCCCCAAGGACAAGCTGGACACTTACGTGCGCCCCCTGCTGGCGATCTCTTCAGAACGGGTGCGTGCGGGTCGCGATCCTTTGTTCCAGTCGCACATGTGGGACGGCTCGGCGGTCCCGATCGACGAGAACCTGCAGATCGCCCAGGAGCTGCTCAAGCAGGCCGCGGCCGCCAAGATCGTCCTGGAGATCGAGATCGGCGTGGTGGGCGGCGAAGAGGACGGCGTCGCCAACGAGATCAACGACAAGCTGTACACCACTCCCGAGGACTTCGAGAAGACGATCGAGGCACTGGGCCACGGCGAGCACGGCCACTACCTGCTGGCCGCGACGTTCGGCAACGTCCACGGCGTCTACAAGCCGGGCAACGTCAAGCTGCGTCCCGACATCCTGGCTCAGGGCCAAAAGGTGGCGGCAGCGAAGCTGGGCCTGGGCGATGACGCCAAGCCGTTCGACTTCGTCTTCCACGGCGGCTCGGGCTCGGCGAAGTCCGAGATCGAGGAGGCGCTGCGCTACGGCGTGGTGAAGATGAACGTCGACACCGACACCCAGTACGCGTTCACCCGGCCGATCGCGGCGCACATGTTCTCCAACTACGACGGCGTGCTCAAGATCGACGGCGAAGTGGGCAACAAGAAGGTCTACGACCCGCGCAGCTACCTCAAGAAGGCCGAAGCCGGCATGACCGAGCGTGTCATCGAGGCCTGCAACGACCTGCACTGCGCCGGCAAGTCCCTCGCCGGCTGATTTCCCGAGCCGAGCAGACGCAAAAGCCCCCTTTTTCTGGTCGAAAAGGGGGCTTTTGCGTCTGCTCGCGCGGGCTAGTTGGACTGGCAGATCTTCCACTGGTCGTCGCGGTACTGCAGGTCCAGGCTGCGGGTAGAGCGGGTCTGCGGGTCATAGGCCATGAACGTGGTGATGTTGGCCTCGGCGTGCTGACCGTTGACGACGACCTGGTCGATGCTGGCGATCACCGGGTATTGCTTGGCCGCCGACACCCGCTGATAGGTCTCTGACCATGCCTTTTCGTCGTACTCCACATAGCCGTCGCGGGTGGTGCCGCAGGTGATGGTGCGCAACGCGGTCAGGTCGCCGCGCTGGACCGCGATGTCGAAGTTCTGGATGGTCTGCTTCACCTGGTCCTCTTGAGAGACCTTCGCGTGCTTGCTTCGGGTGAGCAGGACGGTGCCGAAGATCGCGATGGCCGCCAGGGCCAGGACGATCACGACCACGGCCAGCACCCAGCCCCAGTTGCGCTGCTTGGCGCCTGGCTTCGCTCCGCCCCGAGGTGGAATTGCTTGAGGCACAGCGGTTTTTGGCGGCAGCGGCGGCGGAGGGGGACTGCCCGGGGCGGGACGGGTCTGGAAGGCTTCGGTGGCCGCGTCCTGGGAGGTGGCGATCACCTGCGTTTCTTTCGCGTCGAACCCGGGTGCGGTGAAGCGCCGCTCGGGCTCGACGTGCGTCGCCTCGGAACTCTCGTCAGGGTGGCGGGTGGCAATCACCTGGGTCTCGGTCTCCGAGTCGCCGGTGATCAGCGGCTGGGCCTCGGTGGCGTCGGCGTCGCGCTCGCCGCTGGTTTTTGTGCCGTCGCGGTCGAACTCCGGTGCGTTGGGCATGGGTGCAGCTTAACCGAGCCCCATTGGCAGAATGGGCGCCATGACGCCCTCCGGTGACCTCCTGGGACCTGATCCAATTCTGCTGCCCGGCGACAGCGAGGCCGAAACCGAGCTGCTGGCCGGCGAGAAGCCGGGGATCGTCGCCGCCGCCCATCCGTCGGCCTCGGTGGCCTGGGCGGCCCTGGCCGAGGAAGCGCTGGCCGACGACAGGGCGATCACGGCGTACGCCTATGCCCGCACCGGCTACCACCGGGGGCTGGACCAGTTGCGCCGCAACGGCTGGCGCGGCTTCGGCCCGGTGCCCTACGCCCACGAGCCCAACCAAGGATTTCTGCGGTGCGTGGCGGCACTGGCCCATGCCGCGGATGCCATCGGGGAGACCGACGAATACAACCGCTGCCTGGATCTGCTCGACGACTGTGACCCGGCGGCACGGGCGGTGCTGGGGTTCTAGGAGCCTGCTGAATCGGTGTGTTCAGGCGGGGCGTCCTGAGCGCTCATCGGCGCATGGCTGAACTCAGACCCCCCCGCCCAAGAGCGGGTCAGGGGCCGGAGCTCCCCGGTTGACCTGGTTCACCCGGATTGCCGTCGGCGGCGCCGGCGGTGCCGATGCCGCCGAGTCCGCCGTCACCCGCGCCGCCACCCGCGCCACCGGGCGATCCGAACCCGGTGCCGCCATCACCTCCGTCACCACCGTCACCGCCGTCGCCGGCGAAGGCGGTGATGCCGGCGGCGCCGCCGCCCTGGCCCCCGTCGGCTCCGTCGCCCCCTTCGCCGCCGGTGCCGCCGGTGCCGCTACCGGTGGGTGCGCCGCCGGTGCCCCCAGTCCCGCCGTTGCCGCCCAGACCGCCGGCTCCTCCGTTGTTGATGCTGATACCGGCTTTACCGCCGGCGCCACCGATTCCGCCGTCGCCACCATTACCGCCCGCACCCCCATTGGCGTTATTGCCCACGGCTGCGGCGCCCTGGCCACCTTGTCCGCCGCTGCCGCCGGTGCCGCCGATGCCGCCGTCGCCTGTCGCACCGGTGCCGCCTTGTCCGCCAGCGCCGCCCGTACCACCGTCGCCAGCCGCGCCGCCCTTACCTGCCGCTCCGATGCCGATCCCGGCGAGACCGCCGTTACCTCCGTTACCTCCGTTACCGCCGTTACCGCCCGGATTGCCCGGCCCTGAGGGAACAGGCAAGGGCGAAGCGCCGAATCCTCCGTTGCCCCCCTTGCCGCCGACCCCACCGTCACCGTTTCTGCCGCCGCTGCCGCTGTTGCCGCCGGACCCGCCTTGACCGCCGAGTCCACCGTCGAAGCCATCGGGAGTGGCAGGGATGCCACCACCGCCGTCACCACCGACCCCGCCGGCTCCGCCGGTGCCGCCGACGCCGGAGTTACCGAAGGTGCCGCCCAAACCCGGTAGGCCGCCGGACCCCGCATTGCCGCCGGTGCCGCCGGTTCCGCCGTTGCCGCCGGCGCTGAGGAATCCCTTCCCGCCCGTGCCGCCGGCGCCGCCCGCACCACCGTCGCCGCCGGTGCCGCCGACGCCGTTGACTCCGAAGGAGTTCGCACCGGCTGTGCCGCCCAGGCCGCCCTGGCCGCCCTGGCCGCCTTGGCCGCCATCGGCACCGACGCCGCCGGTACCGCCGCTGCCGCCGTCGCCCCCGTCACCCCCACGGCCGGCGGCCCCGCCGTTGCCGGCGGCACCGCTGCCGCTGCCCGCCGCGCCGCCGTCTCCGCCGTTTCCACCCAGTCCCCCGTTACCGCCGCTCTGGCCCGGGCCTGCCTTCGCGTTTGCAGCTCCCGCGGACCCATCGCCGCCGTTGCCGCCGCGACCGCCGGCGCCGCCGTCACCGTTCGTGCCTCCGACGCCGGCATCACCGCCTCGGCCGCCCACGCCGCCTTGTCCGCCGTCGAAGCCGTTCTGGCCGGTACCGGGCAACGTGGAACCGTCACCGCCTCGGCCGCCGGTGCCGCCGTCACCACCGATGCCAGCACTACCGGCCGCTCCGGCACCATTCGCGATGCCGCCGTCCCCGGCCCGGCCGCCATCACCGCCATTGCCGCCTGTCCCAGCGGTGCCGACCGTGCCCTGACCGCCGATGCCCCCTGCACCGCCCACCCCGCCGTTGCCGCCCTTACCGCTGGGGGCGCCGCCGGTGAAGTCGGTGTTCAGCCCGCCGATGCCGCCTTGGCCACCTTGACCGCCCGCGCCACCCTGGCCGCCGCTGAGGTCGGCAGCACCGTTGCCGCCGGCAGCACCCGCCCCGCCGTTGCCGCCGGTTCCGCCCACACCGCCACTGCCGGACGCGCCGGAGCCGAAACCGGCACCCCCACCGTCACCGCCGGCTCCACCGGCTCCACCACCACCTCCGGTACCACCGGGCGACGACGGACCCGAGAACCCGATGACGCCGGCTCCGCCGTCTCCACCACGTCCACCCGCACCGCCGTTGCCGTTCGTCCCGCCGGCCCCGGCGCTTCCGCCGAAGCCGCCGAGCCCGCCCTGACCACCGGTGAAGCCGGCCTGGCCCAGAGAAATGCCGCCGGCGCCCGCACCGCCGGTGCCGCCGGCACCCCCGTTCCCGCCGATGCCCGCATTGCCGGTGGTGCCCCCGACGTTGGCTGCGCCGCCACCGCCTGCGTCGCCACCGGCACCGCCGCTGCCGGCCCATCCGCCGTCGCTATTGGAGCCGGCACCGCCGGTGCCGCCAGTGCCGCCGGCACCACCGTTACCCCCGGTGCCACTGATTGCACTACTGAACCCGCCGGTGTCAGTGCCACCCACGCCGCCGGACCCGCCGGCGCCTCCGCCGCCGCCGTTACCGCCCACGCTGTTGGTTCCGCCGGTGCCGCCCTTGCCACCGGCGCCACCGTCGCCGCCAGTGCCGCCCGCGCCGCCGCTGGCGGATGCCCCGGCGCCGAAGCCCGCGGTGCCGCCGCCGCCGCCGGCGCCGCCGGAACCGCCGTCTCCACCTTTGCCGCCGTCGGTGAAGTTTCCGTTGACACCGCTCTGGCCCGCTCCACCGCTACCGCCTCGGCCACCTGCTCCGCCCCTGCCGTTGGTGCCCCCGGCGTCCGCGTTGCCGCCGTTGCCGCCGTTGCCGCCTTGGCCACCGGCAATCCCGGATTGACCGCTACCAGTGGCGGCTGCCCCGTTGCCGCCGGCGCCGCCGGTGCCACCGGTGCCTCCGGTTCCCGCATTGCCTGCCACCCCGCCGATGTTCGCCACCCCGCCGGCGCCGGCGTCGCCACCCGCGCCGCCGTTGCCACCGTTGCCGGCGGCGATCACGGTTCCTGTACCACCGACACCACCGGCGCCACCGGAACCGCCGTTGCCGCCGGTACCGCCGCGGGCGCTGCTGGAACTGCCGGTGTCGACGCCGCCGACTCCACCTTGGCCGCCTTGTCCACCTGCGCCGCCGTCGCCGCCGTTGGTGTTGGCGGCGCCGCTCCCGCCGGTACCGCCGGCTCCGCCGTGGCCACCGTCACCGGCGGTGCCGCCGTTGCCGGAGGCCCCGGGGCCACCGCCGGCATTGCCTCCGTCGCCACCGATGCCGCCGGCACCTCCTTGGCCACCCATTCCACTGCTGCCGGGGGTATTGGCCCGACCTGCCCCGCCGTCGCCCCCGCGGCCGCCGGCCCCACCGCTGCCGTTGGTGCCACCGAGATCGGCCACGCCGCCGTTGCCGCCCAGACCACCTTGACCGCCCGCGTAACCCGCCTGCCCGGCACCGCTGCCCGCAGCGCCGGTGCCGCCGGCACCGCCGGCGCCACCGTTGCCGCCAGTGCCCGCGTTGCCTGCCGTGCCGCCGATGTTGGCCACCCCGCCCACACCCGCGTCGCCGCCGGTGCCACCGGTGCCGCCGTTGCCGGCGATGGTCACGGTGCCCGCTCCACCTGCACCGCCGGCACCGCCTTGGCCGCCGTTGCCGCCGGTGCCACTGGCTGCACTGCTGAATCCACCAGTGTTGACGCCGCCCATGCCGCCCTGGCCACCCTGCCCGCCGCTGCCGCCGAAACCGCCTCCGCTGTTGAGCGCGCCGCTGCCGCCGGCCCCGCCCGCTCCGCCGTTGCCGCCGTTGCCGGCCACGCCGCCACTACCGGCAGCCCCGGCACCAAAGCCGGCGCTGCCGCCGTCGCCACCAAATCCGCCGGCGCCACCACTGCTGCCCGCGGCGCCGCTGCCGATTGGCCCGGCCTTGCCGGCGCCGCCGTCGCCGCCGCGACCGCCTACACCGCCGTTGCCGTTGGTGCCGCCGACATCGGCGAGGCCTCCGTTGCCGCCGAGCCCGCCTTGGCCGCCCGCAAAGCCGGTCTGGCCGACACCGGTGGCGGCCGCGCCATTGCCGCCTGCCCCGCCCGCCCCGCCGTCGCCGCCAGTACCCGCGTTGCCCGCCGCGCCGCCGATGTTGGCCACACCCCCGGCGCCTGCGTCGCCGCCCGCACCGCCGGACCCACCTGTACCGGCGGTGCCCAAGGTGCCCGTTCCGCCGGCGCCCCCGGCCCCGCCGGCTCCGCCGTTGCCGCCGGTGCCGCCGGTGGCGCTGCTCAAGCTGCCGGTATGGACACCGCCGACGCCGCCTTGGCCGCCCTGACCACCGGCCCCGCCCTGACCACCGCCGCTGTTGAGCGCGCCACTGCCGCCGGCCCCGCCCGCTCCGCCGTTGCCGCCGGTTCCGGCCGCGCCGCCGAAGCCGGTCGCTCCCGCGCCGCCGCCGGCGTTGCCGCCGTCACCGCCGAGTCCGCCGGCGCCACCCTGGCCGCCAACTGCACCGCTGCCGGAAGGGGCGGAAGAGCCTGCACCGCCGGCGCCGCCGCGACCGCCGGCCCCGCCGCTGCCGTTGGTGCCGCCGGCGTCGGCGAGGCCGCCGTTGCCGCCCAAGCCCCCTTGGCCGCCCGCGAACCCGGTCTGGCCGATACCGCTAGCGGCGGCACCGTTTCCGCCGGAACCGCCGGCACCACCCGTACCGCCCGTTCCCGCGTTTCCGATGACACCGCCGAGATTCGCAACACCGCCCGCGCCCGCGTCACCGCCGGTGCCGCCGGTGCCGCCGGAGCCGCCGACGCCCAGGGTGCCGGTGCCGCCGTTGCCGCCGGCGCCGCCCTGTCCGCCGTTACCGCCGCTGCCGCTGACACCGCTGCTTGCGTCGGTGTTGAGGCCGCTCATGCCGCCCTGGCCGCCTTGCCCGCCCGCGCCACCCTGACCGCCTCCGGTGTTGAGCGCCCCACTGCCGCCGGCCCCACCGGCGCCGCCGTTGCCGCCGGTTCCGGCCACGCCGCCGGTGCCTGTTGCGCCAGTGCCGAAGCCCGCGGTGCCGCCGTCGCCGCCGATGCCACCGGCTCCGCCGGCGCCACCCGTAGCGCCGGACCCGGTGGCGGCTGCCCTGCCGGCTCCGCCGTCCCCGCCACGGCCACCCTTGCCGCCGCTGCCGTTGGCGCCACCGGCGTCGGCGCTGCCGGCAGCACCGCCCAGGCCGCCCTTTCCGCCCGCGTAACCGTCCTGGCCTGCAACGAGGCCTGCGGAACCGGTACCGCCAGCGCCGCCGGCGCCGCCGTCACCGCCGTCACCGGAAAGACCGGCGATGCCGCCCGAACCGCCCGTACCGGCCAGACCGCCAGCCCCCGCCTCACCGCCGGAGCCGCCCATGCCGCCGTCGCCGCCGACGCCGCCGAACGCGGTGAGGTTGTGCGCGCCGGCACCGCCGGCCCCTCCGAGTCCGCCGCTACCGCCGGCGCCGCCGGAGCCGTTCGTCCCGCCCGTGAAGCTGACGCCGCCCTGTCCGCCGGTTCCGCCTGCCCCGCCGGCAAAGCCGTTACCACCGGCACCGCCGGATCCGCTGGTGGCGTTGGACCCGCTGCTGCCGGTGCCGCCATCGCCACCGGCACCGCCTCCGCCCCCGGTCCCCGCCTTGCCTGCCGTGCCGCCGGAGCCGCCGATTCCCGCGGCACCTCCCGCTCCGGCGCTTCCGCCGGCCCCGCCCTGTCCGCCGGCGCCACCATCCGAGCCGGCCAACGTCCCTGAGCCGCCGCTCCCGCCGATCCCGCCGACTCCGCCGGTGCCGCCGACGCCACCGGAGCCGTTGACCCCGCCGGCACCGGAACTGCCACCCGCACCGCCCGCGCCGCCCGCGCCTCCGGACGCACCGCTGCCGCCTACCGCCGCGGTGCCCAAGAGGGCGTCAGCACCGTTGGCGCCGGCCCCACCCGCCCCGCCCGCTCCCCCGGTGCC
>NZ_LQOY01000179.1 GCF_002101675.1 Mycobacterium gordonae | reverse complement strand
TGACGCCGTCACCCCCGCCACCCCCAATGCCGCCATTTCCATTGACGCCACCGAGGCCCGCCGACCCACCGATACCGCCGTCGCCGCCGGTGCCGCCGTCGAAGCCCGCGCCCCCATCTGAGCCGGCCGCCCCGTTGCCTCCCCGACCGCCATGGCCGCCCTCGCCGCCAGTGCCCGCGTTGCCCGCCGTACCGGCAGCACCGGCACCCGTTCCGGCAAGCCCACCGACTCCCGCGTCGCCGCCTTTGCCACCGTGTCCGCCAGGAGTCCCGGGGCCGTTTTTCACAGTGAGGCCGTTCGCGCCGGCACTTCCGTTGCCACCCTGTCCGCCCGTCCCGCCGTCACCGTTGGTGCCGCCAACTCCGGCAGATCCGCCATTACCCCCGACGCCGCCACGCCCGCCGTCGTACCCATCACCACCGCCATAGGCGGCGATATCTCCGTCGCCCCCACGACCGCCGCGTCCCCCATTCCCGCCCGTACCCGCGCTGCCGGCACTTCCGGCGGCACCGGCACCCGTGCCGGCTAAGCCGCCAACACCTGCGTCTCCACCATTGCCGCCAGCACCACCGTGTCGGCCGACCGGACCGTCAGCGCCGGTGCCGCCGCCACCACCGGCACCACCATCACCGCCCTGACCACCGCTGCCGTTGGTGCCACCGATCCCCGCAGCCCCGCCGCTGCCGCCGGCACCGCCGGCGCCGCCGGCAAATCCGTCGCCGCCCGCGTCGACCAGACCCCCGTTGCTGCCGGCCGCGCCCGCACCGCCGTTACCGCCCGTCCCGCCGCTTCCGCCGCGGCCCGCATTACCGGTGTTTCCCGCGGCGCCTGCCCCCTTGCCTGCGGCCCCGCCCGTTCCCGCATCGCCTCCTGCGCCACCGGCACCACCAGCCTGCCCCTCGCTGTTGGCACCGTCAGCGCCGTTGCCGCCGGCGCCCCCGGCCCCGCCGTCACCTCCCTGACCACCATTGCCATTGGTGCCACCGACGTCGGCGGACCCTCCTTCACCGCCGGCCCCACCCGTTCCGCCGTTGAACCCGGCTCCGCCAGCATCGGCGTTATCGCCAGCTCTGCCTCCGGCACCACCGGATCCGCCGGCCCCTCCCAGCCCGCCAACCCCACCAGTGCCCGCGTCACCGCCATTGCCGCCGCTGCCGCCTGCGCCGCCATCGGCTCTCGCCCCGCCCGCAGGACCCTGGAAGCCGTTGCCTCCACCGCCGCCGGACCCTCCGGCCCCACCGTTGCCGTTGGTGCCGCCCGTACTCGCGCTGCCGCCCTTTCCGCCGGCACCCCCAGCACCGCCCTTGAAGCCATTGCCGCCGAGGGTGCCGGTGTTGTCATCTCCGGCCCCGCCATTTCCGCCGGCACCACCGGCGCCGCCGTGACCAGCACTGCCCAGGGCGCCGGCCTGGCCGGCTCCAAGTCCTGACAAGCCCCCGGCACCCGCCTGGCCACCCGCACCCCCGGTGCCGCCGGCCTGACCCGCACTGTTCACTCCGGGGGCACCATCACCACCCCTACCCCCATCGCCGCCGGCACCACCGGTCCCCCCACTGCCGTTGAC
>NZ_LQOY01000178.1 GCF_002101675.1 Mycobacterium gordonae | reverse complement strand
CGGCCACACCGCTGATGAGGTTGGTGCCACCCGTCGCGCCGGCCCCGCCGGCCCCGCCGGCGCCGAACAGCCCGGCGGCGCCGCCGGCCCCGCCGTTCTGACCCGAAGTCAAGGGGCCGGACCCGCCGGCGCCGCCATCACCGAGGAGCCACCCGCCAGGCGTGCCGTCTGCCCCGCTACCGGCCGCGCCGGGTGTGCCGTTGCCGATCAGCGGGCGGCCGGTCGCCGCCTGAACGGGGGAGTTGATCGCAGTGAGCGCTTGCTGCTGCAGGGCGTGCAGGGGCGCCAAGGGGCCGCTGGATGGAGGAGCGTTGAAACCGTCCAAGCCGAGCAGGAACCCGCTGGTTCCACCGATTCCGTTGCTGCCCGCGGCCGGCCCGGTGCCACCGACACCGGCGTTGCCGCCGTTGCCGATGAGTACCGCGTTGCCGCCCGCGCCGCCGGCTCCACCCACATGACCACCGGTCCCGCCCGCACCGCCGGCGCCGCCGGCGCCGCCGCTGCCGATCAGCATGCCGCCTTTGCCGCCGAGCCCGCCGGCGCCTCCGTTGCCCCCCGGGAAGCCGGGTATCGGCGCGATGGCGTCACCTCCGGCGCCGCCTGCCCCACCGACGCCTCCGTTGGAGAACAGCCAACCGGCATTGCCGCCATTGCCGCCGGCGCCTCCGGCGCCGAACACGCCGGCTCCGCCCGCTCCACCGACACCGCCGTCCGAGAAGAACAGGCCGGCACTGCCGCCGTTCCCACCTGTTCCACCGGGAGCTTGATAGTTAAGGCCGCCCGCTCCGCCCGCGCCGCCGGGGCCGAACAGCCACCCTGCGTTGCCGCCAACCCCGCCAGTTCCGCCACCGATTCCACCGATTCCGCCGGATCCGCCCGGGCCGGCGAGTAACCCGGCGTTGCCTCCGGCACCACCCGTACCCCCGGTTGCACCGCTGCCGCCGGCGCCGCCATGGCCGCCGCCCGCACTGACCAGCCCCGCCAGCAGCCCACCCGCTCCGCCGGCGCCGCCGGTGGGCTGCTC
>NZ_LQOY01000177.1 GCF_002101675.1 Mycobacterium gordonae | reverse complement strand
TGCCGACCCCGCCCTGACCGCCTTGGGCCGCCACGTTCGCGGTGGCGTTGTTGATCGTCACGGAACCGCCGGAACCGCCGGCGCCGCCTGCGCCACCGGAGATGCTCTGGCCGCCGGCGCCGCCGATGCCGGCGGTGACCACACCCGTCCCAGAGGTTATGACGGCGCCGGCTGCGCCGCCGGCACCGCCGTCCCCGGAGGTGCCGTCACCCCCGGCGGCGCCGGCGCCGCTGGTAACCGATCCCGTGGCCGCGTTCGACGCGTCGCCGCCGATACCGCCCTTGCCGCCGGTGGTGCCGTCGCCACCGGCTCCGCCGGCTCCGCCGGTCGCGCTGCCCGTCGAGGGTGCGCCGAAGACATCCCCGCGCCCACCGGCACCGCCAGCGCCGCCGGCACCGGTGGTGTCGCCACCACCGCCAGCCCCGCCGATCCCGCCGATCGCCTTCCCACTCGCTCCGAAGCCGACCGAGCCTATGCTGGCGTTGCCTCCGGTTCCCCCGGCCGCGCCGCCGCCCGCACCACTGCCGCCGTCGCCACCGGCGCCGGCTATCGCGTTCCCGGAACCCCCGAGGATCGTGGCGTTCCCCCCGTTTCCGCCCGCGTCACCGACCGCGCCGTCGCCGCCGGCGCCGCCGTTGCCGCCGGTGGCGTTGCCCGTAGCTGTGGTGCCGGAGATGGAGGCGCTACCGCCTTGTCCGCCGCGGCCTCCCTTGCCGGTGCCGCCGGTGCCGCCGGTGCCGCCATGACCGGCCGTCGCGGACCCCTTCCCGCTGGTCGAGGCGGAGCCGCCGGTACCGCCGCCCCCACCATCGGTGGCACCCGCTCCGCCGTCACCGGCATTTCCGGCCACTGCGTGAGCTGTCGATGCGCTATTCGATATCGTCGCAACCCCACCTCCCCCACCAACGCCGCCGTTTCCGGTGCTGCCGTTGCCGGCCGACCCCCCGGTGCCGCCGGTGGCGCTTCCGGTGCCAAGAGCCGTCGCCGTGCCGCCGGTACCGCCATTGCC
>NZ_LQOY01000176.1 GCF_002101675.1 Mycobacterium gordonae | reverse complement strand
CGACCCAGTCCACGGCCGTGGCGAACGCGATGCGGTGTCCGGCTTGGGCGGCCTTGATGGCCAGCCCGATAGCGAGGATGCTTCTATGTCTGTCAAGCCGCCGTTTCGATGGTGGTGATTGATGCGGCGTCGGTCTGCATGATCCGGTAGACCTCGCGGGCGATAGCGCGTTTGAGGCATCGTTTGATCTCTCGGGGCGTCTTGCCTTCTGCAGTGCGTCGGGCGGCGTAGGCCTTTGTCGTAGGCTCGAACCGCAAGCGCGTCAGTGCAACAGTGTGCAGTGCGCGGTTGAGTTGGCGGTCACCGGCGCGGTTGAGTCGGTGGCGCACGGTGGCGCCGCTGCTGGCTGGGATGGGTGCGGCGCCGGCCAGGGACGCGAAGGCCGCCTCGCTGCGGATGCGGTCGCGATGCGACCACGAGATCAAGAACTGCGCAGCAGTGATGACGCCGATGCCGGGTCGGTCGAGCAGCTGGGGGCAGGCGGCAGTGACGAGGAGTTCGAGCTCAGTTTCGTGTTCTGCGGCTTCAGCTTCGAGCATGAGAGCACGCCGGGCGGTAGCGCGAATGGCGCGGACGGTGGCGCGGTGTTCGACTGAGTGTGACGGCAAGGTACGCAGCCGTGCGCAGCGGTTGAGTTGTTCGTCGGTCGTTCCGCGTCGCAGCTGATCACGCAGCGATTGGGGGGCGTTGACGATCATGGCCTTGAGTTGCCCAATAGCTTTGGTACGAGCCAGGATTGCACCCTCACGCGCGGTGAGGAGCACTCGCATAGCTTCCCGGTCGCCGCGAGCGCGGGGCGCTGCGAGGTGCTCGCGCGTCAATGCTTCGCGTGCGGCGCGGACGGCGTCGAGGTCATCAGATTTGGCGCCGTCCCGTCGGGCAGGGCGTGCGGGGCGATCAATCTCGACTACCCATTCGCCGCGTCCGAGCAAGTGTGTGGTCAGACCAGCGCCGAAGCTGCCGGTGCCCTCGATCGCCCAGACTCGTCGGCCTGTGGCATGTTTGGCGGCGAAGGTGTCGAGCTTTCGGAATCCGAACGCGTCGGTCGCCACGGTCAGCCGCTCGACAAGTCCTCCGGCGGCGGTGACGATCGCCGCGGTATGCGAGTCGCGGTGGGTATCGACGCCGATGACGAAATCGACCTTGTCTGTCAGCATGGGTGTCACGGTGTTCTCCAATCATTGGGGTGCATCAGGTCGGCACCGGCCTGGATGGGATCACCGTGCGGCAAGACTGTGATGAGGCACGACCCGGCATCGGGTCGGCCAGGCTTCTGATCAGGCCAGTCGTGGTGGGCCAGGCCGGTGCCGGTCACCGGCGACGACAAATCCAAAGCAAGGGCACCACCCCGCTTGGGTGCGGCCAATGAGTCTTTAGGGTCAGTCGCGGTCACCGACACCGACCCTCCCACCGGCGGCGCCGAGACTCCATTGAGTCCGCCCTCAAGACTCACAGTGGGTTTTTCCGGTGCCGGGTGGCCCCAACAGGACGACGTTGCGGGCCTTGGTCAGGAATGCTCCGGTGCCCAGGT
>NZ_LQOY01000175.1 GCF_002101675.1 Mycobacterium gordonae | reverse complement strand
GGACGGGAGGTTGTGGGGCAACGGCGGTGCCGGGGGCACCGGTGGTAGCGGCGGCAACGTCGCCGGTGTCGCCGCCAACGGGGGTGCCGGCGGCGGTGGCGGATTATTGTTCGGCGACGGCGGTGCCGGCGGCGGCGCCGGCATCGGATTCAACGGTTTGCCCGGGGCCGGCGGCAGCGGCGGAACCGCCGGCTTCTTGATCGGCAACGGCGGCGATGGCGGATTCGGCATCACCGGTGGAGCCGCCGGCAAGGCCGGGGTGCTGATCGGCAATGGCGGTGACGGCGGCGTCGACACCGGTCAGTCCGGCACCAGCGCCGGATTCTTCTTCGGCAATGGCGGCGCTGGTGCCAACGCCCTGGCCGGCGGGGTTGGCGGCGGCAACGGCGGCAACGGCGGGTTGATCGGCGACGGTGGGGTCGGCGGCCGGGGCGCCAACAGTAGCGTCGGCGCCGCCGGGGGCAATGGTGGCAACGGCGGACTGCTGTACGGCAACGGAGGTACCGGCGGAAACGGCGGCAATGCTTCAGGCGTCGGCGGGGTTGCCGGCGGCGGCGGCCGGGGCGGCGCCGCCACCGGCCTGTTCGGATCCGGAGGCGCCGGCGGGCTGGGCGGGAACGCACCCGCCAACGGAACTGGCGGCGGCGGCGGAGCCGGCGGATCCGCCGCAGGCTTCGGCAATGGCGGTCGCGGCGGAACCGGGGGCAACGGCAACTTCGTCGGCAGCGGTGGTGCGGGCGGCGACGCCAAATTCATCGGCAACGGCGGCGCCGGAGGAAACGCCGGGACCGGCGGCAACTTCGACGCGGTCGGCGGTGGTGGCGGCAATGCGTGGTTGATCGGCGACGGCGGCAACGGGGGGAACGGTTTTGGCCTGGCGCCCGGCGGCACCGGCGGTACCGGTGGGCTGTTGTACGGCCGGTACGGGACGAACGGTACGCCTTAGCGACGGTCCTCCGGCCGGCCTCAGGAGCCCCGGTAGGCCATGACCATCCGCAGTGCGCTGGCGTTCAGGTATGCCTCCACAGCTACAGCGGCCCCGGTCGCGTCGCGGGCGGTCACCGCGTCGGTGATCGCTCGCAGGTCTGCGACCACGGGCTCGGGGTCGTCATAGGCGCGGGTGAGTTCGTGTTCGCGACCCCCGAACGCGTCCTCCACCCAGCGGTACAGCAAACCTAACGCCCGGTTGCGGGTGCTGTGGATGAGCACGTGGAAGTAGGACAGGTCGGCCGCCTGGCGGGCGCCGGCAGTCTCCGCCGCCCGCACCTCGGCCAGGGCGGCGGCCAACGCCGAGTGATCCTCGGGATCGCTGCGCTGTGCGGCCAGCCGCCCGATCACCGGACCCAGTGCCGCCCGGACTTCAAGGAGTTCGACCAGAAACTCCGGACCCAACTTGCGCACGAGGGCTTCCACCACCACCGGATGGGTGAGACCCGCGGGGTCGCGCACCACACTGCCGCTGCCCTGCCGGACATCGATCAACCCCATCTGCTGAAGGCGGGCCAGGCCCTGGCGCAACGAAGTTCTGTTCACGCCGAGCTGATCGGCAAGTTCCCGCTCGGGCGGCAGCGTCGATCCGGGCGGGAACGCGCCATCGAGGATGGCGTCGGCGATCGACGCGGCGATCTGCTCGTCGACGCGCTGGCGATCCGGCGGCGGTATTGGGATTGATTGGTTCATTGGCTCAACCAATACAGTAAGCTGACCGCCAAACAGCCACAACCGGTGCGCGTGTCCAAGCGGAGGTAACACAGTGGACGACGAAATGCGATCGGCCGCGAGTCCGCGGTGGCGGGGCGCGCCGGGACGCCTCGAAGTGTGGTACGCCACCCTTTCGGATCCGGCGACACGCGCCGGACTGTGGGTGCACTGCGAGACGGTGGCGCCCACGGTGGGTGCGCCGTACGCCCACGGCTGGGCGACCTGGTTCCCACCACAGGGGCCGCCTCGTACCGAGCGCTTCGGCCCTGAACCCGTGCAACCCGCCACGGGCGAACTGTGGTTCGATGCGGCCGGCGCCCTGGTGGGTCCCGAACGACTCACCGGACGTTCCGGGTCATTGGCCTGGGACCTGTCCTGGAAGGACACTGCAGCGCCGCTGTGGACATTTCCCCGCCTGGTCTGGGAACGCGAGATACTGCCCGGCGCGCAGGTGGTGCTGGCTCCCACGGCCGACTTCACCGGCGCGCTCACCATCGATGACACCACCCTCCCGGTCGACCGCTGGCGCGGCAACGTCGCCCACATCTACGGGCACGGCAACGCCAAGCGCTGGGGCTGGATCCACGCCGACCTGGGTGAGGGCGACGTAATGGAAGCGGTCACCGCCGTGTCGCACAAACCCGGACTGAATCGCCTGGCCCCGCTGGCCTTCGTCCGCTTCCGGATCGACGGAAAAGACTGGCCTGCAAGCGTTTTGCCGTCTCTGCGGATGCGGACGACGCTTGGCCTGGAGCACTGGCAGATGGAAGGCCGCATCGGCCGCCGTGAGGTGCTGATCCGGGTCGACCAGCCGAACGAACGGTGCGTGAGCCTGCAATACACAGATCCCGACGGCGGCGCCTGCGTGTGCACCAACACCGAGCAGGCCGACGTCTACATCGAGCTCGGCGATCGCCGGTGGTCGCTGAAAGGCACTGGTCACACCGAAGTCGGTCTGCGCGGACAGCAGGCACCGCCCGTCAACGAAAGGACCCCGTCATGAGCTTCGCCCTCGACCCCCCACTTCTCTTCGCGTCCGGGCTGCTCATCGAGCGGCGCCTGCCCCCCGAGCGTCGCGATGTCGCCGAGGCCGCCGTGCTGGGTGTCTTCTTCGCCGGGTCGTTCGGCCTCTACAACAACGTGCCAGGGCTGGGTTTCCTGTGGCGTCCGTTCCGCGCGGAAAACGGCCGCGACTTCATGTGGAACTCCGGCGCTTTCAACCTGGACACCGCCGAGTTGGACTGGCCGGCGCACGCCGCCGCCGGCGGCATCTTCGCCACCTACCCGTTCTTCCTCAAGCTCGGGCGCGCCCTCGGGCGGCGGGTCTCCGCGCGCTCATGAGCAGGCTCGCGGATCGAGTCAGCCGCTCCTCGATAGCGTCCTTCGGCACCGCACTGCTACCGCAGGAGCATGGTGGGCCCACCTCTGCAGAGTTCGCCGAACGCGTCGACCGGTACCTGTCGCGCATCCCCGCCACGTCGCGACTCGCGGTGCGGGCCGGGTTGTTCTCGCTGGCGGCGGCGAGCTACCTGACTACCGGACGGTCGATGGCGCGACTCGGCCCCGGCGAACGCGAGCAGGTGCTGCATCGCATCGCGGCCCTGAACGCCGAGGCGGGCGCCGCGGTCGAGGGCATGAAGGTGATCAGCCTCCTGGCTAACGGCGCGGATACCTATGCGGCTGAACTGCTTTCACGCGCCCAGGCGGACGCGGCGGTGCGCCCGGACGCGGTCCTGGACGTCACCCGCTCGGCCGACAGTGCCTCCGTCGTCACCACCGATGTGGTGATCGTCGGTTCTGGCGCGGGCGGCGCGATGGCGGCCCGCACCCTGGCCCGGGCCGGCCTTGCGTCCGTCGTGCTGGAGGAGGGACGTCGCTGGACGGTCGAGGAGTTCCGCACCACCCATCCCATCGACCGCTACGCCGGCCTGTACCGGGGCGCCGGGGCCACCATCGCCCTGGGCCGCCCGGCGGTCGTGCTGCCGATGGGCCGGGCGGTCGGGGGCACCACCGTCGTGAATTCGGGCACCTGTTTCCGCCCGCCGGACGCGGTGCAGCGCCACTGGCGCGACAAGTTCGGTTTGGGGTTTGCCGACCCGGACCGGCTGCGGGCGCACCTCGACGAGGTCGAGCGCACACTGCAGGTCGCACCGGTGCCACTGGATGTGATGGGGCGCAACGGAAATCTTCTCCTGGACGCCGCCGGCGCACTGGGCTGGCAGGCGGCACCCATCCCCCGCAACGCACCAGGCTGCGACGGCTGTTGTCAGTGCGCGATCGGTTGTCCGCACAACGCCAAATTCGGGGTGCATCTCAATGCACTGCCGCAGGCGTGCGCGGCCGGGGCGCGCATCATCTCCGAAGCGCGCGTCGAACGGGTCTTGGTCGAGGGCGGTCGCGCGCGCGGAGTACGGGCCCGCCGGCCCGACGGCACCGCGATCGACGTCCTCGCCGAGACGGTGATCATCGCAGCCGGTGCAACGGAGACGCCAGTGTTGTTGCGGCGCAGTGATATTGGATTCCATCCGCGGATGGGTCGCAATCTTGCGCTGCATCCGGCGTCGGTGCTGGCCGGGCGCTTCGAGGACGATGTGTATGCGTGGCGCGGCGTGCTGCAGAGCGCGGCTGTGCACGAATTCCACGAGTCCGACGGCGTGCTGATCGAGGCCACGTCCACGCCACCGGGCATGGGGTCGATGGTGTTTCCGGGCTACGGCGCGGAGCTGTTGCGCTGGCTCGACCGGGCACCCCAGGTGGCGACGTTCGGCGCGATGGTGGCCGACCAGGGGGTCGGTTCGGTGCATTCGGTGCGCGGCGAGACGGTGGTCCGTTACGACATCGCGCCGGCTGATATCGCCAAGTTGCGGGTGGCGTTGCAGGCGATGGGCAAATTGTTGTTCGCCGCCGGCGCGGTCGAGGTGCTCACCGGACTGCCCGGTGGCGCGACGGTGAAGTCGGAGGCCGAACTCCGAGATGTGCTGGCCCGCACCAACCCTCGCAGCCTGCACCTGGCCGCCTTCCATCCGACGGGGACGGCGGCCGCCGGTGCCGACGAGCAGATCTGCCCGGTCGATGCGACCGGCCGCCTGCGCGGTGTGAACGGCGTGTGGGTTGCGGACGCTTCGATCCTGCCCAGCTGTCCGGAGGTGAACCCGCAGGTCTCGATCATGGCGCTGGCGCTGGCCGTGGCGGACGAGGTGGTTGCGGCCCGCTAACCCTCTAGCTTGTAACCCAACCCACGCACCGTGACCAGGTGCACCGGGTTGGCCGGGTCCGCCTCGATCTTCGAGCGCAGGCGCTTGACGTGCACGTCGAGCGTCTTGGTGTCACCGACATAATCGGCGCCCCACACCCGATCGATCAACTGGCCCCGGGTCAGCACCCGCCCGCTGTTGCGCATGAGATACTCAAGCAAGTCGAATTCCTTGAGCGGCAATGTGATTGCGTCACCGTTCACCGATACGACGTGCCGTTCGACATCCATCCGGACCGGCCCGGACTCGAGAACTCCGTCGCTGATCTCCGAGTCGTCGTCGCCGCCGCGGCGCAGCACCGCCCGGATACGGGCGATCAGTTCGCGGGCCGAATACGGCTTGGTCACGTAGTCGTCGGCCCCCAGCTCCAGACCGACCACCTTGTCGATCTCGCTGTCGCGCGCGGTCACCATGATCACCGGCACGCCGGAGCGGGCACGCAACTGCTTACACACGTCGGTTCCCGACATGCCGGGCAGCATGAGGTCCAGCAGCACAATGTCGGCACCGGACCGGTCGAATTCGGCCAGCGCTGACGGTCCGTCGTTCACCACCGTGGCCTCGAAGCCTTCCTTACGGAGCAGAAAAGCCAACGGATCGGCCAACGACTCCTCGTCTTCAACAATCAATACGCTCGTCATCAGCGGCTCAGCTCTTCCTCTCGTTGTTGCCTAGGCCTGATCTCACGGCCCAGCGATTGCTCGGGTTCTTGATTGATGTCATCCGGCGCAGACGGCGAGCCGAACGCCGGGATGGACAACGTGAACGTCGATCCGGTCCCCGGCTTGCTCCACACGCCAATACTGCCGCCGTGGTTGGCCGCGACGTGCTTGACGATCGCCAGCCCCAGTCCACTGCCGCCGGTGGCGCGCGAACGCGCCTTGTCACCGCGGAAGAAACGCTCGAATACGCGCTCCTGGTCTTCCAGCGCGATTCCGATGCCCCGATCGGTGACTGCGACCTCGATGTTGTCGCCGCGGCGGCGCCGGCTGATCGACACCAGCGATCCCCGCGGGGAGTAGGCGATCGCGTTGGACACCAGGTTGGCCAGCGCCGTTACCAGCAGTGTCTGGTCGCCCAGCACCTGCAGTCCGCTCGGCGCGTCGGTACGGATCTCGATGTCGGCGTTCTCCGCAGCCACCTTGTGCCGCGAAATCGCTTCCGACACCACCGTGTCGATGTCTACAGCGCTCACGTTGGACAACCGCTCGGCGCCCTGCAAGCGCGACAGCTCGATCAGTTCGGCCACCATGTCACCCAGCCGGTTGGCCTCGATCAGCACCTTCTCGGCGAAGCGCCGAACCGTCTCGGTGTCATCGGCGGAGGCCAACAGGGCCTCGGCGAGCAAAGTCATGGCGCCCACGGGCGTCTTGAGCTCGTGGCTCACGTTGGCCACGAAATCACGCCTGGTCGCCTCCATGCGGGCGTAGTCGGACTGATCGTGGACGAACACCACGGCGAATCGGCGGTCTTCCTCGCTCAGCAGCCGGGCGTGTCCATGTACCGACAGTCCGGACCTGCCGCCCGCTCGCTTGACCGGAGCCAGGTCGAATTCGACATCCTCACCGCCCAGCGCCTGCTGCGCGGCCTTCCACGCGGCGTCGTCGAGCTGCCGGTCGCGCACCAAACCGAGTTCCCTGGCGCGATCGTTGAGATATACGACGTCACGGTGGGTATCCACCACCGCCGCACCCATGGGCATCAGGGCGACGATCCGTTGCAGCATCTGGGCGACGGTGATACCCGTCCCGTCGGTGGCGGCGCCGTGGCGGTGTTGCCCCGCCTGCTTCGCCAGCCGGGCGCCCACCACGATGCCTACGGCCAGTGCCAGTCCGGACAGAACCCCGGCCAGCAACAGTGCCGAGAACACAGTCACATACAAAATCCTACAAATCGGGTGAACACAGCCCTAGCGGAGCACGGCTAAAACCGGACAAGTCACACGCTGCGGTACAGGTGTTCCGCTGTCGTTAACGGGATGTTCAGCAAACGGTCCGTTGCGGGCCGCAATCAGCCTTTTGCCGCGCCCTGGCTGGCCACGGCCGCGGCACCGGCGGCAGCTGCCTCGGGGTCCAGGTAAGTCCCGCCGGGGACCTTCGGGCGCAGCTGCTCGTCCAGGTCGTAGCGCAGGGGAATGCCGGTCGGGATGTTCAGGCCCACGACGTCCTCGTCGGACATCTGGTCCAGATACTTGACCAGCGCGCGCAACGAATTGCCGTGCGCGGCGATCAGTACCGTCTTGCCGGTGCGCAGCTCCGGGACGATGACGTCGGTGTAGTACGGCAGGAAGCGCGCCACGACGTCGGCAAGGCACTCGGTGAGCGGCCCGCCGCTGATGTTCGCATAGCGCGGGTCGGCGTCCTGGCTGAACTTGCTGCCCTTCTCGATGGCCGGTGGGGGTGTGTCGTAGCTGCGCCGCCAGGCCATGAACTGCTCTTCACCGTAGCGCTGCTTTGTCTCCGCCTTATCCAGGCCCTGCAACGCGCCATAGTGGCGCTCGTTGAGTCGCCAGCTGCGGTGCACCGGAATCCACAACCGGTCGGCGGCGTCGAGAGCCAGGTGCGCGGTGCTGATCGCGCGCCGCAGCAACGAGGTGTAGAGCACGTCGGGCAACAGACCCTGCTCGGCCAGCAGCTCGCCGCCACGCACCGCCTCGGCGCGACCCTTCTCGGTTAGGCCGACGTCAACCCAGCCGGTGAAGAGATTGAGGGCGTTCCATTCGCTCTCGCCATGGCGCAGCAGTACCAGCGTGGCAGTGTCTCCCATGCCGGCAAGTCTCTCACGCAGTCTCGTCGTCTTCGTCTATCAGGTGCGCGAATGCCTCCAGGTTCTTCAGCGACTCACCGCGCGATACCCGCCACTCCCACTCTTTCTGAATGGACGAGCGAAATCCCAACTCCAGCAACGTATTGAAGTCCGAATCGACCGCCTCGAGCACCTGACCGAGCACCCGGTCGAGCTCGTCGGCGCTGACCGAGGCCAGCGACATCCGCCCGACGAGGTAGATGTCGCCGACCTTGTCCAGGGTGTAGGCGACCCCGTAGAGCCGGCGGTTGCGCTTGAGCAGGAACCGGTAGACGCCCTCGTGGTTCTCGTCGGGTTTGCGGCAGACGAACGCCTCCACCCGCACCGAATGCTCGCCGATACTCAGAATCGTGTTCGTCTTGAGCCTGCGCTCGCCGGGCAGCTCCACAATGATTCCCGGCAGCCCGCCGCGGGCCCCGGCGTGTTTGGAGTAGTTCAGCTCGCTGGCCCGCAGCGCGTCCTCGATCACCTGTTCCACACTCATGCGCCCACCCCCCGCCGGGCCGACCAGCGCCGCGGCTTGCGCTTGGCGACGAGGTCGCGCACCCGGCGCTGACGTCCGGCGCTGAAGTCGTCGATGGCGCGCCGGTAGCTGGTCAGCAGCGCGTCGGTGGTGTTCTCCCAAGAGAACGTGGCGGCGTGCTTGGCTGCGGCCCGGCTCATCGCCCAGCCCTGCGGGCCGGCACTGACGCGCAGCAGTCGATCGATGGCCTCGGCCCACTGGCCCACCTCGTGCCCCGACACCAACGTCCCCGTGATGCCGTCGCGCACCGCCACCGGCAGCCCGCCCACCGCGGCGGCCACCACCGGCGTGCCGCAGGCCTGCGCCTCCACCGCGACCAAGCCGAACGATTCCGAATAACTCGGCACCGCCACCAGATCGGCCGCGTGGAACAACCTGGCCAGATCTTCGCGCGACTGTGGCGGCAGGAAGGTCACCCGCGAAGCGATGCCGAGTTCATCGGCAAGTCGTGCCAAGCCATCCGGGGAGGCCAGGCCGCTGCCGGACGGCCCGCCGGCCACGATGATGCGCACCCCCGGCAGCCGCGCCGCCGCACGCAGCACGATATCGGGTGCCTTCAGCGGTTGGATGCGTCCGACGAAGGCCACCACCGGCTCGTCGGGCGACAGCCCCAACCTGGTCCGGGCCGCCGCCCGGTCACCCGGGCGAAAGACCTCCAGGTCAACCCCGGGATGTACCACATCGATCCGTGCCGGATCCGCGTGATGCAACGAAATCAATTGCCGCGCTTCATCTTCGGTGTTCACGATGAGCCGGTCCGCCTCGTCGACGACCTGCTGTTCGCCCACCGTGCGCAACGGCGGCTCGGGGATGTCGCCCGCGGCCAGCGCGGCGTTCTTCACCGCGGCCAGCGTGTGCGCGGTATGCACCAACGGCACCGCCCAACGGTCTCGGGCGAGCCAGCCGATCTGACCGGACAACCAGTAATGGGAGTGCACGATGTCGTAATAACCCGGCTCGTGCGCGGCTTCGGCGCGCAGCACGCCGGCGGCGAAGGCGCACAGCTGGGTCGGCAAATCGTACTTGTCCAGGCCCTCGAACGGCCCCGCGACCACATTGCGGACCAGCACACCCGGTGCGGCCCGCACCACCGGCGGGTCGGCGGAGGCGGTGGCCCGGGTGAAGATCTCCACCTCGATGCCGCGTTTGGCCAGGTGCAGCGCGCTTTGCAGAACGTAGACATTCATGCCGCCGGCGTCACCGGTGCCAGGCTGTGCCAGCGGCGAGGTGTGCACCGCGAGCAGGGCTACCCGGCGTGGTTCGTCGTCGTAACGCACACTGTCATCTTTACAGGACGCGCCAAAGCGTAAGCCCGGCCGCATGGGTTGCGCAGCTCAGACCCCTACTTGGCGATAGCCTCGGGCTCGGTGTCCGCAAGCCGGCTGCCCAGTGCTCCCGATCGGCGCATCGCCCCCAGCGGGTCGGCGTAGAGCCCGTCCAGTGACACGATCCCCGCTCCGGCCTCCTGGACGCGGTTGCCGAAAGCGGTGACGCGGATGTCGCGCGGCGCCAGCACGGAGCGCTCGGCGAAAGCGGCCTCCACTTCGGCCATCCCCTCCGGATACTCGGTGAACGCCTGGCCGCCGACCACCACTTCGTCGGGGTTGAGCATGTCGCGCAGTAGTGCAACGGCCCCGCCGAGGACCCGCGCCCGCTCGGACAGCAATTCCCGTGCCTGCTCACTGCCGGCTCGCGCCACACGCAGCAGGTCGGTCATCGCGGTCGTCGACGCGCCGGGACGAATAGCTGGGGCCAGCTCGGGCAGGATCCGGAGCCGACGGGCGGCCGCCAGTACGGCCTCGTCGCTGACGGTGGATTCCAGCTGCCCGGAGCCGCCGAGCAGCTCCGATTGCACGGGCAGTGGCGCGATGGTCCCCGGACCGCTGGCCGGGCAGTGCACCCGTCCGCCGATCACCAGCGCGTAGCCCACGGTCTCGCGGGCATACACGTACAGGCTGGTCGACGTGCCCGGCGCGAACCGCCGCATGCCCAGCAGCAGTTCCGCTCCGGCCATGGCGTCAACGTGGGACGCAACCGACACGGGCAGGCCGAGCGCATCAGCCAGCACCGGGCCGACCGGCGCCTGCCGCCAGCCCAGCCGGGGGTGATCGACCAGACCGGTGGCGCTGTCGACGGTGCCGCCGATCGCCACGCCGGCCCACAGCGCACGCCGCCGGTGCCAGCGGCGCAGGTAGCGGCTGGCGCTGTGGGACAGCGACGTTAGGGCAGGCCCCGCGGCATTGAGCGGCGTGGGCGTCTCGACGGTGTCCAGCGTGCGGCCGAACAGGTCGGTGGCGACGATGCTGGTGGTGCGCGCCCCGACGTGGATGCCGAGCGTGACGAAGGGCTCGTGGTTGACCTCGACCGGTACCCGCGGGCGTCCGATCGCCCCGGAAACCGCGAGGTCGGCGCGTTCGCGCAGCAGTCCGGCGTCGAGCAACGCGATGACCTGACGGTTCACCGTTGCGATGCTCAAAGAGGTGACATTGGCGATGACGTCGCGACCGACGGGCCCGCGCAACCGCACCGCGCGGAACACCGATGCCGCCGCCGAATCGCCGATGTGTAAAGCCGGGGGCACGACCTGACGGTACGCCCGCAACGGTCCGTTATGCCCGGTGCGGCTGTGCGATTGGTGGGTGAGAGTAGTCGAGTGCACTGGCAGTCCTTTTACGAGTTCCGATGGCCGGGTCCCTGGCCACACCCGCGACTTGCGTCAGTTCAGGCGCGGCAAAGTGCGCGACAACAACACGCGCCCGCGTAGATACACGCGGTCGTCGTGCGGAACGAGGCACTGCAGTACACCCCGAAAATTTAGCACGTTTATTACAGTTGTCCCGATGAGTTCCCCCGAACCGCACCAACCCGTCGCCGTGGTGACCGGAGCCAGTTCCGGGATCGGCGAAGCCACCGCCAAAACACTTGCAGCACAAGGCTTTCACGTCGTTCCAGTGGCACGGCGGGCCGATCGGATCAAGGCACTGGCGCAGCAGATCGGGGGCACCGCCGTTGTGGCCGACGTCACAAAGGACGACGATGTGGCCGCGTTGGCCCATGGACTGGACCGGGTCGACGTGCTGGTCAACAACGCCGGTGGCGCGAAGGGCCTGGCGCCGGTGGCCGATGCCGACATGGAGCACTGGCGCTGGATGTGGGAGACCAACGTGCTGGGCACCTTACGGGTGACGCGGGCACTGCTGCCCAAGCTGATCGAGTCCGGCGACGGCCTGATCGTCACGGTGACTTCTATTGCGGCCCTTGAGATTTACGACGGCGGGGCGGGCTACACCGCGGCCAAGCATGCCCAGGGCGCATTGCACCGCACGCTGCGCGGCGAACTTTTGGGTAAGCCGGTGCGACTCACCGAGATAGCACCCGGCGCCGTGGAGACCGAGTTCTCGCTGGTTCGGTTCGACGGGGATGAGCGACGCGCGGACGCCGTCTACGCGGGGATGACTCCGCTGGTCGCCGCCGACATCGCCGAGGTCATCGGGTTCGTGGCGTCGCGGCCCCCGCATGTGAATCTGGACCAGATCATCATCCGGCCCCGCGACCAGGCGTCAGCGACCCGGAGGTTCAACCACCTGGCCCCGAGCTAGGCGAAGTCGTCGTCGTAGTCGTCGTCGGCGTGCCCGACAGGCTCGGTGCCGTCGACGGGGTCGCGGGCGCCGTCACGGGAATCTGCGTTCCCGGGGCACGCCCCGACGGAGCCGGCAACGCCGACATCCCCACCCAGGTGTCCCAGTCCACGGCCCAGTCCCAGATGTCGCCATCGGCGTAGGAGAGCTGGATGGAACTCCCGGTCACCTCGACGGGGTCGCCGTACATCGCGGTTGGGAAATATTCCGCCGCGTCGGCCGTCGACAGGTTGATGCAGCCGTTGGTGACGTTGCTGTTGCCCTGCGCGCCGGCACTGGACGGGTTGGCATGGATGAACTCACCGTTGTTGGAGATCCGCACCGCCCAACGCTCGTGCACGTTGCTGTAACCCGCCGCCGGGTTGGACATATAGAAGTCGGCGTACTTCTCGGTGACGACGTGGATGCCGTTGCGGGTGACATTGCGGGCCTTGTCGGCCTCGCCGTAGCTGCACGGGAAGTCCATGATGACGCCGGCGTCGGTGACCACCTGGATGCGGTGGGAGGTGACCTCAGCCTTGACGATCTGCCGCCGGCCGATCTGGATGTTCAACGACATGTCCTGCAGGCCGTAAGCGCCGTCGCCGAACGGCAGCCCGTAGAACTTCGCATCAACGTTGACGGTGGTGCCGGCCGGGTAGTACTCCTTGGGCCGGTAGTGGATGCGGGCGCCCTGGGACTCATCGGGCAACCACGCCCAGCTGCCCTCGACCGGCGGATTGGTCTTGATGGTCAGCGCCCGCTCGACGGCCGCCTTGTCGCTGATCGGGGCGTCGAACTGGATGATGATGGGGGCCGCGATCCCGACCGTCTGACCGTCGGCCAACTGGAACCCGCCGTCGACCTTCTTCTTCGGCGTAACGGTGATGAACTTGCCCGTCACCGGAATGGCCTTCCCATCATGACCGACTGCAGAACCGCTCCAGGTGTAAGTGGTGTCGTAACCCAGCGGCTCGGTGGTCATGAAGACGGTGCGGTCCTGGTTGAAGGTGCCTGCAACAGGCTTGCCGGCCGAGTTCGTCAGGGCAACCTTCTGGAACCATCCGTCGGTGATGCTCACGCTGATCGGCGCGATCGGGACCACGTCTTCGGTGGCGTTGGCAGGCTGATACGTCAGCTTGGGCGCGGCCGGCGGCTTCTTCTCAGATTGCGGAGTGATCTTGCCTCCGGCGCAAGCGGCCAGGACGCCCGGCGCGAACACGCCGAGGCCGATGGCCGCCAAAGCCGCGCGCCGGGTCATCGGCCCTTGGCTCGAGGGGGTGCTGGAGGTGGTCACAAACGTCAAAGATACCGGGCGAAACACCCTCTGCCCCACAGCAAAGACGTGCGGCGGGGCTTCGCGCGCACGCAAATAGCAGCTATAAAGCACATCCGACCAGTACAGGCTCGGGTACCAGTGTGATACCAAACACGTCACGAACTCCGTCCCGGACGGTGCGAGCAAGTAGTATCACGTCCTCCGCGGTCGCGTTACCCCGGTTGGTGAGGGCGAGCGCGTGCTTGGTGGACAGCCGGCAGGGCGCGTTCTCGTCGGGGAACCCTTTCCCGAAACCGGCGCGTTCGACCAGCCAGCCGGCGGCCAGCTTGACGCCGTCCGGCGCCGGATAGCTGGGCACCGGCCCGTCGATCGTTGCCGCCAGCCGCTGGTAGTCCCGCGTCGAGACCACCGGGTTGGTGAAGAACGAGCCCACGCTCCAGGTGTCGTGGTCCGCGGCGTCCAGCACCATTCCCTTGCGGGCCCGCAGTGCCAGCACCGCCGCCCGAACCGCCTGCGGGTCACCACGCTCCCCGCTGGCCACCCCCAGTGCCGACGTCAACTCCCCGTAGCGCAGCGGCGCGCTGCGCCCGCTGGCGTCCAACGCGAACTCAACCTCCAGGACGACGGCGGGCAGTTGCAGTCCGTCGGCCCGCTTGAGCACGCTGGTGCGATACCCGAACCCCAACTCTTCGGCGGGCGCCCAGCGCACCTCGCCACTGTGTCGATCCAGCAACCGGACCCGGGTGATGGTGTCGGATACCTCCACGCCGTACGCACCGACGTTCTGCACCGGCGTGGCTCCGGCCGAACCCGGAATGCCCGACAGGCACTCCAGGCCGCCCAGACCGTGCTCGATGGATCGGAGCACCACGTCGTCCCAATCCGCGCCCGCCCCGGCCCGCAGCAGGTTCCCGTCGACGGTGATGCCGGCGTTGGCCAGCCTGACGACGGTGAGGTCCGGAAGGCCGTTGCCGATCACCAAATTGGAGCCGCCAGCAAACACCAGAACCGTGCCACCATCGAAGCCGTCGGCTTGAGCGTCCAACGCCCGCAACACCGCAACCACCTGATCGCTGCTGTCGCAGGTGATTACGCGTCGCGCCACTGGCCCCACCCGCAGCGTCGTCAATGGCGCAAGCGGCACCGACTCGGCCACGCGTGCCCCGGCAAATAACGAAGGGACTTGTCGTTTCATGTGCTCCGTTTCCTGGCCCGTAACGGTAGCGTTTTTGACTATGCCGCGTTCATTCGACATGTCGGCCGACTACGACGCCACGGTCAGAGACGTTCACCAGGCCTTCCATGACCTGGCTTACTGGCAGGGCAGGCTGGCCGAAACCCCGGTCGACGTAGCCAGTCTGGAGTCGATGCGGATCGGCGGCGAGTCCGGAGACGACGGCACCATCGAGGTGATCACGCACCAGACGATGCTCAACCAGAACCTGCCAGCGCTGGTCACGCAGTTGCATCGGGGTGATCTGTGCGTACGCCGCGAGGAGACGTGGGGCCCGATCAGGGACGGCATCGCCACCGCATCCATCGCGGGATCGATCGTCGGCGCGCCGGTCAACCTGTGGGGCACGGCGCTGCTGCAACCCGTCTCCGAGTCGAACCGTTCCAGGATCACGCTGCAACTCACCATCCAGGTGCGCGTGCCGTTCATCGGCGGCAAGCTGGAGCGGCTGATCGGCAACGAACTGGGCCAACTGGTGACCATCGAGCAGCGCTTCACGACTTCGTGGCTCAACAGCGCGGACGGATCGGCGGCGCGAAACGGGACCGGCTGAGCACCGTCACGTGCCTAAGCTGGCGTCCATGCGAGTCGCATTGGCCCAGATCCTGAGCGGCACCGACCCGGCCGCGAATCTGCGGCTGGTGCGCGAGTACGCGCAGCGCGCCGCCGACGCCGGCGCCGGCCTGGTGGTGTTCCCGGAAGCGACCATGTGCCGGTTCGGCGTTCCGCTGGGACCGGTCGCCGAGCCGGTCGACGGTCCGTGGGCCGACGGGGTCCGCGAAATCGCCGCCGACGCCGGAATCACCGTAGTGGCCGGCATGTTCGTCCCGTCCGGGGACGGGCGAGTCACCAATACGCTGATCGCGGTCGGTCCGGGCAAACCGAATGAGCCGGATGCCCGTTACGACAAGATCCACCTTTACGACGCGTTCGGCTTCGCCGAATCGCGCACCGTGGCGCCCGGCCGGCAACCGGTAGTGATCGAGATCGACAGCGTCCCGGTGGGTCTGACCCTGTGCTACGACATCCGGTTTCCGGCGCTGTACACCGAATTGGCCGACCGCGGAGCCCAGCTGATCGTGGTCTGCGCTTCCTGGGGCGCCGGGCCCGGCAAACTCGATCAGTGGACCCTGCTGGCCCGGGCACGAGCCCTGGATTCGACGAGTTTCGTCATCGCGGCCGGTCAGGCTGATCCCGGTGACACCCTGGGCGGCTCGACCGCGCCCACGGGCGTCGGGGGCAGCCTGGTGGCGTCGCCGCTGGGGGAAGTCGTGGCTTCCGCGGGCTCCCAGCCGGAACTGGTCGTCGCCGACATCGACCTCGAGGAGGTGGCGAAGGCCCGCGACAGCATCGGGGTGCTGCGCAACCGCTCAACCTTTATTCACAGCGATAGGGCAGAATCTCGAAGGTGACGACTCCGCAGGGACCACGCAACGAAGGCCCATCCGGTTGGGCACGTCCGGGCGATCAGGGACCGCTCGGCCGACCTCCGGCCCCCGCGGATCCTTCCACCGGGCGGCTGCATCCCGGCGACCCCCGCGGCGGCGGATTCGAACAGCAGCAGCCCCCGCCCGCGCCGCCGCCGCCACAGACCGAGCACCTGGCCGGCGCCAATGCCGACACGCGGCGCATCCCCCCGACGCCACCTCCCATGCCGGGCGCCGACCGCACCACCCCGATCGCCCCGCCGGCCGACGAAGCCGGCGAGGTCAAGAAGAAGAAGCGCTCACGTCGCGATCCACTCGCCATCCTGCTGGTGCTGATCATCGTGTTCTCGCTGGTAGTCGCGGGTCTGATCGGCGCCGAACTCTACGTCCGGCACGAAGCCAACAACCGGGTCGCCGCCGCGACCGCCTGCGTGGTGAAAGACCAGGCCACCGCGTCCTTCGGGGTGACGCCGCTGGTGCTGTGGCAGGTGGCCACCGACCACTACACGAACATCAAGATCGAGACGGCGGGTAACCAGATCCGCGACGCCAAGGGTATGAAGCTGCAACTGAACATCCAGGACGTCAACATCAACAAGACGTCCGAGTCCAAGGGGACGATCGGTGCGCTGGACGCCACCATCACCTGGACCGCCCAGGGCATCAAGGAGTCGGTGCAGAACGCGATCCCGATTCTTGGTGAGTTCGTCACCAGCAGCGTGATCACCCACCCCAAGGACAACACGGTGGAGCTGAAGGGCATGCTCAACGACATCGTCGCCAAGCCGGTGGTGACCGGTAATGGCGGCATCGAACTGCAGATCGTCAGTTTCAACACGCTCGGCTTCTCGCTGCCGAAGGAGTCCGTGCAGTCGACGCTCAACGAGTACACCGACAGCCTGACCAAGAATTACCCGCTGGGCGTCAAGGCCGAGAGCGTCGAGGTCACCGACAGCGGCGTGGTGGCACGCTTCGCCGCCCGCAACGCCACCATCCCGACCGGCAACACCGACCCCTGCCTGGCCGACCTGTGAGTTAGGCCCGGCCTAAGTCAGGCCGTCGAGCACGGCCCGGGTACCGGACAGACCCAGACGCGTCGCCCCGGCGTCCAGCATGGCCAGCGCGTCGGTGGCGCCACGGATGCCGCCGCTGGCCTTGACTCCCAACCGTCCGCCCACGGTCGCGGCCATCACTTCGACGGCGCGCACCGACGCACCGCCGGCGGGATGGAAGCCGGTCGAGGTCTTGACGAAATCGGCGCCGGCGTCTTCGGCCGCCCGGCATACGTCGGCCAGCGCGCGCTCGTCGCCCAGCGCAAGCAGCACCGCCGACTCCACGATCACCTTCAGCACCGCACCGGCCGCGGCGGCACGTACCGCGGCGACATCAGCCCGCACCGCGTCGAACCGGCCCGTCAAGGCCGCCCCGACGTCGATGACCATGTCGACCTCGACGGCGCCGGCAGCAACCGCGGCGGCCGCCTCCTGCGCCTTGATCGCGGACAGGTGCTTGCCCGACGGAAAGCCGGCCACCGCGGCGACGCGAACGCCGCCGTGGGCAACGGCGAACGGCACCATCGACGGCGAGACACACACGGCGTAGACCCCCAGATCGACGCCCTCGGCGACCAGCGCGGCTACGTCGGCCTCGCTGGCTTCGGGTTTGAGCAGGGTGTGATCGACCATCGCGGCCAGCTGCCGGCGGGTCGGCGGGCCGGCCATCAGAAGGGCTCTTCCGCGGCGCCCGGATTGCAGCGGGATGCCACCATCTCGGCGTCGTCGACGACGGGACGCCACGGCTCCAGGTTCCAGCTGATCTTGCCGGGCTGCGCGATCTCGGCGAACTGCCAATGACAGACGAACTGCGCGCGCATGCCGGGCGTGTCGGCATCCGGTGCCCGCCCCAGCACCTCCGACCAGGCTTCGTCGGCCGCTTGCGGATGGGCGCCAGCGATTGCCGACGCCCGGGCTGCGGCACGGCCCGAGGGACTCGGATAGACACGCAGGGTGGACAGGCTGCCCCAGGACGCCCATTCGGTGTGGTCCACGAACGGTGGCGACGCACCGTCGGGGCCGCCGGGATCAGCAACCGCGGGAACCGCGCCCAGCAGCGAAGCGAGCGCCGCTGCCGGCGCAATGAACACGAACTTCATCCGCTAGCGCGACTTACCCTGCACTTCGAGGAGCTTGGGACGCACGTCGACCAGATACACGCCGGTCGCGACCGCTGCCGCCGCTATCGCCATCACGCCGAAGATGCCGTACAGGATGGTGATCAGCGCCATGGCGCCACCGAGGATCACCAACCACAGGGGCTTGGTCTGCTTGTCGGCGGCGGTGTATGCGTCCGAACGTTGCAGTGCGGCGTGCACGAACGCATAGACCGTCGCGACTGCGACGGCGACCCACAGAACGAACATGACGGTACCTACGGCTTGCACGCTCATAAGACTATGCGGGCCGCCGCAAAAACGTCGACTCCAAGTCGCCGCAGTGCGGCGACTTGGAGTCGAGTGGTGTTTCTCTGGTCCAAGTCGCCGCAGTGCGGCGACTTGGAGTCGAGTGGTGTTCTCGGGCTACCCCGGACTTACTTCTGGGTGACCTTCTTGGCCGGAGCCTTCTTGGCGGGAGCCTTCTTGGCCGGAGCGGCCTTCTTGGCCGGAGCGGCCTTCTTAGCCGGAGCGGCCTTCTTGGCCGGAGCCTCCGCCTTCTTCGGCAACTCGATCCCGACCAGCTTGGCGGCACGCTCGCCCACGGCGCGGGTCTGCGAGGCAACGGTGCCCAGCGCTTCCTGGGTCAGCTCCACGGCCTGGTCGACGTAGCCCTCGGCACGCGCCGACGCGTCCTCGAAAGCCGACTGGCTGCGCAGCCGCTCCAGGGCGGCCTCGCCACGCTCGACCAGCTCGTTGTACCGGCTGGTGGCAGCCTCGACGTAGCCCTCGGCCGCCTTGCGCAGCTCCTCAGCGGTGAACCGCTCGCGCAACTCGGTGAACTGCTCGGGCAGGTCCTCCTGCAGCTTGGTCAGGCGAGCGCGGCTCTCCTCGACCCGGCTGCGGGTGTCGGTGCGGGTCTCCTCGGCGCGCTCGCGCAGGTTGCTGCGGGTCTCCTCGGCGCGCTCACGCAGGTTGGCGATCAGGTCGTTGACGGTGGCCAGGGCCAGGTCAGCCGCACCCAGCGCGGCAAGCAGCGGAGCTTTCAGGTCCTCGATGTTGGTGTTGTCAGCCATGGTGTTTCCTTTCCTTAGATATTCGATATCGGGGTTAGTGCTAAATGGTTGAAATTTGCGCAAGTCCGGCTCCTGTGGGCAGGAAATGTCAAGACCCGCGGATTGACATTGGTGCGCGACTTGCCGGAAACCTCCTGGATGGTCGGGTCAGTCGGGACCGTCGACTTCCGTGTCAGCCAGATCGCTGTCAGTCGTCGTCGGATTCGCTCGGACACTCCTCATGGTTGGCCTCGTTCTGCTGCGTGAACGACGTGTAGATGTCCAGCAGAACCTGCTTCTGACGCTCAGTGATGGCGGTGTCGGTGACGATGGCGTCACGCACCTGGCTCGCCTCTCTGGGCTCGAGAATGCCGGCCCGCACATAGAGCACCTCCGCGGAAACCCGTAGCGCCTTAGCGATCTGGGCCAGGACGTCGGCGGACGGCTTGCGCAGTCCACGCTCGACCTGGCTCAAATAAGGGTTGCTGACACCCGACCGTTCGGCAAGCTGCCGCATCGAGACCTGCGCCGTCTCGCGCTGCGACCTGATGAAGCTGCCGATGTCGGAGGCCACGTCAGAGGCTTTTGCGGACACCTTGGTGCCCAGCTTCTCCTCCGGCGTCATCGGTCACTCCTGCGTCAGATTTATGTTTGCTTTACGCCAATCAGGGTACGGAGGAGTGCTTGCTATTGCAAGCAGTCAGTTAGCACTTTTCAGAACAGCAGCTGCGCGATGGCATAGATGGCCAGACCGGCCAGCGCGCCCACGACGGTGCCGTTGATCCGGATAAACTGCAGGTCACGGCCCACATGCAGCTCAATTCGACGGCTGGCTTCCTGCGCGTCCCAGCGCTCGATCGTCTCAGTAATGATCGCTGTGATCTCTACCCCATATTGCGAAACCAGGTGCTGAGCGGCTCGCACCATCCAGCCGTCGACCTTGTCGCGCAGCCCTGCGTCGTCTCGCAGCGACGCCCCGATCCGGATCACGGTGTCGGCGATGCGGGTGCGCAGCGTGCTCGACGGGTCGTCGACACCCTCGAGTACCAGCCGCTTGAGCGTCGTCCACGCGGTCTCGGCGGCTTTCGCCACCTCGTCGCGGGCCATCAGCTGCTCTTTGACCGCGTCGGCGCGCGCGATCGTGTCGGGGTCGTTCTGCAGGTCGTCGGCGAACTCGAACAGGAACCGGGTGGCCGACCGACGCAGCTCGTGGTCAGGGTTGCGGCGCACCTTGTCGGTGAAGTCCATCAGCTCCCGGTGGATGCGGTCGCCCACGAGATGGTCGACGAAGCGGGGTGACCAGGTCGGAGAATCGCGCTCGACGACCCGCTGAATCACCACCCCGGCGTTCAGCGACCACTGAAAGGCCCGGTCCGCCAGCAACTGGATGAGGGCTTCCTGGCGGTTCTCGACCAGCAGCGTCTGCAGCACCCGGCCCACCGGCGGTCCCCACTGCGGCTCGGCGATGCGGCGCACGATCATCCGGTCGATCACCTGCTGGACGTCCTCGTCACGCAACAGTTCGACAAGGACGCGCAATACGGTCGCCACCTCACCGGCCACTCGCTGGGAATGGGTGGGCTCGGACAGCCACTTGCCCAGCCGACTGGGCACCTGGGCGTCGCGCAGTTTGGTCTCCACCACCTCCGCCGACAGGAAGTTCTCCCGGACGAAAGTGCCCAAGCCCTCACCGAGCTGGTCTTTCTTGCGCTTGATGATGGCGGTGTGCGGGATCGGAATGCCCAGCGGATGCTTGAACAGCGCGGTCACCGCGAACCAGTCCGCCAAGGCTCCCACCATGCCCGCCTCGGCCGCGGCCCCGACATAACCGACCCAGCCCGGCGCGGTGCCGTGCGCGTTGGCCCACCGACACACCAGGAACACCACGGTCGCGCCGATCAGGAAGCTCAGCGCCACCGCCTTCATTCGCCGCAGTGCAGTGCGCCGTTCGGCGTCGGCCTCGGGATCGGCACCGGCGAAAGACTCGGCGAGGGATGTGCGACCGCCCCGCCCCCCGCCCGGACCCGGCGGCGCAGCCGGGGGTGCCCCTGTCGTCAGGGCTCTGTGTGCCACCACACCATCATCCGCTATCAAAGCCACCGGTTAGTGTTACCCACACTGTTCGGAAGCCTCACGCGGTCCGTCGCTCCAGGCATCCGGGCCCCCGCAAGCCGTAGTATCGATGCGTCCAGGTAGTGAATGGGAAACGGCGACATTGGCACAACACATCCCGGCTCGGACCGCTAAGACCGATGGCCGTAAGCGGCGTTGGCACCAACACAAGGTCGACCGTCGCAATGAGTTGGTCGACGGCACGATCGAGGCGATCCGCCGGCAGAGCCGCTTTTTGAGCATGGACGAGATCGCGGCGGAGATCGGGGTCTCGAAGACCGTGCTCTACCGCTACTTCGTCGACAAAAACGACCTCACTACCGCGGTGATGATGCGATTCGCGCAGACCACGCTGATTCCCAACATGGCCGCTGCGCTGTCCTCCAACTTGGACGGCTACGACCTGACCCGGGAAGTCATACGGGTGTACGTCGATACGGTGGCGGCCGAGCCGGAGCCGTACGGATTCGTGATGGCGAACAGTTCTGGCAGCAAGAGCAAGGTGATCGCCGACTCGGAGCGCATCATTGCCCGCATGATCGCGGTGATGCTGCGCCGTCGCATGCGGGAGGCCGGCGTGGATGTCGGCGGGGTCGAGCCGTGGGCCTACCTCATCGTCGGTGGTGTGCAGTTGGCCACACATTCCTGGATGTCGGATCCACGGATGAGCAGTGACGAGTTGATCGACTACCTGACGATGCTCAGCTGGAGCGCGCTCTGCGGAATTGTCGAGGCAGGCGGGTCGCTGGAGAAGTTCCGGGCACAGCCGCACCCGTCGCCGACGGTGCCTGCCTGGGAGCAATTGAAACAGGGCTGAGGGCCCCGTGCGTCAGCCGTCACCGCTGCAAATGTGACGGAAGGAGTGCAACTACACACCACGGCAGCGGTTAGCATTCAGGGAATGCATCGGGGGCGCTGCAGGTATAACTGACGGATTTTGTCCGGGAGCACCCCGACAAACAGAAAGGCTGACATCGCAATGGCAGTGCAGCTCACGCCCCATTTCGGCAACGTGCAGGCGCACTACGACCTGTCCGATGAATTCTTCCGCCTGTTCCTCGACCCTACCCAGACGTACAGCTGTGCGTACTTCGAGCGCGAGGACATGACTCTGGAAGAGGCCCAGCTGGCCAAGATCGACCTGGCCCTGGGCAAGCTAAACCTGGAGCCCGGGATGACGCTGCTCGACATCGGCTGCGGCTGGGGCGCCACCATGCGGCGCGCGATCGAGAAGTACGACGTCAACGTGGTGGGCCTGACGTTGTCGGAGAACCAGGCCGCCCACGTCCAGAAGAAGTTCGACGAACTGGACACGCCCCGCACCAAGCGGGTGCTGCTGGAGGGCTGGGAGAAGTTCCACGAGCCGGTCGACCGCATCGTCTCGATCGGCGCCTTCGAACACTTCGGCCGCCAGCGCTACCCCCGCTTCTTCAAGATGGCCCACCAGGTGCTGCCCAGCGACGGCATCATGTTGCTGCATACGATCGTCCGGCCCACGTTCAAGGAAGCCAGGGCCAAGGGCCTGCCGCTGACCCATGAGATCGTTCACTTCAGCCAGTTCATCCTGGCCGAGATCTTCCCGGGCGGTTACCTACCGACGGTGCCGGTGGTCGAGGAACAGTCCGAAGCGGCGGGCTTCTCCTTGAAGCGGATCCAGTCCCTGCAACTGCACTATGCGCGGACGCTGGAGACCTGGGCAGCCGCGCTGGAGGCCAAGAAGGATCTGGCCATCGCGATCCAGTCGGAGAAGGTCTACGACCGATACATGAAGTACCTGACCGGTTGCGCGAAGCTGTTCCGCGAGGGATACACCGACGTCGACCAGTTCACCCTGGCGAAATAACCACTGGCCCGGCAACTTTCGCGGCTCGGTCAGCGCGCGCCGGCCGTAAGTCGCTCGACAGCGCCAAGAATACGAAGTAGTCCGGGATGGCGCTGACTTCGCTGTCGGTCAACGCGCGTACGGTGCGCACCCAGCTTCGTCGTGCCGCTACCGCGGCGTTGCCCGATCAGCCGGTGCTCTGCGGTCAGTAGGTATAGAAACCCCGGCCGGATTTCTTGCCCAGCAGACCCGCCTCGACCATCCGCTGCAACAGCGGCGGCGGGCCGTAGAGCGGTTCCTTGAACTCGTCGTACATCTTGTCCGCGATTAGCTTCAGGGTGTCCAGGCCGACCAGGTCGGACAGTTTGAGCGGCCCCATCGGGTGCGACAACCCGGCCACCACGGCCTTGTCGACGTCCTCCACGGTGGCGAACCCCGCCTCGACCATCCGGATCGCCGAGAGCAGGTAGGGCACAAGCAGGGCGTTCACCACGAAACCAGATCGGTCCGAGCAGCGCACGACCTGTTTGCCAAGGACTCCACTGGCGAACTCCTCAGTGCGGGCGGCAGCATCCTTGTCGGTGACCAGGGTGCTGACCAATTCGACCAGCGGCAGCACCGGCACGGGGTTGAAGAAGTGCAAACCCAAGACGCGCTGCGGGTTTTTGGTGGCGGCGGCGATTTTCATGATCGGGATGCTGGAGGTGTTGGAGGCCAGAACGGCCTGCGGATCGGTCACCACCCGGTCCAGCTCAGCAAACACCTGGGCCTTCACCGTCTCGTCTTCGACGATGGCCTCGATCACCAGCTGCCGGTCGGCCAGGTCGGCGAGATCGGTGGTGAACGTCAGCAGACCCAGCGCGCGGTCGCGCTCCCGCTCGGTGACCTTGCCGGCGCTGACGCCGCGTTCTAGGGACTTCGTGATGCGATTACGGCCGGCGGTGATCAGCGCATCGGTCGTCTCGAAGACCGTGACGGCGACGCCCGCCCGGACCGACACCTCGGCAATACCGGAGCCCATCTGCCCGGCCCCGATCACGCCCACTCGCTGGATTGCTGCGTCGCTCACTGTTGTCTCTCCCGAGTTTGTGGTTGCACCGCAATAGGCCCCGCCCAGGTTGGCTGGGCGGGGCCTACGCTACTTCATCTCCGCGGACCGCGAGCGTGACGTCATGGCGAGGATTCGGCTGGCAAATTCATACGGTCATTGCAACAACATGGATCTTAGGAGTTGCAATGCCAAGTGGTTACCCGCATCCGCCGGCG
>NZ_LQOY01000174.1 GCF_002101675.1 Mycobacterium gordonae | reverse complement strand
CTGGACCAAGACCGCCGACCAAATCCTGGCCAGCATCGGCAACTACTGCACTAGAATTAATGACTCAGGACACTAGTGTAGGTAGAGATACTCGAATCGGTCAGACGCCGGCCGCAACGCTGTGATTGATTCAGTTAACCGAAGTCCGGATGTCTTTTGTAGGTGGCCGCCGCGGTGCCTCAGCCGATGACTTCAACATGGCTGTTGGGACATGTTCGCGCACAGCGGCAAACGATATGCGATTAGTTAACTCGTCGTCGGGCTGGATCGGGCGCAGGTGCCATCCTCGAGCCAGCCGCCACCAACGGTAGTAAGGAAGGATCACCCCGACATATGGTCGGCGGGGAGGTCATCGTCGAATCGACCCGGACGCGTTGACGGTACAGCTTCGCATTGACCGCAGGTCCCGCGGCTTGGGCGTTTTTGGCCATCCATGAGAATGCAATATCCGGGGGCCGGTCTCGGTCTCGATTTTGGCCTCCGATATCGCCATGCACACCGGCGGACCATAGCTCTTGCAATCGCCGGACCAGGCGCCGTGACAGCCTCGGCGTCGAAACGGTAGTCGCAAGCGGACATCGGCGTTCATCGAGGGCATGCTTTGCCGCTGCTACGTTGGGGAGGTCCGCCGTAAACGTACACCGCGCCACCTCGATCTGCGCCTTGAGGCTGAGCCATCCCTCAAATTAGACGGTATTCCAGACGCCGAGAAAGTGCAGATTGTCATCCGCGCGCCCGTTGACAATCTTGTTGATCGCTGCTTAAGTCGCGTTGTGCAGCCGCTTGAGATCATGTTCGAACATCACCTATGGGCCACGCAGTTCCTCATCCAGCACTGCAAGACACTTACGGCAGAGCAATTGGAGTACTCGACACCCGGCACGTACGGCGCGATAATACCGACGATAACGCACCTCATTGCGGAGGACCAACGGCTCCTCGAACGGCTCACCGGAGAGTCAGCTGCCACATCCGTCACTGAGGAAGGTGCGTTTCGCTTGGAGGAGCTTGAAGCCGTGTGGGAGGGCGAGGCCAGACGGTGGCGGGAAGTGATCGCTCGCGTTAACGAGCTGTCGGTAACTTTGCCTGCTCGCGGGAAATGGCCAGAAGTACCCCACGCGGAAGGTCTCGTACTGCTAGAAGCGATTCAACACGGTAACGACCATCGGACGCATGTCTGCTCGGTGCTTGGCGCCAACGGACTCGATGTTCCATTCTTGTGCGGCTGGATGTTTTGGCGGTCCACTGGCAGAGTCGGAATCGTAGAACAGCCTGCGGTTAACGCATAGGCGCTTGAATGCGATCGGGCGTGTCGAGCTCTCTGAGCGTCCGGAACCGGCCTGTTATCACACCACGTTCATACCGCAAATTGCGCCGTATTCGCCACTGTTGGCAGCTAATCGCCTTGGCATGCTACGCGCCCGATATGAATGGCCGGCGGCCCTTGGGGTCTGAATGCGTTTCTGCGCCGGCAATGCGGGTCGATCGGATTCGGTCGGTATTTTCCCACCGGACCACGAGGTTCCCAGTTAACTCCATTGGTGCGATGTTCTCGCCAGCCATACAAGAACAACGTCATACTTGGAGTCGCTACGGGAAAATGGATGCACCGGGGGTGACGCACCGGGCGTATGAGGGGGACGATTGAAGTCGCGCGTCGACACACTAGGCGAAACCTGGAAGTCCGACCAAGGAGCAGTCATGACTAGCTTCACGCCAACTCTGCAGAAGCGCGCCGCGATGCTCGCGGAGATCGCTTCAGGGGCTGCTCACCGAGAAGGCCACGGGATAGACCCTCGCGAACAAGTTGAAATGGTCCGTGATAGTGGATTGACCGCTCTAACACTAGATCCAGCGCTTGGCGGCCCGGGTGGCACCATCGGCGATCTTGTAACTTTCATCATCGAGTTGGCTGAGGCTGACCCAATTGTCGCTCACATCTTGCGGTCCCATTATTTGCAAGTCCGACAAATCTCACGGCTCCCTGATGGCCCAATCCGGGATCGGTGGGCCGCAGAACTGGCCGCGGGCAAGATCTTCGGTAATGCCACCAGCGAAAGAGACGGCGCCCTGGGCACGTACCAGTATGCGACCAAGTTAGTCTCGTCAGGTTCTGGATGGCTATTGTCTGGTGCGAAGTTCTACAGCACGGGTACGGCATATGCAGACTGGGTGACTGTGGTGGCGCAGCTAGATGAAGACCAGGTCGTCCGGGTGAACCTACCGCTGGACCGGCCAGGGATCGAAGTACTGGATGACTGGGATGGTATCGGACAGCACCGAACTGGAACAGGCACTACACAGTTCACCGATGTGTGGGTCACTGAAGATGACTTTCTCAATGTGACCAGCCCCAAGGTCGAGCGGATTGCCTCTGACGTCCCGTTGATGCAGCTGTATTTGCAAGCGATCATGGCCGGGATCCTGCGGACAGTGGTCAGTGACGCAAGTGATTTGCTCAGGTCACGTACTCGCACATTCGACCATGCACCTTCGCAAAGTCCAAGGCGAGACCCTCTGCTCCTGGAAACAATCGGCAAACTTGCCTCGACTGCGTATATTGCTGAGGCCGCAGTACTCTCGGCTACATCGCATATCGACGCAGCCTACGCGAGCGAGCGTACTGGTAATCCTGATCCCGAACTGTTCGCTCGCGCGTCCCTCGCTGCGGCACAGGTAAAAGTGCATGTGGACGAGGCCGGACTCTCCGCAGCTAGCGCGATTTTCAACGTAGGCGGAGCGTCGTCCGCGAGCCGCGCGAAGAATCTGGATAGGCATTGGCGCAATATTCGGACGCTCACTTTACATAATCCAACGTCTTACAAGGCCGTTGCCATTGGCGATCACGTCGTGAATGGAACGGCCTTACCCGCCAATGGGTACTTCTGACCGACAGCCTGTGCTATGCAACGCGAGACCGGTCAGGCGCGAGCTCACATCGCGCTCCGCGTCATGACCCGATCGGTGTAGCCCTCCTTAAACCGAACTTGTGTACTTCGGTAAAGGGCGTGCTTGCAGGGGTGAGCCTAAGCAACATTAACCGTGGGGGATATCTGGTTTGTTGTGGGCGGCGGCGAGACGGCCGTGTGAGGACGTCCGCCTAATGGATCGTCGCGGCTGGGCACGTCCAAACACTCCTGTCCGCGCCGAGACACCGAAAGTAGCTCCGGTAGCTGCGCGTCCGATTGATGTCGCACGACCTCGCAGGTGGGCCTGCCCACGGCCTTCGGCCGCTCGGCCACCGGAGCAAATGAGGGGGACCCGTTTGGTGGTCCAGTCGCTATGCGGCTTGGGGTTGGTGGGTCGTGGTCCACTGTAGGGCGAACTCGGTTGGGGTGAGTTCGCCGTGGGCGGAGTGTGGTCTGTTGGCGTTGTAGTCGCAGCGCCAGTCTTCGATGATCACGCGGGCTTCCAGCAGCGAGTCGAAGCGCCACGAGTTGAGCAGTTCATCCCGTAGCCTGCCGTTGAACGATTCGATCCAGGCGTTCTGCCACGGCGAGCCTGAATCGATGAAAAGTGAATCGGCGCTGTTGAATCGGCACCAATCGTGCACGGCGTGGGCCACGAACTCGGGACCGTTGTCGAAGCGCACGTAGTGCGGCGCTCCTCGTTGCAGGGCAAGGCGATCCAGGACATCGACGACGCCGTCGGCGTCGATGCCACGATCGGCTTCGATCGCGAGGGCTTCGCGGGTGAACTCGTCGATCACGTTCAACATCTTCATGGTGCGCCCATCGGCGGTCGTGTCGAACTGAAAGTCCATCGCCCAGATCACGTTCGGCCGGATCGGTGACATCGCGCCGACGGCGACACCGGATGCCGGTCAAACGCTTCTTCTTGCGGCGCTGCGGGACCCGCAGGCCCTCGGCACGCCACAGCCGGCGGATGCGCTTGTTGTTGACCTGCCAGCCGGCGCGACGGGCCATCTTGGCTGCCCGTCGCCATCCCCAGCGGGGCCGGTCAGTGGAGAACTTGCGCAACCAGGCACGAAGCTCAGCCTCCTCGGTGGTGATCGGCGGCGGCTTCAGGCGCATCGTGGAACGGTGAATGCCCACCACCGTGCAGGCGCGGCGTTGCGATACCCCGAACCGGTCGCGCAGCGCCGTCACGGCGCGGCGCTTGCGGTTCGGGGTCAGAAGTTTCCCGCCGAGATCTCCTTGAGCATGTCGATGTCGAGAGCTTGGTTGGCGACCAGCTTCTTGAGCCGGGCGTTCTCCGTTTCGAGCTCCTTGAGCCGTTTGGCCTCGTTGGCCTTCATGCCGCCGTACTGGGCCAGCCAGCGATGCCACGTCGACTCAGCGATCTCCAAATGCCGGCACACCTCGCCCAGTTCCTGGCCCGACCCAAGGAGCTTGTTGCCCTCGGCGAGCTTGCGAATGATCTGATCCGGCGTATGCCGCCGGCGCTTGTTCGATGCCATGTCGTCGTTGATTCTTCCTGCCCGAACACCGGGCAACAGAGTCGCACAACGACTGGACCACTACGACGGGCTCACCTCACAAAGGACAACCGCATTCAGATCCGACATGCAGTGAACTCAGACAAACTGCGCTCCTCAGAACTACCGGGCGTGGAGACTCTCGAAACGTGTATTAGTGTCGTTGTCTGTGAATGAACGAGGCAGCAACGTGGATAATGTGTCATGGCAGGGCTTCTCAACAAAGGCAGTCCATGCCGGGTTCGTTCCGGATCCGCTGACTGGTGCGGTGAACGTGCCGATTTATGCGAGTTCGACGTTCGCGCAAGATGGTGTAGGTGAACTGCGCGGGGGCTACCAGTATGCGCGGGCGGCGAACCCTACACGATCTGCGCTGGAGCAAAACCTCGCGGCACTGGAAGGGGGAGGGTACGCGCGGGCCTTTGGATCGGGCATGGCTGCGACGGACTGTCTTCTTCGCGCTGTCCTGAAACCGGGCGACCACTTGGTGCTCCCAAACGATGCCTACGGTGGGACCTTTCGGCTGATCGATAAAATTTTCCAGCGGTGGGGTGTCGAGTACAGCGTTGCTTCGATTAGCGATATCGATGATGTGCGCGCCGCAGTCAGGCCAACCACTAAGTTGCTACTGATCGAGACTCCCACCAACCCGCTTCTCAATATTGGTGACATCGCCGCACTCGCGGAGCTTGCTCACGCAAGTGGAGCTAAACTGGCCGTAGATAACACGTTCGCCTCGCCGTATTTGCAGCAGCCACTTAGACTTGGCGCAGATGCTGTCATACATTCCACTACTAAGTATATCGGTGGTCATTCTGATGTCATTGGTGGTGCGCTGATCACTGGCGACGAGACGCTTGACTCGGAATTCGCCTTCCTCCAGAACGGTGCGGGAGCTGTGCCGGGACCATTTGATAGCTTCCTCACTCTGCGTGGCGTGCGGACGCTCGCTTTGCGGATGGAACAGCACTGCACCAACGCAGAGCGGTTGGTAGACATGCTGGTTGCGCATCCGAAAATCGAGAAGGTGATTTACCCTGGCTTAACCGGTCACCCTGGGCATAAGGTGGCGGCTAAGCAGATGCGCCGATTCGGTGGAATGATTTCAGTTGAATTAGTTGGCGGCTCGGAAATTGCGCGCAATTTTTGCTCACGAACTAGGATATTCACGCTGGCCGCCTCTCTCGGGGGTGTCGAATCATTGGTCGAGTATCCCGCTGCGATGACCCATGCCGCGAACACGGGATCAGAACTTGAAGTGCCGGCGAATTTGGTGCGGCTGTCGGTTGGAATCGAAGATGCAGGCGATCTGATATGCGATATTGAAGAGGCGCTAAAGTGATTGGCTTGGGGTTCACTTTCGCCACCTGGGGATTGTCAGCTTAATCACCCTCCACCACCGGAGCGCTACGTGGTACGAAGGGCCAGCGACGATTGTCAGTCCTGTTAGGCCGGTTAGTCAGATCTAGCTAGATGGAGCATCATGTCAGACCACGTGGCACAAGATCCGAAGGCATTCCGGGAATTTGAGCTAGCCGGCTGGCAACGAGCGGTGGACCGCTATCACGATGCATGGGGAGGGCTTACCCAGCAAGCGGCAGGCGCCCTGCTCGATGCGGTTGGTGTCACAAGAAACGCGCGGCTATTAGATTTAGCGACTGGACCAGGTTATGTGGCTTCAATGGCTTACGAGCGAAATGCCGATGTAGTTGGTATCGATTTTTCTGCGCAAATGATCCAGAAAGCCCGAAACCTATATCCGGACATCAGATTCGAAGAGGGAGACGCGGAAAGCCTATCATTTGCCGACGAGACGTTTGACCGGGTGACTATGAACTTTGGGATTTTACATCTCGGCAATCCGCAAGCCTGTATCAATGAGAGCTTTCGCGTATTGCGTCGTGATGGACGGTTGGGCTTTACTGTCTGGGCATCGCCCGAAGAAGCTTTAATATTTTCCGTGATCCTACAGTCCGTGGCTGAGTACGGTAGAACAGCAGTGATTCCCCATGGTCCAGATTTTTTTCACTACAGTAGCAGCAGCGAATGCCGCAAGGCGCTCACCGCGGCTGGATTCACGGGGATAGAGGTTATGCCAATTGACTTGACCTGGCATCTGCCGGATGCGGACGACATATTCGACGCGTTTCTCTACGGCACGGCGCGCACAGGAGGGCTGCTTCGAGCGCAAGACGATACTGCTCGCACAGCCATAGCTACCCAGGTACGCGATGCGGTAGTAGCTTTTCGGGCCAACAACGGGCATGTCGCTATACCGATGCCTGCAATCCTAGCTATAGGGAACAAGAGCTGAAACTCGGTCTGGATAGACGACAGGTTTGGGCTAGTTTTCAAGAACTAATCGCTTGATACTATTGCGCGGATTGCTGCATCTCGGCATCGATGAACTTGTAAAGGTCGCTAATGACGATTGAGCGGCTGGGGCCGATGCTACGGGTAAATCGTCTCTCGTTTCGCATGTATCCGGCGAAGAAATCAAGCCGCTTCGCAAAAAACTTTTCGAGCGGCGTCGGGTTACTAAGTGGTTCGTCAACCATTTCTAGGCGGTCACTAAGCCTTAGTTTTTCAATGATATAGTCGCAAATATCACCTACCGCCGAACAAGACTCGCCACTGATGTGGTATACGTCCTGCCTCGGCCTCTGCACTTCTGAATTTACCACCGCAAGCGAATCCTCAATAACATGATCCACGGGTATAAAAGAAATCCGAGCTGCGCGATCACCTTCGAACCGAACTACGTCTTTAGAGTCCCCGAGCATGTCCTTAAACCGACGCAATTCGGTGATAAAGCCATATAGGCCAGTATAGCTACCGCTTGGCTTATGGTCGTGCGAAGTTCCGACGATAACCGATGGCCGTAAAATAAGCGTCCTGAATGCTTTAGATTGCGCTACGATATGCTCCGCTGCACATTTGCTTTCCTCGTAAGCGTTGTGAAACGTTGGTGGAACATGCAGTGCCTCTGGTAGGTCGCCATTGAGAGATCCGCAGGTATAGGCAGTCGAAATATAGATGAATAGATCAGCGTTGACATGCGTAGCGAGTTCGATTGCGTTTCGAGTTCCGTCGACATTGGTAGCGAACACGGCCTCTCGACGCCCGCGGCTCCACTCCAATGAAGCCGCAAAATGCCAAAAAATGAGGGGTTCACCACCGAAGCTGATTGAGCCCGGCTCGATACCGCATAGCGGCTTCGAGAGCTCAGACTCGACGATTGACATCCGTCCATGACGGTCGCCGCGCGTGTGTCCAGCAAGTTTCAGCGCCCAGCCGACACGTTCCTCGCAGGAACCCGCTGAATTGGGCCGTGCTAATACAGCTAGTTTTGAATCAGATGGCTCACTCAACAACCGTGCCAACATATGGCTGCCTACAAAACCGGTGCCCCCGGTCATCACGTGAGTTGTCATACTGCGGCCCGCCCCTGTGCCCTTCGTGCGAGATGCCAATCAGCGCATTCGCAGACCCGCCGACGATCTTCTATATGTTTACTCTCGACCACTTGAATGCTCACTCCTCGTGGTGCTAGTCGCTCAGGCAGACACAATCTTGAGAGCCCGATCTAGTTCGGTCCAGTGCGACAAGGCGAGTCAACATAGCACATCTGGCGTCGGCCACTCTTTGGCAGGGTGGCGCCGACCGCGTGGTGTTGATGGCACCAATCGGCTGGTGGGTGTCTCGCCGGCTCGAGAATCGAACAGTTCGGCAAGCCGCACGTGCGTAGGCGACCTTCAATGACTTGCAAACGGGAGCTTGGACATCTATGGTCTCCTGGTGCCGAATGTCGATGGCTGCTAGGAACGTTCGCGATGTCTGCGAGATTCACTGGCCATCGCGCTTATGCGCCCATCGATAGCATGATCGACCTCCTGATCACTGAGGAACTTGATCGGCAGGCAAATACGATAAACCTGATTGCGGCGGCTAACTACCTTAGCCCGGGCGTAGCGGCAGCGATGCATCCAGCGCTCGAATCCGTTCACTGCGAGGGCTACCCTGGTCAGAGGTATCACGAAGGTCAAGCAGCTGCGGATGCAATTGAACAGCTCGCGATTGACCGAGCATGCCAACTCTTCGGCGCGGAACATGCAAACGTACAGCCTTACCGTGGCACCATGGCGAATCTTGCCGCGGCTATGGCCGTATTAAAGCCCAACGACTCGCTGCTTGGACTGCAGACCGCAGCCGGAGGGCATTACTCTACAGGCGGCCCTCTTCACCTTATCGGACGTATGTTCCGTGTGATTCCATATGGAGTGACGCTTGAAACATCCGAGGTGGATTACAAGCAGATTGCGGCTATAGCACGAGACGAGCGTCCGGGGGCCATATTCTGTGGTGACACGTCTTGTCCGCGATTATGGAATTTCGAGATTTTGCGCGATATCGCGGAAGATGTCGAGGCTGTACTAATTGCTGATATATCCCAGTCGGCCGGGCTAATTGCGGGAGGTGCGATACCCAGTCCCGTAACCTATGCGGACATTGTTACGGCAGCGACATATAAGACACTACGCGGACCGCGCGCCGGTTTGATCCTATCGACAAAAAGTTTCGCAAAACAGGTAGATCGCGCTGTGTATCCGATTTGTCAGGGTGGCACCAATGTTAGAACCCTCGCGGGCGTCGCGGCAGCACTTGGAGAGGCGCTCACCGACTCGTTTAAGGCATACACTCTCCGAGTCATCGAAAACAGCCGTTGTCTGGCCAGCGAGTTAGCTTTGTGGGGATTTGACCTTGTTAGTGGTGGGACTGATAACCACGCGTGCCTTCTGAACGTCGGATCGATGGATGTCACCGGGGATGTCGCAGCCAACTGGCTTGCGTCTGCGGGTATCTTGTCTAATGGGAATCAGATACCGAACGACCCGAACCCTCCGCGCCGCCCCAGTGGTCTTCGATTCGGGACCGCGGCTGTCACCACGCTTGGCATAGGCCGTTCAGAGGTCACGGAGATCGCAGCACTGATCGCATGCATACTTCAGAATGGCGGATGTCCGGAGAAAGCAAATGATGTCCGGCTACAGGTAGCAGAGATTCGCAATCGATTTGTCAATGCTGGGAGCCACGTTCTCGAGGCGGAGGGGCTGGACTGAGCCATGGCTGCGTCGATAATCATCGACAATGTCGCTGTCGTTGAGGTAGAGGCGGGAACGATCCGTGAGGGATGTGCTGTCGAGATCGACGAGCTAGGCTTGATAGCGGCCATCACACCACAAGCCCAGATGAGTGGGGAAACTCGGGACATCTCCCGGATAGACGGACGAGGAAAGTTCCTCTTGCCGGGATTGATCGACTCGCACGTTCATGTGGCGTTTAATGGTCTGCTCGATGTGCGTGCCGACTTCACTCGAACACTAAAACAGTTCCTCCTGCATGGAGTGACCACGGTAGTGGACTTCTTCACGGTGGGTGGCGACTTTCCAGGGTCATCGCCCGAGGCAATCCGTGACGATGTCAATAGCGGAAAATTCCTAGGCCCCTATATGTTGACGTCATACGGATGTCTTAACGCGCCCGGTGGCTTTTGCGATTGCTCCGTAGGAGATGCAGCGTCCGCAGTAGCGACTCGGGAAGACGTTGACCGCGAAATCGACCGCATTGCGGCGCTCAATCCCAACTTCATGAAGATCGTTTATGACGATGTTTTCGGCACATTACCCAACCTGACAAAGGACCTCCTGAGGGATCTCGTCACAGCCGCTCATGAGAGAGGCTTTCGAACCGCTGTGCACGTGGCCACCGGCACCCAAGCTATCGCGGCTGTCGAGGCCGGCGCCGATATCCTTGGCCATGGAATCGTCGACGAGATTCCCGATGGTCTCATCAGCGAAATGTTGGACTGCAATGTTGCAATGATTCCCACGCTTGCCTCCTATGAATCACGATCGCGCGAGCGCAGCCGTATGGTTCTTCCAGCGATATCCCCGCCAGAGGTCGTTCAGTATTACGCCGGTATGCAAAATACGTTCTATGAACTAAACGGCCAGCTACTTCTGTACCGCCAGGCTTTCGATGGGTCGCTCCGCTGCATGGAGGAAATGGTCGAAAACGGAGTAACGGTAGTGGCTGGTTCCGACGCAGGGACATGGTATACGTTTCCGGGCGACTCGTTGATGCGCGAATTAGAACTATACGTGGCGCGAGGTGTTGCGTCGGCCGAGGCCATACGCATGGCCACCTGTGATGCAGCGGCCCTATGGGGCCTTAGCGCCGAGACGGGTAGCATCGCTGTGGGAAAGCGCGCCGATCTACTAATGGTCAGCGATAATCCGCTTAATGACATATCAGCGATCCGCAAAGTCGTGGCGGTGGTTCGTGGTGGTCGTTTAATTAATCTGGATGCGCTTGCCCTAGATATCGCAAATGGCCCAATTCTTCCTTCACGGCCGATGGATGGCAGCGTGCCATGCAGCCCCCATCATTTGCGAGACCGCTTTCCGAAAGGGACTTGATGGCAATTTTGGAGCCGCAGCGTGACAATCCGGGAACGGCCGTTGAACTAGAGCCGTTGCCCCACGTGTTTGAGCGAACCCTCGTGATCGTCGCGCACCCTGACGATGCAGAGTACAGCTTCGGTGGAACGGTTAGCCGACTTGCGGCAGAGGGTGTGGAGGTTACCTACGCCATCTGTACCGACGGTCGGCTCGGGGGCGAAGACCCAACCATGCCAGGTGAAAAGATTGGCGCAACTCGAGAATCGGAACAACGGAACGCCGCTGAATACCTTGGCGTTGGTGAAGTCGTGTTTCTTGGCTTTCCTGACGGGAATCTGACGGCGAGCCTTCCGTTGCGGCGGGAACTAGCACGTCAGATCCGACGCTATCGCCCCGATCTGGTGCTAAGCCACCAGCCCTTACGGTCGCTCTCGTTTCCGATTGGCGCCTCGCACCCGGACCATTTAGCAGTGGGAGAAGCGGCTTTGGCGGCAGTTTATCCAGACGCCCGTAATCCGCGAGCGTTTCCAGAGCTTCTGGCGGAAGGCTTGAGCGCGCACCGAGTTACCGAGGTATGGGTCCCTGGCCACGAGCATACCGATCTCCTTATCGATGTAGGGCCGCACGCGGAACGCAAATTACAGGCCATCCTCAAGCACCGTAGCCAGTTCGTCGGCGCCAGTGACCCGCGCGCTGAGATAAGTTGGGTTCTCGAGCGGATGCGGAATAATGGCCGCGGTATCGGCGTCGATTATGCCGAGTCGTTCAAGCGTATTGTGACCGATAGCCATGCGTCAGCCGGCCCGGTTCCTTACGTCGCCGAGCCCGCAGCCCATGGCAGTATCTGATGAAAGTCGTTATTCCAGCAAAGAATTCATCAACTCGTGTCCTCAGCAAGAATTTTCGCCCCTTTTATAAGGGTCAATCGTTATTTGATATCAAGGTAAGTCAGCTGCTACTCAGTTTCGCACCGAACGAGATCTACGTCAGCAGTGAGGACCCGGCTGTGGCGCAACACGCAGAGCGATGGGGACTGAACTTTCTTATCCGGGAGCCGTATCTCGCTAAGAATGAGACGCCTTACCCCTATGTGGTGAGCGAGATCTGCAAGCAGGTCCCGGGGGACGACGATATCGCGTGGTGTCATTTGACCGATCCGCTCTTCAATGACTATGGCAGCTGCTTGACTGCTTGGAAACAGGCACGTCTTGAGAACGATTGTCTTGTCGTGGTCTACCCTTTTCGCGGATACCTATTGGATGAAAACCACTGTCCGATGGGCTTCGGGTTCGGCCCTCGTCATGTACGTTCACAACTCTTGCCGACGCGATACCTGCTGGGATTCACACTTTCACTCCTCCATCGAAAAACCGCAGTAACTGCCGGCCCTATTGGAGGCAATCCGTTTTGGTTCCATGCAACTAACCGCACTGTGGACATCGACGATGAAACCGACTTCGTGCTCGCCCAAGCGATATACCAGCACTTGGCCGCGGGATGACGCTTATGTGCTGAGGGTCGCGTAACCACCCTGACTGTCCTGTGTCGTACGACTGCTAAGGCTCGACCGATGACGCCATTCGGATCACTTTATCGGCATTCGATGGGTTCCGCGTCGCGGAGCGGCTACCTTCGACGCTTGGCGACCTCAACACGCACACTTAACATCTTCGCCGATCGTTTCGTAGCTGGGGAATCCACCACTGAAGCGATCGCGGTGGCGCGAACTCTGGCTCAGCATGAAGTCGACTCTACGATTGGCTACCTTGGCGAAAATGTTTCCACTGTTACGGCAGCTCGATATACGCGGGACGCGTACCTAGAGCTGCTCGATGCGCTGGAGCGCGAGGGGCTCGGCAGTCGCGCCGAGGTGTCCGTGAAATTGTCAGCTTTCGGGCAAAAACTTGCGGTGAGTGGCACTAACGTTGCTCTGTCGGGCGTACGTGCGATCTGTGCCAAAGCTGACGCGATCGGTACAACCGTAACGTTGGATATGGAAGATTACTCCACAATAGACTCCACGTTTGAAATTTTTGGCGAGCTGCATTCCGAGTACCCGCGCACTGGAGTGGTGGTGCAGTCGTACTTGTTCCGCAGTGCGGAAGACATCGCTAATCTGGCTGCTCAACAGGCGAGAATCCGCCTCGTCAAGGGCGCCTATGGAGAATCGGCAGAAGTTGCCTATCAAGACAAGGCTTCGATCGACGACTCATACGTCCGCTGTGTCGAGATCCTCATGGCCAGTGATTGCTACCCGATGGTCGCATCCCATGATTCCCGTATGTTAAAGGCGGCGGAGAGGCTTGCAGCTTTAAAAGGTCGCAAACCCGGTGAATACGAAATCCAGATGCTGTATGGAGTTCGGGACAACGAACAGCGACGCCTGGCAGCCAGTGGGCACAAGGTGCGCGCCTATGTCCCATATGGAGCGGATTGGTATGGATACCTCGTTCGCCGCCTTGCTGAACGCCCTGCCAACTTTAAGTTCATACTGAGATCTTTGCTGTCTTAAGCATCGTTCGTCTGTGGCGAGTCCCCGATACTGAGTCCACCCGGATTTAGAGTCAGGTTGTTGTTGTTCGGATTCAGTTGATCTCGCAGGCCACGGGGTAGTGGGTGTGGCTGCATCGGGCAGCGTACTCGGCCGGTGTTCGGTAGCCCAGGGCCGAATGCCGGTGTCGGTGGTTGTGCTCGTCCTTGAAGTCGCCGATGACGACCCGGGCCTCGAACAGGGTGTTCCAGTGGTTGCGGTTGAGGCACTCCTTTCGCAGGCGATTGTTGAATGATTCGATGTAGCCGTTATTCCACTGGCGTGTTCCCGGTGAATGAGTCCAACCAGTTTTAGAGTCCTGTGGCCCGATGTCGGGCTGGAAGGGACGATGAAA
>NZ_LQOY01000173.1 GCF_002101675.1 Mycobacterium gordonae | reverse complement strand
ACTATTCCCAACTCGTGACCGGTAGACCGGCCGGATCACAGAAACCTGAGGGTGCATGAAACCCGGGACGGTTCAGGGTGTCTTTGGCGACGTGTGCCCGTAGCTGTGCCCCAGCCTCTTCAATACCGGCCCGATGTGGTGCAAGGATTACCGCTATCTGCGCGATCGACTGACCGCTCATACTTTTGAGAAACGCCTGGATTTCTTGGTGGGCTTCATTGTTTTCGCGGAGCATCACTCGCTTGGTGTCTCTTACATCGCCTGCGGACCGCCCGACTAGAAAACCACCGAAGCTCCACATTTCAGCAATTTCGAACTTGTCTGACACCTCGCGGCTATAGGCGTCATACGCGCGGTCGGCACCCTCACCGGCCGTCCAATAGGTGCTGAACACTTCCTGCATCGCCCGGTGGGCCTCTGTCGCCGCCTCTTCGGTTATCCGGCCGTTCTCGCGCCACTGCTCGCCAAGCGCGGCTACCTGCGTTTCTGAATCCAGCGGCCACACCAACGGCCCGAACAACAGCGTCACAAACGCGCCCTGCGGTGGTGGATGATCACCAGCCACATGCGGAACCGACGGAACACCCGGATGCGACAACGGGTTCGACGCCGACTGGAGATGAGTCCTAAGCAGCTTCTCTACCTGCTTATTGTTCCGCTCCGCCCACCAGTCCTGGACCTCAACACCAGAAACCGTTGCCATTAAATCAATTCACCTCGGAAGACCGCATGAATCCAGCAATGTGTTGATAGCGTCGTTGGAAATATCATTCAGGCGATTCAATTCCGGCGTCGGAGTATTGCCCATCGCGGCTGTGGTCGCCTGCAGCGTGGCACTGACATAGGCTCGGGCGGCGACTGTGATCTCTGCGGGGACTGCTGGTATGAGTGCGTTTTCGACTACTGACGCGCTGTTGACGGCGCGAAGCGCAATGGGCACGTTTAGCTTGCCTTCCACGCGAAGGCCTCCTTGGCCTTCCTGACCCCGCACAGAGACATCGAAGACGTGGCAGAGGTGATCTTTGGCGGCCGCCGTCTCGGCGGCGGTAAACCGCGGTGTCGTCGTGGGCGAGCTTGGTGCCGGCGCCGAAGGCGTCGGTGAACTCAATGTAGATTGCTCGCCGCTCAGCGCGGCGTAGGTGATTGCGGCGCTCACGCCGCCAGACACGGTTACTACTACCAGCAGCGCCAGGGCAGCCCATGCCCATCGGCGAGTGTTCTGCTGCCGCGCAACGTGATGAGGGGGCCGCGGCGCGCCAGGGCCAGGTCCGGGCACCGGCGGTGGTGGCGATGGCGGAGCAGGCAGTGTCACCGAAGGCGAAGCCTCCCGTGACCACGGTGACGAAGTAGCCGTCATCTCAACCAAACCTCCCTACGTGCTCAGTGCGCCCGAGTTCGCCGCTTCGGCGGCCTGGACCGTAGCGACCGACACCTCGCGGCTCGTCATGTTGGCGGCCACCCGAACTTCGGCCTCGGCCTGGCGCACCGCTACTGATCCGCTCACCGCGCCTGTCAGGTTCATCGTGTATCCGCCGGGCTGCAGGCCGCTGCCGCTTGACCCTGGCTGCGACGCTGCAGCGGCATCGGCGTTCGACAAACCTGCCCGCGTCGCTTCCGGATCCATTTGAAAATTTCGCGCCATAGCGCCCGATTCTACGGCCCCGAACCGCCCAACACATGGGCCAACCAGCATTAATTCGGCCCGGTGGCCACCGCGCTATTTCACGCATTGAGCACTTCAGGCGGTACCCACGGAGAAAGAATCGGCGGTCAGACCTTTCTCTCGCCAGCCAAGCGTGGATCGAAGAGCCCCTTGTCGAAGACGCGGTGGTCAATCTGACCTGGTGTTGTCCCGTAGCTTCCGTCCAGCTGTCGTCGCCATGTTCCGGCTGGGTCGTGACCGCGGCTTTCAGGCCGCCGTGGCGAACACCTCGCCAGCGGTGTCGTAGACGCCGAGCTGCTCTCCGTCGGCGTACAGCAACCAGCCCACCGCAGTTTGAACGATCCGATAGCCCATAGACCGGTAGCTGCCTACGCGTCCAGTAGGTCTTCGATGAGCTGTTTGGAGCGCGCCGGGATTGCTGTGTCTGGGAAATAGCGCTCAACAATGGCCCACACTTCCGCTCGTCCTGTAATCCCCAGGTAATCGAGCAGGAAGCGGATGTCGTCGGTGTCCCGGACCGCCCGGGCAGCCAGGACTTTCATCGCCAGCAGGTGGCGAGGCGGGGTCGCCGCGACTTGCAGGTGCGGGTGGTCGAACACCAGACTGCCCTCACCCGGCTTCCGTGAGACATAGCCCGCGGCCTGATTGTTGAGCCACGTCGATGGCCAACCCTGCTCGATCGCCACTTCATGGATCGCGGCGATCATCGGACCGTCGGGAGTAAACAATCCGTCGATATCGCGTGTGGCGGTGCGGGTTTGGTCGTACGCCAGGATCATGGCGGCCCCGCCCACGATATGGACCTGGCCGACGATCCGGCGGCGCTCGAGCTTTTCCGCTAAAGCGCTCAACGCGCGGCGCAGCTCGCTGTGGTCAAACAACGGCTCGGGCATCGGGGTAACTCCGTCATGGGTGAGGTCGTGGCGGTCTAGGTATATTCCGCGCCGGCGAAACGAGGCCGGCGTCCACAACATGGCGTGGGCCCGCGCGGAGGGCAGGGGTGAAATCCACCAGGGCCCCTCGTCGACGAGGAAGCGTTCGAGCGTGCAGCTCCACAGCGGGCCTGGCGACCCGTACCGGCTGGCGAGGTGTTCGGCAATCGCAGCCAGCAGTGCGTCATAGCGGGAGTCCCCGGTTAGGGGCGGCTCCCTGCTGGTCAGTGCGAGGGCGGCCGGTCCGGATTCGTCTGCGCCGCGACTGAATTCGAAGAAAATCCGAAGCCTTGTGCGTTCGTCGGTGGCGCGAATGATCGCCTCGGCCGTTTCGGAAAGGGTGTGGGCTTGGACGGGGGGTGTCAGGTCGGTGCGGGCGCCCTGGCGGCGGGACACGCCACGCACTTCGTCGACGGGATATCCCGATACTCGGCGGATTCCCCGGTCGGACAGGATGCTGCGGGCCCGCGACGGCGTCACCTGCCAGTGGCGGGCAGCTTGGTCCGCCGTCCAGAGCTCCACAACCACCAACATACGCGCAATTTGCTCGGAAGTTAACTCCGATGGGATCGCTCGTTAGCTGACCAGCGCGGCCAAGCGTGGGTCGGAAAGTCCACTGTCTCCGAAGATTCCGTGGGCGCTCCACAGGCTCAGGGCGGGAGCCGCAGGGCCATGCAGCCGTACCGGAGCTGCCTCTTCAAAGCCGAGTGTGAGTGTCCACTGGTGTAGGTCGGGGTGGAATTCGGTGCACGAGTCGAACCAGAAACTCATCTGCCCATGGGGGACCGTACTGCAGATCAGCCGGTCGGTGGTGACAATGACGGAGCTGGTTTGGTGAAACCGCCACTGGTGCGCGGCTTTTCGCTCCGCGTTGGCTTTCCGGCGGTGGTTGATCACGCCTTGCGCCGCAAGGGCCCCGAACATGAGCGCGGGGCGGCCGGCGACGATCAGCGGAAACGGCGAATAGCGTGCGTCAGTGTCGCAGTAGCGGCTGTAGCCGATCTCGGTGCTCAATAGCGCGTGCTCGCCCGGTTCCAGGACCGGGCCGTAGACGTCGATCGGCGTGAGGGGCCGCCCGGCGCGTAGGGCGGCCGCGCAGCCGCGACTGTAGTGCCACCACTGCTCGGAGAGGGACTGCGGCCGCGGCTGCGGTGGCCGCACCCCGGCACACCCGCGTGCACGGTGCCGTTCAACATGCACGAGTGCGTCAGCCCGTCGAGTGGCCGGCAGATTCGGGGTGCCTCCGCCAGGAGGCATACCAGGGATATTGCTGCTCATGGCCGCACCGTATCGCGCTGCTCCGACACGCTTTAACCGCTGCGCAGTTCGCCCAGGATCCGGATCGCCGCGGCCCGCTCCTCATCGCCAAGCCACGGCAGCATCCACACCATCGCGTCTTCAAGCTCGCGCGCAGCGCTGGCGAACTCCGCTTCGATTGCCGCGCGAGCGGTCTCCCCCATGTCGTCGCGGTGGGTGGCGAAGGTGCGCCGCACCTTGATCAGGTGTTCGGCCACGGCGAAACGCTCGGCCGCATTAGGTGCCGGCCCTGGCCCGTTGGCCGGGGGTGCCGTGCGCGCCTCGGCCACGGTGGCAGTGGGTGGCCGTGGGCGTGGGGGGCTGCCGTCGAGAATGTCGTCGATGCTGCCCGTTTCCCACTCGATCGCGCGTTCGAGGGCTCGGCGCAATTTGTCGGTCAGCCGGCCGGCCCTGTTTTTCTCGACAGCTCGCAGAGTTTCGACAGAGGGTCCGCCTCGGGCGGTGACGTCGGCTTGGCTCAGTCCCAGCTCGTAGCGGCGCTCACGCACGGCGGTACCGAGTGTGGCCCAGGACATGGGCGATATTTTGCCCGATTTCCCGGTAAATAACTGCATCCCCGCCGCCGTTTGGCTCGTGGGGTGAGCAATCTGCTGCCCGGCGTCCGCAGATGCGCTCATCTAGTCAACTGGCTTCTGACATGCGCCGATGGCATCGACGCCAACGCATCTGCCATGGACGTGTGGTCCTGTCATCGATCGATCCTGACATCCAGTTAGCAAAATTACGCCTAATTACCGGTAATTGTGCTAGATTACCGTCAATTCACCATCGGAGGGTGCTGGTGAAGAACCGCCGCCAGGCCGAACGCGCAGGAGGACATACCCCATGACGACGATCACCCCGAGTACCCGCGGCCCGCGGCCTTCGGATTCATCGCGGTTACGCGCCGAGGTGCGCCTATTCCACACCGACCAGGACCTGGCGTGCCGGGAGGAGCCGGAGCTGTTTTTCAACCCCAACCGCAGGTCGCGCGCGGGTGCCCGTTGCGCCGAATGCCCGTTTCGGGGTCGCTGCAGTTACAACGCGGTGGCCTCCGGTGCCAGCTACGGCGTGTGGGGTGGGATATTGCTGCCCGGTCACTACCCCCCGCAGCTCGCGCCTGTATATGCGCGGCTGATTGAGCAGTTTGAGGCGCGCCGCCGCGAGGAGATCGGTGACGTTGCCGTCGCGGCGCTGCCCGACCCGTACGAGCAGTTCGCCCAGGATTCACCGGTAGACGGCATCGCCGGTGCGGCATGACTGCCGCGGTGATTTGCCCGTTGGTGTCCAGCGTCGATGACAACGGTACGCAGCGGATCACCGTCCTTGATGCTGATGAGACGGTGGTGTGCGGGGCGTACAAGCCGCCCGGTCACACCCACTGGCGGCTGTTCATGAGTGCCGCGCTGGCCCGTGTCGGCTCGCCGGCGGCGCTGATGCCGGCCCAGCACCTTTTGACCCCCCGGCGCGCAGATGCCTGCCAATGGTTGAGGCGCATTGGGCACCTTTACGCCCATCCCGCCGAAGCGGGAACCGCCGCCACGCCTTCTCGCTACGTCACGTTTCGGCGTGAATGAGCGAGAACTGCAGGTGGGAGGCGTGCGGATATCACAAAAACATCACGAGGCCTCGGCGTGTCGGAGGCCCGCTATCAGATAGCCGTGCCATGATCGCGGCCATGGCTCAGCCGCATAAAGGTCAGCGCAAACTCATCATGTGTCGCCCCGTTGAAGAGGTCTACGAGGAAGTCAAAGCCGAAGCAGCGCAACGTGGCATCAGCATGTCTCAGCTCGTCGCCGACGTCTTGGCCTATCGCTACGACCGCGAAGACCTGGTCCGCGAACTCCACAAACACCCGGAGGTTTTGCCGCTGGCGATGTGAATCCTCACCGCGCCCGGCCGGCAGGCCTCTTCTTCGGGCCTGTGCCTGGCCGGGCAGATGCTGACAGCTGAATATTGCGGTGCGGAAACACCCCCCTTGACATGACGAAGGCCCCGCCGAAGCGGGGCCCTGTCGGAGGGTTTGAGCCGAGTTACCAGCTCGGTTCCGGGTCCGCACCCGTTGCCCCTGAAAGGGACGTGACTTGGGAGTCTCGTCTCACGGTAGCGCATGTCTGGGCCCGGTTCCAGATTTTGTCGCGTGCCGTGATCCACTTTTTTCCCCGCCGCATGCGGACAGCGCCCGTGGTGGGTATCGCGGCTGTACTGCGGCTCGCCCGCGCCGCGGTGTCATCCGCACCGCTGGTGTTGCCGAGGTGTTGGCGATGCGGCGCGGGCGGCGCCTGGCCGGCCGGGACCTGCCGTGCCCGAGCGCGTTCGTCGCCCTCAATCTCGACGACCAGGCCTACGCCGGGGTGCCGTGCTGGAGCGCCGGGCCCACCGGCTGGGCGCACATCACGGTGGCGGTGGCCTACGACCTGCACTACCACCGGGTGCGGCCGCTGATGTGCAACGGGGGCATCGCCAAACCCACCCTGATCGTGATCGCCGCGGCCATGGCCCGCTACGCCGATCGCAGCACCGGACGGGGCTGCCGGCCCACCAACGCCCAACTCGAACGCGACACCGGCTATGACGAACGCACCATCCAACGCGCCCACGAATGCCTGCGCCTGCTCGGGGTGGCCACCGAGATCCTGCGCGGGCGCCGACGCACCTATATCGAACGCATGGCGTCCTGGCGGATGGGCGATCGCCACCGCGGTTGGGCCTCGGTGTGGGCACTGCACGACAACGCCCACACCACCCGGCTTGTCCACAGCTTGTCACCCCACCTGGAACGGTCCCCACTAACTACTACACCCCCCTGTTTGGGCAAGCTGGTTACTACCCACGCGGGCGCTCACCGCGCCCGGCACCGCGGCGCTGCGCGCCGCCGAACACCAGATGAGGCCGGCCGGCGCCTGGCCGTGCGGTGGCGCGCTGATCCACACGCCCCCCCGTGGGCCCGCAGGTTCGGTGTCGGCAGTTGGGCGGCGATGCTGGCCGCGCCGGCGGCCGCCGGCTGGACACCGCGCGACCTCAACGCACTGGTCTCAGACTGGCTCGGCGCGGGCCATCGCATCCCGGACGCTCCGCCGCGACCGATCGCCCTGCTGGGCACCCTGCTCGCCTGGCACAGCGCCCACAACACCCTGGCCGACCGGCCGGCCGCACTCGACGAGGCGCGCGAAGCCCACGAACGCGTGGCCGCGCAAACACGGGCGCGCACCGCCGCACGCGAACGCGCCGAACACGCCGCGGCCCGCGCCCGCGGACAAGCCGCCGCCACCGGGCCCGGCCGCGCGCAGATCGGCCAGGAACTGGCGCGTATTCGGGCGCGGGCCGCGACCAAGCGCGCTGGGCAGGTCGCGGTCGAGATCTCGCAGTTCGAGGCCTACGTGGCGACGCGGCGCGGTATCTCCCCGCTCAGTCCGCAATACCCGATGAGATAGCTAACGCGATACCCGATGAGATAGTCGATAAGATATCCCATGGGGGTTGTTTCTTCTCATTCTTCGAGCAGTTCGCGGATCGGCGAATGCTCGGCTTCGTAGTGGTCGTGCCACGTCTCCACCAGCACCGCGCCGAGGCGTTCCGCGCCGCCGCGTAGGGCATCGGTGATCACGTCTTCGAGCTCGAGGTGGGTGTAGCGCGTCAGCGCGGTCGGGTCGATGTAGAGGTCTTCAAGGTGCCCATCGCGGTTCAAGGTCGCCTGAACGTCGTCGCCGAACGGCCCGAGTTCCTCGGAGCGGCGCTCGCAGTCGGCGTGGAACGCAGCGACGGCCGCCTGCACCATCGCGGCTTGCTTCACGAAGGCGGCGGTGTATTCGTCATCGGACATGGCGGTGTCAAAGCGATTACCCACGCGGTTTGTCCCGGCCTCGGTCATTGTCTTTATTGCGCCCTTCATAACGGTTCTTGACCGGCTCACTATTGGGTGGTGTCACCACTTTGAGTACGCGGTCTGGGTAGAGCTGTTTGTTCTGAGGCCCCCCCGACGCCCCACCGCGCCCACCCATCGGCGGCATCATCGGACCCATCGCCCCCACCGCGGGGGCCGGTCCTGCCGATGTCGCGGCTGGGGCTGCCGGTGCCGAAGCGGCCGCGGCCGGGGCGGCCGCTTCTGGGGCGGCCATTAGCGGAGCGGGCGCGCCCATCGCGCCGCCGTCACTGGCCGGCGCGGTCTCTCCGCCGCCCCCACCGCCACCATCGGCACCTGCGGGCTCACCGAGTGATTCCGGGGTTTCCGGTGGCGACTCCCCACCAGAGGGTGACCCACCGCCGGGGTGTTGGCCCAGCCCGCTCATCATCGGTGCGGCGGCCTGCTGCACGCCCTGCAACGCTTTGGCCCCCGATCCGGCCAAGCCGCCCATCACGCCTCCCAGGCCGCCGACAACCCCGCCCAGAATTCCCGGCAGCAGCTGGGGCACCGCGCCCGCCCCGGCTCCGGTCACTGTCTCCAGCAAGGGGCTACCCACAGCGGCCGGGTCGACGTCGGCCGGTGGCCAAGTCGGCCCACCACTGAGCAGGCTCTCCCCCGGCCCCGGGCCTTGCTGCACCGGCTCACGCGGGGCCGAGGCCGGCGACGGATCAGGCTTGGTCACCGGAGCACCGCCGGGACCGTTGGCCCGCTGCACATCGGGACTGCCCGCGCTGGTGCCCGGCGGCGGAATCGGCGCGCCGGGGCCAGGTCCAGGCACCGATTCGGCAAAGGTGTAACTGCTAAACCCTGCTGTCGAGGCCTGATAGAGGCCGGCCACCTTCACTTGCGCGTGCACGACCGCCTCGCGCCGCATACCTTTGGCGGCGATGTTGGCCCGCACCGCCGTGTCCAGCTCGCGCTCTCCTTCAACCACCTCCCGGTAGGTCGGAATGTCGGTGCTGGCCCGGTGAAAATTCCCTATATGCGTCGAGGCTTGCTGAGCCAATCCCCCGACATAGCGTGCGTGACCCTCATACCAGCCCTGCAGCGTACGCAGCCGAGCGGTCGCTGCAGGGGCGCTGCCCGACTCCCAGCTGGCCTCGGTCGCCACGATCGCAGCTCCCAGCTGCTCGACCGCCTGCTCAAGAGCGGCGGCCTCGACGCGCAGGCTGCGCTCCACGGCCTGCCAGGCCGCCACCCCGACCCCGCCGCGCCCGGTCTCGATGAGCCGGGCGATATCGCGCGGTGCCACCGGCACCTCCCCCGCCGGTGACGACACCCCCCCGCCGCTCAACAGAGCAGCGACAGCATCAACATCGGCGGACGGCACTGGTGTGGGTATAGGTACCGCCCCGCCACCACCAGAACCCAACGTGGCCGCCGACGCCGCCTCTTGGTCGCCATAGGCCGCGGCGCTGGACTGCAACATCACGCCGTACCGCCTGGCCACAGAGTTGGCTATCTCGGTGTAGCGGCGCGCGAGGCTGACCTGCGCACCGAACCGGGAACTGGCTGCCACCGACACATGATCGGAGGCACACGGCGCCACCTGGTCAGCGTGCGGGATGGCCGCGTGCGCGACAGCACCGGCTTGACCCGCCGCACCTGCCAGCGCCGCGGGATCCACCCGCACCGAATCCGCCACCGCGCAACCCCTTGCGGTTAAGTGCTCAGAGCACGCTGATTGTGCTCCTCAGCGTCTCGGTAGGAAGTCACGCTGCTGCGGATATGTCCCGCGACGTCCTCGCAGTAGCGGCCCAGTGCATGCCCGGCCTCGGCGCGGGCCACCAACACCTCCTGCAACGCCGCACCGACCGTCGACGAACCGATCCGCCCGAACATCGATCGCGCCCGCTCCAGTGATTCCGGGCTGGCGTCAAGCAGCTCGCGGACCCGAGGGCCCTCGCCCTCCCACCACTTCGCGTGCTCATGCCACTCGGCGAAATCCACCGACACATCATTAGCCACCGCTACCTACCTCCTGCGCTCTGAACTGCGTCTTTACCAAAGCCTAAAGGGGCCTAGGGCCCAAGGCATCAAGCGCCGACCATCAAAAATCGATCGTCAGCCGGTACTCGTCGACGTCCACCAGGCTCGGCCAGCCCGCCTGCAACGACCACTCCACGCCGGACTCCTTGCGGCTACGCTCCCGAGTCTCGGCCCGCAGCCGCATCAGCGCCAACCGGTGGAGCCGCATGATCCGATCAGCCAGCACCTCAGCCGGCCAGGACATGGCGTCGCGCTCCAGCTCGACCTGCACATCGCGGCCTGAGGGATCCCCTAACTTGACCATCAGCGCGCCATCGCGTGACCACTCCGCCACGGTCCAGTCCTGGTCACCGATCACCGCGACTCCCGCCTCCTCGAACCGCATCTAGGCACCCGCTGTCACAGTGGTCCCCGGTGAAGCCGGCGACAACGCCGCCGGTGCCGGTGCGTGCCCGGCGACCCCGCCGGCGAACCGAGTTGGGTCCTCCCATGCCATGAATTCTCCGGCAGGCAACGCGCTTTGTGGCTGAAGCTGCCCGTCAAGCCAAATTTTGCCGTTCCCCATATAGACCACTGGCTCGCGGCTCTTGCACTGCGCGACCTGGCCGGGCACCAGGTGATTGGGGTCGGCGGGCTCGGTGACCGGTGTACCCGGGGGCGGTAACTGGGCGTACGGCTTCCATGCATCGGTCGCCGAGGCCCCGTTGAGCACCGCCCGCACCACCGCGGCATGCTGTGCTGACGTCGTGGTCACCGGGGTGCCATCGGGCATCTGCACCACCAGTGACCCGTCGGCCGCCGGCGCGCTGGCCGGCGCGGCAGCCGCGGCCGCCGGTTGTACGCCCTGAGGTCCGCCCGGCCCGGCCGCCGCTGGCTCCGGCTTGCTCTCACTGTCGCCCTTCGATTTCCCGGACCCCTCCGAGTCGCTATCACCCTCACCCTCCCCATGATGCTCATCAACAAAATCCGACGGCTTTGCCCTCTCCCGACCTCGGTCATCACTGAAACCATCTCCAGCTCCCTGTCCGGCCATCGCCCCTGCCAGCGGCGCCAACGCCCCCAGCGCATCCATCGGCAACGAGCCCCCCGCACCGCCCAACGCCCCCGGGACCGAACCGAGCGCCCCCAGCGCAGGACCCAGCATTGACATCGGATCACCCATCATTCCCGGCATCCCGCCCATCCCGGCCAGCGGATCACTCACCCCACCCGCGCCGCTGCCAGCACCCGGATCAGACCCACCGCCGCCACCGCCGGCGCCGCCACCATCCGACCCACCACCGCCATCGGCTCCGCCGCCAGACCCACCACCCCCATCGGCGCCGCCTTTACGGTGCTCGCCGCTGTTGTCGCGGTACTCATTACCGAGCGCGGCCAGCAGTTCGGCCTGCTTCTTGCTGTCCACCTTCGCGCTGTTGAGCAGCCGCTGAATCTCGGCGAGATTCTGGTCCAACATCGTGTTGAACAGCGCCTGGGCTTGCGGATCGTTCCGCATCGTCGGGTCGGTCAGCATCTTCTGGTGAGCCGCCTGAATCCCGGCAACAAGCTCACTGACCCGCGCCCGCGTCTCGTCATTGGAAGCAAAGATCTTCTTCAACATCTCGGCCAACTTCTCATCGGTCGCGGCCAGCGCCCCGGTGGTCTGCTGATACGTTCCCGCCGCCTGCTGCGCTCCCTGCGGCAGACCGCCCGGACCTCCCGGAACCCCCATGTAAGGCGGCCCGCCGAACAATCCAGGCGTCAGGACAGCAGTCGCACGATCTCGTGGCGCCAACCCACTGTCGTCTCCGCCGAATAAAGCGTCGATCCCAGCACTGATCGGACTCAGAAGGTGTTCCAAGTCTTCCAAAAATCCCACGGGGACCTCCCCTAAGCGCGGTTCTACCTGCGTACTTCCTGGTGAAAAACGCTACCGCCGGGGTAGAGCCCAAAGCGACGGGCGGACCAAACGAATTTTCAAGAAGGTTCGAACTTCCAAGATGTTTGAAGCAACCACCCCCCCGGGTGGGGTCACTCAACAACGTGGCTGCCCGTGGCCCGCCGGCTTCTCAAGAGCCGATGTGCGCCGCGATAGCGCGTGAGATATCTTGCGCCAAAAGTTGGCACCCCTACGCCGACTTCCTCGCGACGACTGATAGCTTATCTTGACAAGTATCTCATGCGGTATCTCATCTATTAACGCACGCATTACCTTGCGCGTTATGCCGCACACTAGTGTGTGAGGGTACGTGCGCGTGATGTCATCCGTTACTTGATCCGTGCTGCCTTGCGAGTTGCTACGGGCAATGCCACGCGCTAAGTCACGCGATACTGTGTGACATACGCCACGCATAGTTTCACGCAGCAGCACATGCGGGCACACATGCGATACACTCTCCGGGTAGTTCACGCGTTATCTCTTCGCCGGGCGTGCGTTTGTCCTGGTCGACGTTCCCCGACCAGGACAAACCGCGGGGGAGTGCGCGGGGTTGGGGCCCAGACAAGTATCGAAGCCGGGGGAGTTGGGAGAGCGCGACGTGTCTGTCAAGGAAACCCGCAGCGAGCAGGCGTTGCAACGCATCGGTGTCAGCCCAGATCCTCAGGTAAGCGCAGTCCTTGAACAGCTCATCGTGACGGTCGCAGCACACAAAGGGGGAGTGGGCAAGACGGAGATCGCCAAAGAACTCGCCTGGCTGCTCGCCGGCGTACTTGTCGATTTCGACTGGGACCGCGGCGGCGCCAGCCGCGCCTGGGGCTACCGATACGAAACTCGCAGCAACGCGCCGCTGCTCGATGCGATGGACAACGAGCGCATCCCCCGGCCGCTCGCAGGCGGGCCATACCGCGCGGATCTCGTTCCCTCCCACCCCGACTGGGGCAACAACCAGCCCAATGACGACTACGTGACGACCCAACTCGAAAAGTGGTCGGCGCAGTGGCGCCGCCCCCTGGTCATCGACACCCACCCCGGTGGGGGAGACGACGCAAACCCCAGCGCCTCCGGCGCTATCGCTGCCGCCAACGTTGTCGTCGTGCCGATCGTCCTGGAGACCCGGCCCTTAGAGGCGCTCGAAGGGATGGCAGACGAGCTCCGAGCCTTTCCTCTCCTGATCATCCCCAACATGGTCGATGCTGCACCACGCAAATTGGTTGACTGGCTCCAACGGATCAGCGAGACCTACACCGTCCCCGTTGGGCCATCGATCGGCAAATACGGTTGGCTCTCCCGTCGCACCCTGCGCATGGCTGTCGCCGCACGCACCCCCGTACCCGCGAAGAACCGGCATTTCGTCGACGAGATCACCAGTGTGGCGCGAGCCGTCATCAACTACGCCAACACAGCCCAGAAGGAAGCAGCACAATGAATGACAACCTCAGCGGCGGCATCCACCAGCTCCACGAGCGGCGTGCGCGCCGAACTCGCCAGGCCCCCCAACCACGGCACCCCAAACTGGCCTCCGACACCGCCATAACAGCACCCTCCGACAACGACGACACACCACCAGCAAGCGACGACAATGCAGCGGCAGACGTTAACCCTCCTGCTGCACCCACGAATCCTCCTGCTGCACCCGCGCCACCGCCGCCACCCACCGCTACGCCACCGGTCCAGATCGCCGCAGGCACACCCAACACCGCCAACGCACTACCTGATCTGCATGTCGACGCGGCCGACCCCGCCGCCCACATCGTGTCTCCGACCGTACTTAGCATCCCGGCTTCGATCATCAAGCGATTCGAACGCGCCCGCGCAGACTCCCCGAGCCACACCGCCCTGGTCCTCGACGCCCTCCGCGCTCAAGTCCACGACCTGCCCGCCCTCATCCTCAACCGCAGACCCGGCCCCAAGCCAGGAGACCTCTTCCCTTACCGAGACACCCCCGGCCGAACCGCAACCGACACACCCATGCCGCTGAGAATCAGACCCACCAAAGGCGAACTGAACATCATGAAACAGCTCACCGACTGGTCCAGCGCACAGATAGCCCACCAACGACCCGGAACCCGCCACACCAATAGGTCGGAAATGGTTGCCGCGGCGCTCGACGCATTTCTCCCGCAAGGCCGCCGCAAATGATCGCAAATCCCCAAAGCTAGTGCCCCGCAACGTAACCCTGGCCGGACATCACCTGTGGTGACCCGCGCTAATCGAAATCGCAAGCCTGCCTGAGCATTAGCCGAGCCGATCTAGGGGAGTGCCGGCCAGCATAGCTGGCGTGGGTGTCTGTGCCATTGCTGTCTCGATGGCCGCCTCGATCGCCGTGCGCGGCAACGGGGGCGGTCCGTGACGGTCGAACTCGCCGTCCGCAAACACATTCGGGGCGGGGGAGACAGTGACGATAATCGGCACCGACAACTCAAGCGCCGCCAGCTGCATCACAATGGCCTCGGTCAACTGTTCTGCGTAATCACGGTATTCTCGCCGCCGCAGCTCATCGAGCGCGTCCTGCAGAGCCGAGATCTCATCCATGGCTTGCTCGTAGGCGATTTCACCGGGCGTGGGGTCGCGATAAGCCTGCGCCTCTGCTTGGAGTTCGGTCAGCAGCGCGATGTCAGCTTCAGTTCCCCATCCCGCGGTTGCGCGGATGACCAAATACCCGTTGTCATCGACCTCAGCCCAGTCGACCCCGGCGATGCGAGGATCCTCAGCAGAGAACGGGCCGGGCGGAAGATCGGTGGGCTCGGGGACCGCATCGGCGCGGTCGGACAATTCCAGGGATGCGCTGTCGTAGTCGAGGTCGCTGGAATCGCCCAGATGACTCAAGATGCTTTCCGTCCACATGTCGATCACCACCGGCTCGGTGCGATGCCGTAGCAAGTCCTTATCGTCAAAGACGGTCGATGCCAAGGTCCGACGCACCATTTCGGCTTCCCACGAACCCGGCCGACCCGCAAGCGCTTCCTCGATACTTCCCACGTTCGCGGCCGCGCCGGCCAGGGCAAGAGTCACAAACTCGGCCCAGTCGATCGGGACCGTGGCACGCGGATCCGGATCAGCTTCCCACTGGCCTGAGTCCGTGCGCCGCGACAACTGATTGGTCAGCCGAGTCGCCTCAGTCAAGACGCCGATGGCATCATGGAGCACCTCGCTGTACGGCCGCGGCTCAGTGGCTGAGGCATCGAGGTACCCCGTATCGAATAGCGCGGCCGATAGGACCTCCCGATACGGCCGACCGATAATACGCGCAGCAGCAACCAGATTCGTGCGCTCCGGCAGCCGGCGCACCCCTTTGGTACGCCACTTACGCAAATTCTCTCGCGAAACGCCGAGACGGCGAGCTAGCTCGGCCTCACTGACTCCATGCGTATTCCGGTAGCGGTCTATCAGCTCTACAAGCCGCGAAGGTGCCATGCCAACCATCCTCCGCGAAAGACCCAACCGCGTCAACTATGACTTGGCATATATGCCAACCCATAGTTGACATGGAAGTAGTCGCGCGCCATTGGTCCATTAGTGGTCATGAGATACGTCATCCGATATCTCAGAAGTTATTGCAGCATCGCAAATTGCAAGGCGCACACCAAACTCCGCTTTCCCGAACCGCGACCTCCGGCTACGGGCCGGCGCCACTGGCGACCTCGATGTCGAAGCATTTCGATGCATCTTCGGAAAGGGGCTTAGCGATCGAAAGCAACCCCTCAGGGAACTTCGCTGGCAGTGCGCCCCACATCTGCACATCCCGGCCACCTCGCTCGCTGCGCTCGCGATCCAAGCGGTTTTCCCACCGGTATCGATCGATCGCAGCAAGCGCCCGTTGCCGCGCCACACCCATCTCAGCAGGACCCGAGAAACAATGCACGCCCGCGTGCAGGAGATCGGCTTCTACCAGATCGCGGTCCGACGGTGGCGATGAGGCAGAAGCGCGGTGCCGTTCCATGGCCTGGCTAATGGCAAGGCTGCACAGGAACAACACAACCACTCCCAGCACCACTGAGATAACGATCAGCTGGTCCACGTCCTTGCGTAACGAGGCCATCTCTGGGGCCACCTCGGCCCGCTTCCGCTGGCCGCTGTTCTCAATCTCATCATCGGCCGCCCAGGGACCATCATCATCGTTGTCATCGTCCATGGTCCTCACCATCGCACGAGGGAGCGACACCGGCGCGATTTCGGTACCCAATCCGCAGCCTCTATGCTCTTTCATGCATAACAGTTATTATGCATGAACCATGTCACCCGCCGAACCGCTCTCGCCCGGTCCGCCGGCGCGCACTGACGCAGACCGCCCGGAATGGTTTCGTGCGTTTCTGGCCGATCGGAGCACCCGCAAGCCCTCACCGCACACCGTGGATGCGTATCGGCGTGACTTCGATGCGATCGCTGCCGTGCTGGCCGGCGGACCCGAACACCTAGCCGCGCTCGAGCCCGCGGCGATCACCAAAGACGCGATGCGCCAAGCCTTCGCGATCTTCGCTGCCTCCCGTGAGGCGGCGTCCATCCGCCGCTGCTGGTCAACCTGGAACACGCTATGTAGCTACCTGTTTACTGCCGAACTCCTTGGTGCCAACCCGATGCAGTTTGTCGGAAGACCTAAGGTCGCCAAAAATCTGCCGAAGTCACTTCCCGCTGCGGCCGCCAGGGCCCTCGTCGACGCCGTCGGAGACCAGAGTGACGCGAAACTGCGCAACGAATGGCCCGAACGCGACCGCGCCATCATCTTGACCACCCTGCTTTCCGGCCTGCGCGCTGGCGAATTGCGTGCCGCCAACATTGGCGATGTCCGGCTTACCGAGCACGGCGGGGTGATCCACGTGCGCGGCAAGGGCAATAAGGACCGCGCCATCCCGATCGAGGCGACCCTGATCGACGTTCTCAGTGATTACCTGGCCAGTCGCGGCACTCGGTTCCCCGCCACCGTCCAGCGTCGCCAGGCCGGCGACGTTCCGGTTCTGCGCTGGTGGCCCACCGGAGCGCCGCTGTTTGTCGGTGTCGATGGACAGCGAATCACCCGCGGGGCACTGCAATACCGGGTCCTGCGCGCGTTCAGATTGGCCGGCCCGGACGCCCACCGCAATCCCGGCGCCCTCGTGCACGCCCTGCGACACACCTACGCCACTGAACTGGCCAACACCAACATCAGCGTTTACAGCCTGATGAAACTCCTCGGCCACGAATCACTGGCCACCTCCCAGCGCTACGTGAACGCCGCCGGAACCGAAACCCGCTCCGCCGCAGCGCAAAACCCGCTCTACCATCTTGCCGGCGGCGGCAAGCAACCCCTTCCCCAGCGTGGGCCGGCGGCACCGCTATGAGAGTCGGCGATCGCGATGGCCACGGGTTCTACGGACAACTCTCCATTGCCGTCGATGGCCGTCTGCTATGCCACGAGTGTGGTCGCACGTACCTGCATTTGGGAACCCACGCCCAGCGGGCGCACGGCTTGTCCAGTGCCCAGTACCGTGCCGCCCACGGCCTGGAATTGACGGCGGTCCTGCTGGCTCCGGGCGTACGACAGAAGATGTCGCAGGCGTGGGAGCAGCACCGCGACGAACACGTCGCGAACCTGGACAAGTCGCGGAATCCGGACCGAGCACGCGCCCATATGCGGCCCAGGTCTCAATGGCCGGCGGCGACGAGGGTTCGTCGGGCCGCAGCGCTGTCGGCCAAGCGCGGCAGATTGCTCACCGATGCTGAGATGCGGCGGCTCGGCGACGACCTGCCGCTGCAACAGTGGTGCGAGCAAGTGCGCACTCTGCTCGCCGCCGACCCCACTGTCACGGCGTTGTCGATCAGTCGTAGCTTCGATCGCTCGGAGTCCTGGATCTATCAGCGGCTACGCCGCTATCCACCGCACAACTAGTGGCCCGCGCGCCGCTCCCGAGAGTTAGGCACCGACCTCTCCATCACCTTATGGTAGCACTTGTGCTACCATAAGGTGATGGAGACTGTGGGGCTGCGTGAATTGCGCCAACATGCTTCCGATCTCGTCAGACGCGCAGAGGGTGGTGAGGAGATCGCGATCACCGTTTCTGGCCGGCCGGGCGCCAGGTTAGTTCCCGCGAAACCGCGCAGATGGCGGCGGTGGTCCGACGTGGCCGAGCTGTTCGCAGGGCCCGCTGACCCGGCATGGGATGCCGACCGCGACGAGATCGCCCACGATGTGTGCGACCCGTGGTTAGTGCGGTGAAGGCGCTGCTTGACACCAGTGTGGTGATCGCGACGAACGTGGCACCGCTAGATGGCGATCTCGCCATCAGCGCAGTGACGTTAGCTGAGTTGCATTTCGGCGTTCTTATCGCCAAAGACCGCACCGTGCGCGGTGAACGGTTACGACGACTTCTCCTGGTTCAGCGCGAATTCGACGCGTTGCCACTCGACGAGGATGTGGCCGCGAGTTACGGCAACATCGCTGCAGCGGTTATCGATGCTGGGCGTCAGCCGCGCGCGCGATCGATGGATCTGCTGATCGCCGCGACTGCTCACGCCCACTCGGCGAGGCTCTACACGCGCAATATCAGCGATTTCCACGGACTTGACGACCTGCTTGAGGTTGTTGCGGTCTAGTTGCAGCGTTACTTGCCCGCCCATCCGGGATCCGGTCGGCAGGTTAGCTTAGCGGCCGTCGGGTTCCGCAGGCGCAATGACCGGTCCCGACGAGGACCTGGTGGGCGCCTAGCTGGGCCGCCCGGCACACCGGACAGTGAGTGGTCCGGCTTTCTTCCCAGCCGCGCCGTGTGTGCCGAAGGCGCATTCCACTGATATTAGAGACCGGCGCTGTAGCCGTGACGTGTTTGCCTTCTGGCCTTCGATTATGGCCGGCGGTCCGCTTCGCGCAAGGCCACGGCCTCCGCTGCGCTACGGGCACAAGGCTCGCAAAGTCTCGCGCGCTGCTCGCAGGCTCGCACCTTCGACACTTTGCGCCCGGACCTTGCACTCTCGCGGAGCTGTTGCCGGCCCAAATCTTGGCTGCCAGAAGGCAAAAAAGCGGGCGGCGCGCAAGCGGCGCTGACAACCGAGAAAGGTTCCGTCATGACCGACACCATCACCACCGAGGCCGAGCAGAACACCGGTGAGCACCCCGCGCTGGGTGTCATCGAGCACATCGACCCGAAAAGCCTGGTCCTGGACACCAACGTCCGCGACGAGGCCACCCTCGGCGCGCAGTTCGTGGCCAGCATCAAAGAGCACGGGGTGCTCACGCCGATTGCCGCCGTGCGCGATCGCGACGGCCAGCTGCGGGTGCGTTGCGGGCAGCGCCGCACCCTGGCAGCACGGGAAGCCGGACTGGCGAGCGTACCGGTCTATGTCCGTACCGCAACCGCCGGTGAGGACGACAAAGCCCAACTCGTGGAACGGGTTTCGGAGCAGATCGTGGAGAACGACCAGCGCGCGCAGCTCACCGAGCTTCAGCGCACCCGTGGCATCCAGCAGATGATCGACGCCGGGGTGTCGATCACCAGGGTTGCCAAGAAGTTGTCGGTCGGCAAGGACACCGTGAAGGCAGCGGCGGCGGCGGCGAAGTCCGAGGCGGCGATGCAGGGGTTGGCTGAGGGGCAGCTGAGCTTGAGCGAGGCGGCGGCGCTCACCGAGTTCGAGGACTTGCCCGGTGCGATCAACCGGCTGATGCAGGTGGCGGGCACGCGCAGTTTTGAGCACGTCGTGGCCCAACTGCGCCAGGAACGCGCCGCCGCCGAGGCCGAAGCGGCGGCGGCCCAGCCCTACGTGGAGCGGGGGTTCACCTGGCTACAGCAGCGCCCGGACGCCTCAGATCCTGGCTGCATCGCCGTGCGCCACCTGCTCACCGCAGACGGTGCCGAGGCCGATGAGCAGGCGGTGACCGACCCGGCCCAGTGGGCGGTGCTGTTGTACGAAACCGAGATCGTGGTTGATGCCGAGACCGGCGAGGCCGTCGATGAGGACGACGTGGATTGGGACACCCAGGACCAGCCCGAGGCCAGCCCCGCCGAGGGATTGCGCCACGCCGACACCGTCACCGATGCCACCAGATACGTCGCGCACTACTTCTGCCTGGACTTCCGCGCCGCAGGTCTGACACCGGAGCCGTGGTTCGCCCGGCGCGCCGGACTGGCCGAGGACACCAGCAGCGGTGAGGGGGCAGTGGACCTCGACGCCGATGCCGCCCAGGCGCGCCGTGAGCGGATCCAAGCCGAGCGGGCCGAGGCCGACAAGCGGGAACGCCGCAAGGTGTTGGCGCTGAACAAGCTCGGTGATGCCGCGATGGGTGTGCGCAGGGATTTCCTGACCAAGCTGCTGGCGCGCAAGACCCCACCCAAGGGTGCGGCGATCTTCGTCGCCACCTGCCTGGCTGGCGACCCGTACCTGCTGACTCACCACAATGCGGTGGAGACGACCGCCGCGCTGCTCGGCATCGAGCGCACCGCCGTGGCCAAGCAGGCCAGCGACCTCGGTGCAGGCGGTGACAATCGTGCCCAGGTGATCACATTGGCACTGGTGTTGGGAGCGCTGGAATCAGCGTTATGTGGCGTATCTGGATCTGTTCATTGTTCGGACGTGTTACCCCTTCGGATCAGTCAGCGTCAGGGATGCCGGTA
>NZ_LQOY01000172.1 GCF_002101675.1 Mycobacterium gordonae | reverse complement strand
ACTTCACTATGCAGAACGTTTGCGCATTCATACCCTGACTCGACCTTTCGTCCTTGACCACCTCGTCCACGATGATCGCGCAGCCAATTCGGTTGCTGGCGCTGCCCCGCGTAACAATGTTGACGCGCGTCGAGGGAGCGGAGGGTGTCCAGCGCAACCGCGCGTTGGTTGCTCGCCGCCGCTGGACACTCGCGTCCAAGTAGCTGGCGTTGGCTAGCGTCGGCGGCGGACCATAAACCTGGTAAACCACGCGCTTGGGATCGAGCGGCTTGATCTCATCGGCGACGCCACTGGTCATCGTCTGATCGTCGTGGACGCCGAAAAAGGTGCGAAGCCGCAGTACGCAGAAGCCCGCTACCGCCACCACAAGCACGATGACCAGGACGATCCACATTTTCTTCATCGCGGCGCCAAGGTGAATCCTCCCCAGCCAACCATCTCCCGCTAGTTGGGCGCCCCACCGCCCATTCGACTGGATCGGTCACAGCCAATTGGACCGCAGCGCGGCTAGTTCGCCGACCAGGAGATCGGCAACGACAAATAGCCTCGGATCGGGCCCGACCGCAGGCGCTGCGCGCGGCCCAAGTCGACTTCCCAGTTGGGCACGCGGGCCAGCAAGGCGCGCAACGCGATCCGGGCCTCCATCCGGGCCAAGGACGCACCGAGACAGAAGTGAATGCCTCGGCCGAATGCCACTTGGTGTTCGGGTTTGCGCCCGATGTCAAACACGTCGGGATCAGCGAACACGCGTTCGTCACGATTAGCCGAGCCGAACAACAACAGCACCGAATCACCCGCCGACATTGTGACGCCATGCACTGTCACGTCGCGGGTCAACGTTCGCGAAAGTCCTTGAGCCGGTGAGTCATACCGCAGCAGCTCCTCAACAGCTGCCCCGAGCAAGCTCTCATCGCCAGCCAGCCGGTGGCGGGTGTCGCGATAGTCGGCCAGTACCACCGCGGCGTTGGCCAGCAGATTCGACGTCGTCTCATGACCGGCGATCAGCAGCAGCAGGCAAAAGCCAAGCAGTTCGTCGTCACTAAGGTGCTTTCCGTCGATCTCGGCACACACCAACGCTGACATCAAATCGTCGCGCGGTTGGCCGCGGCGGTCGGCGAGGAAATCGGTGAAGTAGCCATAGATCGCGGCCGCGGCTGCCAAAGCCTCGCCGGTCTCGCCGTGGGTGGGATTGGACTGCACCAACGCGTTCGACCATCGCCGAAATTGTGTACGGTCCTCGCGCGGCACACCGAGCAAATCAGCGATCACCATCGCTGGTAGTACAGCTGCGAAGTCGGCGACGAAATCGGCCGAACTGGCTTCCTGGATCAGGCCGGCCGTCAACTGATCAGCGAGGTCCTCGATCGCGCACGTCAGCGCCGCGATTCGTCGCGGGGTGAAGGCCTTGCTAACCAATGCCCGCAGCTGATCGTGTCGCGGGGGATCCATCAAAATCATCATCGGCAGCAGCGATTCGCGAAAAGTCGAGCCCGGTGGAGTCGGAAATACTCCGTCGACCGACGAGTAGCTGTGATGGTCAAGCAGCGCGCTGATGACATCCGCGTGGCGACTAAGTACCCAGGTGTTGGTATCGGCGGCGTGATAGACCGGTGCCGCGTCGCGTAGCTGCCGGTAGACGGGGTAGGGGTCGTCCTGAATTTCCGCGTCAAAGGGATCGTAGCGAAGTTGTACCGTCGACATAGCGTCTCCTGCCACATTGCAGAACGTCGGTTTAGACTGAGAGTTTAAACCGAGGGGAGGACTTTATGCGGAAGATTCCCGCTCAGATTGCCGACCGGTTGCCTGCCGCGGCCGAACTCTTCGCCGAGCGCGGGCTCAACGACACAAAGATCGAAGACGTCGCCGCGACCACGGGCATCGCCAAGGCCACGCTCTACTACTACTTCGCCGGCAAAGAAGAAATACTCGCCTTCCTCCTCGAAGACGCCCTACAACACGTCGCGCACGAGGTCACCGCGATCGTCGAGGCAGACGGCGCCGCCGCCCAACGCCTGCACGACGTCATCAGTGCCCAACTGCGCGTGATGGCCCAGCGGCCCGCTGTCTGTCGCGCCCTCATAGGAGAACTGGGCCGCGCCGCCCGCATGCCCGTCATCGCCAACATGATCAGCACTGCCTACTTCGAACCCGTCGAGACCTTGCTTCGCGCGGGCGCTAACGACCGTTCACTCGAGGCTCTCGACAACCCCAGAGCTGCCGCCATCGCGCTATTCGGTGCAGTCACCACCAGCGCACTGACCTACCTAATCACCGACGATACGCTCGACGAAGATCTAATCGCACGAACAATTCACGACGTCGTGTTTACCGGCATACGGCCACGCTAGCTCCCCCCGCAGACCAATCTGCGACCACGCGTGTGCTCGATAGTCAACGACTTTGAGCATTTCTGAACATCTCCTACCGCAACAGCTCACCCCCAGAACGCCCGCGTCCGATGGAGGTTCGCGGCCGGCGAGATCCGGGCACCTGACCAGTGCAGCCAGAACGTCGGACCCGAAAACCGCTAGCCCACCACGGCAATACCGCAGGTTTCGAATACGACCACTCCACCAGCACAGTGCCAACACACGACTTACACACCGCCCCTTGGTGTTTCGTGCACTGTGCAAAGTCTCGATGGTCGTCGCACACCAACCATGCGCCCGCACACGACGGGTCAAGTAGCCCGTGGCCGCGGGCAAAATTAGCGTCAGACGGGGGACTTGCCAGGGCTACGGAGGCGTGGCACAGCCTCGAAGCATCCAGGTCTCGAATGGCTCCGCCGGGCGGCGGCCGCAATAGTCAGATATGGCCAATCCGACCCGCGTCTCGGCAACGTGGGATGTCCACATCGCGATATTCGGTATCGCCGGTGGATCCTCACCCGAAGGCTGTCCCCGACGGCCTTCCGTTGTGTGGGCCACAGCCGCGAACCTCCGCGACCGGGCTTCCTTGGAGGCGCCGGGGGAGACCTCGACGTGATGGACGCTCTACGTCTTGACGTCGGGATCGTCTGTGTCACGCTGCGGGTTGGAAAGTCCTGGCGCGGGTGTATTTGATTGAGCTGCTGGCGGATTCGCCCCAGTCGTGCCAGTACCAGCAGTGCCAGGCGCCTTTTTCGTAGTGGTGTCTGCTTCGGGTTCAATCGGGTCGCGCAGATCGATCATTTCGGTGCCAGCCTGGGGAGATATGGTCTTGGTCGTCCAGGTGGACTTGACCCTCGACGATTTGCCTTTGTGTTCGACGTGTACCTCGATGGCATCGGTTGCACTCGCCCCGCTGGTGAGTGTGAAGTAGACGCGAATCTTGGCTTTGCCGCCATCGAAGTTGATTGGCCCGGCACCAGTTTTGGAACGTCCGATTAATGGCAGCTTGGTGTTGGTGCCAGCTGCCATGAGTTCAACCGAATCGACTTGCGCGGCCCCGCTTCCCTCCTTGGCGAGGACGACTTCCACGAACCCGGTCTTGTCGAATTCGCTTGTCACCGTGATGTTGGCGCGGTTCTGACGGATGTAGAGGACGACCGGCACGCCGATTGCGGCCCCCAACGTGGCGGCGGCAATGATGACGCCCCAAATAATCCAGTCGATGCCGAACATCAGGGACACCCGCACGGAAATGACTGTGCGCCCGTTATGGGGTCCACCTCGATGCCTCTATGACACACCTCGCTGCACCCGACCACCTTGCATTGCAAGAGGCCGTTGAAGAATCGTCTGAGATGGCAGCGGTCGTCGTTGTCCTCCCACACGACCTCATACGGGCCCCTCGACGCAGTGCCCACGCGAAAATCGATCGCACCCTCGTCGTCATTGCGCGTGGCTCGATAGAACGACACCGCTTCAGGGTGACCCGGATCCGGGGTCAACAGGTAGTCACCGTTGACCAGCGGAACCGCCGTGTGCCAGATGGCCGCGATGCGCTCGCCCTGACCCCGCTCAACGATGCCCAGACCTGAGCGCGCCTGAGCCCACGATTCTGCGGTGAAAGACAATACGGTAGGGGTGTGGAGCGACGGATGATCCGCATCCGAGAACACGATATCTTGTAGCGAGGGTTCTTCCGCTAGACGCTGCGCGAGCTCGACACTCTCTTCGTCTTGAGCCAATTCATTTCGCACTCTTGGATCTAGCGGTGGCACGATCCCGGCGAGTTCGAGCACGAATGCTGCCATTGTTGCCGGCCACGCCGGCATGCCTACCCCCGTCATGGCACAAACGATAGGGCGATCGCCGCAGCATGGGGCGCATTTCGGCATTTTCGCAGCGGTGGTCAATTTCATTGATCAACGCTGCGCCCCTCGCGGTCCGCGGTGTCGGCGGACGGTGGCTACGGTCTCCACCTTGTCGTAGGGAGACGTTCCCAGGTCGCTGCTTCGACGAGGCCCACCGTGATGAGGAAGGGCACGAACATGCGTTGTTGGGCTTCGGGTTGGCGGGCCAAAGCAGGCTCCAATCCCCCGGCGGGGGAGCGGCTGCGCAGTAGGACCACAGGCAGGAGCGTTTGCTGGAAACGCCCGCCCGCTCGACCGCTCGCCCGGTTATCGGCCCTAGGAATTGACTCATCGAGTGAATCACAATGCGTTAGTGCCACACTCGCTGCATCACGTCGAAACCGGTTGCAAGAGCGTGCGATGCGTATGGCGGCGGATTATCGGGAATGTATAGTGGCGCTCGACTACGTTGAAGTACAACCGATTGCGCTATATGCGGTAGTTCACTGGTAACCCGCCATATTCGATTCGGTCGTATTGCCGCTTGACAGTGTCGGCGTCGTCTGAAAACTGACCCCGTGTCGACGCGGTGGTTTCTAGGTGCGGTCGCAACACTTCTCTAGATTCT
>NZ_LQOY01000171.1 GCF_002101675.1 Mycobacterium gordonae | reverse complement strand
ACACGGCACAATAAATACGACCACGTGGCCTACTTTTCGACCGTCACTCCTGGCCTACGTTTGGACCGTCGTCAACATCACCGCCGACGAGAAACACCACGACACCAGGACGTGTCTTGTGGAGAGCCCGGTGCATTGAGAGATGCACGCCGGGTTCGGGAAGCGGCCCGGAGAAACGGAACAGCCGCAAGAGTGTCAGCGCGCTCTGGACCGACTTTCACCAGTAGCCAGCCGACCGCAACTCCGCAACAGCAACCACGCCGATCTCTGCGACCGTCATACCCATAGCCGTCTCCTTCCACAGACGTAGAGATACGACGGACGCTAACTATCCCCCGAATCGTTAAGCCGAGGAATTCCTCAGCGAACCCGGCTGTTCGGGGGCATTCAGGGTGAGCACATGGAGGTAGGGTTGCGGCGCTGACGGTAAGCAGCGTGGGGCCGGTTATGCCCCGGTTTGTGTGTGTGGTGCCGGGGCGGCACGGTGATCAGGTCATTGGTAGGCGACGGCCCTCCCGCCGTCTCTTGGCCGAGTGCTACGGGAGGGCCGCCTGTGTGCGCTCGGAGGCGCAGGGGTCACCGTAGAAGCAGATGTCGATCAAGTCGAGCGCAGGCTGGGCGGCTGGTGAGCTGAGCTGCCCATCGTGCGGGGGTGTGCTGGCGGGTTGGGGGCGGGGACGGTTGCGGCAGCGGCGCGGATGGGCCGGTGGAGTTGTGTCAGCGCCGGTGGCGCTGCACTAGGTGCGGGGTGACGCATGTTTTGTTGCCGGTGACCGCGCTGCTGCGCCGCGCCGATACCGCAGCGGTGATCGTGTCGGCGCTGGCAACGAAGGCCACAACCCCGGGTGGGGTTTCGCCGAGTCGCTGCGGATTCGACGCGTCCGGCCGAGACGGTGCGGGGTTGGCTGCGCCGGTTTGCCCAGCGGGCCGAGGCGATGCGTTCGGTGTTCACCGTGTGGCTGGCTGCGGTGGCTGCCGATCCGGTGATGCCGGATGCGGCCGGCGGGGTGTTGGCCGACGCGGTGACGGTGATTGCGGCGGTCGCGACCGCAATCACACACCGTTCTTGCTGCCCAAGGTGTCGCTGTCCGAGACGGCGGTGGCGGTCTCCGGTGGCCGGTTGTTGGCGCCGGGCTGGCCCGGCGAGCCGGTGCAACACGAGTCGACCCAGCCGGCGGCGCCGATCACGCCGTAAATCTGTGCGCTGTTGTGTGTTTGACGGACAGCAACCAGGAAGGAGCGGGCCGGTGGCGGTCAGCGACGATGAGGAGAAGGTGCGTGCAGAGCGCGCGCGGGCGATCGGGTTGTTTCGCTACCAGTTGATCCGGGAGGCCGCCGATGCGGCGCTTTCGACCAAGGAGCAGGGAAAGATGGTGCGCGAGCTGGCTTCCTGGGAGCACATCGACCCGTTCGGGCGGCGAGTGCGTATCAGCCGCCCGAGCATCGACCGCTGGATCCGCGACTGGCGCGCCGGCGGGTTTGACGCGCTGGTGCCCAATCCGCGTCAGTGCACACCACGCACTCCGGCCGAGGCGTTGGAGCTGGCGGTGGCGCTGCGCCGGGAAGACCCGCAGCGCACGGCCGCAGCGATCCGGCGGATCCTGCGCACCCAGCTAGGCTGGGCGCGCCCGATGAACGCACCCTGCAACGCAACTTCCACCGGCTCAGCCTCACCGGCGGCACGGCTGGCGGATCGGCGCCGGTGTTCGGCCGGTTCGAAGCCGAGCATCCCCACGACCTGTGGACCGGGGATGCGCTGTACGGCATACGAATTGCGGCCCGTAAGACGTATCTGTTCGCGTTTCTAGATGATCACTCCCGGTTGTAGCAACATCCTGGCATCCGACGCAACAAGACCCCCGAAACCCCTGCTGCACGGCGTGTCTCGGCTGCCGCCGCTGCGAGTTCCGAACTCGGACGAAACGTCAAGCCCCTGCTAGAAAACGTTCACGCCGTCCGGAGAATGATGCATCAGCTGCAACATCGCTCATTTCGGCGTCGGTGATGAACAGCCGCCGGAAGTCGTGGGGGGTTACCCTTAGCGGCGCCCCGCTGGCGCCGGTCAGCTCGGTGCTAGCCAGTGTGTCGTTGATCAGCTGGCGGATCATGTTGGGGCTCAGTGGCCGGTCTTCCAGGCGCCAATGCCATTGGAACAGTAGCGGCATCGGTGGGTTCCAGATCCTCTCGTGGTAGTCGTATGCCGAGACGAGCGGGATGCCGCCGTCGGGTTGGCGGATGCGGGTGACGATGGTGGCCAGCACGTCGGCCAGTTCCGGGGAGATCACGAGCAGTCGTTCGGCGTCGGTTTTGGACGGGGTGATCTGCAGCAGCGGAATCAGTTCGCCGGTGGTTGCATGCCGGTATTGGATCAGGCTGTGGTGTGACAGTTCGGTCAGTTCCTCGATGCGGATGCCGGTCAGCCGCAGCACTTCGATGCTGGCCCATGCCCAAAAAGCTCGTCGCTCTTCAGCTTTGAGGTCACGACGACTGCAGGTCGCGGGGTCTTCGGCCCAGAGGTGGGTGCCGGATTCCGGTGAATGCTCGGCCCGCCGCAGCGCCTGCCCGTCGATGGTGATCTCCCGACCAGGCTCGGTGGCCAGGACTGCGGCCAGCGCTTGGGTGGCCCGCTGGCGGCGGTTCTCGGCAGCGGTCACCAGTGTCGGCAGCACGGGAAGGCGTTCGCGAGTGCGCTGGTCCATCCGGGACTTGCGGGCAGCGGCGGTTTTGGCGCGGCCGCTGGTCAATTCGCCGCCACGGATGGGGCAGACCGCGACCCACGGCCCCCACCGGGCCGGGTCGTCGGCGGCCCATTGCGCGATGTCCAGATAGAACGTGCGGACGTTGCCCAGGTGCTGGATCGCCGACAGTCGTGGCGTATGACGCTCGACGAGCTCGCCGCCCTCGACCGTCGTGGTCGTCTTCACCTGCATGCGCAGCTTCCATGCCGCGGCGACCTCGTGGTGCAGGCCCAGCGAGGCGATGCCCGGGTGATGCAGCTCCAAGTCGCGCCAGAACAACTTGCCCAGCACATAGGATAGCTGGAGCACGGTCGCGTAGTCGGAGCCGGCCTGCAACTCCCGCAGATAGTCCACCAGCAGGTCCCGGATTGGCCGGCACTGGATGCCGTATCGGTCGATCATCTCCTCGACGCTCATCTGGCCGTGGACGTGAAACGCTCTAGTGCTCGCCGGTGCGTTGTCGGGGAACCGACCCAAAGAACGCACTAGCTGGTAGAAGAAGGCACTGCGGTATCCGCGGTCCCTGCCGCTGGCTTTGGTGGCCTCCGCGGCGAGCTGCACCATCTGGATGCAGTCGCCGGCGGTGATGTCGATGGCCCGACCTCCTTTGCCTGCCATGATCATGGCGATACGCGCCAGCGCGATCCCGCGGGCCCAGTCGCCTACGGCCAGCCGCTGGCACTGGTCGTTCAACACCGCGAACCCTTGCGGGTCGCGGCTGCGGGCCAGCGCAGTCGCGAGGTTCTTCGGCGACGGAGTCGCCAGCAACCAGCCCAGGCTCGGACGGATCACATCGGCGCAGATCAGCACCGACAGGCCGCGCGAAAAGCGGCTTTTCAGGTTGCTGACCGCGGTTTCGGTGCGGCCGGCCGCCAACGGCGTCACCGCAAGGATCCGCCAGTCGGCGGCGTGCTCCGCGCCTGAAGCAGTCCACCGCGCCTGCAAGGTACTTCCCGGCATCGTTGCTAGCCAGTCCAGCACAGTGCGTACACCTCGGCGCACCTCGGCCTGGTATTCGGCGTTATCGGCGGTGAACGGCGTGGTGAGCACCCGGGCAAGGACACGTCCGCGCGAGGCTTCGGTCGCCTCCCACGACACAGGATTCACCCGGGGCGGGAACTGCTTTCGCAGTTCGAACACGTCGCGGCGATCCGAACGAGGTCGCCGCTGATCGCGGCTCGTCGCGGGTGCCACCGACGAAGCCGGCGCCGTCGTGGTCACCGCGCGGCTCCCGGGAACAGCACATCCAGCGACTCGGGTCGGTATTCCGGCGCGATGAGCGCCGGCGCAGACGGCGCCGTCGCCCGCCGCGCATGGTGGGCCAGGATGCTTGCGATGGTCTCCCCGATCGGAGCCGAGGTATAGATCTGGGTGGTGGTCAATTGGGCATGACCCAAGATCCACTGCACATCGGTCAGCGCCATCTCCGGGTCGCGGGCCATCCGATAGGCAGCAGTATGACGCAGGTCATGGATCGAATAGTCCGTTCCAAGAACGGAATTGACGCGGACGAACATCGCCCGGCCTGCGTGATAAGTCAGCGGCCGAAACGGCCACCGCAGTGTCTGCCACAGCGGATCATCGCGCCTGGTCGGCATCTGTCCGTGAAACTCCGCCTGATACAGCCGAAGCCACACGAACGCATCCGGCGAGGCCGGAAGCTGCTGCGCCGCCCGGCTACCCTTGCGGATCACCGTGATCAGCTGCAACCCGGCATCCACATCACCGCAATGAACGCCCAGCAACTCCGACGCCCGGGCACCAGTCGAGACGAAGAAAGCGACCAACGCCCGATCACGATGCGATCCCAGCCCGGCGAACAGTTCGTTGAACTTCTCATCCGGCATGCAGCGCGGCAGCCGGTCGACCAGCTTGGGCCGATACAACCCGACACGCTCGTTGCGATGTGGATGCATCGGATTATGGTGCGCACCAAACCGTTTGCGTCGCCGCTCCCGCACTAGCGGGAACGGGTTCAGCATCGGCCCGGCACCGGTGTCCACATGAAAGTCGTAGAATGACCGCAACACACTCTCCCCATGGGCGGCAGTCCGCGGCGCATACTTCCCACCGGACACCGCAGAGGGTGCCTTGTCGCTGCACTCCCAGCGCACGCTCACCGGCTTGCTCCCGATCTGAATCCAACGGCAGAAGTCACGCGCCTCGACCCAGGTCGCCTGGTCCCACGGCACCTGCACCGCCCACAGAAACCTGAACCAGCGCAACAGATCATGACCATACGACCGCTGCGTCGCCTGCGACCGCCCGCACGCCTGCACCTCTTTGAGGAACGCAGCGACCGGCACAACCACTTCCCCGCGCGGATCGATCAACCGATACGGCTCCCACGGCGAACCGGTCGCCTCCAGCCGCCCGACCCGAGCAACGATCAGCGCCCCCAGGTCTCGCCCCGACTCATCTTCGACCACGGCGCCGAACCCTAACGGCCCCCAACGCCCGGGCGCCACTGAACAGGGAAAACTACCCCAGTAGTTCAGTTAACAGGCAACAGCTACGAGGTCGACCCGACGCTGGTCGGCCGCAAGGTCGAGCTGGTGTTCGACCCGTTCGACCTCACCCGCAACGAGGTGCGTCTGGCCGGCGCGCCGATGGGCCTGGCCATTCCGCACCACATCGGGCGTCACACCCATCCCAAGGCCAAACCCGAAACCCCCTCGGCGCCAACGCAACCCTCCGGCATCGACTACGCGCGGCTGATCGAGATCACGCATCAAGCCGAGCTGGCCCACGGCGTGAACCACGCCGCCCTCACGGGGCTAGCGACCAAATCCCCGGACAGCTCGACCTGCTCACCGGCCAGGAGGTGGCACCCCAATGATGGACAAGCTGATCTCCTACTACGGCTTGTCTCGGATGCCGTTCGGCCGCGACCTGGCCCCGTCCATGCTGCACCGCCACAGCGCGCACAGCGAAGCAGTCACCCGTATCGGCTGGTGTCGCCGACCGCCGCATCGGAGTGATTACCGGCGAGGTGGGCGCCGGCAAGCCCGTGGGTGTGCGCCGCCCTCGCCCGCCTGGACCATAGCCGCCACACCGTCATCTACCTGCCCGATCCCACCGTCGGGGTGCGCGGCATCCACCACCGCATCGTGGCCTCGCTGGGTGGGCAACCGTTGACCCACCACGCCACCCTGGCCCCCCAAGCCGCCGACGCGCTGGCCGCTGAACAGGCCGAACGGGGACGCACACCCGTCGTAGTCGTCGAGGAGGCCCACCTCCTTGGCCACGACCAATTGGAAGCGTTGCGCTTGACCAACCATGAGCTCGACTCCTTGAGCCCGTTCGCACGCCTGCTCGTCGGCCAGCCCACGCTACGGCGACGAACGAAACTCGGCGTGCTCGCCGCGCTCGACCAGCGCCTCGGGCTGCGCTACACGATGCCGCCCACGAGCGATACAGAAACCGCCAACTACCTGCGCCACCACCTCAAGCTGGACGGACGCGAGGACACCCTGCTCTCCGACGACGCGGCCGCGCTGGTCCACCAGACCAGCCGCGGCTATCCCCGCGCGGTCAACAACCTCGCCCTGCAAACCCTCCTCGTAGCATTCGCCGCCGACAAAGCCATAGTCGACGAATCCTCCACTCGCACCGCCGTTGCCGAAGTCACGGCAGACTGAACACCATCCCGACACCCCGAAACCACCGACCCCGCCGGACACCTCTCGGCGGGGTCATTTCATACCCACACGTCCTCACCGTCAGTGCCGCCGTCATGCTCATCCAGAGTGCCGGTCAACACCCGGCCCGAGCAGGCCATCCGAGGATTCCGCGGCTACACCAACGAGACAGGGGCAGCCAATTCAAGTCACGGAAGTTCGTCCACGCACTGTCGCACAACGGGTTACACAGACCGATGGGCCGCGTCGGCGCATGCGCAGACAGCGCCGCCATGGAGTCGTTCTTCGCACTTCTAAAACGCAACATGCTCGACTGAAAACTCTGGTCCACCCGAGCCGAACTACGCTTGGCGATAGTGGCGTGATCGAGCGGACCTCCCACCGACGCCGCCGGCAACGCGCACTCGGCAAGCTCACCCCGATTGAGTTCGAACTGCTCCACACAACAGTCGCAACCGCGGCCTAGAACGCACCCACGAGTCAATTGAACTCGGGGCAGTCCCTTCAGGCCGATAAGTTTCTATGCGGGGCGATCTGCCCCGAACCGGCCGGGAATCACATCGCGTTCAATGAGCTAACCACCGCGCGCAATGCCCGCCGCCGTGATCTACGTCGAGGTATACGCGACCGCACCAGCCCAATGATGATCGCGTCACCGGCGCCTAGCGAGTTAGTGAGCGCCAGCACATGGTTGGGGCCGGGTCAGGCGAGGGCGCTTCCGGCCTGCCATTGCGCCCAGGGCACACTCCAGTCGCCGTTGTTCTGCAACGACAGTGACGGGCCGCCGGTGTTGCGGATCTCGACGATGTCGCCTGGCTGGGAAAACCCGAAGAACCATTTGGCGTTGTCGCCGTTGAGGTTTAGACAGCCATGGGAAGTATCGGTGTTGCCTTGGGCCCACACGGTGCTGTCGAGTTGGTGAAGATAGATCCCGTCGGGGCTGATGCGGGTGGCGTAGTTGATGGTCTCGCGGTAGCCGAGATGGGAGCTGACGGGCAGACCATAGGTCGACGAATCCATCACGACCGGATTGGACTTATCCATCACCGTGTAAACACCGGGCGGGGTCCAAAATGTCAGGGTATGGCCGGCGACGGTTTGGGTGCCGCCCATGCCCATCGAGGTGGGCATGGTGCGCACCAGAACACCATTGTCGTACACATTGACCTGTTTGGTGTTGTCGTCGGCGATAGACACATGCGCGTCCCCGATGGTGAACGAAGTCTGCTGGTCCTGTTGGCCGTACAGTCCGCCACCCAGCGGCGCGCCGTAGATGTTGGCCGCCACTCTGATTTTCGTGCCCGCCGCGTAGTAATGCTCCGGGCGCCAATGGGCGTTCTGGTCATCAACCCAATACCAGGAGCCCTCCACGGCCGGAGCCGTCGTCACAATCAGTCGGCGCTGCGCGGCCGCCCGATCGGTGATGGGTTCATCGAAGTGGGCGACAATGACCGTGCCGATTCCGTAGCTGCCGCCGTCGCGCAACACCGCACCCGAGGTGGTGGTCAGCGACACCGAGGCCTGATTCTTAGGTGTGAGCGTGGTGAACCGGGACATCTGTGACGCGGGAGTTCCCGTCGGCCCGCGACTGACCACGGTGATGGTGTAGCTGCGGCCGTAACCAAGCGGCACGCCAGGCTTCCACACTAGGTGGTCGGGGCTCATGGCACCCGGGATCGGCTTGTCTTGGTCGTTTACCATCTGCACGTCGGTCAGGGCGCCGTTGGCCGCGCTCACCGTGACTGCGCCCAGCGGGTCAACGTTCACGGCGTTGGGGCCTGGGGTGACGGTGACGGTCGCAGGCGTTTCACGGCGGGGGGCCGACTGTGTGGCAAGCGCACCATTGCGGTCATCGCTTCGCCCGATCACCACCGCGGCCACCACGGCCATCACCGTCACACTGATCACAGCGATCGCGATGCGGCTCATACGAGTTTGTCGATCAAGAGACACGAGACGCCTTCCGTTCTTCCAGATTCGTTGTCATCGGCGCCGCGCGGGCTACAGCCACGTACGGCATCAGAAGCTACAAGCCCACGTCAATCGTGAACGTTGAAGCTCAGGTGGTCGAAGCTGCGGAATGGGGCGACCACTGCCCCTTACCGCAGGGCTCCATGGGTCCGGACCCATACCCGTTCAGGGTATAGCATGTTGCCGGCTCTCTCGATCTTCAGCACCAATGGCTCAGACCAATACACGAGACATCGGTCAGTTCCTTTCCGCATTGACGCCTGTCAGCCAAGAACCGACCCACTATACGGTTGGGCACGATACGGGCTTGCGGCAGTCGGATAGACGGAGACGCCATGAACAACTCGTGGTGTGACTGCACCCGCCCAATGACTGGCACCATACCAATACCCGTACAGGTATTCAAGCGGTCGGTAAGATGACACCCAGATACCCCCTGGGGTAGTATCTGGGATGTCTACTGGAGATGGGAATTCAATGTTCGGCGACGAAGACACCATCACCGCGGTGCTCAACCGATTGCGGCGCACGCAGGGTCAACTCGCCAGGGTGATAGCCATAATCGAGCAAGGCCCCGACCGCAAAGAAATGATCACCCAGCTCGCGGCGGTCTCCCGCACCCTTGACCGGGCTGGGTTCATGATCGTGGCATCCGGTCTGCTGGACTGCATTAACGAGAGCAGCTCAGGCGAGCCACCGCGGCCGACCGAGACCCAGTTGGAAAGCTTCTTCGCCCTGTCTCGCTCGCGGCCTCAATCGGTGATGCGGACAGATAGCCAAGAGTCCAGGCCCGCTGTTGGGCGCTGCGCCGCAACCGACTTGCCAGTCGCGGCGTCGGGCAGACGAACTGACAAGGAGAACTGTCATGCAAGACCAGGCGTTGACGGCGCCCGGCATGTTCGGGATGCCCAAGCCGCAGGGATGGACGATCGAGCGGATCGTGAGCCTCGTAGCCGGGACTGTAGTGCTCGCAACGCAGATCGCGCAGACCGCGCGATATCTCTAGGTGAGCGGCGTGTGGAGTCGACGTCTACGACGGGGCCGCGGCTTGGCGTAGGTCCGTCGTCGTGG
>NZ_LQOY01000170.1 GCF_002101675.1 Mycobacterium gordonae | reverse complement strand
TCGGACGGTCAGCGCGCTCATCGGGCACCCGCCGTTCGATTCCTGCCGCCCGCCGACGTACTCGGTCTCTACGTGTATTTGCCGGAGGCGGGTGCCCGATGAGCGCGCTGACCGTCTTCCGCGCTGTCCGCGCGGTCGGCACCGCCCTGCCCGCCGAAGCGATCCCGCGGGCCAGTGAGCTGCGAATGCCTGGCCAGACCGCAGAGGCTTACCAGCTTCCACCGGGAATGGCGGTTAATGGTGCCATCGCACGTGCGTGGGAGGCCATGCTCGCCGCGCACCGCAGCTGGAGCACCGCTCTGCAGCGATTGCCGGATGGCGATGCCGCCACCAAACTCACCCGGGACAAATGGCTGCTGCCGCTTCTGTACGAACTCGGTTGGGGTAGGCCGGATTCCATCAGCGGCGGGCTGTCCGTGACGCCGGGCCTCGGTGAAACCGAAGCACCGCACTTCCCCATCTCTCACCGAGTCGCTTGGCCTGACGCCGCGAACGCCTCGGCATGGGTGCCGTTGCATTTGGTGGGCGCTCGTACCGACCTGGATACCAAGACTGCGGGCGTGACCGCACGGGCTCCGCAGGCGATGGTGCAGGACTACCTCAACCGAGAGGACCACTCACTTTGGGCGGTCCTGTCCAACGGCCATCAGCTGCGGTTGTTGCGTGACGCCTCTAGCCTGACTCGCCAGTCTTTCGTTGAATTCGACCTCGACGCAATATTTACCGACCAGCAATACGCCGACTTCCGCATCCTGTTCCTGACCGTCCACGCCAGCCGCTTCGCGCCTCGCCTCGACGACAAAGTCGCTAAAGCCGTTGCCGACGCCGAGGATTCCGATGAGGACTCCGAGGCCGAACAAGCCGAACCCAAACTCGACAACTGCTGGCTTGAACGCTGGCGAACCACCGCAATCGACGACGGTGCCCGAGCCCTGCTGAACCTGCAGCACGGCGTCGCCGCCGCCCTAAAGGAGCTGGGTACTGGCTTCGTCGCGCACCCGTCCAATGCTGCGCTGCGCGAGACGCTGGCTGCGGCCACCGACGCCGATCGCGATCTTCAACGGGCGCTGCTGCGCATTGCCTACCGGCTCATCGTGCTGTTCGTGGTCGAGGACCGCGATCTGCTGCACCGCTCCGACGCCCCAGGCAGCGCACGGACCCTATACGCGAACTACTTTTCTACCGCACGGTTGCGCCGGCTGGCCGCCGAGCCGATCGGCGGCTGGCACACTGACCTTTGGGAGGCCCACCAGATCGTCACCGACGCTCTGGCCGGCGAAGGACTAACCGCACTTGGGCTCAGTGGCCTTGGTGCGACGTTGTTCTCACGCGACGCGTTGAGCGTCCTCGATGGCGCAAAGCTTCCCAACCGGGCATTCCTCGCGGCCGTGCGGGCCCTATCCCAGATCGACGACCCGTTCACCGGGCTGCCGCGGCCGGTCGATTACCGCAACCTCGACAGCGAAGAGCTCGGTGGCGTGTACGAGGGTCTGTTGGCCTACACCCCGCGCTACCACGCCGACGAACGGGTCTTCCTTCTCGATGTGTCTACTGGCAACGAGCGCAAGAAGTCCGGCTCGTACTACACGCCTTCGGACCTCATCGCGCTGGTGCTCGACGAGGCATTGAACCCGTTGATCGACGAGGCTGTCCGAGCGTCTAACGCCGAACAGGCACTCCTCGATCTGACGGTGGTCGACCCGGCCTGTGGAAGTGGACATTTCGTCGTTGCTGCGGCACGGCGGATCGCCGCCGCCTTGGCCAGCGTCCGAACTGGGGAAACCGAACCCACGCCCGCGGCACTTCGAGCTGCCACCGCCGACGTCATCGAGCGCTGCGTCTACGGCGTGGACCTCAACGACCTTGCCATCGAGATCACCAAGGTGGCGTTATGGTTGGAAGCCTTCGACGCCCACCGGCCCTTTCCGTTCCTCGACGCGCACTTTCGTGTCGGGAATGCCTTGCTCGGCACCACCCCGGAACTGCTGCGCCACAATATTCCTGACGAGGCTTTCAAGGTGTTGGGCGATGACGACACGACGTGGACATCAAAACTCAAGGCCCGTAATAAGAAGGAAAGGAGGTCTGATCTCGGCCAGCACACTATCGATGAAGAACTTGGCACCTTGAACGTCGAAACGAGGCAGTTCGCAAAGGCCGCCCGCGAAGCGGACGCCGGCACCGTCGGATCGGTTGCAGCCCTAAGAGCGCGTGCCGATGCGTGGCGACGTTTGGAGAATGATCCCGACTTAGTGGCCGCAAGATTGGTCGCTGATGCGTGGTGCGCGGCGTTCGTGCAACCCAAGAAGGGGCCGGCAGCATCTGGGCAGGGCATTACCCATGGCACCCTCCGAGCACTCGCTGAAAGTCCCAAGTCGGTGCCCGACACCGTCGTCGCCCAAGCCAGTGCATTGGCTCGAAAATATCGATTTTTCCACTGGCACTTGGAGTTCCCCGGCATCTTCACCGCACCCAACGACGGCAGCGCCAACGCAGACACTGGATGGACAGGCGGGTTCTCCTGCGTCGTGGGCAATCCTCCGTGGGACGCACTGCAACTCGAAGACAAGCAGTTCTTCGCCAACCTTGGCTTATCCGACATCGCGAATGCGAGTTCTGCTGACGCCCGCAAGCCGATGATCGCTCACCTAGCCGAGACTGATCCAAATATTTACCAACACTACTGCGAGGCTGCGCGCCAGGCGAGCGCAATCAACAACCTGATCCGAGGAGGGCGTTTCCCACTTACGGCACAGGGAAAAATGAACGCCTACAGCGCATTTGCCGAATCAATGCGATTAGTAGCCGGCCCGCTAGGATACGCCGCATTCATTACTCCCACGGGACTTGCCACCGACAAGACCAGAGCTGACTTCTTCTCCGATACGCTGAAATCTGATCGCCTACAGTGCTTTTACGATTTCGAGAACGAGTCGAAAATTTTCCGAGATGTACACCACGCGATGAGGTTTGCAGTTACTGTGGTGACCGGCCCGCAACGCATCGTAGGCAAAGCAAAGTTCTCGTTTCTGAATCGCTATCTCAGCACAGTGCACGAACGCATGTTCGAGATCGCCCCCTCAGAGGTCCTGATCCTAAACCCAAATACTGGAAATCTGCCGATCTTCAGAAGCCGTGTCGACGCCGACATCACCGTGAAGATGTACAGCCGACATCCGGTCCTGATCCGCGAGGGCGTGCCGGGCGGCAATCCTTGGGGGCTTAATATCAGCCAGGGATTGTTCAACTTGTCAAAAACTAGCGGGTTTCACCAAGCAGAGTCGTTCGATCAGGACGATTTCAATGGGTGGTCATACAAGGCCCACGGCACCGAGTATCTACCGCTTTACGAGGCAAAGATGCTCGGTCACTTCGACCACCGGTTCTCAACCTACCGAGGAGCCACCCAGGAACAGCTCAATGTGGGAGCACTTCCCAGGATTTCCGACGCTGACCATGACGATCCTGCGATCGAACCGTTGGCGAGGTATTGGGTTCCGCGTGCGGAATTGGACGCCAAGTTGGAAAAACGTTGGGATCGTGGTTGGTTGCTGGGGTGGCGCGATATCACCAATAAGGGCAACGAGCGGACATTCGTTGCATCAGTCTTGCCTCAATCAGCCGTCGGTAACTCGTTCTATGTCGCAACGTTAGAAGACTCGTCGCTCGGCTACTTGCTGCATGCCACCTGGTCCTCAATACCATTCGACTACATCGCGCGCCAGAAAGTGAGTGGGTCCCACGTCAACGAGTTCGCCGCAAAACAATTGGCTTGCCCCGGCCCTAGTGAGTTCTCCAAGCGAACCGAATGGCTGGCTGAATGCGATCTTCGAACTTGGATGCGACCCTATCTAGTCGAATTGTCCTACACCTCATGGCGGTTGAAGCCTTACGCCGACGACGTCGGTGCAGCAGGACCACCATTCCGTTGGGATCCGGACCGCCGCGCGCTCCTTCGCGCCGACCTCGACGCCGGATTCATTCACATCTACGGCCTCGACCGCGATGAGGCCGAACATGTCCTCAATTCGTTCGCGGTCGTTTGCAAGTACGAAGAACGCGACTTCGGAGAGTACCGCACGAAACGTCTTGTCCTTGAAGCCTACGACCGAATGGCCAACGCGATCGCCAAAGGCGGTAAGGGCTGGAAGCCCCTCGCTGATCCACCCGCCGGGGAAGGACCCCGTCACTCCGAAGTCAAGCAACGGAAGAACTATGCCACTAGCCATCGATAAGGGATTCCTCAAAGATCTCGGCAAGCTGGAGAAGCCCGTCTACAATCGGGTTACCGAAGTCTTCGACGAATTCGACTCCGCCACCCACACCGGGCTGCACCTGGAAAAGATCGCCAACGCCCGGAACCCGCGGTTCCGGTCGATCCGCATCGACCAGTCCTGGCGCGGAATCGTCCTCGCGCCCAACGTCGGCGACGTGTACACCCTGCTCAAAGTGCTCCCACACGACGACGCATACGCATGGGCGCAACGCAACAAGGTCTCAGTCAACTCTGCCACCGGCGGCATCGAGATCCGCGACGAAGCCGAACTCGACCGCCAGATCCCCGAGATGGCAAGGGCGGCCAAGAGCGCTGGCGCCCCGATCTTCGGGAACTTCAGCGACGGAGAACTATCTAAGCTTGGCATCGACGAAAAGGTACTTGCGTTCGCGCGAACCGTCACCGATGCCGCACAACTCGACGCGGCGAAATCATTTCTGCCAGAAACTCAATGGGATGTGTTGTTCGGCCTCGCCGCGGGTTTCACGCCTGAGGAGGTGTGGGCAGACCTTGGTGCGCAGATTCTGAGCACACCCGTCGACACGCAAGACATCGACGCAGCCATCTTGCGCAGCAGCGACCGCGTTGTCCTTGTGAGCGGACCCGACGAAATCATGGAGGTGTTCGCCTACCCGTTCGCCACCTGGCGCGTGTACTTGCACCCGACCCAGCGCGCCGTGGTCGACGCGACCTACAAGGGGCCCGCCCGTGTCACCGGCGGACCCGGCACCGGTAAGACCGTCGTCGCCCTGCACCGCGCACACATGCTGGCGAAACGCGGTGAGGGCAAAGTACTCGTCACCACCTTCACCTCAACGCTTTCCGAGACGCTCCAATCCGGCCTCGACATGCTCGTCGACGACGAGAAAGTCGAAAGCCGCATCGAGGTATCACACGTCGACCGGATCGCTCACCGCGTCTTCCGAAAGACGCACGGCGCACCAGTCATGCTCGGCTCTCAAGACGAAAAAGCGTTGTGGGCGGGGCTGATCGGCGAACTTGGGCTGAACTTCACGCCTGTATTCCTGTCCGAGGAATGGCGACAGGTCGTGCTTGCCCGCCGCATCAGCACGGCCGACGCCTACCTAGCCGCCAAGCGCACCGGACGCGGGCGCGCCCTTGGGCCAGCCCAGCGGGCCCGGGTCTGGCAGGCGGTCTGGGAGTTCGAACAAACTCTCACTCGGCAGGGCGTGTGGACACACGAAACCATCCGGCGGCAGGCGACCCGTCTGCTGGAGGAAGCGACTGATAAGCCGTTCCGCCACATAGTTATTGACGAAGCCCAAGACCTCAGCCCGGACCAATGGCGGCTGCTACGCGCGGCAGTCGCCGAAGCACCTGACGATATTTTCATTGCTGGGGACACGCACCAGCGGATCTATGACAATCGCGTCAGCTTGCGCGACGTCGGCATTAATATCGCTGGCCGGTCTTCTCGGCTGAATATCAACTACCGAACTACCGCCGAGATCCTCGGCTGGAGCCTGGGCTTGCTGCGCGGCCAACCGATCGACGACATGGAAGGTGGCCTGGATTCCATTGCCGGCTGCAAGTCCTACGTACACGGACAGCCGCCGAGCCTGAAGAGACACCAAAGCCCCGAGGCCGAGGCCAGGTTCATTGCCGCGACTGTCAAGGAGTGGACCGATAGCGGAATCGTGCCGTCAGAGATTGGGATAGCGGTGCGGGCCAACTGGATGATCTCGAAGATTCAGCACGCCCTCAAAGCGGCCGGAATCGACAGTATTGATCTTGCCAAGACTTCGGACGACGACGAGGCCGTCCGCGTCGGAACGATGCACCGCATGAAGGGACTGGAATTCCGCTGCGTATGCGCCGCCGGTGTCAGCGCCAAGCTGCTGCCTGCCGCGAACGCCGTCACTCCGCTCGAGGACGACAAACAAACGCACCAGCAAGACCTGGAGCGAGAACGGTGTCTGCTCTTTGTGGCCTGCACCCGTGCGCGCGAACAATTACTCGTCACTTGGCACGGCGACCCCAGCCCCTTCCTGACCGTTCTAGACAAAACCTGATTAAGGAGTTTCGGTGACCCGCCTGTCTACTCTGCTGGACGAAATCGATTCCGGCGTCGTGCTTCTTCCGGAGTTCCAACGCGGCTACGTCTGGAACCGTGACCAGGTTCGCGGCCTGATGCGGTCGTTGTACCGCGGATACCCAGTCGGCGGTCTGCTGGTGTGGGAGACGACATCGGAAGACATCACCGTCCGCGGCGCGTCCAGCGGCAGCGGAACGCGGCAGCTCCTGCTCGACGGTCAGCAACGAGTCACCTCGATGTACGGGGTCATCCGCGGTACGCCTCCGCCGTTCTTCGAGGGCGACAAGAGTGCCTTCACTGGGCTGTATTTCAACGTGGAGGCAGAGTCTTTCGAGTTCTATGCTCCAACGAAGATGGCTGGTGACCCGACCTGGGTGAACGTTACCGAGCTATTCCATAAAGGTCCGTTTGAATACCTCTCGGCATTCCCCAACGTTGAACGTGAAGTGCTTAACACGTACTTAGGGCGTCTCAACCGCATTAAAGAGATCGAGAACCGCAACTTCAACTCCGAGAAGATCACCGGTGCCGGCAAGACGGTCGATGAAGTCGTCGACATCTTCAATAAGGTCAACTCCGGCGGCACCAAGTTGTCCAAGGGTGACCTTGCACTGGCGAAGCTTTGTGCCGAGTGGCCAGAAGCGCGAAAAGAGCTGCGCGACAACCTAGATCGCTGGAAGAAGGCCGGCTTTAGGTTCTCCCTCGACTGGCTGCTACGGAACGCCACGGCAGTCGCGACCGGCAGGGCGTTGTTCTCTTCTCTGACTGATGTTTCGGCTGCCGATTTCGAGTCGGCGCTCGGAAAATCGGTGAATCACGTTGGCACTTTCCTCGACGCCGCGTCCGGTCGCCTGGGTCTCGATCACGACCGAGTGCTTATGGGCCGCTACGCGACCCCCGTCATCACACGGCTTCTTCACCTCAACGGCGGAGGTTTCAGCGACAGCGCCCACCGCGACAAGGTGCTCTACTGGTACGTGCATTCCGCGTTGTGGGGCAGATTCAGCGGCTCCACAGAGACGTACCTCCAACAAGATTATGACGCTGCCGAGCGTGGCGGAGTCGACGCGCTCATTGCCGTCCTGGAGCGAGTCCGCGGCGGGCATCTAATCGTGAGCCCCGACGACTTTGGCGGAGCCACCAGGGGGTCACGCTTCTATCCCCTCTTGTACCTGTTGACGCGAGTCGACGGAGCACGCGATTTTGGTAGTGGTCTGGAGTTGCGTGCTGAGTTGCTCGGCAAACTCACGTCCTTGCAAGTGCACCACATCTTCCCCAAGGCGCTGTTGCGTAAGCATGGGTTGGAGCGCAACGAGATCAATGCGATCGCGAATTTCTGCTTCCTGACCCAGGACACCAACCTCAAGATCGGGATGCGCGACCCCGCGGAGTATCTACCAGAAGTACAGGCAAAGCACCCCGGTGTCTTGGAATCCCAATGGATTCCAACCGATCCGGAATTGTGGCGAGTGGAGCGCTACGCGGATTTCCTCGCAGCGCGCCGTAAACTGCTCGCTGCGACCGCGCAATCCTTCCTCGAAAGTCTTCGCAGTCCCGAGTCGCCACATGACAACGTCACGCTCGAGCGACTCCAAGTAGCCGACGAAGTCGTCGACGACCCGCGCGGCGAGCAGATTCGTGCACTGATAACAGAGCTGGAGAGCCGTGGGTTTGCAAGTCCACTTGTCGATGCCGAAATCCCTGATCCCGTGAGTAGAACTGAATTGGCCGTGGCCGAAGCGTTTTGGCCTGACGGCCTCCAACAAGGCATTGGTTCGCCTGTGGTCCTAGAACTGGATCCGGACGATGCCGATCTGCCTCGGCTAGAGGAACTCGGGTACCAAGTATTCACCTCGGTGGATGCGCTACTGGGTTTCCTTGACAACGAAAGTGCGGCCGCGGCCGGTGAAGCTTCTCCAGCCGTCGCTGCGGCCAGCGAGCCAGACGCAAGCCCCGCTGAGAGTCAATTCGGCGAGCGCATGAAGGCCATATACGAACGCGGCCGTTCGGAAGCCGGATACAGCGCCAATTATTTCCTAAGCATGTTGTCTCAATATGGCCCTCAAGAAACGGCGCACAAACTTCTGGCATCCCCGGCAGTCTCTGACGGGTTCGCGCAACTGTGGGAGCGCGGGCGGCTTGACCTTACCGTTGAAGCGCTAGTCCTTGAGTCGCCTTTCTCAGAACTGTTCAGTGAGGACGAGATTGAAGTTGCACGTCGGCGACTTGAGCAGTTCGGGTATGAGCCGTGAGGCGGATTCAAGCCGAGGAAACATCCGGGGATAACTCTTCACTGCTAAGCACTCAAGTACTTCAAGAACGACACCGACTGATACCGGTCGAGGTTCCTCTGCGCATCTGAAAGTTCGTCTTCGAGCTTCTGTAACTGCGTAACCACCTGGGCAACGGTCGCATCGGCGGCGGACCGCCGATGCCGATAGTCAAGCCGAACCAGCTCTATTTTCTGCGTAATCTCCTGATCTTCGGCGGTGTACTTAGCGTCGATGGCTGTCTTCAGCGCATGCAGCTTCGGGCCCACAGCGTCGATAGCCGCCTGTGTTGTTCGCTTCTCATCCGCAAACTTAGTCTCGATAGCTTTCGTCTGCGTCGAGGATAACCACTGCGGAGCTCGGCTTTGCGCAGCGGTGAGTTGGAGTTGATGCCAGGAGTGGATTGCCGCCGCCTTAGCAGGTCCGATGCCGCTGATGGTGAACCAGTAGCTTGATCCGGTTCTACGGAATTGTGTTCCACTTACAGCGGCAAGATCGGCGGCAGTGTGTATTCCATTGGCGGCGAGAGCAGCGACCATCGCGGGCCCTATGCCATGGATGACGCCCGGCTTTATAAGCCTTGAGGCCAAATAATTTTGAATGTGCTTCTCTTGCGACGCTTTCAATTGCTGTCGGAGTTCTGCCGCCTTTGCAGCATCCAATCGCTTGAGGGCGTCTTGTAGCGCTGTAACACTCTTCCGCAGATCCTTCGATTTCCGCTCGTATTCATCAGTCGCAGACTTCGGCAATTTTGATCGTCGACTCTCTAGTGCTTGGAGATCTCGTCGCTCTTTTCCATCTAAACTGCTTCGAGCGTTTCGTGCTTCGGCTACCCGCGCCTCTTGCCGGTCCAACTCACGCCGCGCCAGCTTCACTTGCCGACGCGCAGCAGATCGTTTGACCACGGGATCGGTTCGATTCCAGAGCACCCAAGCTCCGGTCATCATCGCAGCGCCCCACATCAGAAGCACTAGGCCACCGAGTAACAAGTTTGACAAGGTTCCGAGAGCAGCTGCGCTGAGAAGCCCCATCGCAATCAGCAGTAAGCCGATTAATTTCGATGCGCGACTAGGACGAACCACCTCGATGGGCGGAAGCGGAGCCTGGTGGCTTCGCAGCCACCCGGTGCCCACGCGAGGCGTGCGCTCCGGCTGGCCGGATGCGGAAGTACCATCCGCAGGAGCGGCGGCGGCTTGCCGCCACCACGCTTGTGAGTTCGCAAGAGGGTCAGCTACTTTGGGCTCGATGCGGGTAATTTCCGGGTGCGGAATGCGTTTCCGGTCGAACTCCGGGACTGTGGCCGGTGAGCTCGACGGCGCGAGCGCCTCTCTGAGGACGTCCGCAAACTCTGTGTGTGGGGAGCCCAGGGACCGCATTCGCCCGATAACGTCGAGCGGCGGCTCGAACTCCTCCTTGCCAAGGAGCAGCTTCTCGTCACCTTCTTGGCGAAAGCTGTACCAAAGCGTAGGCTGTGCCGCCAGCGAGAGTAGTGAACCGTAGATGAGCCAAGCGCTAAATCGATCTAACTCGGGACCGAAGTCGCTCCTAGATCGGCGCGGATGTTGATAGTTCGCAAGACCGAGTTCATTGGAACCAAGGTCTTTAATCGACGGCACGAACATGCCGTCATAGTCAATAACGCGAAGTCTGTGATGCGTGTCGATCAGAAGGTTCCCGTGCTGCAGGTCTCCGTGGGCAATGCCGGCAGCGTGCAGATCTGCCACACAATCAGCGAACTGGTTCGCCACTTGGATGATCCGATCAGGATGGCCGAGACTCTGGGTCAACCAAGGGATTAGCGTCTGCGATCCCTCAACCCATTCCATGCGCAGAATCGCGTGCCACTGCCCACGGACTAGGACACCCTTCTCTATGTACTCGAACCCCACCTGCCAAGGCCGGGCCATGTTGGCTAGGATGCCGTGAATGGCTTGGTAGCGTCTATGCTGCCCCGTGACCTGCTTGGTGAAACACTTCACTGCATACCGCTTGCCGGACGAACCAGTAATCGAGAAGACTGACGCGAAGTTGCCCGATATGGCTTTGGGTATGCCGAGTGGAGTCAGATCCACTCGACCGGCCTTTAGATCCTGGTCCTGGAAGCACGTGCCGGTGTTTTGCAGTGCCTCAACGTAGTCGCCGTTCGAGGGAAAAGTTGTCATGGCGGTCAAAAACAGTGCACACGGACCAGCGTGACATCGTCGTTCTTCAACCTGCCGTTTGAGCGCTCATCCGACACCCAACTGGCGAACGGTTGGCAGTCGCTACATCCGAAGTCTCGCCAGATCTCCCAAGGCCTTTCCGATTGTTCTCGACGTTCCAAGAACCAGGCGGCGAGCGCATCCGTGCAGAGGAAGAATAAATCTTCTGGTTGCCAGTCGCCGCTGGTCCTCCGCAACCGACGTTTGAAAGCGCATTCGTGGTCCAGGCTCCGGATGAGCGCCGGCGTTGTGCCAAACGCGCTGGAACGCTTCACTGGAAAGGCCCTCAAGCACACCTCACCGCGAATATGAAAAAGCGTGGCGTCACCGACCGCCATCGCCCACCAGTAACCTTGATCACCGCCGCGCGGATTACGAATCCTCAGGGCTACGAGTGTGGCTTCGGCACCATGTGCCAGGCCCGGCTCTTCATACCAAGCGATCGGCTTATTCCGTCGGAGCCGTTCTGCGCGATACGCGTCCAGTTGGCCCGGCCAATCGTTGATCGCTGAATCGATTGCATCGGGCCACCGTCTGTGAGGAATCCGCTCCGTTACGACACGACGGGACAGCACCTTCGCCCAACGCCCAGAAAGAAGACTTTCTGTAGCTCCGTCTGCCACCGCTAATCTGACATCGTCGACCCCCTCGGCTAGCTCAACGCTGGGTTGGTCGCCAACACTGTTGGCCGAGGCGTCCTCGTATTCCTCCTCTGTCGACCCAGCTTTCGGCAGCCAGAACGTGTCGATCTGCCCGCGCATGGGTAGCTCAGCGAAGATCGCTTGCGCGAGTACCGATTTCAAGAAATTGCACGATACCCGCCACGTCGGCGTTGTACACGAAGCCCTTCGAGCCCTCCTCGACGCCGTACCCCTGGTTAGCTGCCGCAGCCCTTATCTGGGATGGCAACAAGCTCGACATGCCGAACAGTAAGCGGGAGAACTGGTCCGGCAGAGCTGCCTCGGACGCCGGAAACGAAATTGGTTTGCCACCCGTCGTGCTTACGTGAAGGTTGAACAAGAGAACGTTGCCGTCTGTGGTGAGCTGAGATCGAAGCCTCATTGCGATCTCTGTCGGATCTCCGTCGGTGCTTTCCCCATCCGTAAGGTGCAATACAACCGGTGGAAATCCGGCCGGGTGCTGCTCTACCCAACTCGATACCAGGGCTTCTGCCCGTGTCAGGGCCTGCACCATAGGCGTCCCGCCCCCAGCTTGTGCATCAAGCCAAATCGGAAACTTGACCTGCTGCTCGACAAGCCCCCCTGCCCCATCAGGCACCTTCTTCGTGCGCTCCTCCAGCCGCGCGGGTGACTCGGCGATCTGGCTGATCGGCACCAGATCACGTCCACTGAGCGGCCCAGAGAACGCTGAATTTACCGCTCCGCCGTATCCCAGTACCGCGATATGGAAGTAGTCCCGTACACCTTCCTCCTTCGCGCACCGGAGTGTGAGCTCGAACAGCAACCTATTGATAGCATCGGCGACCACCTCCGACTTCTTCTGCCTCAGCTCTCCGCCAATCGCGTCGTCCATGCTGGCGGACTGGTCGACGACGAATACGAAACACGTCGGATTCGCTCGACTGATTTCGGCGGCGTATACCACGCTAACCTCCCACTTTTCTTTCGCCACGGTTGATATGACGATCATGCAATAGATTCGGACTACCGGGTAGACCACTCACGGATGCATAAGTGCGCCCCTTCCTCACTTGCCGCATGCACGGGAATCTTTGTTCCGCCGACTGGTCCCCGTCCCCAACCCGCGGCACCTTCCTATCCTGCCACCCCTGCGAGACTCACCCCGCCGCCCCGCCAAGCAATGTCAGCGCCGCCCGCCGCGAAAGATCTTCGTGAAAGCGCGCGTTCCGGTAGGTGCGAAGACACCCATAGCAAGAGGTCTCTTCGCCGCAGTCGCAGTCCGTCATTCTTTTGACCGCAGTCTCGAGGACCAGCCCTATGTTCTCCGCAATCTTCTTAGCCGCACCGGCGCCCCCAGGAACGGTATCGAACAGGACGATGCTGCGGCGGTGATCAGCGCTCCACGACAAAGCTCCGTCGATGTCGTCGCGACTGATCTCCAGTGCGTATGAGGCGCCCTCAAGCAGAGCGTAAAGCGAGGACAACCAATTCGCTTGATGCTCATTACGATAGGAGACCCCATCGAAGGTGAACTCGGCAACATCGGACTGATACCGATGTCCAAGCGAGATCCTTTCAAGCGGCCCGTCGCAGTCGCGTCCATTGTCCGGGCGCTCATGCTTGCGGCGTCGGCTCCCCCGCTCGGCCGCGCGCGCCCAGCCGCACCATTCACAGAGCTGGAATCCCTCGCCGGTGCCGTCCGAGACGACGGCCAGCCAAGCCCGGACCCCGGCGCGCGCAGTCACTTTCAATCCGTTGTGTCCAGACCAGTGGTATTGGCCGGCATCGTCGCCCGGAGTCTCAACGTAGCTACCTCCGTGCCAGCGCCGTTCCGGCGGAGCGCTCCCTACATCTTGGGTATCACTGTCGGCGATGAAGCCAAACTCGGGAATGATCAATGTGCCGATTGACTTGAATGGATCTCCGCAGCTGGGACAGAGCTCACCGGGATCAAGTTTCGTGCCGCGCTGAAAACGGCCGCAGGCCGGACAGATTCGGTAGCTGTGGCGCACCAGCTCCTTCCCTGGGCGCTTCCTAAGCCCCGTCGAGGTCCAGACTCTGCCCCCGGCCACTACTTGGTTCCCAGGCGCATAGTCATAGATCGCCAAGCTGAGGTCACGACCGAGCTCAAGTTGACGTCCAACCGGATCCGCGGCATAGAGCGTGGTGAGCTCAACGGTGTCGACCGGAAATCCGTACTTAGGCAGAATATTTCGGTTGGCCAGGTATCCGAGGAGTTCTCGCCCTGTGATGGTTCGTAACGTGTCTTGGAGGCGTTTACTGAGGCTGAACTTACGCTCCTTAACCGACTCTTCGATCCGTTCTTCTATGTCGGCAACGTCTTTGGTTAGCTCCGTTTCCGTCGACTTCAGCAATTCCACCAGTGCTTCGACCCAGGTGCCGTCGTTCACACCGATCTCCGCTTGCACACTCGTCGGCAGCGCTGCTCGCAATGCCTCTGCCAACGCTGCGGGAACCGGTGTGAGGTATTCATGCACTCGGCTCGCGGGCGAGGGACCGCCATCCGGCGCGGCCGAGAAGAATTGCCCGGCCGACTTCCATCTCTCACCGCGCTCCTCGAAGCAATAGCGGAAGTAGGAAGCTAGCGCTACGGAGTGCGCATGACGGCGCGCGATTCTCGCATTGTCGGTCGGCACCCAGGGGATACGCATTCGGCCCGCGATCATCGCGTTCGGGTCCTGATATTGCGCTAGATCGTGCGCGGAACGGTTCGCGTATGTTACGACAAGAGCCGCGGAGGCGGCACGGCGGCCGGCGCGACCAGCGCGCTGAACATAATTAGCGGTCTTCGGCGGCATATTGCGCAACATAACCGACTGGAGGTCGCCGACGTCAACACCAAGCTCGAACGTCGTAGAGCAAGAGAGAACGTTTACCTTGCCACCGACGAAGTCGCGTTGAATTTCGGCCGCTACCTTAGCGTCCCATTGCGCGGTGTGTTCGCGTGCAGTCAGCGGTGCCGTGTTCATCGTCTGGTAAACGACTCGGTAGTGGTTTGTGTCGCTCTGCGGAGGCGGGGTTTTGTACGGCTCCAACTTGCCGATGCAACGGCTGTTGGGACAGATGCCGCGGATCGTGAACGCAGTAAGCAGCCGACAGGTACCACACCGGTGCCACTGGATGTTTGCACCGTTGCAAACTGACAGCGTGCTGTGATCTAGCTGATAGACCCGTCCAAGCACGCGATCGGATTCAGCCACCAGAAACCCGCCAGATTCGAGTGTCTTCCAACAACCTTCAAGAATTCGACTAGGTGCGACCTCGCTTGATAAGGCGGCAAGCACTTTGCTTACGAATATGATTCGGCTGTTGCTTGTTCCTGTGCCGCTTGGACTCCAGCTGATGATCTGTTTGGCTCGATCTGACCCGGTGGAGCGCATGCGTACCCGAGTGTTACGCGGGGCAAATCGCTCATCCTTGACATTGACGCGATCAAGCACCGTGACCGCGCCTTGAAGCCGCACTGTCTTGACGAGTTCATTCAAAAGCGCCCAGGCCTCGCTTTCCGTGAACCCGAGTGAGGCAAATCCGCGCATTTCGATGGGGAAATCTTGACGCAGCGCCACCCGCATCAGACCGAGTCCTTCGAGCGATTGACGCGTCTCGAGGGTCATCAACTCACCAGATACCCACTGATTAACGGCCTGGGTGATCTCGATATTGCCTAAGCCCTTGGCAAAATGCCCTGCAGCATCCGCTTTTTCGCGGGCCAGAATCGCCAGGTCGCCGACGGTGAGCTCACTGCGTGCTGCGGCCGGGTCGGCCAGGGCTTGTGCAATGTAACGCCTTTCCAGCATGCGGGAGTAGGTGCGGTCAAGATACGGCGCGGCAAAAGCCGCCGCCTGCCGCGAGTCGGAGAACATCAGAAGCTTCCGGCCGCCGCCGACTTGATCGGCGGCTTGATCGCCTGCTTCGGGCAGTTGCTGATAGAGCGCGGTGGTGACCACGGCCGGTGCCGCATTCACATCAGTCCGAAGTCGTCGGATACCCTGACGCGATTGCGCACCACACTCCGTGCAGCGGGTCATGATCCGCGTCGATCGAGGGTGCTCCCGCACCGTGAGGAGCTTTCCCCCGCCGCAGTCAGGCGACGGGCACGTCGTAGCCGCTGCATCGGCGAGCAGGCCACACCCTGTGCACAGCCGACCCGTAGCTGGGTCAGACTTTGCCGACTTGGCCTCGTCTTCGGCTAACGTCAGCTCATCCTCATCGAGGAGTACCTCACCCTCTTCATCCGCAAGGACGAGCCAATTCACTGAGGAATCAGCCTTTTTGGAGGGCAGAAAATACTCCCGGCCGTCGCGGTGATCCAACTCCCCCGCGAGGTGAACGGCACCGCAGCGGGTGCACGTTCCGAATTCGAAGACTGCGCGTCCAGTGGAAGGATCCACTTCGTGCCTGGCGAGGAATATATGCGGCCCATCATCATTGAAGCTGACAAACGCGCCCTCGGTAGCGCGCACGAAAAGGTGATACCGCGCAGAAAGCACCGGATGGCCAGCCGCGTCTTGGATACTGCTTCCGAGTTGCACGAGCGAATCCAGCTTCTCAGCCGACTGATCGTCGTCTGGCCAAAGATGCGGCCGCAGTGCTCGTACGTCGACCGGCTTCCTACTGAGCGCCTCCTTCAGTTCAATGATCGACTCCTCGTTGCTGAGCGCTTCAGCGAGCCCAATGTCTGAAGGGGCTACCGCAGCAGGCTCGATCTGACCGCTCCGCAGTGCCATCAACTGCTCCCCGGTGAGGCGCCATTGCGGTGCGGGCGAATGCCGGTTCCTTAACGGCTCGACGAGATCCTGCCGACTTGGGTCACCGTCGACGTACTCGAACGGAGCGTCAAAGAGGTTGCTCGCGAACTCCATTGCTTCACCGCGCGGGTCGTTGCGGGTTGATCCCGTCAGCGACGCGGACGTGGCAACGCACTGAATGTTTGAGCCAGGCGCGACCCGCTGTTTCAGCCGACGAAGTAGGAGCGCAACCTCAGAACCTTGGGCACCGTCGTAGACGTGGGCTTCGTCCATCACGATGAACCGCCAGGTTCCCTTGTAGGGCCCGTCGAAGAGGTCAATGTCCGCAGGTCGCAGAAGGAGGTATTCGAGCATCGCATAGTTGGTCAGTAGGAGGTGCGGTGGAGCGCTCCGCATCTCGTCCCGGCTGAGCAACTCGTTGGGGCGACGCCGGGCGCCCGGATTGGACTGCAGGAAGTCGGTTTCCGCCGCTCGCGAATCTTCAATGGTCTCGCCCGTATAGCGCCCGAACGTAATATCAGGGCAGTTGGCGAGGACGGAACGAAGACGCTTGAGCTGGTCATTCGCCAGGGCATTCATCGGATAAAGGAGCAGCGCTCGCACACCGGGCCCTAATCTGCCGTGCGCCGCTTCCTCGACAAGCGAGTTGATGATCGGTATGAGGAAGCTCTCCGTCTTGCCCGAGCCAGTGCCGGTGCTAACCGCTAAGTTACGGCCTGCGATGAACTTTCGAATGGCGGATTCTTGGTGAACATAGAGAGGCTGGTCTATAGGGAGAGCCTCGCTGTTGATCTTGACGAATTCGGGATGGAGCACACCCTCATCGATAAGTTGACGACATGTCGCGCCGGTCTCGTAGGGCGGCGTCATCTCGAGGATAGGCCCCTTGATCAGCATCGTGCTGACATCGATTTCGGCGTCAAAGGCTGCCGCCAAGCGTTCGTCGCGCGGTGCAAGAAGTGTTTTGAGATAACGCTTGTAGCTGCCCTCGATCTGTTTGGCAGCTTCCAGCGGATCCAGCCGATCAGTCATGGCGCCCTCCTCCGATGAGATCACCTCGACGGTCGTACAGCATCAGAGCCTCGGCAATCAATAAGTCATTGGCCACCATCGTTGGGCAGAGTTGCGCCAGACGCGCCCACTCAGCAAGCAAGCCGGAGTTCAGGTATTGCCCGCTAATCCTGCCGTGAGCCTCAAGCCGGGCCAGGAACGCCAAGGTTAGCGACTGAACGGCCATCAGCATCCAAGGATGCTCGACGACGTCCATTCCGCGGACACGATCACTTCGCACCGCGATGGTCTCGTGGGCCAGCATTGAGGTTCGCCTGATCGGACTAACAACGAACGACGTCTGCTGGGCGAAGTTGTCAGACCAACCAGATTTGATCCATTCTGTGCGTCGGGAGAACGCCTCGTAAACGGCAGCTCGCAGCGTGTCGGGGTGCAACTGGGCGCGGGGCACGAGCTGGATCTCACTCAATTTCGCTTCGACCTGGTTACCCGGCACGGCATTCATCGCGAAAACGTTTGCGTCGAAACCAGCGCGGTGCATGCAGGCTGACTTGCCCGTCCGGAGTAACTCCATCAAGGGCTGTCCCCCCCGGTCTCGCAGGTAAGCGAGAGTTTCGGCGCGTTCCGCTGGTACCTCTTTACGACGTTGGTAAAGCGAAGGGAGGTCGGAAAGTTCCACCATGCATCCGAACCACGGATGCGAATGCAGTTTGTTGAAGGTCTCCTCGGCCGAATAATCCTGATTTACGAGCTCGCTGCGTATCAGCATGGCCATCTTCTCGCCGGCCGGAATTGTGCTGTCGCCCAGGCATTCTAGCGCTTCTCTGGGATCATCGGCCAGTAACGGTATGAGACCGGCGAACCGCTCGCGGTTGCTATCCGAATGCAGCTTCGCCAGAGCCGCCCAGACTTCCGGAATAGCGCCGACCTCAATCGGCGCGCTGCGGCGACCAACAAGGTAGCGGGACAATTTCACTTGAGCACTCGTGCCATCCTCACGCCAGCCCAGCTGCTCTACCCGGAAAGCATCCTCACTCGGCGTCAATGGTGGAGTGACCGAGATCCACGGGTCATCAATGAAGAGTCGGCACAACAATTCGCCTGCTTCTACGAGATGGCTAGGGAGCGTGGCTGTGCCTGCAACGACAGGAATGATCTCCGCCCGACGCCATGGAGCCGTGCCGCTCCACACGTAGACGGCCAAGTCATCAACCGTGGCAAGCCCGTCGAATACCAGAACGCCATCGACGAGGTGCACATCGGAAGCGAGCCGCTGTGGTTGAGCCAAAAGTACTGTGACCTCAACCTGGCCAGTCTCGGTGATCAATGACGCGACAATTCGGCCATTGGGCTGACGACGGACAGTGTCAGCGAATTGTTGTGTCCGCGACTCGAACACATCTCCCTGGCGCCTGCGCGGGGTCGGGTCAAGTTGCAGGAGGTCGCCGACCGCAGAGACATAGCCAAACTTGGCGCTTTCGACACCGGGTGCTCTAATCGCCACGAAACGGTCCTGCACGAAGTCCTCGGGGTCGCATACGTCGGCTGTCATCCGCCACCCGGCGGGTGATCCGACTTCGCCGCTTCGGATTTCCACATGCGGAGGGTGTAGCAACAACGGTACAGCCGACTTGGTATCGGACAGTTCGACTTTGAGTTCTATGTCGTGAGGGCCGAATGTGAATGGGCCGCTGCGGGAAAAAGAGAAATCAGCGGCGTCAATGTTGCCGACGCATGGCGAGAGGCCCCCTTGTACGGGGACGCGCACCTGAGTGTCGAAAGCAAGCTCTAGCCCTTCGGCGAGGAAAATGACGCACCGTGCATCGGCCCCAAGGGGGCCGCTCACCACGATTTCGAAAAGCCCCAACTGGGGCTCTTCGGCATCGTCGAAAGGATCTACACACGTCTCGACGTCTTCAGCGGTCCATGACTCATCGGCGATCCATTCGGTGTCTCCGAGCCGCCGCACACGAACATTCCACTGAGGTGCAGGATGAGTTTCCGACAGCGGGAGCATGACCCACGGGCGCTCGTTGTACACCATTCGCCCATCCGCTGCGAGCACTCCGGGCACGGCGTCGCCGAGTTGAAAGCTGGGTCGTGCGTCCTTTCGCACGGTGCGTTCGCTACCTACAAGCTGATCCTTCAGCGCAAGTTGCAGCGCGTTTACGTGGTCCAGCTCGACGAAAGCGCTGCGCCAGCCACGCCATCCGACAGGGCAACCGGTTTCGCCGATGTCGATCGGCCGAAGCGTGCTTGCGTCGACCAGCTGATGATCGCGTGGGAAGATCGCCCACACGCAGTCCTTCAAACCGTCACGCCGCGGAATCCAGTGACCGGTCCGGTCGAACGTTAAGAGAGGGTCGGCCTTCAAAACCAAAGGAACGGCGAAGCCCAACGAGTCGTCCGGCGGGACAACTACTGCTTCCCGGATAGGTCCAGGAACGACTGTTCGGACGAACGCTGACTGTGCATCGCCACCCCATCGTCGAGCTGCATGAACTTCGCGGACCTCTCCATCAAATGACACGCGCCAAGGTTGACCATTATCGAGCGCGCCTGCGCGAAGGACGAGAACGATCTCGTCATCGTCGATGTTGTACAAGACTTCCGGACGCTGCCGAGTTTTTGTGACAGTGCGTTTGCGAGCAGTCGGCGGCGGGGTTTCCCGCAATCGAGAGATCAGTTGTTCAAGCAACACTCCCGGTAGCCCGGTCGTCGAGGCGTCTAACTCCACCTCGAACAATGAGGGGTCTGCGGCAGTTGCCTCAACGAATTCGATAACTCGGTCGAGGATGTCGACGGCGAACTCCGCTCCGTTATGGAGGAAGTTCCGGACGGGCATCGTGAGGGTGTCTGTTCGGTATTCCTTGCCCGGCTCTTCAAGCCACTCCATGACTGCGGCGCCAGTGGCGGGCCGGCCCTGCGCAATGTGGTCGTTGATCAGCGTGAGCAGATCGCCCAGGCAATGCACCGGGATACCGGCATGCAACGCGAACATCATGACGAATCTGCGCGAGCTCTCCCGCTCGATTGCCGGGAAGCGCGCCAGAGAAAACTTGTCGAGCAGTCCGACAGTGCTTCGGCGGATCGCGTTCTCGAAGTCACCGTCGCGCGACATACCGAGCTCGTCCCAGAAGCTTTCCCAATAGGCGCCGTGGTCATAAGCAAGAGCTGCATGCCCGACGAGGATCATCAGCGTGAGCGCCGGGAACCGCTTGATGATCTTATCGTGCGTCCAGCCACGATGGATCAGATGCGTTGCTGCCACGCCGTACTTACTCTGAGCGGTCCTGATCTCGTCCGCGGAAAAGTCCGTCTCGATGACGAGCCTGACTGGCTTCAGGCGTGTCCGCCATTCGAAGTCCTTATCGCTCATCCAATCTGCTAGCGACGTCACCGCAATCCCCCACCTGATTTCGACTCTCGGGGCACTTTAGGACAGGGCACCGACACGCAGGGGGTGTTAGCGAATCTCTTCGCTTGGGCGCTCAAAAAAGCAAGAGGCGAACGTTCTGCAAGGGCCCGCTCGCAGGGTATCGGTCGCCAACGAACTGCGGTCTCTGTTGACGACGGTTGAAAACCAGGCCAGTCGCGACGGTTGAAAAGTAGGCCACCCGATCAGATTGGATGGGTGATCT
>NZ_LQOY01000169.1 GCF_002101675.1 Mycobacterium gordonae | reverse complement strand
AGAACGCGGTCAGCTCCGCTTCGGTGGCACCGGGCGGCACCCGCGAGAACTGATCTAATTCGAACACATGTTCGATAGTACCAGACCTCGGCGTCAAAGTGTCCGCAACTGGACCCGGGCGGCCCAACGCCGCTAGCCTTCGGCTATGGGGCGCAAGCCGCCAGGAAACGTCCGCTGATGTCCGACAAGCCCACCACCCGGGTGGTGGCCTTGGTCGCTCTGCTGATGCTGGTCGCTGCCGCGCTGCGCGGATATCTCCCGGCCCACCACGGCCGCCGCCTCGCCGAGGAAGGCCCCAGCAAGACGGCGCTGATGTTCCTCGTCGCGGCCATCGCAGCGGCCCTGGCATTGCTGGCCTTCTCGATCATCGCCAGACTGCGCGACCCGCGCACGGCGGCGCCGAGCGCCGGCGCGCTGCCCGACATGCTGGGCGGCGGCAGCGCCCGGCCAAGCTGGCGGGTGGTGCTGATCGCGCTGGGGGTGGTCGTTGCCTGGATCCTGGTCGCGATGCTGGTGTCTCGGCTGTTCAGCCCACCCCAACTGGCTCTCGATGCGCCGCAAACAAATTCGGGCGCCAACCCGTCCGGTTCGGGCGGCGCTCCGCAACCCGCACAACCTCCGCGGCCCAAAGGCGCCCCGGATATGCTCGGGTCACTGCTGGCATTCGTGCCGGTGCTGCTGATGCTCTTCGTCGGCGGCTTCATCGTGTCGCGCCGGCGCCGGCACCCGGCTATCGCCGCCACGCACGCCGACGATCCCGCCCAATCTCCGCAGCCCGAAGCCACTTCGGAGTCGCTGGTCCGTGCCGCCGAAGTCGGGCTGGCTGAGATGACAGACCTCAGCCGCGAACCCCGCGAGGCAATCATCGCCTGCTACGCGGCGATGGAACGGGAACTGGCCAACGTGCCGGGTGCGGTGCCGCAGGAGTTCGACACCCCGACTGAGGTGCTCGCGCGCGCGGTCGAACAGCGTGCGCTACGCGCAGAGAACGCAGTGCAGCTGGTAAACCTCTTCGAAGAGGCACGGTTCAGCCCGCACGTGATGGACGAAGGCCACCGCGAGACTGCGGTCCGCGTACTGGAACTCGTTCTCGGCGAGATCGCCCCGCGATCCGGCAGGGCCGCATGAAAAGACTTGTGGCACTCGGGATTTGCCTCATCGTCGGGGTCGAGCTGCTGGCGCTGATAGTGCAGGACCGCCGGTTCGTGCTGATCGGCGCGGGCATTGCGCTGACGCTGGTGTTGCTCAACGTGCGCCGGGTGCTGGGCCATCCGAGCGAACCGGAAGCCGAACCGGAAACCGACGACCTCGGTGATTCGCTGCGTCGCTGGTTGTCGAACACCGAGACGATGATCAGGTGGTCGGACTCCAGCCGCAAGGACTGGGACCGTCACCTGCGCCCGATGCTGGCCCGCCGCTTCGAACTCACCACCGGTCAACGGCAGGCCAAGGACCCGGAGGCGTTCCGGGCCACCGGGGAGATGCTTTTCGGAGCGGAACTGTGGGCATGGGTTAATCCGAACAACGTCGGGCATGCCACTGCCAGCCAACCGGGACCGGGTCGCGCCGCGCTCGAAGAGATTCTGCGAAGGTTGGAGAAGGTATGACGATGGAGCACAGATGACCACACCGGCGGCTATGCCAGTTGGTACTACCACTGCCCAGTGCGAGGCGGTACTCGACGAGATCGAACGGGTCGTTGTCGGAAAGCGCTCGGCCCTGACGCTGATTCTGACCGCCCTGCTGGCTCGCGGGCACGTCCTGATCGAAGATCTTCCCGGACTGGGCAAGACGCTGATAGCCCGATCATTCGCGTCCGCGCTGGGCCTGGAATTCACCCGAGTGCAGTTCACGCCCGACCTGTTGCCCGCCGACCTGCTCGGTTCGACGATCTACGACATGCAGTCGGGCCGTTTCGAATTCCGCCGCGGCCCGATCTTCACCAACCTGCTGCTCGGCGACGAGATTAACCGCACACCCCCCAAGACGCAGGCGGCGCTACTGGAGGCGATGGCCGAGGGGCAGGTGAGCATCGACGGCCAAACCCACAAATTACCAACGCCTTTCATCGTCCTGGCCACCGACAACCCGATCGAGTACGAAGGCACCTACCCGTTGCCGGAAGCCCAACTGGACCGGTTCGCCATTCGGCTGGAACTGCGCTATCTCTCCGAGCAGGACGAGGCGGCGATGTTGCGCCGGCGGCTGGATCGCGGTTCGGCGGAGCCGATTGTCAACCAGGTCGTCGACGCGACCGATCTATTGGCGATGCGCGAAGCAGTGGAGCAGGTCACGGTGCACGAGGATGTGCTGCAGTATGTGGTGTCGCTGGCCACCGCGACCCGGCACCATCCGCAGGTCGCCGTCGGCGCCAGTCCGCGCGCGGAACTGGACCTGGTGCAACTCGCCCGTGCCCGCGCCCTGTTGTTGGGCCGCGACTACGTGATCCCCGAAGACGTCAAGGCGCTCGCCGTTCCCGCCGTCGCCCACCGCATCACGCTGCGTCCGGAGATGTGGGTGCGCAAGATTCAGGGTGCCGACGTGGTCGGAGAACTGTTGCGACGCCTGCCCGTGCCACGAGCCGACCGCCGGCCCACGTGATCACCCATCGCCCGGTCGAGATCCGCTGGCGGGCGTCGCAACTGACGTTGGCGATCGCGACCTGCGCCGGGGTGGCGCTGGCGGCGGCGGTCATGGCCGGGCGCTGGCAGCTCATCGCCTTCGCGGCGCCGCTGCTCGGCGTGCTGTGCTCGCTCAGTTGGCAATCGCCGGTTCCGACGGTCCAGGTGCACGCCGAGCCGGACGAGCAACGATGTTTCGAGAACGAAACCGCCCAGGTGCGAGTGTGGGTCACCACCGAATCCGGGGCCGCCTCAGTCGATCTCACGGTGACGGCGGTCGACGGGATGCAACTCGAACACACAGAAACGCAACCGCATGCGAAAACTGTTGCGGCCGTTGCCGAACGGTGGGGCCGATACCACATCAAAGCGCGGGTCGACGTCGTCGCACGTGGCGGGTTGCTCCGGGGAACCGGGACGGTCGACGCCGCCGATGTGATCGTGTTTCCGTTGACACCGCCACAGTCGACCTCACTCCCGCAGATCGAGTTGCTCGACCGGTTGGGCGCCCACCTCACCCGGCACATCGGGCCCGGCGTCGAGTATGCCGACATTCGTCTCTACGTCCCGGGTGACCAACTGCGCGCGGTGAACTGGGCCGTGAGCGCCCGCCGTGGGCGACTGCATGTCACGCAGCGGTTGACCGACCGCGCCGCCGACGTGGTGGTGCTGATCGACACTTATCGTCAGCCCGCCGGACCCGCGACCACCGCGACGGAACGTGTCGTGCGCGGTGCCGCCCAGGTGGTACAGACGGCGCTGCGCAACGGCGACCGGGCCGGGATTGTCGCACTCGGCGGCAACCGCCCTCGCTGGCTCGGCGCCGACATCGGCCAGCGCCAGTTCTACCGGGTGCTCGACACCGTGCTGGACGCGGGAGAGCGATTCGAAACCACCACCGGCACCCTGGCTCCGCGCGCCGCCGTCCCGTCGGGTGCGATCGTCATCGCGTTCTCGACGCTGCTGGACACCGAATTCGCCTTGGCGCTCATCGATTTGCGCAAGCGCGGCCATGTGGTGGTGGCAGTGGACGTGCTGGACAGTTCTCCGTTCGAGGGGGAACACGACCCGCTGGTGGTCAAGATGTGGGCACTGCAGCGCTCGGCAATGTACCGCGACATGGCCACCGTCGGCGTAGACGTGCTGTCCTGGCCGTCGGATCGCTCCCTCGAGCAGTCCATGGGTGTGCTGCCCGATCGCCGGGGACGGGTTCGGGGCAGGCGCTGACATGCTCGCCCAGGCCGGTACCCGCGTCTTCTCGGTTGCTTTCGGCCTGTTGATGGTGGCTGCGGCCGCCGTCGGATCTGATGGGCTGCCGCTGGTGGTGGCGGCCGCGGCCGTGCTCGCCGTCGGACTCGGAACGGTACTTCGTTCTGCCGCAACGCTTGCCGTTTTGCTAACGGTGGTTGTCATCGTGGCGTCGGACTCGTCGCATGTGCTCGCCGCGGTGTCTGGGTTGTGCGCCGCGGCTTACCTGGTGTGCGGGCACGCCTCCGGTGACGTCGCCACGGGAAGCTGGCCGACGATCGTCGCTGCCGTCGGCTTCACCTTTGCCGGCCTGGTGGCCACGTCGTTTCCGCTGCAGCTGCCCTGGTTGCCATTGGTGGCTCCGTTGGCCGTCTTGGCGATCTATATCTTGGCCACCCGGCCTTTCCTGAACTAGGGCGAATCTGCCAAGGTCACGATCTGTTCCGGTTTGCCCAAAACGCCGATGTTCGCCGGTTGGCTTCTTTAGAGTTCTGGTACGCGTTTGTGACGGCAGTCACGAACGGGTGATTCGCCGCACTGGTCCATCGGGAGGACACGGTCATGAGCTTCTTTAGTTTGCCGCCGGAGATCAATTCCTGGCGAATGTTTGCCGGTGCGGGTCCGGCGCCGATGCTCGAGGCGGCGCTGGCCTGGGACGGTTTGGCGCAGGAGTTGGCGACGGCGGCGAAATCTTTCGTATCGGTGACGTCGGGGCTGACCGGCCAGGCTTGGCAGGGCGCGGCCGCGGAGAAGATGACTGCCGCGGCCCGTCCCTACGCGGAGCTGTTGAGCGGAGTTGCCAGTCAGGCGGGGGACGCGTCGGCGGCGGCGAAAGCGGTGGCCAGTGCGTTCGAGGCGGCCCGAGCGGGCACCGTGCATCCGCTGGCGGTCGCAGCCAATCGAAACGCGTTCGTGCGCTTGGTGATCGGCAACCTGTTCGGTCAGAATGCGCCGGCGATCGCGGCCGCTGAGAGTCTGTACGAGGAATTCTGGGCCGCCGATGTGGCGGCCTTGGTCAGTTATCACGCCAGTGCGTCGGCGGCCGCGGCGGCGTTGTCGTCGTGGGGTTCGGCATTGACCGGCTTGCCGGGGCTTGGCCAGGTGGCGGCGTCGGCCGCGGCCACGGCAGCCGCGATCCCCGACGTGAACACCGGGGTAGGCAACATCGGCTCGTGGAATCTAGGCGGAGGTAACAACGGATTCCTCAATCTGGGTAATGGCAACTTCGGCAACGTCAATCTCGGCGGCGGAAATATCGGCAATCTGAACCTGGGCAGCGGCAACTTCGGCTCCTACAACCTGGGTTTCGGAAGCACCGGGTTCAGCAACTTCGGGCTCGGCAACAATGGTCAGCTCAACTTCGGACTCGGTAACAGCGGCAACGCAAACTTCGGGCTCGGCAACGCTGGCAACGGGAATTTCGGTGGCGGGAACAACGGCAACACCAACTACGGCTCAGGTAACCTCGGCTCCTTCAACCTCGGCAGCGGCAACTTCGGGTTCAACAACTTCGGCTTCGGCAACAAGGGCAACCTGAACTTCGGGTTCGGAAATAACGGCGACAACAACATCGGCTTCGGGTTGACCGGCAACAATCTCATCGGGATCGGAGCTCTCAACTCGGGCTCCGGCAACATAGGGTTCGGCAACTCGGGTAACAACAACATCGGCTTCTTCAACTCCGGCGACAACAATTTCGGCTTCTTCAACTCCGGCAACAACAACTTCGGCTTCGGGCACGCGGGTGCCACCAACACCGGCTTCTGGAGTGCCGGTGACACCAACACCGGCTTCGGAGACGCGGGCAGCCGCAACTTCGGCTTCGGAAATGCGGGTTCGGCCAACTCCGGCTCCGGCAACTCGGGCTTCGGCAACGCCGGCTCTGGCAACGCGGGTTTCGGCAACACCGGCTTGCTGAACGCGGGAAACTCCAACACCGGATTCGAGAATGCAGGGAACATCAACACAGGCATCGGCAACTCCGGTGATACCAACACGGGCATCCTCAACGCCGGCAACCTGAACACCGGTTTCGGCAGCTCGACCACACCGGTGGGTGTGACGTCGTCCGGTTTCGGCAACACCGGCACGGGGAGCTCGGGCTTCAACAATTCGGCAAACTTCTCATCCGGCTTCCAGAACAACGACACGGGGCTGGGATTCGGCGGCATCTCGGGATTCGGCAACACCAACTCGTTCACCGCGGGTATCAACAACTCCGGCGTCAGTGCTGTGGGCTTCGGCAACACGGGTGACAACAGCGTGGGTCTCTCCAACAGTGGCTCGCTGAGCTCGGGAATTTCCACCGCTGGCAATTCCAGCTCCGGCATCGGCAACGCGGGCGACTTCAGCTCCGGCTTCTTCAACCAGGGCAACAACCAGGCGGGTATCTTCCGGCCAGCCGCCGCGCCCGCGTTCCTGCTCAGCCTGGGGCCGCTCGCCCCGGCCCTGGCGTCGTTGCCTCAGGCACCCGCGGAGGGGCTTGCGCTGCCTGACATCAACACCGGCCTGGGCAATTTGGGAATCTGGAACCTGGGCGGCGGCAACATCGGAGACTTCAACCTGGGCAGCGGCAACACCGGCAACGCCAACCTGGGCGGCGGCAACCTCGGCAACCTGAACCTGGGCAGCGGAAACGACGGATTCTTCAATTTCGGCAGCGGCAACCGCGGGAATACCAACGTCGGCAGCGGCAACTTGTTCGGCAACCTGAACCTCGGCAGCGGGAACGCCTTCGGTAGCGGCAACGTCGGGTTCGGAAACCTCTTCGGAAGCGACAATCTCGGCAGCGGCAACCAAGGCACTTCGAACTTCGGCAGCGGAAACATCGGTTCCTTCAACCTCGGTAGCGGCAACAACGGGTTCTCCAACGTCGGCTTCGGCAACAAGGGCAACTTCAACTTCGGCTTCGGGAACAGCGGCAACAGCAACATCGGCTTCGGGCTGACCGGTGACAATCTGTTCGGAATCGGGGCTTTGAACTCCGGCATCGGCAACATCGGCTTCGGCAACTCGGGCAACAACAACATCGGGTTCTTCAACTCCGGCGACGGCAACTTTGGTTTCTTCAACGCAGGTGACAACAACACCGGCTTCGGTAACGCGGGCAACGCCAACACCGGTTTCTGGAACGGAGGCAGTGCGAACACCGGCATCGGGAATGGCGGCGGCCGCAACGTCGGCTTGTTCAACGGCGGTTTCCAGAACGTCGGGGTCGGAAATGCCGGCACAGCGAATATGGGTTCCGGGAACGGCGGTTTCGAGAACGCCGGCGATTTCAACTCGGGCGGGACCGTTGGGGGTACGGGTTCGAACACAGGATCGTTCAATTCGGGCTTGCGAAACACCGGCTTTTTCAACGCGGGAGACACCAACACGGGCCTGTTCAACGCCGGCGACGTGAACACCGGCATCGGCAGCGCAGTCAATCAGCCAGGGTCAGTATCGGGCTTCGGCAACACCGGCACCTTCGTGTCCGGTTTCAACAACCAGGGCAGCTTCGTCTCCGGCTTCCAAAATGTGGCCACCGGTGGCCTCGGGATTGCCGGCTATGGGAACAACGGAAACGGCCTCGTCGGGTTCAACAACACCGGACAGCAAAATGCCGGCTTCGGCGTTTCGGGCAATGGCAATGCCGGTTTCAACGTGGGCGGACAGTTCAGCTCGGGCTTTGCGACGGTGGGCACCGGCAGCTCGGGAATCTCGAACACCGGCAACAACAGTTCCGGTGCCTTCAACAAGGGCGACGACCAGTCGGGATTCTTCCAGACCTAGTTCAAGAACGTCGCCGCGCGCTCGGCCAGGTCCAGCACCGGCTGCGGGAAAATGCCGAGCAGCACGGTCACCAGTGCGCACACCGCGATGGCCGCCTTGCTCAGCGCCCCGGGCGCCATCACGTGCGGTGTGTCGTCGGTGGGTTCAGTGAAGAACATCGAAACGATCACCCGCACATAGAAATACGCGGCCACGCCGCTGGAGATCACACCGATCACCACCAGCGGCACGGCGCCGCCCTGGGCCGCGCCCTTGAACACGGCGAACTTGCTGATGAAGCCACTGGTCAGCGGGATGCCCGCGAAGGCCAGCAAGAACATCGAAAGCATCACGCCCACAATGGGGGAGCGCTGACCCAGGCCCGCCCAGTGCGCGAGGTCGGCGTCCTCGACGTCGTCGGGGTTGCGGACCAGACCCACGATCGCGAAGGCGCCGACCGTGCTGAAGCTGTAGGCGACCAGGTAGAACAGGGTGCCCGAGAGTCCCGCGGAGTTGTCGGCGATCACGCCCGTGAGAATGAAGCCGACGTGCGCGACCGACGAATAAGCCAGCATCCGTTTGACATTCGTCTGGTTCACCGCGGTAATCGTGCCGACCGTCATGGTCAGGATCGCGATGCCCCACAACACCGGGCGCCAGTCATGGTGCAACGGCGGCAGAGCCACATAGACCACCCGCAGCAGCGCACCGAACGCCGCAACCTTGGTAGCCGCCGCCATGAACCCGGTGATCGGGGTGGGCGCCCCCTGATACACGTCAGGGATCCACGAATGGAACGGCACGGCGCCGACCTTGAACAGCAGACCGACCGAGAGCAGCGCGACCCCGACCAGCGCCATGCCCGTATCGCTGTCTCCAGCGAGGGCATCGCGGATCCCGCCGAGGGTCAACGTGCCGGTGGCCCCGTAGAGCAGGGCGACGCCGTAGAGGAAGAAAGCCGACGAGAACGCGCCCAGCAAGAAGTACTTCAGCGCCGACTCCTGCGACACCAGGCGACGGTGCCGGGCCAGCCCGCACATCAGGTACAACGGGAGCGAAAGAACTTCCAGCGCAACGAACATTGTCAGCAGGTCGTTGGACGCGGGGAACACCATCATGCCGCCGACCGAGAGCGTCAGCAGCGGGAAAAGCTCGGTCTGAGCGACCCCGGCGCGTTCAGCCTCGTGCTCGGTGTCGCTGCCGGGCACGGCGGAGGCTTGCGGGGTAAAAGAATCCAGTCCCGCGAAAACCTTCTGTTTGTCCGAGACAGTTCGCTGGCTGCGCTCGGCGACGAAAATGACCGCCAGTATCGAGACCAGAACGATGGTGCCTTGCAGGAACAGCGTCGGCCGGTCCACCGCCACGGCGCCGAGCACGGCACGGCTCCCTTCTGCCGGGACCGACTTCGCCACCGCCACAACGGCAACGAACGCCGCGACCAACCCGCCCAGGGCCAGCACCACCTGCGCGCCGTAGCGCAGCCGACGCGGCAGGAACGCCTCGACCAGAACCCCGACCACCGCGATACCGAATACGATGAACATCGGGGACAGCTGGAAGTACTCGATGCTGGGGCTGGGCAGCGTCATTGGTGCGGTCCTTCGGCTTTACGGGGTACGCCGTTGATCGTAGGTGCGGGGTCATGCTGACCGATGGTGGTCATGGTGTTCTCGACCGCCGGGTTGATGACATCCAGGACCGGCTTGGGGTAGACACCGAGCACGAACAACAGCGCGAGCAGTGGTGCGACGACGATCATCTCGCGCCCGACGAGGTCACGGATCTTCTCGTTGCCCTTGGCGACCGGACCGGTCATCACGCGCTGGTATAGCCACAGCATGTAGATGGCCGCCAGCACCAGCGCGGTCACGCCGAAGGCCGCGGCCACCCAGTAGCGGTTGAAAGTGCCCAGCAACACCAGGAATTCGCTGACGAACGGCGCCAGGCCGGGCAGCGACAGGGTCGCCATGCAGGAGACGAGGAAGGTGCCGGCCAGGATCGGCGCCACCTTCTGCACCCCGCCGTAATCGGCGATGTTGCGGCTGCCGCCGCGGGAGACCAGGAAGCCGGCGATCAGGAACACCGCCGCGGTGGAGATGCCGTGGTTGAGCATGTAGAGCGTCGAGCCGCTCTGGCCCTGGGTGGTCATCACGAAAATGCCCGCGATGATGAACCCGAAGTGGGAGATCGAGGTGTAGGCGATCAGGCGCATCATGTCGGTCTGGCCGATCGCCACGATGGCGCCGTAGATCACCCCGATGATGGCCAGCGTGACGATGGCCGGGCGGAAATACGTTGAGGCGTCCGGGAACAGCTGCAGGCAGTAGCGCAGCATGCCAAAGGTGCCGACCTTGTCCATGACGGCGGTGATCAGTACGGCGGTCGCCGGGGTGGATTCGACGGCGGCGTCGGGCAGCCAGCGGTGCAGGGGCCACAGCGGCGCCTTGATCGCGAACGCGAACATGAAGCCCAGGAACAGCGCCTTGAACACCGCCGGGTCGACACCGCCGAAGCGGCCGGTCCGGACGTCATTGACGATCCGGACGAAGTCGAACGTGCCGCCGCCGTGCTGGCTGGTGACCACGTACAGGCCGATCACCGCCGCCAGCATGATCAACCCGCCGAACAGGTTGTACAGCAAGAACTTCACCGCTGCCCGCGACCGTTCGCGACCCTGGCCGAACCCGCCGATGAGGAAGTACATCGGGATGAGCATGGCCTCGAAGAAGACGTAGAACAGCAGGACGTCCAGGGCGACGACTGAGATCAGCACCATCGACTCGATGGCCAGTGTCAGGGCGACGTAGGCATGCACGCCGCGGGGGTTGGTGTCGCCTCCATCGTTCCAGCCTGCGACCAGCAGCAACGGGATCAGCACCGTGGTCAGCACCACCAGAATCAGCGCGATGCCGTCGACACCGAGAGAGTAGCCGGCTCCGAAAGCTGGTATCCAGGTGCGTTTTTCGACGAACTGGTAGGTGTCACCGCCGGGCTTGAACCCGACTGCCACCACGATCGACACCGCCAGCGTCGCGACGCTGACTATCAGGCCGGTCCATTTGGCGACCTGGCGCAGGCCCGGAGGCAACAAAATCACCAGCACCGCACCGGCCAGCGGCACCAGCCACAAGATACTCAGCCACGGGAGGTTCACCACAGGTTCACCGCCAGCAGTGCGCCGGCCACCAGGGCCGCACCGGCCAGCATCGACAGCGCGTAGTTGCGCGCGAAGCCGGTTTGCAAGCCCCGCAACCGATTCGACGTTCGGCCAACCAGCGCGGCCAGCCCGTTGACCGAACCGTCCACGCCGGCGTTGTCGACGGCGACCAGCCTGTCCGTCAGGTGCGCACCGGGTCGCATGAAGACCTCCTCGTTGAAGGCATCGCCGTAAGCGTCGGCGCGTGCGGCCTCGGTGAGTACCGAGACCTGAGCGGGGGCCACCCGCGGAATCTCGGCCTTGCCGCCGTACATCCGCCAGGCGACCGCGATTCCGACGACCACCACACCCAGGGCCAGCGAGGTGCTGACCCAGGCCGGCGCGACGTGCGCGGTCTCCTCATGCGTCCCCACGACGGGTTCCAGCCAGTGCTTGAGGGTGCCGCCGATGGCGAACAGACTACCGGAGAACACCGACCCGACCGCCAGCAGGATCATCGGCCAGGTCATCAGGGCGGGCGCCTCGTGTGGATGCGAGCTTGGCGCCCAACGCTTCTGGCCGAAGAACGTCATCAGCATGACGCGGGTCATGTAGAACGCGGTGATGCCGGCGCCCAGCAGCGCGGCGCCCCCGAGCACATAGCCCCGGGTGCCGCCGGTGGCCAGCGCGGCCTCGATGATCGCGTCCTTGGAGAAGAATCCCGCGAACGGCGGCACGCCGATGATCGCCAGGTAGCCCAGACCGAAGGTGACGAAGGTGACCGGCAGGGCCTTGCGCAGTCCGCCGTAGCGGCGCATGTCCTGCTCTTCGTGCATCGCGTGGATGATCGACCCGGACCCGAGGAACAGGCCGGCCTTGAAGAAGCCGTGGGTGAGCAGGTGCATGATCGCGAATGCGTACCCGGCCGGGCCGAGACCGGCGGCCAGCACCATGTAGCCGATCTGGCTCATCGTGGAGGCGGCCAGGGCACGCTTGATGTCGTCCTTGGCGCAGCCGATGAACGCCCCCAGCATCAGGGTGACGGCGCCGACGATGACGACGGCCAGTTGCGCGTCCGGGGCGAGGTTGAACACCGGGTTGGAGCGCACGATCAGGTAGACGCCGGCGGTCACCATGGTCGCGGCGTGGATCAGGGCCGACACCGGGGTGGGGCCCTCCATCGCGTCACCCAGCCAGGCCTGCAGCGGGACCTGGGCCGACTTGGCGCACGCACCCATCAGCAGCAGCAAGCCCATCGCGTTCAGCACGCCCTGGCTGGCCGCCGGTGCCCCGGCGAACACGCCGGCGTAGGACACGGTGCCAAAGGTGGCGAACATCAGGAACATGGCCAGGGCCAGGCCGGCGTCACCGACCCGGTTCATCACGAAGGCTTTCTTGGCCGCCACCGCCGCCGACGGCTTGTGGTACCAGAAGCCGATCAGCAGGTAGGACGCCAGGCCGACGCCCTCCCAGCCGACGTAGAGGAGCACGTAGTTGTCGGCGACCACCAGCAGCAGCATCGAGGCCAGGAAGAGGTTGAGGTAACCGAAAAACCTTCTGCGGTCTTCGTCCTCGGCCATGTAGGCGATCGAGTAGATGTGGATCAGCGATCCGACGCCGGAGATCAGCAGGATGAAGCACATCGACAGCTGGTCGATCTGCAGACCGAAGTCGACCTGCAGCTGGGCCACCGGCATCCAGCTGTAGACCGTCTGATGGATGACGCGGTCCTCGGCGGACCGGCTCAGCAACTCGGTCAGCAGTGTGACACCGACGCCGAACGCAGAGAGGGCGGCCAGGGTGCCCAGCCAGTGTCCCCACGCGTCGGTGCGTCGACCGCCGAACAGCAGGATCGCAGCACCCGCCAGCGGCAGCGCCACCAGCAGCCAGGTGTAGTCAATCATCTTGGCGTTCTCAGCCTTTGAGTAGATTCGCGTCGTCGACCGACGCCGATTTGCGGGCACGGAAAATCGTCATGATGATGGCCAGGCCGATGACGACCTCGCAGGCCGCGACCACCATGGTGAAGAACGCGATCATCTGTCCGTCGAGCTTGCCGTGCATGCGCGCGAACGTGACGAACGCCAGGTTGACGGCGTTGAGCATCAGCTCGACGCACATGAACATCACGATCGCGTTGCGCCGCAGCAGCACGCCGGAGGCCCCGATGGTGAACAGCAGTGCCGAAAGGTAAAGGTAATTAGCCGGATTCACGACCTGCCACCTTTCACAGCTTCCGCTGAGGGTGTCTCGAGTCCGTCGGCTCCGCGGGTCCGCAGCATTTTGGAGACCGACAGGTCCGAGTAGGAGCCGTCGGGCAGCAGCGCGGCCACGTCGACGGCGTTGTGCCGGGCGTAGACGCCCGGGTTGGGCAGCGGGGTGGGATGACCACCGGGGCGGAACCGCTCCTCGGAGAGTTCACGCTGGGTCCTGCGGCGCTCGAAGCGCTCCCGGTGCGCCAGGATCATCGCGCCGACCGCCGCGGTGATGAGCAGTGCGCTGGTCAACTCGAAGGCCCACAGGTAGCGCGAGAAGATCAGTGCCGCAAGTCCTTCGACGTTGCCGTTGGCGTTGGCGCCGGCGAGTCCGGAGAAGCCGCCGGTCGCGACATTGCCGATGCCGGCGATCAGCGCGACGCCGAACCCGACGCCGGTGACTACCGCGGCGACCCGCTGGCCGCGCAGGGTCTCTTTGAGCGATTCCGCGGAGTCGACGCCGATCAGCATCAGTACGAACAGGAACAGCATCATCACCGCGCCGGTGTAGACCACCACCTGCACGACGCCCAGGAACAGCGCGTCCTGGGCCATGTAGAACGCAGCCAGGATGAGCATCGTCATCGCCAGGTACATCGCCGAGTACACGGCGTTGACGGCCAGCACCACCCCGAGCGCGCCGATCACCGCCACGGTGCCGAGCACCCAGAACATGACCGCTTCGCCGGTGGAGGTGTGGGTCAGGGTTTCCGCTGCGATGGTGACGATCATCGGGCGTCCTGACTTTCGCGCAGGCCGTGGGCCGTCACGTTGCCCAGGTAGTAGTCCTTGTCGGTGGCGCCTTCGGCCCGTGGGTGCGGCGGTTGGGTCATCTCGGGGAGCAGCGGCGCCAGCAGCCGGTCCTTCTCGTAGATCAGGTCAGCGCGGTTGTCGTCGGCCAACTCGTAGTCGTTGGTCATGGTCAGGGCGCGGGTGGGGCAGGCCTCGATGCACAGCCCGCAGCCGATGCAGCGCAGGTAGTTGATCTGGTAGACCCGGCCGTACCGTTCACCGGGGGAGTACCGCGCCTCTTCGGTGTTGTCCGCGCCTTCGACGTAGATCGCGTCGGCCGGGCAGGACCAGGCGCACAACTCGCAGCCGATGCACTTCTCCAGGCCGTCGGGGTAGCGGTTGAGCTGATGGCGGCCGTGATAGCGCGGGGCCACCGGGCCTGGCTTCTCCGGATACTCCTCGGTGATGTTCTTCTTGAACATCGACCCGAAGGTGACGCCGAAGCCGGCCACCGGGTCTATGAGGCGCCTGAAAATGTTAGCCACGTGCCTTCTCCTTGCTCGCACCTACCGGCCGTTCGAGGGTCTTGAGCGGCAGCGGTGGTGTCGGGAATGCCGGTTCATCGGCTGCGCCGCTCGGGGTCAGACTGACCACCTGCTTGCGGCGCTTGCGGGGACTGGGCGCGCTGAACGGTTTTCGCAGCGTGGCGATCAACGCCACCGCGAAAACGAGGCTGCACACCACCAGCAGGGTGGTCCAGTGCGCGTAGCCCTGGTTGCGCAGGGTGCGGATGACCGCCGCGATCATGATCCACACCAGCGACACCGGGATGAGCAGCTTCCAGCCCAGCGACATGAACTGGTCGTAGCGGAACCGGGGCAGGGATGCGCGCAGCCAGAAGTAGATGAACAGGAACGTCCACATCTTGGCGGTGAACCAGAGCACCGGCCACCAACCGTGGTTCGCGCCCTCCCACATATTGAGCGGCCACGGGGCGTGCCAGCCGCCGAAGAACATGGCGGTGGCCAGCGACGACACCGTCATCATGTTGATGTACTCGGCCAGCATGAAGATCGCGAACTTCAGCGACGAGTACTCGGTGTGGAAGCCGGCGACCAGTTCGCCTTCGGCTTCGGGCAGGTCGAACGGCGCCCGGTTGGTCTCACCCACCATCGAGATCAGGTAGATCACGAACGAGGGCAGCAGCAGGAACACGTACCAGACCCGGTCCTGGGCGGCGACGATCTGCGACGTCGACATGGAGCCGGCGAACAGGAACACCGCCGCAAAGGACAGTCCCATCGCCACCTCGTAGGAGATGACCTGCGCGGTCGAGCGCACCCCGCCGAGCAGTGGGTAGGTGGAGCCGGAAGCCCAGCCGCCCAACACGATTCCGTACACGCCGATGGCCGACAGGCCCAGGATGAACAGCACCGCCACTGGAAGATCGGTGAGCTGCAAGGGAGTCCAGTGTCCGAACACCGACACCTCGGGGCCGAACGGGATGAACGCGAATGCGGTGAACGCGGGGATCGCCGAGATGGCCGGTGCCGCAAAGTAGACGAACCAGTCGATGCCCTTGGGGGTGATGCTTTCCTTGAGCGCCAGCTTGATGCCGTCGGCGAGGCTCTGCAGGGTGCCCCACGGTCCGGCTCGGTTGGGGCCCGGGCGCAGCTGCATCCAGCCCAGGATCTTGCGCTCGGCCAGGATCGCGACCAGCACGTTGAGCATCAGGAACACGAAGATGGCCAGCGCCTTGCCCAGCACCAGCCACCAGGGGTCGTGTCCGAATGCGGCCAAACTGTTCATTTTTCGACCCCGATCTTGACGACACTGCCGTTGGTGACGCCCAGTTCCTGGTGCACCGCCGAGCCCGGCGAGTTCAGCGGCAGCCACACCACCCGGTCCGGCATGTCGGTCACGTTGAGCGGCAAGGTGATTGAACCCCGGTCGGTGCTGACGCTCACCTTGTCGCCGTCGGTGGCGCCGATCTCAGCGGCGGTGCCGGCTGACAACCGCACCACGGGGTTACGCGCGGTGCCCGCCAGGTGCGGTTCGCCGTCCTGGCCGCGGCCGGCGTCCAACAGCATCCGCCAGCCGGTCAGCACCGCCTCGCCCTTTTCGGGCTGTGCGGCGGCGTCGGCCTCGACAGCGGGGCCGGCGGCGGGCCTGCCGTCCCAGGTGCCGAGTCCGGCCAGTTCCTCGCGCGCCGTTTCGACCGTCGCGCAGTTCAACTGGATGCCGAGTTCGTCGGCGAGCGTGTCGAGCACCCGGTGATCGGATTGGCTGGCCTGCAGCATGCTGCCCTTGAACGACGGTTCGAACCCGCGGTAGCGGCCCTCCCAGTTGACGAAGGCGCCGGCCTTCTGGGTGGTCGGGGCGACCGGGAACACCACGTCGGCCCGCTCGGTCACGGCGCTGTGGCGCAGCTCCAGGCTGACGACGAACGGTGCCGCGTCCAGTGCGGCCAGCACCGCGTCCGGGTCGGCGAAGTCGCCGGGTTCGATGCCACCGACCAACAGGGCCCCGAGGGTGCCGTCGGTGGCGGCGGCCAGGATGCCGTCGACGTCACGGCCTGCGGCCGAGGGCAATTCGTCGACGTGCCAGGCGGCGGCGACCTGCGAGCGGGCGGTGTCGTCGGCGACCGGACGGCCGCCGGGCAACAGTCCGGGCAGGGCACCGGCTTCCAGCGCCCCGCGTTCGCCGGCCCGCCGCGGTACCCAGGCCAGCCGGGCTCCGGTCGAGTCGGCCAGTCGCGCCGCGGCGGACAACCCGCCGGGCACTGTGGCCAGCCGTTCGCCGACCATGATCACCGCACCGGGCGTGCTCAGCAGGTCGCCCACTTCACCGGTGGCCAGGCCGTCCAGTGCGGCGGGCTCGCCGCCGGGTGCGGTCTGCAGCAGGCGGCCCGACATTTTGTCCAGGGCGCGGGTGGCCAACGGGGCAATCGCATATACCGGGACGTGGTTCTTGCGGGCGGCCTTGCGCAGCCGCAGGAACACGATCGGCGATTCCTCTTCCGGCTCGAATCCGACCAGCAGCACCACCGGCGCGGACTCCAGGTCGGCGTAGCTGACGCTCACCGGACGGCCGGCGATGCGGGCCGCCAGGAAGTCGGCCTCCTCGGCCGACTGCGGGCGGGCGCGGAAGTCGATGTCGTTGGTGTTCAGCACGATTCGCGCGAACTTGGCGTATGCGTATGCGTCTTCCCAGGTGGCCCGGCCGCCGACCAGCACGCCGGTGCGCCCGCGCGCCGCCTCCAGGCCCTGGGTTGCCGCCACGATCGCGTGCGCCCAGGACGCCGGTACGAGTTCTCCGTCGGCATCCCGCACCAGGGGAGTGGTGAGCACGTCGGGCTGGGTGGCGTAGGTGAACGCCCACCGGCCCTTGTCGCAGTTCCACTCCTCGTTGACTTCCGGGTCGTCGCCGGCCAGGCGGCGGGTCACCTTGCCGCGGCGGTGGTCGGTGCGCTGCGCGCACCCCGACGCGCAGTGCTCGCACACGCTGGGGCTGGACACCAGGTCGAACGGGCGGGCCCGAAACCGGTAGGACATGCCGGTGAGCGCACCGACCGGGCAGACCTGCACAGTGTTGCCGGAGAAGTAGGAGTCGAACGGCTCGTTGGCGTAGATGCCGACCTGCTGCAGCGCGCCGCGCTCCTGCATGTCGATGAACGGGTCACCGGCGATCTGGTTGGAGAACCGGGTGCAGCGGGCGCACAGGATGCAGCGTTCGCGGTCCAGCAGTACCTGCGAGGAGATGTTGATCGGTTTGGCGAACGTGCGCTTGACGTCGGTGTAGCGAGATTCCGCGCGCCCGTTGGACATTGCCTGGTTCTGCAGCGGGCATTCGCCGCCCTTGTCACACATCGGGCAGTCCAGCGGGTGGTTGATCAGCAGCAGTTCCATCACACCGTGCTGGGCCTTATCGGCTGCCGGTGAAGTGAGTTGGGTGCGCACCACCATGTCGTCGGTGCAGACGATGGTGCACGACGCCATCGGTTTGCGCTGTCCCTCGACCTCGACCATGCACTGCCGGCAGGCGCCGACCGGGTCGAGCAGCGGGTGGTCACAGAACCGGGGGATCTGGATGCCCATCAGTTCGGCTGCGCGAATGACCAGAGTTCCCTTGGGAACAGTGATTTCGGCACCGTCGATGGTCAGCGTGACCATGTCCGGCGGTCTGGTTTCGTCGCCGGCTTCCGTCTTTGCCGCACTTGTCATTGCAGCGTCAGGCCTTTCCATTCAACGTCGACAGCATGGAGTCTTTGGGGTCGAACGGGCAACCACCGGTCTCGACGTGGGCGATGTATTCGTCGCGGAAGTGCTGGATCGACGACATCACCGGGCTGGCGGCGCCATCGCCCAGCGCGCAGAACGACTTTCCGAGGATCGCGTCGGAGATGTCCAGCAGTTTGTCGAGGTCTTCGCGGGTGCCCTGGCCGTTCTCCAGGCGGGCGTAGATCTTGTCCAGCCAGAAGGTGCCCTCGCGGCACGGGGTGCATTTGCCGCACGACTCGTGCTTGTAGAACTCGGTCCAGCGGCGCACGGCTCTTACCACGCACGTGGTTTCGTCGAAGATCTCCAAAGCCTTGGTGCCCAGCATGGAGCCGACGGCGCCGACGCCTTCGTAGTCCAGCGGCACGTCGAGGTGTTCGTCGGTGAGCAGGGGAGTCGAGGAGCCGCCCGGCGTCCAGAACTTGAGCCGGTGCCCGGCCCGGACGCCGCCGGCGTAGTCGAGCAACTCGCGCAACGTGATACCCAGCGGCGCCTCGTACTGGCCCGGGCGGGTGACGTGGCCGGACAGCGAATACAGGGTGAAGCCCGGCGATTTCTCGCTGCCCATAGACCGGAACCAGTCGACGCCGTTGAGGATGATCGCCGGGACGCTGGCGATGGTCTCCACGTTGTTGATCACCGTGGGGCAGCCGTAGAGCCCGGCGACCGCGGGGAACGGCGGGCGCAGCCGGGGCTGGCCGCGGCGGCCCTCCAGCGAGTCCAGCAGCGCGGTCTCCTCGCCGCAGATGTAGGCGCCCGCACCCGCGTGCACCACGAGCTCCAGGTCGTAGCCCGAACCGCCGATGTCACGGCCCAGATAACCGGCGGCGTACGCCTCGGCCACCGCGTTCTGCAACCGGCGCAGGACCGGCACCACTTCGCCGCGCACGTAGATGAACGCGTGGCTGGCCCGGATCGCGTAGGCGGCGATGATGACGCCTTCCACGAGCACATGCGGAGTGGCCAGCATCAACGGAATGTCTTTGCAGGTACCGGGTTCGGACTCGTCGGCGTTGACCACCAGGTAGTGCGGCTTGGCCGCCGGCCCCTTGTCGCCCTGCGGGATGAACGACCACTTGGTGCCGGTCGAGAAGCCGGCACCGCCACGGCCGCGCAGCCCGGAGTCCTTGACGGTCGCGATCACGTCGTCGGGATTCATGGCCAGGGCCTTTTTCATGGCCTGGTAGCCGTCATAGCGTTCGTAGGTCGCCAGCGACCACGACTCGGGGTCGTCCCAGTAGCGGCTGATGACCGGGGTCAAAGGTGTTGTCATGCTTGGCCTTCCGGACCGGGGGGAGCCTGCATGTCGTTCTCCTTGGCCACCCGCAGCCCGGCCAGGGTGGCGGCGCCGGGGCCGCCCTGACCTTCGTCGGGACGCTCATCGCGCAGGCCGGCCAGGATGCGTGACGTTTCGCGGAATTTGCACAGCGGCGCACCGCGGGTGGGCTTGGCGGGGTTCCCGGCGCGCAAGGAGTCGACGAGTTCGCGGGCGGAGTCGATGGTCTGGTTGTCGTAGAACTCCCAGTTGACCATCACCACTGGCGCGAAGTCGCACGCCGCGTTGCACTCGATGTGTTGCAGGGTGACGGAGCCGTCGTCGGTGGTCTCGTCGTTGCCGACGCCGAGATGGCTTTTGAGGTCGTCGAATATCGCGTCGCCGCCCATCACCGCGCACAGCGTGTTGGTGCAGACGCCGACCAGGTAGTCGCCGGTGGGGCCGCGCCGGTACATGGTGTAGAAGCTGGCCACCGCCGAGACCTCGGCGCCGGTCAGGTCCAGCTGCTGGGCGCAGAACTCCATGCCGGCCGGGGTGATATAGGAGTCCTCGCCCTGCACCAGGTGCAGCAGCGGCAGCAAGGCCGATCGCTTGTTCGGGTACTTGGCGATGATCTCCTTGGCCTCGACCTCGAGCCGGGCCTGTACGTCCGCCGGGTAAGACTCGGGCGCACCCTCGACCACGAACTGGCTGGGTTCCTCCGGCGGCGGGCCGAGGCGCAGGAAAACCCGCTCGCCGCTGCCGCTTACGTTCGGTTCGCTCATCTGTCCACTCCGCCCATGACGGGGTCGATGCTGGCGACCGCGGTGATCAGGTCGGCCACCAGGCCGCCTTCACACATCGCGGCCACCGACTGCAGATTCGTGAAAGAGGGGTCCCGGTAGTGCACCCGGTAGGGCCGGGTACCGCCGTCGCTGACCATGTGCACGCCCAACTCGCCGCGCGGTGACTCCACCGCGACGTAGACCTGGCCGGCCGGCACCCGGATTCCCTCGGTCACCAGCTTGAAGTGGTGAATGAGGGCTTCCATGGAGCTGCCCATGATCTTGGCGATGTGCTCCGGTGAGTTGCCCATGCCGTCTGGGCCCACCGAAAGGTCGGCGGGCCAGGCGATTTTGCGATCCTCGACCATCGTCGGACCCGGCTTGAGCTTGTCCAGGCACTGCTCGACGATCTTGATCGACTCCCACATCTCGTTGACGCGAATCATGTAGCGCCCGTAGGCATCACACGTGTCCTCGGTCATCACGTCGAAGTCGTAGTCCTGGTATCCGCAGTACGGTTCGCTCTTGCGCAGATCGTGCGGCAGGCCGGTGGAACGCAGGATGGGGCCGGTGATGCCCAGCGCCATGCACCCGGTCAGATCCAGGTACCCGACGTCCTCGGTGCGGGCCTTCCAGATCGCGTTCTCGTTGAGCAGTTCACCCATCTGACGCAACGGAATCCGCAGTTCCTTCAGCGCCGCAGCGATGTCGTCGACGCCGCCCGGTGGCAGGTCCTGCGCCAGGCCGCCGGGGCGGATGTAGGCGCTGTTCATCCGCAGGCCGGTGATCTTCTCGAACAGGGTAAGGATGATCTCGCGCGCCCGGAAGCCGACGAACATCGGCGTCATGGCACCCAATTCCATTCCGCCGGTGGCCAATGCGACCAGGTGCGAGGAGATGCGGTTGAGTTCCATCATCATCACCCGGATGACGTTGACTCGATCCGGGATCTCGTCGGTGATGCCGAGCAGCTTCTCCACACCCAGGCAGTAGGCGGTCTCGTTGAAAAACGGTGCCAGGTAATCCATTCGGGTGACGAAGGTGACGCCCTGCGTCCAGTACCGGTATTCGAGGTTCTTCTCGATGCCGGTATGCAGGTAGCCGATTCCGCACCGGGCTTCGGTGACGGTCTCGCCCTCGATCTCGAGGATCAGCCGCAGCACGCCGTGGGTGGACGGGTGCTGAGGACCCATGTTGACGACGATGCGTTCGCCGGGATCGGCCTTGCGGGCCGCGTCGACGACCTTGTCCCAGTCCTGGCCGCCGGCGACGACGAGTGTTTCAGCTGGTGCGCTCATCAGTTATAGCCCCTGCGTTCGTCGGGCGGCGGGATCTGCGCGCCCTTGTACTCCACCGGGATGCCGCCCAGCGGATAGTCCTTGCGCTGCGGATGCCCGTGCCAGTCATCGGGCATCTCGATGCGGGTCAGCGACGGGTGGCCGTCGAAGATGATGCCGAAGAAGTCGTAGGTCTCGCGCTCGTGCCAGTCGTTGGTCGGGTAGACGCTGAACAGCGACGGGATGTGCGGATCGCTGTCCGGCGCAACCACTTCCAGCCTCAACCGGCGGTTGTGGGTGATCGACTTCAGCGGGTACACGGCGTGCAGCTCCCGGCCGCTCTCGTTGGGGTAGTGCACCCCGCTGACACCCAGGCACAGCTCGAAACGCAGTTCCGGCTCGTCACGCAGCCGTTGGGCGACCTGGGGCAGCAGATCCCGGCGCACGTAGAGCGTCAGCTCGTCGCGGTAGACCACGACCTTCTCGATCGCCTCGTTGAAGTCGAGGCCTTCGCGGTCCAGCGCCTCGGCCAGGCGGTCGGCGATGTCGTCGAAATAACTGCCGTAGGGTCGCGGACTTTCGCCGGGCAGCGCGATCTCACGCACCAGGCGTCCGTAGCCGGAGGTGTCACCGGTGCCGCGCACGCCGAACATGCCGCGGCGCACGCTGATGACCTCTTGGCCTTCCGGGGGTACGTCCGCGCCGGGTGTCAGGGTCGCGCCCTGCGGGTCCTTATCCGGTGAGCTCATCGCAGCAGTCCGCGCATCTCGATCGTCGGCCGGGCCGCCATGGCCGCCTCTTCGGCCTCGGCGATGGCTTTCTCCCGGTTGACGCCCAGCGGCATTTCCTGAATCTTCTCGTGCAGCTTCAGGATTGCGTACAACAGCATCTCGGGCCGGGGCGGGCAGCCGGGCAGGTAAATGTCGACCGGCACCACGTGGTCGACGCCCTGCACGATCGCGTAGTTGTTGAACATTCCCCCCGACGAGGCGCAGACGCCCATCGCCAGAACCCATTTCGGCTCGGCCATCTGGTCGTAGATCTGCCGCAGCACGGGCGCCATCTTCTGACTGACCCGGCCCGCGACGATCATCAGATCCGCCTGTCGCGGCGTCGCAGAGAACCGCTCCATGCCGAACCGGGCGATGTCGAATCGGGGTCCGGCGGTTGCCATCATCTCGATTGCGCAGCATGCCAACCCGAACGTCGCCGGCCACAGTGAGTTCTTGCGGACGTACCCCGCAACCTTCTCGACTGTGGACAGCAGGATTCCGCCGGGTAACTGTTCTTCCAGTCCCACGTTTGACCTACCTCAATCCCACGTCAGGCCGCCGCGGCGCCACACATACGCGTAGGCCACGAAAACCGTGAGCATGAATATGACCATCTCGACGAGCGCGAAAGTCCCCAGCGAATCGAAGCTAACCGCCCACGGATAGAGGAACACAATTTCAATATCGAAGACGATGAACAACATTGCGGTCAGGTAATACTTGATCGGGAAGCGCTGGCCGCTCGCGGCGTGCGGTCCGCTGAACCCGGTTTCGGTGGGCTCGATGCCGCACTCGTAGGCCTCGAGCTTCGACCGGTTGTACCGGCTCGGCCCGGTGATGCTGGCCAGGAATACCGAACCGATGGCGAAGGCGGCGGCAATGCCCGCCATCACCAATATGGGTATGTAGACGTTCACTTGCTCCACGTTTCCGTCGTTTGGGCTGTCGACAGCGGTCACGCGGCGACCAGGTGTGACGAAACCGGACGGGGGTACCCCGACATGACCTTGAGCACAGCCTAGCCAGGATCGCGCCGGTGGTCGCGCCCACCCTGCCCCTGCGTCAAATTCGCACGTCGGGCGCCGGTGTCAGCTGTTCTGGCCGGGGCTGCCGTTGGCATTGCCGTTCTGGCTCAACCCGCCGCTGCCGCCCGTGGTGGCGGTGGCGCCGCCGTTCCCTCCGCCGGTAGAGGTGCTGCCGCCGGTGCCGCCCGTCCGGCCAACTGCGTTACCACCGTTGGCACGGTAGCCGCCGTCGAGGGCCACGCCGGCACCGCCACCACCACCGCCGCTGGGTGCACCGGCCTGGATACCGGTCGCACCGAGGCCGCCGGTGCCGGTGGCGACCTCGGTCGCATTCCCGCCGGCCCCGCCGGTGCCGCCCGTCGC
>NZ_LQOY01000168.1 GCF_002101675.1 Mycobacterium gordonae | reverse complement strand
CTGGCGGCCGGGGTGGGCAGTCAGGCTGGCGGCGCAGCCGGTAATGGTGGCGCTGGTGGTGCCGGTGGCTGGTTGGCGGGTACTGGGGGAGCTGGTGGCATCGGTGGTCTCGGCGGTGCGGCCAGCGGCGATCGATTTGCCGGGGGAGCCGGCGGTTCCGGCGGAGCCGGTGGTCACGGGGGACTGCTGTTCGGCTCCGGTGGTGCGGGCGGTTCCGGCGGCTCAGGCGGGGCTGCTACCAGCAGCTTCACTGACGTCGCGCCACCAGCCGCGGTCAGCGGCGCTGGCGGCGATGGTGGTAGGGGCGGAGACGCGGGAATCTTCTACGGCGATGGTGGTGCCGGCGGTAACAGCGGACATGGCGGTCAGGGCAGCACACCGCCGGCAACCGCCGTCCGAGGCGCCAGCGGCGGTTCAAGTGGTACGGCCGGCGCCGGCGGAAACGCGGGGATGTTCGGCAACGGCGGACATGGCGGTCTCGGTGGGGCCGGCGGAGCCGGCGCCGGATCGGACGACGTCCTGCGGGGCGGTAACGGTGGCAATGGAGGCTTGGGCGGTGCCGGCGGCGTCGGCGGGTGGCTGCATGGTGACGGCGGCGCCGGCGGCGCGGGCGGCGGGGCCGGAGCCGGCGGGCAGGCCACCCTGGGTGCCGGTGGCATCGGCGGTAACGGGGGTAGCGGCGGTGCTGGCGGTGCCGGCCAGACCGGCGGCTTCTTCAGCGGATCGGGCGGTGCCGGTGGTAAGGGTGGGGCCGGCGGGGCTGTCAGTGCCGCATTCACGATGGGGATTGGTGGACCCGCGGGCAGCGGCGGCAATGGAGGCTCGGCCCAGTTGTTGGGCAACGGTGGGGCCGGTGGCGACGGTGGCACTAACGCGTTCAGTCCGCAGACCCAGAGAAGTGACGGCGGTAGAGGGGGCAACGGCGGCTTGTTGTACGGCAACGGCGGGGCAGGCGGTGACGGTGGCAACGGTGGTGTCAACAACGGTGGGGCCGGCGGCAATGCTCAGCTGATCGGCAATGGAGGCGACGGCGGCATGGGTATCGGCGGCGGCACCGGCGGACCCGGGGGTGCGGCCGGGAAGCTGTTCGGACAACCAGGCACCCCGGGTTAGGCCAAGGCCCGCCTAGCCTGCCTGCACGGCAATCGGCACACTGAACAGGTGCCCGAACTCCCTGAGATCGAAGCGCTCGCCGACCATCTGCGCCGGCACGCCGTCGGCCTGACGGTCGGCCGCGTCGACGTCGCCGCCCTGTCGGTGCTCAAGACCTTCGATCCCCCGATCAACGCCCTGCACGGCCAGACCGTCGCCGGGGCCGGCCGGTGGGGTAAACACCTGGGCCTGCAGACCGGTGACTGGTGGCTGATCACCCACCTGTCCCGCGCCGGCTGGTTGCGCTGGTCGGACAAGCTGGCCGCGGCGCCGCTGCGGCCCGGCAAGGGACCCATCGCGCTGCGCGTGCACCTGGGCCCGCCCGGCGAGGCGCCGGGCTTCGACCTCACCGAGGCCGGCACCCAGAAGCGGCTGGCAGTGTGGCTGGTCGCCGACCCGCAGCAGGTCCCGCAGATTGCCTCGCTGGGGCCGGACGCGCTGGAACTGGGACCCGACGACCTGGCCCGGGTGCTGGCCGGCAACACCGGGCGGATCAAGACCGTCATCACCGACCAGAAGGTGATCGCCGGGATCGGCAATGCCTACAGCGACGAAATCCTGCATGTGGCGCGCCTGTCGCCGTTCGCTACTGCCGCCAAACTGTCCGCCGAACAGCTCACGACCTTGCACGACGCCATGATCTCGGTGCTGACCGACGCGGTGAGCCGGTCCGTCGGTCAGGGCGCCGCCATGCTCAAGGGCGAAAAGCGTTCCGGGCTGCGGGTGCACGCCCGCACCGGGTTGCCCTGCCCGGTATGTGGTGACACCGTTCGCGAAGTGTCGTTCGCGGACAAGTCTTTTCAGTACTGCCCGACGTGTCAGACCGGCGGCAAGGTGCTGGCCGACCGGCGCATGTCACGGCTGCTCAAGTGATCGATATGCTGCCTGAGTGACCCGCCAGAGAATCCTCATCACCGGCGCCAGTTCCGGCCTGGGTGCCGGCATGGCCCGCGCCTTCGCCGCCCAGGGCCGGGACCTGGCGCTGTGCGCGCGGCGCACCGATCGCCTCGAAGAGCTGAAAGCCGAACTCTCGCAACAGTATCCGTCAATCAACATCGCGGTTGCGCAGCTCGACGTGAACGACCACGACCAGGTGCCGAAGGTGTTCGCGGAGTTGAGAGACGAGTTGGGCGGCATCGACCGCGTCATCGTCAACGCCGGCATCGGTAAGGGTGCGCGCCTGGGCTCGGGCAAGTTGTGGGCGAACAAGGCGACCCTGGAGACGAACCTGATCGCGGCGCTGGTGCAGATCGAAACCGCCCTGGAAATGTTCCACCAGCGTGGGTCCGGCCATCTGGTGCTCATCTCCTCGGTGCTCGGCAACAAGGGCGTGCCCGGGGTCAAGGCCGCATACGCCGCAAGCAAAGCCGGACTCAGTTCACTGGGTGAATCGCTGCGCGCCGAATACGCCAAAGGCCCGATCAAGGTCTCGGTGATAGAGCCGGGCTACATCGAGTCGGAGATGACGGCCAAGTCGGGCTCGACGATGTTGATGGTGGACAACGAAACTGGCGTCAAGGCCCTCGTCGCCGCCATCGAGCGTGAACCGGGCCGCGCAGCCGTGCCGTGGTGGCCGTGGGCGCCGTTGGTACAGCTGATGCGGGTGCTGCCGCCGCCGTTGACCAAACGCTTCGCCTGACCTGCCGAGCAGCTACCGAAGGAATAGCCTGCCGCCGAGGCATTTCGAATTCTTACTGTGCAGTCTGTGCTTTAGGCCGTCAGTACTCAGTGCCGCGTTATACGGCAGCCGAATATTGCGCATTTTTCCATACCGAATGCCGCGACGAAGTTATGCTCCGTCCGGGTTGGGTCGCCCCTGGTCGAAATAGAGGCAGCTCGCTGTGGGCAGGGCTGCTGTGAACGGGAGAGGCGCGCGAATTGTCATTTCTCATCACATATCCTGACGCGCTGTGCGCCGCGGCGACCGACTTGACCGATGCCGGCTCGTCGTTCGCCGCCGCCAATGCTGCCGCGGCAAGGTCCATTACGACTGTGGCTGCCGCGGGCGGCGATGAAGTGTCGGAAGCGGTCGCTGTTCTTTTCTCCCAATTCGGCCAGGCATATCAGGGAATAAGCACCCGAGCGGCACACTTCCACAGCGAATTCGTGCAGTCCCTGATGGCTGCCGGCGACGCCTATGCCGCGGCGGAGGCCGCCAGCGTCAGCCCCTTGGAAAGCCTTCTGGGCTTGGTGAATGCGCCCACGCTAGCCCTGCTGGGCCGCCCCTTGATCGGCAACGGTGCCAATGGTGCTGCAGGGACGGGTGCCGACGGTGCGCCCGGAGGGCTGTTGATCGGCAACGGAGGGGCGGGTGGATCCGGTGCCTCCGGGCAGGCGGGCGGCAACGGCGGAGCCGCCGGTTTGTTCGGCACCGGAGGGGCCGGCGGTGCCGGTGGATCCAACGGTGCCGGCGGTGCCGGCGGAGCCGGCGGGTGGCTTTATGGCAACGGTGGGACCGGCGGCAACGGGGGGCAAGGTACGACGCCGGGAATCGGTGGAACAGGCGGAGCCGGCGGGTTGTTCGGATCCGGAGGAGCCGGCGGCCGGGGGGGCATCAGCACCGGTGTGAACAGGCCCGGAGGTACCGGCGGCGCCGGCGGGGCGGGGGGACCGCTCTTCGGTACGGGCGGCGCCGGCGGAATGGGTGGCACCAACGCGCTTGGCGACGGTGGTGTTGGTGGCGCCGGCGGCGCCGGCGGGTTCTTCATGGGCACCGGCGGCGTCGGCGGTGACGGCGGCATCGGCATCGGTGGCTCGGGCGGTCCCGGTTATGGCGGTGCCGGCGGGGCTGGCGGCGCTGGTGGGTTGCTGGGGGGCCATGGCGGGGAT
>NZ_LQOY01000167.1 GCF_002101675.1 Mycobacterium gordonae | reverse complement strand
CGACTAATGGGAGTCGGTCGGTGTGGCGTTGACGGGTTTGAGGTCTGGTCGGCGGGACGCTGATCATCGAGCCGCTGGCCGGTGAGCACTTTGTTCGACTGGAAAGAACGCTTGATTCCTAGGTCTAGATCGTGCCCCGGCCGGTCTCGGTGAGGTCGCTTGAAGCGCTGATGGGATGTCGTGCCAGATGCGAGCACTGATCCATTAGTCCGCCGCCGGGTGTCCTCGGGCTCAATGTGAGTCACAACGACGACCGAGGAGGTGGGCATTGATGATCTTCGTCGGCGACGACTGGGCCGAAGACCATCACGACGTGCATCTGATGGATGAAACCGGCCAACGGCTGGCAGCCCGACGATTACCCGAAGCTTGTCCGGCATGCGGGACTTGCACGAACTGATCGCCGGCCACGCCGAGGAACCTGATCAAGTGGTGATTGGCATCGAAACCGACCGCGGCCTGTGGGTGTCGGCGTTGACGGCATCCGGATATCAGGTATGGGCGATCAACCCGATGGCCGCGGCCCGCTACCGCGACCGTCATCACGTCTCGGGCGCGAAGTCCGATGCCGGGGACGCCAAGCTGCTGGCCGATCTGGTGCGCACCGACCGGCACAATCATCGCTTGATCGCCGGGGACACCACCGACGCCGAGGCGATCAAGGTTTTGGCCCGCAACCATCAGAGCCTGATCTGGGCACGGACCCGACATGCCAACATGCTGCGCAGCGGGCTGCGGGAGTACTACCCCGCAGCGTTGGAGGCCTTCGACTCACTCACCGACGGTGACGCGTTGGCCGTGCTCGGTCGCGCACCCACTCCCGGACAAGGCACCCGGCTAAGCCTGTCCAAGATCGGGTCAGCACTCAAAGCTGCTGGACGACAACGCAATATCGAGGCACGCGCGAACGAAATCCAGGCAGCCTTGCGCCGCGAACACCTCACGGCACCTGCTGCGCTAACCGCAGCGTTCGGGGCCACCACAACCGCAGCGGTCCATGTCATCGCAGCACTGAACGTTCAGATCGCCGAACTCGAGACAGCCTTGGCCGAGCATTTTGAGAAACACCCGGACGCCGACATCTACCGTTCCCTGCCAGGACTTGGTGTCATCCTCGGCGCCCGGGTGCTCGGTGAGTTCGGGGACGACCCGAACCGCTACACCACTGCCAAGTGTCGCAAAAACTACGCCGGCACCTCACCATTGACCATCGCCTCAGGCCGAAAACGCGCCGTGCTGGCCCGCCACGTCCGCAACAAACGGCTCTACGACGCCCTTGACCAATGGGCATTTTGCGCACTGACCCGAAGTCCGGGTGCCCGCGACTTCTACAACCAGCACCGCACCAAAGGCGACACCCACCATCAAGCCCTACGCGCCCTCGGCAACCGCTTCGTCGGCATCCTTCACGGCTGCCTACGCCACCACACGCCCTACGACGAACACAAAGCCTGGGCACACCGCACACCCGCAGCCGCTTGACGACTTACCCACCTGGGATGTCTAGACC
>NZ_LQOY01000166.1 GCF_002101675.1 Mycobacterium gordonae | reverse complement strand
TGGCCGCCGGTGCCGCCGATGCCGCCCTGACCACCGACACCTTGGGTTCCGGCGGTGCCGCCATTGGTCGCCCCCGCCGCGCCGCCGGCGCCGCCCTGGCCACCGTCCCCACCGGCCGCACCCTGGCCGCCGATCCCGCCGCCGCTGGTGCCCGTGCTGCCGGCACCGCCCTGGCCACCGGTCCCACCAACACCGCCGATGCCGCCGTCACCGGCCGTGCCGGACGCTCCGGTGCTCGACCCGGACCCGCCCAAGCCGGCCGCGCCGCCCGTGCCGCCGACTCCGCCGATGCCTCCGGCACCGCCGGCGACGCCGGGGTTGATGCTGTTGTCGACGCCAGTACCGCCTTGACCGCCGACACCGCCGATTCCGCCGATGCCGCCTTGGCCGCCGGCGCCTTGGGTTCCGGAGGTGCCGCCGTTGGCCGCGCCGGCCGCGCCACCAGCACCGCCCTGGCCACCGTCACCACCGGCCGCGCCCTGACCACCAACACCGCCGCCGCTGGCGCCAGTGCTGCCGGTGCCGCCCTGGCCACCGGTCCCACCGCCGCCACCAACACCGCCGGCACCGGCCGTGCCCGCGGCACCGGTGCTCGACCCCGAACCGCCGAGACCAGCCGCGCCACCCGTTCCGCCAACGCCGCCGATGCCTCCGGCGCCGCCGGCCACGCCGCCGGGGTTGGTGCTGTTGTCGGTACCGGCACCGCCCTGGCCGCCGACGCCGCCGATTCCGCCGATGCCGCCCTGACCGCCCACGCCTTGGCTGCCGGCGGTGCCGCCGTTGGCCGCGCCGGCCGCGCCACCAGCACCGCCCTGGCCACCGTCACCACCGGCCGCACCCTGACCGCCAACACCACCACCCGCAGTGCCGGTGCTGCCGACACCGCCCTGGCCGCCGGTACCGCCGCCGCCACCAACGCCGCCGTCACCGGCCGTGCCCGCGGCGCCGGTGCTCGATCCGAAGCCGCCGAGACCGGCCGCGCCGCCCGTGCCGCCAACACCGCCGATGCCGCCAGCACCGCCGGCGACGCCGGGGTTGGTGCTGTTGTCGACGCCAATGCCGCCCTGGCCGCCGACGCCGCCGATTCCACCGATGCCACCCTGACCGCCCGCGCCTTGCTGGCCGCCGCCGCCGGATCCGGCCGCGCCACCGGCGCCGCCTTGGCCACCGTCACCGCCGGCCGCGCCCTGACCGCCCGCACCGCCACCGCTGGTGCCGGTGCTACCGGCACCGCCCTGGCCACCGGTTCCACCCGCACCGCCGGCGCCGCCATCACCGGCGCTGCCCGCGCCGCCGACGCTCGACCCGGAGCCCCCGAGGCCGGCCGCGCCGCCGGTGCCACCGACTCCGCCGATGCCTCCGGCACCGCCGGCGACCCCTGAATTGGTGCTGTTGTCGGTGCCGGCACCGCCCTGACCGCCGACGCCACCGACCCCGCCGATGCCGCCCTGACCGCCGGCGCCCTGGATACCGGCCGTGCCGCCATTGGCCGCGCCGGCCGCACCGCCAGCACCGCCTTGCCCGCCGTCACCACCGGCCGCGCCCTGACCGCCCGCCCCGCCACCGCTGGCGCCGGTGCTGCCGACACCGCCCTGGCCGCCGGTCCCGCCGCTGCCACCAACCCCGCCGCCACCGGCCGTGCCGGACGCACCGACGCTCGATCCGGACCCGCCAAGACCGGCCGCGCCGCCGGTGCCACCGACACCACCGATGCCACCCGCGCCGCCCGCGACACCGGGATTGGTGCTGTTGTCAACGCCGACACCACCGGCGCCACCGACCCCACCGGTACCGCCGATACCGCCCTGACCGCCCGCGCCCTGGATACCAGCGGTGCCGCCATTGGTGGCTCCCGCCGCACCGCCCGCACCGCCTTGCCCGCCGTCCCCACCGGCCGCGCCCTGGCCGCCGGTCCCGCCACCGCTGGCGCCGATGTTGCCGACACCGCCTTGGCCGCCGGTGCCGCCCACACCGCCGATGCCGCCGTCACCGGCCGTGCCCGCCGCACCGACAGTGGAACCCGAGCCGCCGAGACCAGCTGAGCCGCCCGTTCCGCCGACTCCGCCGATGCCGCCCGCGCCGCCGGCGACGCCGGGGTTGGTGCTGTTGTCGGTGCCAACGCCGCCGGCACCTCCGACGCCGCCGATCCCACCGATGCCGCCCTGACCGCCCGCGCCCTGGATTCCGGCGGTTCCGCCGTTAGTGGCGCCGGCTGCGCCGCCGGCGCCGCCCTGGCCGCCGTCCCCACCGGCCGCGCCCTGGCCGCCGGTGCCGCCGCCGCTGGTGCCGGTGCTGCCTTGTCCGCCCTTGCCGCCGGTCCCACCGCCGCCACCAACACCGCCGTCACCGGCCGTGCCCGAGGCTCCGGTGCTCGACCCGGAGCCGCCCAGGCCGGCCGCGCCGCCCGTGCCGCCGACTCCGCCGATGCCACCAGCGCCGCCGGCGACGCCCGGGTTGGCGCTGTTGTCGGTACCGGCGCCGCCCTGGCCGCCGACGCCGCCGGTGCCGCCGATGCCGCCCTGACCGCCAGCGCCTTGCGTTCCGGCGGTGCCGCCGTTAGTGGCTCCGGCTGCGCCGCCGGCGCCGCCCTGGCCGCCGTCCCCACCGGCCGCGCCCTGGCCACCAATACCGCCGCCGCTGGCGCCAGTGCTGCCGGTGCCGCCCTGGCCGCCGGTCCCACCCGCACCACCAACGCCGCCGTCACCGGCGCTGCCCGAGGCTCCGGTGCTCGACCCGGAGCCGCCCAGGCCGGCCGCGCCTCCCGTGCCGCCGACTCCGCCGATGCCACCGGCACCTCCGGCGACGCCGGGGTTGGCGCTGTTGTCGACGCCGATGCCGCCCTGGCCGCCGACACCGCCGGTGCCGCCGATGCCGCCCTGCCCGCCGGCGCCTTGGGTTCCGGCGGTGCCGCCGTTAGTGGCTCCGGCTGCGCCGCCGGCGCCGCCCTGGCCGCCGTCCCCACCGGCCGCACCTTGACCGCCGATCCCGCCACCGGCGGTCCCGGTGTTGCCTTGTCCGCCTTGGCCACCGGTCCCGCCAACACCGCCGATGCCTCCGTCACCGGCAGTGCCCGAGGCTCCGGTGCTCGACCCGGAACCGCCCACGCCGGCCGCGCCGCCCGTGCCGCCGACTCCGCCGATGCCGCCCGCGCCGCCGGCGACGCCGGGGTTGGCGCTGTTGTCGACGCCGATGCCGCCCTGGCCGCCTTGGCCGCCGGTCCCGCCGATGCCGCCCTGACCGCCCGCGCCCTGGATACCGGCGGTGCCGCCGTTAGTGGCGCCGGCCGCGCCGCCGGCACCGCCCTGGCCGCCGTCCCCACCGGCCGCGCCCTGGCCGCCGATCCCGCCGCCGCTGGTGCCGGTGTTGCCTTGTCCGCCCTTGCCGCCGGTCCCGCCGCCGCCACCTACGCCGCCGTCACCGGCCGTGCCCGCCGCACCGACAGTGGAACCCGAGCCGCCGAGGCCGGCCCCGCCGCCCGTGCCACCGACACCACCGATGCCACCCGCGCCTCCGGCCACGCCGGGGTTGGCGCTGTTGTCGACGCCGATGCCGCCCTGGCCGCCGACACCGCCGATTCCGCCGATGCCGCCCTGACCACCCACGCCTTGGATCCCGGCGGTGCCGCCGTTAGTGGCTCCGGCTGCGCCGCCGGCGCCGCCTTGGCCGCCGTCCCCGCCGACTGCGCCCTGACCACCAACACCGCCACCGCTGGTGCCGGTGTTGCCTTGTCCGCCTTGTCCGCCGGTCCCACCAACACCGCCGATGCCTCCGTCACCGGCCGTGCCCGCGGCGCCGGTGCTCGACCCCGAGCCGCCAACACCGGCCGCGCCGCCCGTGCCACCGACACCACCGATGCCACCGGCACCACCGGCGATCCCTGGGTTGGTGCTGTTGTCGGTACCGGCACCGCCTTGACCGCCGACGCCGCCGATTCCACCGATGCCGCCCTGACCGCCCACGCCCTGGGTTCCGACGGTGCCGCCGTTAGTGGCTCCGGCCGCGCCACCAGCGCCGCCCTGGCCACCGTCCCCACCGGCCGCGCCCTGACCACCAACACCGCCGCCACTGGCGCCCGTGCTGCCGATACCGCCCTGGCCGCCGGTCCCGCCGCCGCCACCAACACCGCCGTCACCGGCCGTGCCCGCGGCGCCGGTGCTCGACCCGGAGCCGCCCACGCCGGCCGCGCCGCCCGTGCCACCGACTCCGCCGATGCCGCCCGCGCCGCCGGCGACGCCGGGGTTGGTGCTGTTGTCGGTACCGGCACCGCCTTGACCGCCGTCGCCGCCGGTGCCGCCGATGCCGCCCTGACCGCCCACGCCCTGGGTTCCGACGGTGCCGCCGTTGGTGGCTCCGGCTGCGCCGCCGGCGCCGCCCTGGCCACCGTCCCCACCGGCCGCGCCCTGACCACCGGTCCCGCCGCCACTGGCGCCGCTGCTGCCGGTACCGCCCTGGCCGCCGGTCCCGCCGCCGCCACCAACACCGCCGTCACCGGCCGTGCCCGCCGCACCGACAGTGGAACCCGAGCCGCCCAAGCCGGCCGCGCCGCCGGTACCACCGACACCGCCGAGACCGGCCGCGCCGCCGGCGACGCCGGGGTTGGTGCTGTTGTCGGTACCGGCACCGCCTTGACCGCCGACGCCGCCGGTGCCGCCGATGCCGCCCTGACCGCCCACGCCTTGGGTTCCGACGGTGCCGCCGTTAGTGGCTCCGGCCGCGCCACCAGCGCCGCCCTGGCCACCGTCCCCACCGGCCGCGCCCTGACCACCAACACCGCCACCACTGGCGCCGCTGCTGCCTTGCCGCCTTGGCCGCCGGTCCCACCGCCGCCACCAACGCCGCCGTCACCCGCGCTGCCCGCCGCACCGGTGCTCGACCCGGAGCCGCCGACGCCGGCCCCGCCGCCCGTACCGCCGACACCGCCGATGCCGCCCGCGCCTCCGGCGACGCCGGGGTTGGTGCTGTTGTCGGTACCGGCACCGCCCTGGCCGCCGACGCCGCCGGTGCCGCCGATGCCGCCCTGGCCACCGGCGCCTTGGGTTCCGGCGGTGCCGCCGTTGGTGGCTCCGGCTGCGCCGCCGGCGCCGCCCTGGCCACCGTCACCACCGGCCGCGCCCTGACCACCGATCCCGCCACCACTGGCGCCGCTGCTGCCTTGTCCGCCTTGTCCGCCGGTCCCACCACCACCGCCGACGCCGCCGTCACCGGCCGTGCCCGACGCTCCGGTGCTCGACCCGGAACCGCCCACGCCGGCCGCGCCGCCCGTACCGCCGACACCGCCGATGCCGCCCGCGCCTCCGGCGACGCCGGGGTTGGCGCTGTTGTCGACGCCGATGCCGCCCTGGCCGCCGACACCGCCGATTCCGCCGATACCGCCCTGACCACCGACACCTTGGGTTCCGGCGGTGCCGCCGTTGGTGGCTCCGGCTGCGCCGCCGGCGCCGCCCTGGCCGCCGTCACCACCGGCCGCGCCCTGGCCACCGGTCCCGCCACCGCTGGCGCCCGTGCTGCCGACACCGCCCTGGCCGCCGGTCCCACCAACACCGCCGGCGCCACCGTCACCCGCGCTGCCAGCCGCACCGACAGTGGAACCCGAGCCGCCGACGCCGGCCGCGCCGCCCGTGCCACCGACTCCGCCGATGCCTCCGGCACCGCCGGCGACACCGGGGTTGGTGCTGTTATCGGTGCCCGTCCCGCCGGCGCCGCCGACACCGCCGATTCCACCGATGCCGCCCTGCCCGCCAGCGCCCTGTTGGCCGCCGCCGCCGGATCCGGCGGCGCCACCAGCACCGCCCTGGCCGCCGTCCCCACCGGCCGCGCCCTGGCCGCCGGTCCCGCCGCCGCTGGTGCCCGTGCTGCCGGCACCGCCCTGGCCGCCAGTCCCACCGGCACCGCCAACACCGCCGTCACCGGCCGTGCCGGACGCGCCGGTGCTCGACCCGGAACCGCCCACGCCGGCCGCGCCGCCCGTACCGCCGACTCCACCGATGCCGCCCGCGCCGCCGGCGACGCCGGGGTTGGTGCTGTTGTCGACGCCGATGCCACCTTGACCGCCGACGCCGCCGACTCCGCCGATGCCGCCCTGACCACCGACACCTTGGCTGCCGGCGGTGCCGCCGTTAGTGGCTCCGGCCGCGCCGCCGGTGCCACCTTGGCCGCCGTCACCACCCGCGGCGCCTTGACCGCCGATCCCGCCGCCGGCGGTGCCGATGCTGCCTTGTCCGCCCTTGCCGCCGGTCCCACCAACACCGCCGGCGCCACCGTCACCCGCGCTGCCCGCGGCGCCGGTGCTCGCACCCGAGCCGCCCAAGCCGGCCGCGCCGCCCGTGCCACCGACTCCGCCGATGCCTCCGGCACCACCGGCGATCCCTGGGTTGGCGCTGTTGTCGGTGCCGGTTCCGCCGGTGCCGCCGACGCCGCCGGTGCCGCCGATGCCGCCCTGACCGCCCACGCCCTGGATTCCGGCGGTGCCGCCGTTAGTGGCTCCGGCCGCGCCACCAGCGCCGCCCTGGCCACCGTCCCCACCGGCCGCGCCCTGACCGCCGGTCCCGCCGCCACTGGCGCCGCTGCTGCCGGCACCGCCCTGGCCGCCGGTGCCGCCGCCGCCACCTACGCCGCCGTCACCGGCCGTGCCCGAGGCGCCGGTGCTCGACCCCGAGCCGCCCACGCCGGCCGCGCCGCCCGTGCCACCGACACCACCGATGCCGCCCGCGCCGCCGGCGACGCCGGGGTTGGTGCTGTTGTCGGTACCGGCACCGCCTTGACCGCCGACGCCGCCGGTGCCGCCGATGCCGCCCTGACCGCCCGCGCCCTGGATCCCGGCGGTGCCGCCGTTGGTGGCTCCGGCTGCGCCGCCGGCGCCGCCCTGGCCACCGTCACCACCGGCCGCGCCCTGGCCGCCGGTCCCGCCGCCGCTGGTACCGGTGCTGCCTTGTCCGCCGTGTCCGCCGGTGCCGCCGCCGCCACCAGCACCGCCGTCACCGGCCGTGCCCGCCGCACCGACAGTGGAACCCGAGCCGCCCAAGCCGGCCGCGCCGCCGGTACCACCGACACCGCCGAGACCGCCCGCGCCGCCGGCGACGCCGGGGTTGGTGCTGTTGTCGGTACCGGCACCGCCTTGACCGCCGACACCGCCGGTGCCGCCGATGCCGCCCTGGCCGCCCACGCCTTGGTTCCCGGCGGTGCCGCCGTTGGTGGCTCCGGCCGCGCCACCAGCGCCGCCCTGGCCACCGTCCCCACCGGCCGCGCCCTGACCACCAACACCGCCACCGCTGGCGCCGCTGCTGCCGGTACCGCCCTGGCCGCCGGTCCCGCCGCCGCCACCAACACCGCCGTCACCGGCCGTGCCCGCGGCGCCGGTGCTCGACCCGGAACCGCCGAGACCGGCCGCGCCGCCCGTGCCACCGACTCCGCCGATGCCGCCCGCGCCGCCGGCGACGCCGGGGTTGGTGCTGTTGTCGGTACCGGCACCGCCTTGACCGCCGGCGCCGCCGGTGCCGCCGATGCCGCCCTGGCCACCGGCGCCTTGGGTTCCGGCGGCGCCGCCGTTGGTGGCTCCGGCTGCGCCGCCGGCGCCGCCCTGGCCACCGTCACCACCGGCCGCGCCCTGACCGCCGGTCCCGCCACCACTGGCGCCGGTGTTGCCTTGTCCGCCGTGGCCGCCGGTCCCACCAACACCGCCGATGCCTCCGTCACCGGCCGTGCCGGACGCTCCGGTGGTCGACCCGGAACCGCCCACGCCGGCCGCGCCGCCCGTGCCGCCGACACCACCGATGCCACCGGCACCGCCGGCGACGCCGGGGTTGATGCTGTTGTCGACGCCGATGCCGCCCTGGCCGCCGACGCCGCCGATTCCACCGATGCCGCCCTGACCACCGACACCTTGGGTTCCGACGGTGCCGCCGTTAGTGGCTCCGGCCGCGCCGCCGGCGCCGCCCTGGCCACCGTCACCACCGGCCGCGCCCTGACCACCGGTACCGCCACCGCTGGTGCCGGTGCTGCCTTGTCCGCCTTGTCCGCCGGTCCCGCCAACACCGCCGATGCCTCCGTCACCGGCCGTGCCGGACGCGCCGGTGCTCGATCCTGAGCCGCCCACGCCGGCTGCGCCTCCGGTGCCGCCGACTCCGCCGATGCCTCCGGCGCCGCCGGCGACGCCGGGGTTGGTGCTGTTGTCGGTGCCGGTTCCGCCGGTGCCGCCTTGGCCGCCGGTGCCGCCGATGCCGCCCTGGCCGCCGGCGCCTTGGGTTCCGGCGGTGCCGCCGTTGGTGGCTCCGGCTGCGCCGCCGGCGCCGCCCTGGCCGCCGTCCCCACCGGCCGCGCCCTGGCCGCCGGTGCCGCCACCGCTGGTGCCGGTGTTGCCTTGTCCGCCTTGCCGCCGGTCCCGCCGCCGCCACCAACACCGCCGTCACCGGCCGTGCCCGCGGCGCCGGTGCTCGATCCGAAGCCGCCGAGACCGGCCGCGCCGCCCGTGCCGCCGACACCTCCGATGCCGCCGGCACCGCCTGCGATCCCGGGGTTGGTGCTGTTGTCGACGCCGATGCCGCCGGTGCCGCCGACGCCGCCGGTGCCGCCGATGCCGCCCTGACCACCGACACCTTGGGTTCCGGCGCTGCCGCCATTGGTGGCTCCGGCTGCGCCACCGGCGCCGCCTTGCCCGCCGTCCCCACCGGCCGCGCCCTGACCGCCGATCCCGCCACCACTGGCGCCGCTGCTGCCTTGTCCGCCGTGTCCGCCGGTCCCGCCGCCGCCACCAACACCGCCGTCACCGGCCGTGCCGGACGCGCCGGTGCTCGACCCCGAGCCGCCAACACCGGCCGCGCCGCCCGTGCCACCGACACCACCGATGCCGCCGGCACCGCCTGCGACGCCGGGGTTGGTGCTGTTGTCGGTACCGGCACCGCCCTGGCCGCCGACGCCGCCGGTGCCGCCGATGCCGCCCTGACCACCGACACCTTGGGTTCCGGCGGTGCCGCCATTGGTGGCTCCGGCTGCGCCACCGGCGCCGCCCTGGCCACCGTCACCACCGGCCGCGCCCTGACCACCGATCCCGCCACCGGCGGTCCCGCTGCTGCCGGCACCGCCTTGGCCGCCGGTCCCACCGCCGCCACCAACGCCGCCGTCACCGGCCGTGCCCGACGCGCCGGTGCTCGACCCCGAGCCGCCGAGACCGGCCGCGCCGCCCGTACCACCGACTCCGCCGATGCCACCCGCGCCACCTGCGACACCGGGGTTGGTGCTGTTGTCGGTACCGGCACCGCCTTGACCGCCGACGCCGCCGATTCCACCGATGCCGCCCTGCCCGCCAGCGCCCTGTTGGCCGCCGCCGCCGGTTCCGGCTGCGCCACCTGCGCCGCCTTGACCCCCATCCCCGCCGGACGCGCCCTGACCGCCAACACCGCCACCGCTGGCGCCAGTGCTGCCGGTGCCGCCCTGGCCACCGGTCCCGCCAACACCGCCGACGCCTCCGTCACCGGCCGTGCCGGACGCTCCGGTGCTCGATCCGGAGCCGCCCAGGCCGGCTGCGCCGCCCGTACCACCGACTCCGCCGATGCCTCCGGCGCCTCCGGCGACGCCGGGGTTGGTGCTGTTGTCGGTGCCAACGCCTCCGGCGCCTCCGACGCCGCCGGTGCCGCCGATGCCGCCCTGGCCGCCCGCGCCTTGGTTTCCGGCGGTGCCTCCGTTGGTGGCTCCGGCTGCGCCACCGGCGCCGCCTTGGCCGCCGTCCCCACCGGCCGCGCCCTGACCGCCAACACCGCCACCGTTGGCGCCGGTACTGCCGACGCCACCCTGGCCGCCGGTCCCGCCGCCGCCACCGGCGCCGCCGTCACCGGCCGTGCCCGCGGCGCCGGTGCTCGATCCGGAGCCGCCCAAGCCGGCCGCGCCACCCGCTCCGCCAACACCGCCGACGCCACCTGCGCCCCCGGCCACGCCTGGATTGGTGCTGTTGTCGGTGCCAACGCCTCCGGCGCCTCCGACGCCCCCGGTGCCGCCGATGCCGCCCTGACCACCCGCGCCTTGGATCCCGGCGGTGCCGCCGTTGGTGGCTCCGGCTGCGCCACCGGCGCCGCCTTGGCCGCCGTCCCCACCGGCCGCGCCCTGACCACCAACACCGCCACCGCTGGCGCCGGTACTGCCGATGCCGCCCTGGCCGCCGGTCCCGCCGCCGCCACCGGCGCCACCGTCACCGGCCGTGCCGGACGCTCCTGTGGTCGATCCGGAGCCGCCCAAGCCGGCCGCGCCACCCGTTCCGCCAATACCGCCGGTGCCTCCGCCGCCGCCGGCGACGCCTGGATTGGTGCTGTTGTCGACGCCAATGCCACCGTCGCCGCCGACGCCGCCGGTGCCGCCGATGCCGCCCTGACCGCCGGCGCCCTGAATCCCGGCGGTGCCGCCGTTGGTGGCTCCGGCTGCGCCGCCGGCGCCGCCTTGGCCCCCGTCCCCACCGGCCGCGCCCTGACCGCCAACACCGCCACCGCTGGCGCCGCCGCTGCCGATGCCGCCCTGGCCGCCGGTCCCGCCGCCGCCACCAACACCGCCGGCACCGGCCGTGCCCGCGGCACCGGTGCTCGACCCCGAACCGCCGAGACCAGCCGCGCCACCCGTTCCGCCAACGCCGCCGATGCCTCCGGCGCCGCCGGCCACGCCGCCGGGGTTGGTGCTGTTGTCGGTACCGGCACCGCCCTGGCCGCCGACGCCGCCGATTCCGCCGATGCCGCCCTGACCGCCCACGCCTTGGCTGCCGGCGGTGCCGCCGTTGGCCGCGCCGGCCGCGCCACCAGCACCGCCCTGGCCACCGTCACCACCGGCCGCACCCTGACCGCCAACACCACCACCCGCAGTGCCGGTGCTGCCGACACCGCCCTGGCCGCCGGTACCGCCGCCGCCACCAACGCCGCCGTCACCGGCCGTGCCCGCGGCGCCGGTGCTCGATCCGAAGCCGCCGAGACCGGCCGCGCCGCCCGTGCCGCC
>NZ_LQOY01000165.1 GCF_002101675.1 Mycobacterium gordonae | reverse complement strand
GTCGTCACCGGCGGCGCCGCCGGCGCCGCCGGCGCCACCGTTGCCCCACAGCCAGCCGCCGCGCCCGCCGGAGCCGCCGCTGCCGCCGGCCGCACCGGCCGCCCCGCTGGCGCCGGTTCCGCCGGCGCCGCCGTTGCCGATCAGGCCTGCGCTGCCGCCAGTGCCGCCCGCGCCGTTGTAACCGTTACCGCCGTTGCCGTAGAGCCATCCGCCGTCCTGGCCGTTCGGGCTGGCCGCGGTGCCGTCGGCGCCGTTGCCGATGATCGGACGCGACAGCAGCGACTCGATGGCCTGCAGTGGACTGGCGTTCACGGCCTCGGCGGCCGCGTAGGAACTCGCCGCCCCACTGAGCGCCTGGGTGAACTGGGAGTGGAAGAGGGCTGCCTGCGCGCTGACGGTCTGGTACTCCAGGGCGTGACCGGAGAACAGCGACGCCAGTGCCGCCGACACCTGATCGGCGCCCGCGGCCAGCACTCCGCTGGTGCTGAAGGCGGCCGCCGCGTTCGCCTCGCTGAGCGCCGATGCGATGCCTTGCACGTTCGCCGCCGCCGCGGTGAGCGCTTCTGGGGCAACCGTCGTGAAGAACATCTCTGCCGTGCACTCCGTCCCTGGTAGGTAGCTAAAGTCAGAAGGACCCTAATACCATGCGGTCAACAATTGCAGCATTTTGCACATAAAAATGGCGCGGCCGCGGAACTGAATTTTCTTCAAAAGAATTTACTGAATATTCCTCAGAAGATTCGCGATGCGGTCTTTCCGGAATTGCGTCGAAACCGGCCCTTTGCAGGGGAAACGCGGGGTTAGCGCAGAAACTGGCCGTTGTGCTGACCGGCCATGGGGGGCGGCTCGGTCACGCGGGCGTCGAAGCTCGAGTAACGGGCCGGCGTGCGGATGACGGTAATGGCTTCGGACCCGCTGCCCACTTTCAGGGCCAGATCGTTCTCGGCGAACAGCGGGGTGTCCACCACCTGCTTCCAGGTGTGGGCCAGGCAGGCCATCAGGCCGCCCTCCTGCAGCAGCTGGACCCACTCCGCGGCCGTCTTGGCGGCCAGCGCCGACTCCAGTTCGTCGGTCAGCTCCGGGTAGTTGATGGCCCGGGAGCGCTGATCGGCGAACCGCTCGTCCTCGATGAGATCGGGACGGCCGATGATCTGGCAGAGCTTCGCCCAGTGTTTGGGCACGTACGCGCTGATCACCAGGTAGCCGTCCGAGGCTTTGTAGGCATCCGAGGGCTGCGTGGCGAAGCCGACTCCCTTGCGCTTCTTCGCCGGGGGTGTGGCCGGCCTGGGCGCGGGTGGCTCGGCGGGCTTGTTGAGATGGATGGTCAGCTGGTTGGCCTGCAGGCTGACGGCGACGTCGTACATCGCGACCTGCACCAGGTCCCCAACCCCGTGCCGCTCGCGGTTGAGCAACGCGGCCAGCACCGCCTGGGCGAGCACGTGCCCGCTGGCGTTGTCGACCAGCTGGAACGGAATGATCTGCGGTTTGCCCGTGGGGGTGGCCATGCCGGTGCACATACCGGCCTCGGCGGCCACCATCAGGTCGACGCCGGGGCGGGTGCCGTTGGGGCCGTTGCCGCCGAACGCGCTCAGCCGCGCATAGATCAGCCTGGGGTTGCGCGCGCGCAACTCCTCGGGGCCCAGGCCCAGGCGTTCCATCACGCCCGGCCGGAACCCCTCCAAGACGACGTCGGCCGTGTCGGCCAGCCGCAGAATCTGCGCTCTGGCGTCGTCGTCGGTCAGGTCCACCGTCACCGACTTCTTGCCCCTGTTGTTAGGCAGGAAGTAGGTGGCCAGCGGGGGGCGGCCGGGCAGCACCGAGGTGAGGCGCCGGGACTGCTCACCGCCGGGCGCTTCGATCTTGACGACTTCGGCGCCGAGGTCGGCCAGGATCTGACCGGCCAGCGGGCCGGCCACGTTCTGGGTGAAGTCGAGTACCCGGAAGCCGTCCAGCGGCTTGGCGGAGTTCGGCATCAGCTGAGTCCTCCTGGCAGCACCGCGGTGCAGTAATAGTTCTCGGTGAACATGGTTTCGTCGGTGGAGCGGCCGACGGCATGCGGTCGAAACCCGTTGGCCACCAGCAACTCATTGAGCAGCGTGCGGGTCACGCGCCACCCGTGCCGCTGAAGGTAGGTCGCGACGTCGTTGCGGTCGCCGGGGTAGCCCAGCCGGTCCATTTCGACGTCGAGGCCATGCTCGTACCACCGGGCGAAGATGGCGTCGTAGAGCTCCCGGCTGGCTGGAGCGCTGAAGAACACCTCGGCCAGCAGTTGGCTGCCAGATGCGCTCAGCGCGGAGATGTTGTCCAGCAACAGGTCCTGACCGGCGGGGGGCAGGTAGCCGAAAAGTCCCTCGGCGGCCCAGGCGGTGGGCCGGGTGGGGTCGAAGCCGGCCTGGCGCAGCGCTGCCGGCCAGTCGTGGCGCAGGTCGACCGGAACACCCCGCACGTCGGCGGTGGGCGCGGCGCCCAGGGCGGCCAGCGTGGCGGCCTTGAACTCGATCACCTGCGGGACGTCGATCTCGAAGACCACCGTCTGCGCGGCCCACGGCAGGCGATAGCCGCGCGCGTCGAGCCCGGACGCCAGGATCACCGCCTGCCGGATCCCGGCCTGCTGGGTGGCGGCGAAGAACTCGTCGATGTGGCGGGTGCGCGCCGCCTGCTGGTCGGTCATGCGTTGCATGCCCCACGGCGCGTCGGGGAAGTCGACGTCGGCGGTGTCCAGTTCGCCGCACGCCCACCGGGTGAAGAAGTCGATGCCGACCGCGCGCACCAGCGGCTCGGCGAAGGGGTCGTCGATCAGCGCGGCCCTGCTGGCCCGCGCGCGTCCCGCGGCCACCATGGTGGCCGTCGCACCCACACTGAACGCCAGGCCCCAGGTGTCGTTGTCGGTGCGCACCATCAGCACATTAACGCCCGCCCCCGTCCAGGACGTGCGGTGCACGTCGCGCGGCGACACCGCCGTTAGCATCGTGGGATGGAGATGGCGACCGGCGCACACGATCACGAGGTCGGCGCCGATGCACCCGCGGTGTGTGTCACCGAGGACTGGCAGCGCAACGTCGTCTGGGCCCGCCGGCTGGCGTGGATCAGCCTGGCCGTGTTGCTCGTTGAGGGCGCCGTCGGGCTGTGGGAGGGCCTGGCGGTGGGATCGGTCGCGCTGACGGGCTGGGCGCTGGGCGGCGCGTCCGAAGGACTGGCCAGCGCGATGGTGTTGTGGCGCTTCACCGGTGACCGCACGCTGTCGCCGACCGCCGAGCGGCGCGCCCAACGCGGTGTCGCGATCTCTTTTTGGCTGGTGGCGCCCTACGTCGCGGCCGAATCCATCCGCCACTTCGTGGGTGGCGAGCACGCCGAGGCCTCGCCGCTGGGCATCGGCCTGACGGCGCTGGCCCTGGTGCTGATGCCGATCCTCGGCTGGGCGAACCACCGGTTGGGCGCCCGCCTGCACTCCGGCGCGACCGAGGGGGAGGGCACCCAGAACTATCTGTGCGCCACCCAGGCCGCCGGTGTTCTGGTTGGACTGGCCGTCACCGCCGCCTGGCCCGCGGGGTGGTGGATCGACCCGGCGATCGGGCTGGCCGTGGCATGTGTGGCGATGTGGCAGGGCGTGCTGGCCTGGCGCGGCAAGGATTGTTGTTAGTCCAGCGCGAGGGCCGTTCGCGGACCTCGGCCGTTACTCATGTGGGATCGACCGGGTTTGGCGGGGAAATGCGCGGGCTATGTATGAACGCGTTGCCGGGCGCGATCCGCGTGCGCGATGTAGCGTGGTCGCTTCGGTGTGATTTCGCTGGCCGGGGGGTCAGCGCCAGGAGCGGCGCCATGGGTTCACCGTTACCACGGTGCCTCGAGGAGCAACGAGCATGGATTTCGGAAGCTATCCGCCCGAGGTCAACTCGACCCGGATGTACACCGGTCCCGGGGCAGGACCGTTGTTGGTCGCGGCCGAGGCATGGGCCGCGCTCGCCGTCGGACTGAATTCGGCGGCGGATTCCTATCAAGCGGTGGTATCGGGATTGACCGCCGGCCCCTGGTTGGGGCCCTCGTCGGCGTCGATGAGCGCTGCGGCCGGGTCGTATGCGGCGTGGTTGCGAGTCACCGCCGCACAGGCCGAAGAAACCTCCGTCCAGATCAAGGCCGTGGCCACGGCCTACCAAACCGCGTTTACCGCGACGGTGCCGCCGCCGGCGGTGGCGGCCAACCGCAGTCAACTGATGATCCTGATCGCGACCGACGTATTCGGAATCAACACCCCGGCGATCGCGGCCACCGAAGCGCAGTACGCGGAGATGTGGGCCCAGGACGCGGCGGCGATGTACGGCTACGCGGTCTCGTCGGCCTCGTCGACGGCGCTGACGCCGTTCAACCCGCCCCCGCAGACCACTAACCCGGAGGGCCTGGCCAACCAAGCCGCCGCTGTCCCCGCCAACGGTGTCGCCGGCACCGTGGCGAGCAAGGTCCAGCAAGCCTTCTCCGCGGTGCCCAGCGCGCTGCAGAGCGCGGCGGCCCCGGCAGCGGCCACGGACGACCCGTTGTTCCTGCTGTCGTTGCTGGCCGATCTGTCCGCCATCACCTTCGGCGTATCGGCGGGAATCGCCACCATTGGTATCGGCGTGCCTGCCGCTGTGCTCGGGATAGTGAACCTCCCGGTGGCCGTCTACAGCACCCTGGTGGGTCTACACAGCGACGAGGTCCTCAGCGACTTGGATGACGTGGAGCCCTATCCGGGCTCGGAGGTGGCGCCAGTGAAGCCGTTGCCGTCGTCGCTGTTCAACATGCCGGCGGGCATGGTGCCGCCGCAGAGGTTGTCGGCGGGACTGGGCGAGGCGAACGCCGTCGGGGCGTTATCGGTGCCACCGGCGTGGACCGCTGCGACGCCGGCGGTGCGCCCCGTGGCGTACACGCTGCCGGCCCTGGGCGGGACCCCGTCGGGTGCCGCCGCCGCACCGGCGGCGGGAGCCGGCACAGGCACCATGCTCGCCCAGATGGCTATGGCGGGCATGGCCGGACGAGCGATGGCCGGAACGGTTGGTACCGGCCGGAGCGCCGGCAAAGCGGTCACGAAGGCAACCGGGGCCGCTCGCGCCAGAACCGCGGCGGCCGCCGGTGACAAGGCATCTCGCGAAATCGACGAGGCGCCCAGCGACAAGCCTCGGGCGGTGGTCACCGGCGTCGCGGCCGAGCTACGCGAGTTCACCAAGCTCCGCGACGAGGGGATTCTGACCGACGAGGAATACACCGAGCAGAAGAACCGGCTGCTCGGTCGCTGAACCGCCCGTCGGGCAACTGCCGCAGTCATCGAGAAGAGGTATGCGCAGCAATGGATTTCGGGATCTATCCGCCGGAGATCAACTCCGGGCGGATCTATGCCGGTCCTGGCGCGGGCCCGATGCTGGCGGCTGCGCAGGCCTGGCAGAGCGTGGCGGACGAGCTGTACACGACGATCGGCGGATATCAGTCGGCGGTGTCCGAACTCGTCGAAGGCGCTTGGTCGGGTCCGTCGGCCGCGGCGATGAGCGCAGCGGCGGAGTCCTACGTGGAATGGCTGAGCGCCACCGCTGCCCGGGCGGAACAGACCGCCGCCCAAGCATGGACCGCGGTCGCCGCCTACGAGGCAGCGTTCGCAGCCACGGTGCCACCGCCGGAGATCGCCGCCAACCGCGCCCTGCTGGCGGTGCTGGTGGCGACCAACTTTCTGGGACAGAACACACCGGCGATCGCGGCCACCGAGGCGCTTTACGCCGAGATGTGGGCGCAGGACAGCCTGGCCATGTACAACTACGCAGCTTCGTCGGCAGCCGCGTCGGTGCTGAATCCCTTCACCCCTCCGCAGCAGAACACCGACCCGGCCGGGACGGCCGGCCAAGCCGCCGCGATCAGCCAGACCGGCGCCCTGGCCGGCACCGCGCAAGGTGCCATGTCGGTTGTGCCGCAGGCCTTGTCGGCGATGGCGGTACCGGCCGAGTTGGAACTCGTGACGCTCTTGCTCGATCTCTTTTTCATTGCGCCAATCGACGCGGCGGCCCTCTTCGCAATCATCCCGGCGGACGTGATCGGTACCTTCGGGGATTTCCCTCTCGCCGCCTTCATGGCTGTTTCCGGTGCCGATGACGATGAGACCGTCAGCGACTGGGACGAGGTAGAGCCCTTGTTGGGGACCGAACCGACGCCGGAAGAGCCGTTTGTGGCGTCCCTTGTGAACCCCACGCCGAGGCTGTCAGCGGCCCTCGGCGGTGCCAACACGGTCGGGGGGTTGACGGTGCCCTCCAGCTGGACCCAAATCGCCACTGCCGCAGCCGAAGTACGCCCGACCGCACTGGTCACACCGCTGGCGAGTGTGAACCCGGCAGCGGTGCCGGCGGCAGAGTTCAACGTGGCAAACACGGTGAACCAAACAGGAATCGGCGCAATGGCCGGGCAACCCATGCCAGGCCCGTCGGCTACCGCGGACGGGCAGAAGCACGCCGCGGCGGCGCAGCTCATCGGCCGCAACGAGGATGCCTCAGCCGAGGACGTCGAGGTAATACCAGCACCACGGACCGTCATGACCGGTGTGGCGGCCGCGATCCGCGACATCGCCGCACAGCGTGCCGCCGGCCTGCTGAGCGAACAGGAATACACCGAGCAGAAGAAGATGCTGCTGGAAATCTCGTTTGGCTCGTAGCTCAGTGCGGCTCATTCGAGCCGGTAGCGGATCAGCCGGGAACTGTTGGCCACCACCGCCACCGACGACGCGTTGTGCAGGATCGCGGCCAGCACCGGGGACAGCGCGCCGCCGGCGCCGATGAGCAGACCGGCGGCGTTGACGGCGATGGACATGCCGTAGTTCTCCCGGATGACGTCGACGGCGCGGGCGCCCAGGTCCCGTACGTCGAGCAGGCGGTAGAGGTTGTCGTTGGCCAGCGCCACGTCGGCGGTCTCCACCGCGACGTCGGTTCCGGCCAGGCCCATGGCGATGCCGATGTCGGCCGCGGCCAGCGCCGGGGCGTCGTTGACGCCGTCACCGACCATCCCGACCACGTGGCCCTCGTCCTGCAGTTGGCGGACCACCTGGAGCTTGTCCTCGGGCATCACCTCGGCGCGCCACTCGCCGATGCCGAGTTCGTCGGCAACCACCGCGGCGATGTCGGGATGGTCGCCGGTGAGCATGACGATCCGGCGAACGCCGCTGGTGCGCAACTGGTTCAGTACGTCAGCCGCATCCGGTCGCACCTCGTCACGCAGGCTGATCACCCCCACTAGGGTGCCGTCCACCGCGAGCAGCAGCGGCGTCTCGGCCTCGCGGCGCAGCTTGTCGACCCACTCCTGCGCCTTCTTGGAGACCTTGACCTTCTCGGCGCGCAGCAGCCCCGGGCTGCCCAGGAGCAGGGTGCGCCCGTCTGCCCAGGTCCGCATGCCCAGGCCGACGAGGACCTCGCACTCCTCGTGCGGCGGGATGGTGATGTGGCGCTCTTCAGTGGAGCGGATGACGGCCTCGGCCAGCGGGTGACGGGAATGGATCTCCGAGCTGGCGGCGTACGCCAGCACCTGCTCGGGCTCCCAATCCTTGTGCAGGGAGACGATATTGGTCACCACCGGGCGTCCGACGGTGAGCGTTCCGGTCTTGTCGAACACGATCGCGTCCACTCGGCCGGCCTGTTCGAGATGCGATCCGCCCTTGATCAGGATGCCGCGCCGGGCGCCGTTGCCGATCGCGGCGCTGATGGCCGTCGGGGTGGACAGGCCCACCGCACACGGGCAGGCGATCAGCAGCATGGTCATGGCGCGTCGGACGTCACCGGTGACCAGCAGAGTCAGCGCCGAGACGACGAACGAGGTGGGCACGAAGCGACGCGAGAAGTTCTCACCGACGGTTTGGATGGGGGCCCGATCATGTTGCGCCTCTTCGACTCTGGCGATGATGCGCCCGATGGTGGTCTGGTTGCCGACGGCGTGGGCGCGCACCACCAGGCGCCCGCGCACCACCACCGAACCGGCGTGCACGTGAGCCCCGGTGATGATGCTGACCGGCAGGTTCTCGCCGGTGATCGCGGACTGGTTGACCACGGCCTCGCCCTCGACCACCTCACCGTCGACGGGAATGGCGACATGGTCATGCACCACAACCTCGTCGCCGATCTCCAGGGTGTCGATCGCCACCTGGACTTCGGCGCCGTCCGGCAGCCGGATCCAGGCGGTGTCGGACGTGCCGCGCAACAAGTCAGAGATGGCCCGCCGGGTCCGGCGCAACGTCAGGTCCTGCAGGTATTCACCGATGTTGAGCAGCCACAGCACGGTCAGGGCAACGACGTTCTCGCGCAGGATCAGGCTCGCCACCGTCGCAGCCGACACCAGCGCGTCGGTGCCGAGCTTGCCCGAACCCACCGAGCGCAGCGCGCCGCGCAGGAAGGGGTAGCCGGTGAAGATGGTGACGCCGGTGGCCACCACCCGTCCGCTCGGTCCGAGCAGCGGTGGCCGGGCGAACACGTAGCGGCGCACGCCGAGCAGGGCCAGCGCCGCGCCGCCGATGACCATGCGCAGCACGTCGGAGTTGCGGATCTCCTCGGAATGGGGTGAGCGTGCGGGGATCAGTTCGGCGGCGACGTGTGCCGCGCCGCTGATCGCCTCCAGTACGGCCGCGCGGTCACAGCGCCTGGGGGAGTACCAGACGACCACGGAACCGGTGCGGGGGTAGGCGTGCACGACGCGCACCCCGTCGCACTTGGCGACGGCCTCCTCCACGGCGACGGCCCGCCGCGAATTGGCGCGCACCCAGTCGACCCGGACCCGCATGCGCCCGGCCGCATCCGAGATAACCTGCAGCGCAGGCTCTTCGGCCGGCGCCAGCGCGAGGGCCACGGGATCAGTGGTCGTGGTCGTGGACGTCACCGACGGCCGGCGTGGGTGCCTCCTCGCCGATGCGCTCGCGGGCCTCGGCCATCACGTCGGCGATCTTCAGGCGGGCGGACTCGGCGGCCTCCTCGGCCCTGCGGGTGCCGCGCAGGCCCAGTTCGGCTCCCTTGACCGCGGTTTCGTGCAGGGGTGCCTTCTTGGCGGCCTTCTTGAGCACCTCGTAGGCGGTGACGCCCGCCAAACCGGTGATCACCGTCGAAGCCGCCTTCGCCAAGAGCACCTGCACCGCCATCGTTTGACCCTTTCCCGTCGCTTGCGTTGCGCTCGACGGTAACATCGAAATATAGCGATATCAACATGAGTCGGCAGATATCGGGCCGGCGGGCCGCAGATCGCCGCCAGCCCGGCCCGCAGTCGCGGGGCTGGCGCTAGGGCGACCCGGGAGTGCCGGGCGATCCGGGGTTGCCGCCGGGCCCGGCGGCGCCGCCGCTACCGCCTTTGCCACCGGAGGCATTCGCTCCGAAGGCGTTACCGCCGTTACCTCCATCGCCGCCGTTGCCACTGTTCACGCCGTCACCCCCGGTGCCGCCGTTGCCACCGGTGGTGGTCCCCGGCGACAGGGCGAGAGAGCCGTTCGACGCATTTCCGCCCTTGCCGCCGTGCCCGCCGCCGGCGCCGCCGTCTCCGCCGTCACCACCGTTTCCGCCGGTGGCGGAGGCGCTCGAGGTCAATGAGTCGATCTCCGCGTTGCCACCGAAGCCGCCGGCGCCACCGGTGCCGTCGGTGCTGCTGCCGCCGGCCGCCCCGGCCGCGCCGATGGCCGCGCCGCTGCCGGCGGTGAGGGCCGAACCACCGCTGCCGCCTACGCCGCCGGTGCCGGTGTTGCTGGTGCCGGCCGCACCGGCTTTGCCGCCGATGGCGGCGGCGGTGGAGGCTGTGTTATCGATTTTCGAAAAGCCGCCGGTGCCGCCGTTGCCGCCGATGCCGCTGGTAGCGCTGCCTCCGGCACCGCCGGCGCCGGCGACGTTGGCGCCTAGACCGGCGTTCTCGGCCAGGCCGGCATCGCCGCCGTTACCGCCGTCGCCGCCGGCACCGCCGGCACCGCCGTCGCCGCTGGTGGCCGTCGCCGTGGAGGTGGCTGAGCCGATCAATGCACTGCCACCGTTACCGCCGTCGCCGCCGGGGCCGGTGTTGCTGGTCCCGCCGGCCCCGCCGGCCGCGCCGACAGCCGCGCCGTTACCGGCCGTGTTGGCCAAGCCGCCTTGGCCGCCTCGGCCGCCGGCGCCGCTGTCACTGTTGCCGCCCGCACCGGCTTTGCCCCCGGTGATGTTTGCCATCGAGGCACCGTTGCTGACCAGTGAATCGCCGCCGGTGCCGCCGATACCGCCGTCGCCGGTGGTGGCGTTGCCGCCGGCGCCACCCGCGCCGGTGACGTTGATGCCCAGACCCTTGTTTTCTGCGTCGCCGCCGTCACCGCCGTTACCGCCGATGGCTCCCGAGCCACCGGAGCCACCTCTACCGCCGGTCGCGGTCGCCGTCGACGCGGCGTTGTCAATGAGCCCCGTGCCGCCGTTGCCGCCGTCACCACCGAACCCACCAGCGCTTCCATCCGTCCCGGCGCCGCCGGTGGCGTTGCCAATTCCCAAGGCCACAGCGTTACCGCCGTCACCGCCGTTACCGCCCGACCCGGCGCCGTTGCCGCCGACACCACCGGCCCCACCGGCCCCGCCGGTCGCGCCTCCGGCGCCGGTTCCGGTCGCGTCGCCGCCAATGCCGCCGTCACCGCCGCCGGTATTGCCGTCCCCGCCCGCTCCACCGGACCCGCCGGTGGCGTTTCCAGCGCTCGTCGCGGCACCGCCGGCACCGCCCGCGCCGCCGACGTTGAATCCGCCGATGCCGCCTTGACCGCCAGTGCCGCCGGTCGCGTTTCCGGAGTTGTTGCTGATCGCAGCCCCGCCAGTACCCCCGACTCCGCCGGTGTCACCGATTCCGCCGACCCCGCCGGTGCCGCCGACGCCGGTGTCGCCCACGTGACCGCCCACCCCGCCGGACCCGGCGCTACCGCCCTGACCAGCGGCGCCACCAGTCCCGCCGGTGCCGCCGGTACCACCGGCCCGGTAACCGCCCTGGCCGCCGACCCCACCGTCGCCGCCGCGGCCGCCGTCGCCGTTGGTGCCGCCGTTACCGGCCCCGCCGGTGCCGCCGATCCCACCGGCGCCGCCCGTCGTGCCCATGTTGCCAACGCCGACTCCGGGGGTGGGGGCCCCTTGCTGCCCGGCGCCACCGGTGCCACCGGTTCCGCCGGTTCCCCCGGCGCCGACCGCACCGTCAGCGGCGCCGGTATGGCCCTGTCCACCCAGTCCCGCGGCGCCACCGCTGCCGCCCTGGCCGCCGGCGCCCGCACCGGCCCCGACGTCGGCCGCGCCGGTGCCGCCGGTGCCGCCCATTCCGCCGAATCCGCCGGCACCCCCGGCGCCGCCGGCACCGTCGGCGCCCGCGCTGCTGCCGAACCATCCCGTCGCGCGGCCACCGGCCCCGCCGGCGGCCCCGGCGCCGCCCGTGCCGCCCTGTCCACCCGCACCGCCGATACCCCCGGCGCCGCCGTCGACCCCGGGCGCGCCGGCCACCCCAGCGGTCCCGACCCCACCGGTGCCACCGGTTCCGCCGATACCGCC
>NZ_LQOY01000164.1 GCF_002101675.1 Mycobacterium gordonae | reverse complement strand
GAATTCGAAGCAATCATGACCACACCGGCCAGTCAGGCCGCGTGACCGAAACTGTCACCTGATCGTGCAGCAGACCCTCGGGCAGCACCGTCAGTGTGTCCACGCGCCGCTGCCAACGTTCGATGACCTCCACGGTATCTTTGTCGATCGGCAGCCACCGACCCAGCCGACCAGCTTTTCGGTTGTCGTAAACCAGCGACGCCTCGCCATTAGTGTTGTAGCACAGGCAGTCTCGTTTCAGCGACATTACTTCGTCGAGCCGGCGGCCGGTGTTGCGGAAGATGACGTACATAGTTTGATACATCGCGGCGTAATCTTCGCCGGACCAGCCGACGCGAACGCGCTCGACCGTGGGCCGGAATCGGTCGAGGTGCGCATCCAGGAATCGAATCACCTCTGCTGGCAGGGCCTTGCCTGCCTTCTCCTGTTCGGGATCTTCCTTGTCCAGGCGATGTGTGCTCAGCACCGCGAACTCACCGGGCACCGCATTCAACAGATCGACAGAGCGCCCAAACTCGACGAGGTCGCGCCACAACCTCAGGTGTGCGCACCGCATCGTGATTGAATAACGGGCCCCGTCGCCGCGGCGCAGGTCGCTGATCTGTTTGACCACGGCGCTCATGTCGGCCAGCCCAAGCTGGGCGGGGTCGTGGCCACCTGTCCGGGTCGACAGTGCGCGGCAAGCCACCTTGGCGGCAAGAATCATTCGCCGTGCAGTGGCCACGTCTGGCTCGGTCTGGCGCACCCATTCCTTCACCAGGGTTTTGACCCACGGCAAGGATACGGCGGTGAAATCGAGGGTGCCCCGCACCGCGGGATACCGCCGCTGCCGCGATGCCTCCAGCCCCAAGACAGCGGTGTCCCAAACATCGCTTTCCGTCGGATCCAAGCCGTCGTAGCGGGCGCGAAGGCGGGTCAGATGCAGGCGTGCCGACCTTAGAAGAGACCGCTCTTCGGATCGCGAGCGCGGCATCACCGCCACCTCGGCTTCGGTGAACTCGAGCAGGCTGCTGATACCGTGCTCGCCACACTTCTTGAGAACCGTTCGGATTACGGTGGGGTTTAGGGGGAACCCGTCCTCGTCGCGTCGTTGCAGAACGTAGACGATTTCGGCTCGTAGCCCAGGGTCTATGCCGGCGAGGGAGAATTGATGGATCCGCACGAAAGGCCGTGCGGAGCTGAGAAACCCTTCGACGTCCCGGGTCTTGCGGCTGGCCCGCCAGCGGCCGAATTGCTGATCGTGCGGTTCGCACAGACGCCATTTCGCACTTACTTGCTCATGGTCGCAGCCCACCACCCGGCAATGTTCTCGGCGCTGATAGGGCTTCGCGCCGGTGGCAACGAACTCATCGAAAGCCATCCCGCTTCGGCGTTTGCCCAGCCAAATGCTCCAATGCGAACGGCACAGACCGCGGGTACTGGCCGTTCGTGCGCATTGCTCGCCGGCGACTGTAATAGCACATCGCCGCAGTTCCACGCCCGTCCAGCGACGGTTTGCGTTATGCGTGCGCCGGAACGTGTCTGGCTGGACAGCAAACGACTTCAGCTGCTGCTGGCATTCGTAACACGGAACGTTCTTGGTGCGCGAGGGCCCTCCGCAACCGGGGGTGCTGCAGGTGAACGCCACCGTCCGAGACGTGTCGAGAACACCGGTGAATAGCAGCGACTCGCCATCCCATTCGTCAGGGCGCCACCCTGGGTCGATGCGCTCCTGGACGAATTCGGCCCATGCCCGGGCAGTGCAGTCCGTCCCCAACGGGCTGCTCGCGAGCGCAGTGCTCATCAGCTGAGCCCCTTCCCGAGCGCGAGACGATCGACGGCTGCCCTCTTCTCCTCTTCGGAAGGGTGCAGATAGACCTGTGTCGATGCCGGGCTTGCGTGCCCGAGCAGTTCTTGCACGACATCGATTCGCTCGCCATGGCGAAGCCAGGTGGTGGCTGCGGTGTGGCGCAGCATGTGCGGTCGCAGCGTGACACCCGCCGTCTTGGCGATTCGGTCCATGCAGCGCTTGGCATTTGGATACGCCATCGGTGTGTCGGGTTCGGCGCCATAAAGATTCACGAACACAAAGTCACTCACGCTGTCCGGGACGACATCCTGCCGGACATCCCAGTACTCCCGATAGGCATCGACTACCGCAGTACTGGCCGGAACCGACCGCGGATATCGGCTCTTCGCAGTCGAACCGTTCGTGTTCTGCCGTCGATACACATGCAGGTGCGGGCCGGGTGTCGAACAGCCCAGCATTGACGAATCGGGTAGAAAGTGAATATCACTGCGGCGCAGGCCAAGCACCTCTCCAATCCGCAGACCCATATCGAGCATCACTCGGGCCAAAAACAGGTCTCGTGGATTTTGGCAAGCCCGTAGAACCGCTGCTGTCTCATCCGGTTCCAGCGATTCCGGCGGTTTCTCGTACTCGCAAACCTTGAGCGTGCGTGCCTGCACCAGTCGGCGTTGGCCGTCTTCTCCAGGATCGAAACCCCGCGGCAGGTAGCGCAGAAACTTTGGCTCCGAAAGCCGGTCCACCAATGCCTGGTCCACCAGGCCCTCGCGGGAGGCGAACCGAAGGAACTCACACAGCACGATCAAATACATGTTCGTAGTGCGGCCGCTGCGAGGACGGCCATCCGCCAGCGGCTCGCGCTCGATGAACCGCTTATACCGGGTTAAATCGGCAAATGACAGCGTCGTCCAATCCAGCCCGTTCAACGAGCACCAGGTCAAGAACTTCGCGACCTTGGCCGCGTAGGTCTCTATGTCAACCTGACTCAGGACCACTGTGACGGCTTGATTCGGGACCACCTCGGCGAGGAGGTGGTGGCTCAGG
>NZ_LQOY01000163.1 GCF_002101675.1 Mycobacterium gordonae | reverse complement strand
GCACTATCACCAGCATCGGCACCGGCGGTATCAGCAATAGTGGGGGCACCATCGCGGTAGGGGCCGGCGGTGCTGGCGGCGCCGGTGGTTTGGGTGGTGGCGGTGGCACCGGCGGTTTGTTAGGGGGCAATGGGGGTCATGGTGGGGCCGGCGGTGCCGGCGGCGCTGGCGGTGCCGGCGGCGATCTCACCGCCACTGCCAGCGGCGTCGCCAACAGCGGTATCAGCAATGTCTTCGGCACCATCACTGGTGGGATTGGCGGTGCTGGCGGCGCTGGTGGTTCGGCAGGTAGCGGCGGCGCCGGCGGTTTGTTATGGGGCAACGGGGGACACGGTGGCATCGGCGGTCCCGGCGGCAGCGGCGGTACCGGCGGTGATATTTCCGCCAGTGTCAGCAATGCCGACAGCTTCTTCGCGATCGGCATCAACAACGACTTGGGCGGCCGTATTTGGGGTGCAGCGGGCGGTGCTGGTGGCCTTGGTGGCGTGGGGGGTGCCGGCGGCGCCGGGGGCTGGTTGTGGGGTAACGGCGGCTACGGCGGTGCCGGTGGGGCCGCCGGTCACGGCGGCGCCGGCGGCAACATCACCTCCATCGCCGCCGCCACCTCGACCGGCCACGGCATTAGCGACTACCAGACCGTCCCCGGCGCGATTACGGGTGGGACCGGCGGGATCGGTGGCGACGGTGGCATGGGAGGTGCCGGCGGTAGCGGCGCGTGGTTGTGGGGTGACGGTGGCCACGGCGGGGACGGCGGCGGCGCCGCCCAGGGTGGTGCCGGCGGCAGCATCAGCGCCACCAGCACGGCCAGCACCTTCGCTGGTGGCATTGCATCCGGCGGCATTGCTGGTGGTGCTGGTGGTACCGGCGGCGCTGGTGGCCTGGGTGGTGGCGGCGGTGCCGGCGGGTGGCTATGGGGCGATGGTGGTCACGGTGGGGCCGGTGGGGCTGGCGCCCACGGCGGTTTCGGCGGCAACATCACCGCCGCCGCCGCTGCCACCGACGGCTCCGGCCTAACGCGCGGCATCATCAACGGCGGCGGCCGCGGCGCCCTCATTGCGGCTGGTGATGGCGGTGCGGCCGGCGCGGGTGGCCACGGCGGCGGCGGGGGTGCCGGCGGATGGTTGCGGGGTGACGGTGGGCACGGCGGAGCAGGTGGCGCCGCCGGCGAGGGTGGCGCCGGCGGCAGCATCTTGGCCTCTGCCACCGGTGGCGGCGAGGTACAGGGGGCTGTCACGGGTGACTTAGCCGTTGTCACTGGTGGCGCCGGCGGTACTGGCGGCGCCAGTGGGCGCGGAGGTGGCGGTGGTGCCGGCGGGTGGTTATGGGGTAACGGTGGGGCCGGCGGGGCCGGTGGGGCCGCCGGGCAAGGAGGCACCGGTGGCGGCATCACCGCCTCCGCCTCTGGCACCGGCAGCGGCGAGGTGCGGGGCGTCGTCAACAGCGCCCTCGGCGTCATCAGCGGTGGCGCCGGTGGTGCTGGTGGCGCCGGTGAGTTGGGAGGTGGCGGCGGTGCCGGCGGGTGGTTGCGAGGTGATGGCGGCGACGGGGGAGCCGCTGGGGCCGCCGCCCACGGCGGCACCGGCGGGAGCATAACCGCCACTGCCAGTGCCGCCGGTCCCAGCATCGATGTCCTCAACAACGGCACGATGAGGGGTGGTTCCGGAGGTGACGCCGGCCAAGGGGCGAACGGCGGGGCGGGCGGCCACTCCAAGCTGATCGGTAACGGCGGCAACGGCGGTCGAGGAGGCTACGGCGGCACTGGTGGCGCCGGCGGTACCGTCCCGAGCGGTGCAGGTGCCACCGGCAACCCCGGCGATAGCGGCGCGGGCGGCGCCGGGGGCCACGGGGGCGCCGGCGGTGCCGGCGGCAGCGGATTGTTGTGGGGCAACGGTGGTCACGGCGGTGCCGGCGGTGCCGGCGGTGCCGGTGGTTCCGGTGGTGCCGGCGGCAGCATCATCGCCACCAGCACCGGCACCTCGTTCGTGGAAGGCATTGACAACGCGGGCGTCGACAGCGTCGTTGCCGGTGGGGTTGGCGGTGCGGGGGGTGCCGGCGGTCTGGGTGGTGGCGGCGGGGCCGGCGGGTTGTTGTGGGGCGACGGTGGTGACGGTGGCGCCGGCGGTGCTGGTGGTGCTGGTGGTGCCGGCGGTGACATCACCGCCACCGCAACACCCAGCAACACCTCTTTCGCCGAGGTGTACGGCATTGCCGACAGCGGCGTCGGCGGCGTGATTACCGGCGGTCTTGGTGGCGTCGGTGGAGCCGGTGGCGCCGGTGGCCTTGGGGGTGCTGGCGGGTGGTTGGCGGGTGCTGGTGGTCACGGCGGAGCCGGTGGGGCCGCCGCTCAAGGCGGTGCCGGCGGCAGCATCTCTGCCACCGCCACCCACACGGGCACCACCAGCAATCCTTCCTTCCTGTACGGCCTTCGCAACGAGGGCGGAGGGGTGATTTCTGGTGGCAACGGTGGGGCCGCTGGTGCCGGTGGGCAGGGAGGTGGCGGCGGTGCCGGTGGGTGGTTGTGGGGTAGCGGTGGTCATGGCGGGACAGGCGGGGCCGCCGCTCAAGGCGGTACTGGCGGCAGCATCACCGCCAAAGGCAGCGGCGACGGGTTCTTCCTCACCGCGGGCGTTCGTAACGGCGAAGGAGGCGTCATTTCTGGTGGTCATGGTGGGGCCGGTGGCGCCGGCGGTCTGGGAGGTGGCGGTGGCGCCGGCGGGTGGTTGTGGGGTGATGGTGGCCACGGCGGGGCCGGCGGGGCCGGCGCCCAAGGTGGCACCGGCGGCAACATAATCGCGGACTGCAGCGGCAACTTCATCATGACCGGCATTGTCAACAGCGCCGGCGGCGTCATGTCGGGAGGCAACGGTGGGGCTGGTGGCGCCGGTGGTCTGGGAGGTGGCGGTGGTGCCGGCGGTTGGTTGTGGGGTGACGGTGGCCACGGCGGGGCCGGCGGGGCCGCCGCGCAAGGAGGCCACGGTGGCAGCATCACCGCCACCGTTAGCACCAGCACCAGCCCGAGCGGGGAAGTCGTCAACAACGGCATCATCGCCGGCGGTGCCGGCGGCGACGGGGGCCACGGAAGTTCGGGTGGTGCCGGAGGTAACTCCAAGCTGATCGGTGACGGCGGCGACGGCGGTCAAGGAAGCCCCGGCGGACCAGGCGGGGCCGGGGGTACCGTCCCGAGCGGTGCAGGCACTACGGGCAACCCCGGCACCAGCGGAGCCGATGGAGCCGATGGGGCCGATGGAGCCGGTGGAGCCGGTGCAGTCGGTGGCGCGCTATTGGGGACACCGGGAACATCTGGCGAAGTAGGATAAGCGACGCGGATTTACCTACTGCCGGCAGACAATTCGTCGCTCATCATGTCTTCGTGTCGTTCGCCTTTCGGGCGCAATTCGCCGACGCGATGACCGCTACCCTCCGCGCGAGGAGACGCCAAAGCCCCCATTTCGTGCCGAAATGAGGGGGCTTGGCGTCTGCCCGCGCGCGGCCGGACGAGTTGGTGTCAATTGGCGATTTCATAATCTCCGCATTTCCTCCCGAAACCGCGTTCAGCAGTGTTGACTGCGTTAGTCGGGGTGCAGCCGGATTGAAGCGTAAGCCCTTGGGCCGCAGAATAATTCGTTGCGGGAAAGCTGAACGTCGAGTTCTCGGATCCTGATCGACGCACCCGTTTCGTCCCCTCCGGCAACACCGGCCGGTAAGCGCCGTGGTCACCGGTCAGAAGGAACCACCCTTGCCACCCGTTCCGCCGGTCCCGCCGGCGCCGCCGTCGGGACCGACCGGAAGTTCGCCGGGGTCACCAGAAAGTCCGGGGTTCCCCGGCCCACCCGCACCCGAACCACCGTTGCCGCCGTCGCCGCCGTCCCCCCCGCTTCCACCGGCGAGGGTGCCGTGACCGCCAGTGCCGCCGTTGCCACCGCTTCCGCCCGCTGCGCCGACGAAGCCGGTGTCGCTACCGACGCCACCGTCGCCACCGTCTCCACCGCGGCCGCCGACTCCGGCGGGCCCGGTAGCCGCACCGCCAACGCCGCCGGCACCGCCGGCACCGGCGGAGTTGGTGCCGAGGATGGATCCGCCGCTTCCGCCAGTGCCGCCGCGGCCACCGGCGCCGCCCGCGACGGTGCCCGTGCCGCCGCTACCGCCGGTGCCACCCGAGCCTGGATTGATCAGGCCATCCCCGCCATTGCCGGCGTCCCCCCCGTTGCCGCCGCGGTTGCCCGTGCCGCCTTTGCCGCCATCGCCTCCAGCGCCGGCGCCTGACAGGCCGGCCGCGGAGCCTCCGGGGCCACCGTTGCCGCCGGTTCCTCCGTCGCCCGCGCTGCCGCCGGTGCCGCCGGTGCCGGCCAAACCGCCTGAGCCGCCATCACCGCCGCGGCCGCCCTTGCCGGCGTGGATGTCTGGAATGCCCTTGCCTATGTCGCCGGCAACTCCGGCACCGCCACGACCACCCTTACCGCCGTTGCCGCCGGCCCCGCCGTTGCCGTTGGTTCCGCCGGCGCTGTTGCCGCCCGCGCCCCCGGTCCCGCCCGCTCCACCTGTGGTGCCGTCGACGCCGGAAGTGCCGTCGGTGCCGGTGCCGCCGTCGCCGCCAATGCCCCCACTGCCGCCGCTGCCGGCACCGGTCACGCCGGCCCCGGCAGCGCCGCCGGCACCGCCGTTTCCGCCGTTGCCGGCGGCGCTGTTGAGTCCGCTGCCGCCATCGCCGCCCGAACCGCCGCTGCCGCCATGACCGCCGAGACCGGCGGTGCTTACGCCGCCCGTCCCCCCGGCGCCGCCCGTCCCGCCGGACCCGCCGTTAATCCCGCCGATGCCACCCGTGCCGCCGACACCACCGGTGCCGGCGGCGTAACCGTTCCCGCCGTCGCCTCCGGCTCCACCCGTCCCGCCGGCCTTCCCGGCGCCGCCGGTGCTACCCGCGCCGCCTGTTCCACCATTGCCGCCGGTGCCCTTGGAGCTGGAGCCGCCCGCGCCGCCCTTGCCGCCGGCGCCGGCGGCACCGGCGTCGCCGGTTGCGCCGCCACTTCCGCCGTCACCGCCGTCACCGCCTGCCACGGGCCCGGTGCCGCCTTGGCCGCCCGTGCCGCCGTCGCCGCTTCTGCCGTCTGCGGCCGGGCCGAGGCCGTTGGTGCCGCCGATGCCGCCGGCGCCGCCGGCACCGCCGGATCCTGCCGCGCTGGCGCCGCCCTTGCCGCCAGTGCCTCCCGTGCCGCCGTTGCCGCCGAAGCCGCCGCCGTCGCCGGTCGCATTGCCGGCGCCGCCGGTGCCGGCCTGCCCGCCATCGCCGCCGGCGCCGCCGGCAAGAGCCCCGAAGCCGCCGTCGCCTCCAGTGCCCCCGCGCCCACCGTTGCCGCCGACGATGGTGCCGACGCCGTTGGTGCCGGTGCCCCCGGTGCCGCCGTGACCGCCGGCACCGCCGGCGCCGCGGGCACCGGTGCCCGTACCACCGGTACCGCCGGTGCCGCCGGCGCCGCCCCCGGTGCCGCCGTCGCCGCCCGCGCCGCCGTTGCCGCCCGCAACGGTGCCGCTGCCGCCGTTGCCGCCGCTGCCGCCCGTGCCGGCGCTGCCGCCCGCGCCGGTGCCGCCGTTGCCCCCGGCGCCCCCGTCGCCTCCGCGGTTGCCGGGGAGGAGAAGGCCTCGCCGCCCTGACCGCCGAAGC
>NZ_LQOY01000162.1 GCF_002101675.1 Mycobacterium gordonae | reverse complement strand
GGATGCGCCCCGCAAGCAACGCCACACTGCGACAAGGATTTGCAATCGTCTGGCCGATGAACACGGCGTTGAGGATGTGTCGTATTCGTCGGTGCGTGACTATGTCCGGGTCCGTCGTGCGGAGATCATCGCCGAGTCCGGTAAGCAGGCGCAGGAAGCGTTCGTGCCGCAGGAACACCCGCCCGGCGCTGAAGCTGAGGTTGATTTCGGCGAGGTTCACGTCATCCTCGCTGGTGTCAGAACCCGCTGCTACATGTTCGTTTTCCGAATGTCGATGTCCGGCAAGGCAGTCCATCGGGTGTATGCGACTCAGTCGCAGGAGGCGTTCCTCGAAGGCCACATCGAAGCATTCGACGTGATCGGCGGCATCCCGGTGCGCCATATCCGCTACGACAACTTGAAGTCTGCGGTCACCTCGGTGGTGTTCGGCCGCGGTCGGGGCAGGGTCGAGAACGACCGGTGGGTGCTGTTCAGATCGTTCTACGGGTTCGACCCGTTCTACTGCCAGCCGGGAGTGAAAGGCGCCCACGAGAAAGGCGGAGTCGAGGGCGAGATCGGACGTTTCCGCCGCACCTGGCTCACGCCCATGCCGGAAGTGGACTCGCTGTCAGAGCTCAACGACTACATCCGCCGCTGCGAAGCACGTGAGGATCATCGGCGGGTCACCGGCCGGCTGCACACCGTGGGCCAGGACTTCCAGACCGAACGAGAACATCTCGCCGCTCTGCCTGCCGAGCGGTTCGACCCGGGGCTGGTGCTGCATCCACGGGTGGACCGGTCGGCGCTGATCACGGCGCGGTCGGCGAAGTACTCGGTTCCCGCCCGGTTGATCGGACGCAAAGTCAGGGTGTCGCTGCGGGCCTCGGAGTTGGTCGTCTTCGACGGCCGCACTATCGCCGCACGCCATGAACGCGTCACGACCCGCAACGGGCAATCGATCAACCTCGACCACTATCTGGAGGTGTTGCACTGCAAACCCGGCGCGTTGCCCGGCTCCACCGCGCTTGCTCAGGCCCGCGCCGCCGGCACTTTCACCGCAGCGCACGAGGCGTTCTGGCAGCAGGCCCGCCGCGTCGACGGCGATGCTGGCGGGACTCGCTCGCTAATCGACGTGCTGCTGCTGCACCGCAGCATGCGCGCTACCGATGTGATCGCCGGGATCCACGCCGCCCTGTCGGTCGGTGCCGTTTCAGCGGATGTGGTCGCGGTCGAAGCACGCCTGCATGCCGCCGGTGGTGGTCTCGAATCAGACCGTCACGCCGGTAACCATGCCAATACCGTCGATTACCGGGTCGTCAGTCTGACCCAGCGCCGCCTGGCTGATCCAGCGACCGTGATCGCCGGCCTGCCACCCGACACCCGGCCGCTGCCTGACGTCGCGGCCTACGACGAGCTGCTCCAACGCAGACCCCCAACACCGCCACCCGGTGACGGAATGGAAGGAACGACTGGATCATGAGCACGGCCACGAAAGTCACCAACACCCTGCGCCGCCAACGCGGGATGACCCCACAAGCGGCCCAAGCCGCCGTCGATTCCGCATGCCGACGCCTGCGGTTGCCGACCGTGCGTGCGGTGATCGACGAAGCAGTGAAAGTCGCCGAGCGTGAACAGCTCACCTACCACGGCTTCCTCGCCGAACTGCTCCTGGCCGAATGCGATGACCGGGACCGCCGATCCACCTTGCGGCGAGTCGCAGCGGCCGGGTTTCCACGTCAGAAATGGTTGGGCGACTTCGATTTCGACGCCAACCCAAACATCAACGCCGCCACCGTACATACCGTCGCCCAAGGCGATTGGATACGCCGAGGCGACCCGCTCTGCCTGATCGGCGACTCGGGCACCGGCAAGTCCCACCTGCTCATTGGTGTGGGCACCGCCGCCGCCGAGCAAGGCTTCCGCGTCCGCTACACACTGGCGACCAAACTGGTCAACGAACTCGTCGAGGCCGCCGATGAAAAGCAACTCGCCCGCACGATCGCCCGCTACGGCCGCGTCGATCTTTTATGTATCGACGAACTCGGCTACATGGAACTCGACCGCCGGGGCGCGGAGTTGCTGTTCCAAGTACTCACTGAACGCGAGGAAAAGGCGTCAGTAGCCATCGCATCCAACGAGAGTTTCTCCGGCTGGACCAAAACCTTCACCGACCCCCGACTCTGCGCCGCGATCGTCGACCGACTCACCTTCCACGGCACCATCATCGAAACCGGCACCACCTCATACCGGCTCAGCCATACCCGCGGTAGCAGCTCGCGATCACAGCCTACGAAGACGCCTGAGCCACCACCTCCTCGCCGAGGTGGTCCCGAATCAAGCCGTCACAGTGGTCCTGAGTCAGGTTGACATAGAGA
>NZ_LQOY01000161.1 GCF_002101675.1 Mycobacterium gordonae | reverse complement strand
TGTCCAGCACGCAGAACCTGGGACCTCAACACCTCGTGTCGGACATCAAAGACGCCGTCACGAGGACTACAGATAACCCAGGAACGACTCAACAAAGAAATCCGCCGCCGCACCGATGTCGTCGGGATCTTCCCCGACCGCGATGCTCTAATCCGCCTCGTCGGCGCTGTGCTGGCCGAACAACACGACGAATGGGCCGAGTCACGGCGCTACCTGGGTCTCGACGTCCTCAGCAAATCCCGCCTGACCACCACCACACCAGCAGAACAGGAGGACAACCCCGCGGCACTAACCGCATAAGTCACGACATCGAAGAATCACACGACGACGTCGTACACCACGTCCCTGGACTTGACCAGGCGGCAACCGGCGCAAGGCGACAGTCAAGCAGATAGCGATGCTGCACGAGCGAGTAGCGCAACGCCGCAAAGATTGGGTCGAGAAGATCACCACGCGCCTTGCGGAAAGCTACGACTTCGTCGCGGTTGAAGCCCTGCAAACCACAAACATGGTCCGCAGGCCCAAACCCAAGCCCGACCCCGACAACCCCGGCCAGTACCTGCCCAATGGGGCAGCAGCCAAGGCGGGGCTCTCAAAAGGTATTTATGCCAACTGCTGGGGCATGTTCGCCCGCCGGTTGGGACACAAAATGCAGGCTTCAGGCACCACGCTCGTGGCAGTGCCGCCGAAGAACAGCAGTATCGAATGCCGCATGTGTGGACACACGGCAAAGGAAAACCGCAAGAGCCAAGCGGGATTCCAATGCGTCGCGTGTGGCCACGCCGAGCATGCCGACATTCAGGCTGCGCAGATAGTCTTGGCCCGGGCCAGACCCGCGCCCACCCCCGGACCGGGGGCCGCACCGCAAGGTGCGGGCACCGCAAGGTGCGCTCGCGAAAGCGGGAACCAAGGTTGGGCCGCGTGAGCGGCCCAGTCGGAATCCCGGCCGTTCACGGCCGGGAGGAGGTCAATGATAGGTGGGTTGTACGAACGAACGTGCTGTTCTACGCCTGGTTGAGCAGATTCAGGAGCCGGTCGACTCCGTCTGTGCCGAGATATTCCCGCAGCGCGTCAGCCAGCAGGTTGGGTTGGCTGTCGAATTTCGACAGTGCGGTGGTGATGACGCGCGACCGGGATGGGGCTGGTGTGGGCGGGTCTCCGGTGGGTTTGTCGTTGGATTGCTGCTTGTCTTGAGCGGCGCGCCAGCGGGCGACTTGCTGTTCTAGAGGGACTCGGGCGAGCGACCGCGCTTCGCGGATTGCCAGTTCGCCGCGTCGTAGCGCGGTTTGCAGTTCGGGCGCCAGTTTGAGGAGAGCGCGTCGCTGGGAGACCCAACCTTCGGTGCGGTGAAGGCGTTGGCCGGCGAGGTCGGCCCGTCCACACTCGGCGACGAGGGCCTCGACCGCGCGGGCTTCCTCGATGACGTCGAAGTCTTGCCTGTCAACGTTTTCCGTGATGGCGGCGGAGATGAGGGTAACGCGGTCACGGGCAATAGTGTCATTGACGACTACGTCGAGGTCGGTGCGGCCGTATTTGTGTGCTGCGGCCAGCCGGCGGCACCCGTTGACGACGACATAGCGGGTGACGATTTCGTCGTCGGGGTACAGGGCCCGGTAGGCATCGGCAGTGACGACGACCGCGGGTTGCAGTTGCATGTCGGCGATCGAGGCGAGGTCGGCGAGGTCACCGAGATCTTCGCGAGGATTCCGCGGATTGGGGGTCAGCTGTGCGAGCGGGGCGCTGCGTGCCGGCCCGGCCTCTGGCTGCTGGTCCACCGGTGAGTTGTCACCGACATCGGCGGCCAGTGCCGCCAGGCTGGTTCGCTTGCCGCGTGCGGCCACTAGTCCCCTCCCCCGATGTTGAGTTCGAGTGCGAAGCGGTAGAAGTCTTCACGCGCTTGCAGGGCGACGCGGTTGGTTGGGTATTCGGTGACGACCTGTCCGTCGGCGCTCGCTCGAGCGTGCAGTTTGTAGTGGCGGATAACGGTGTGGGCCAGGGGCCACTTGTTGAGTCGTACGAATTCCTTGGTTTCGTTGAGATCGTGGACGCCGTCTCGAGGGTCCCAGTTGTTGATCACGACGGTGTAGGGCAATCCGCGTGGTTTGACGACCTTGTTGATGGTGCGGGCTGTGGGGTCGAAGGACAGCGGTTCGGTTTCGATCGGGATGATGACTCGGTCTGCGAGGTCCAGGACGGTGCGTAGCGCATCGGCGGCGGGTCCGCGGCCGAGTGGATCACTGGTGGTGGCGCCGGCGTCGAGGTCGATCCATCCTGGGGTATCGACGTAGACATGTTTGATGGTGGGCAGCTCTTTTAGGCGCGCTAGGCCGGCGAGGTCGTCGTGGGCTTGGACGATGTGGAATGGTAGATCGTCGATCCGCGATGCCCACCACACGGCGGAACCCTGCGGGTCGACTGAGATCGCGGCCACTGGAGATGTGGCGTCTGGGTCGTCGTGATCGTTGCAGACGTCGGCGGTTACGGCAGCCAGATTGACTGCGATGGTGCTCTTGCCGACGCCGCCTTTCTGATTGAGAACGACGTGCACAGCCATAGAAGGCCTTCCGTATGCTTCCCCCGCACTGCGGAGTACTTCGGATGGGATGGAGTTTGATGCTAGCGGCCGCCGGCCTTCTTGCGTTGCGGTGACACACCGGCAGTGTCGTGGTCCCATGAGTCCCCGCGCCGGCAAAACGTTTGCTGCTTTACCGCGGTAAAGTACGGCGGCTAGGCACCATCAGGGGTTATCGGGCCGCTTCGCAACTCGTTTCCGACATTCGCCTTTGCGACATGCCGGATTTCACATTAAGCGTGATTCTGTGGGTCGTCGCACACTGCGTGCGTGTGGTCGCCCGATCACGCTGCCACAACCTCACGCGGTGACGCCGACACGTTGTCACGCAATCACTGGATCGTGGAAACACCGCGTCACACACTCACGGGGGCGATCGGATGATTCCGTGACACCAACACACCATCACGGAATCATCGAATCAGCAGATGACGCCATCACGGGGTCACCTCGCGATCACGTCACCTGATCGCGGCAACACACCGTCACTCAATCACCGGGTCACGTAGCGATTACATCGCGCAATCGCGGCAACACACCATCACCGAATCACTGCATCACCGGGAGATCGCGTGACGTCGTTGCGGCGTCACTACGTCACGGCGTCACCGGATCGCTGAATTAGTGGATTGCCGGATCACCTGGTGATGACATCACCTGGTCGCGCCAACACGCCGTCACCGCATCGCCTGAACACTGCATCACCCCGTGTTCTAATCACCATGTGACGATTGGGATCTAAGGGGATGAAGTGAAAGCTGATGTCATCGCGATCGCAAACCACAAAGGCGGCGTGGGGAAGTCCTTTACCGCGGTCAGTCTTGCTGCCGGATTGGCCCAAGGCGGCTGGCGCACCCTGTTGGTGGATTGCGACGCACAGGCCAATGCGACGTCGATGTTCGATCCTGACGACGACGTCGAACTGGACCTTTATGACCTGATCGCCGAACAGGCTCCGGTCAGACAGGTGATCCGCAAGACGCGGATCGCGAATCTTGAAATGATCCCCTCGACCTTGGCCGTCGCGAAGCTTGATCAACAGCTGGTCATGATGCACCGGCGCGAGTACCAAATGGCGATGCGGCTGGAGCCGGTCTATGACGACTACGACGCCATTGTGATGGACCTTTCACCCAACCTGGGGCAGCTGGTCATTTCTGCTCTGAATGCTGCTGACTGGATGATCGTGCCGACCGACGCCAGCAAGTGGGGGAGACGCGGCGTCCATATGTTCATGGAGTGGGCAGGATCGCTGCGCGCGCACCAGGTGCTTTCTGCTGAGCTGCTTGGAGTCTTACTAACCAAATATGAGCCGAACACGGTCATCAGCCGCGACACCCTTGCTGCATTGAAGGACGACGGGTTGCCGTTGTTTGAGACGTTGATCCCGAAACGCACAGCGGCCGAGCGGATGGTTACCGGCTGTTATGTCCTCGGGGACGTTGAAGCCGACCCCGATCTCGCCCAGGCGTACGCAGCATTCACTGTCGATGTGATGAAACGGGTCAATGAGGGTCGTCGTAACCGAGGGAGGCACTATGGGTAAGAACGTCGCTGACGTCGTCGTCGGCATGTTGTCAGACGTGGGATCGGCGACCCGGCCCCCTGCCCGGACGACCACCCCGGGGACGGCGCCGGCCTCGAAGGCTGAGACCTCTGCTCCTGTGACACCGCAATCGCCGGAGCCGTCCGACGCTCCGCCGGCGCAGGTTCAAGCTCCCGAGCCCGCAATTGCGGCGTCGATCTCCCCGGCCACATCAGCGCGCTTGTCACGTTCAGATAGCCAGGGCGAGCCCGGGGCTCCACGAACACTGCGTTTGCGGCCCGAGACCGCGGGAGAATTGCGGGCGGCGTGGTTGTCGGCCAAGCGTGAAGACGTCTTGTTGACAGCGCAGGATTTCGCCTCCGATCTCGTCGAGGAAGCTCTACGACTTCGTCGCCGACGTCAGCGGGTAGCTAGCACAGCCTGAGCGACGCGGGCAAACCTCATGCGGTGCCGGCGCACGCGCTAACAGTGCGCGCACCAGTGTCGATGCGCGTGTGAGCGCTTTACCGCGGTAAAGCGGCTAACCCACGCGCATCATTCCGGCACGACATAAGCTCCGCCACACTCGGCGACACCTCTGCGATGATCTGCTTCAACCGCGTCTGGATTGGCCCACGGAACACATCACGGCGGTACTTCGGGCACCTTTCCACCCGCTAGAGATGGCGTCCACCACGTCCGGCGTGTCGATCCGAGGTAACGTCATGGACCCCTGATGGACTGGGGTCCATGACAGTCGGTCGGTGCCACAAGGTGGCGAGAGTCCACCCCGCTGAAGGGAAAGAACAGTGGTGGATTTTCACCCCTGACGACGAAGTCCACGAACGATCCCTTGTTGTCCTTCGGGGCCGGAAGAAATCCACGCAGCGGACTTACGCCTACAGCCTGGTGGATCACCTGAACTTCCTTGAAGTCCATGGACTCGACGAAACCCAGGTTCGTTTCGATCACTTGGTCCGATACATGGCAGGTATCACCGGCTCGGCTGATGCTGGCGTATTCGGACTGGCATGGCGTGATCCGAGCAAGAAGCCCCTCGGCGTTGACGCGGCGAACAACGTAGCCATGGTATTGCGGGTGTACTACGAAGGCCTTGCGGTGGCCGGAGTGAAGATAGACCCCCGCCTGCTAGTGAAACTCGAGGGAAGGCTCACCCCGGTTCGGGGTCAAGAGGATCGGTGGATTCGTTCCAACCCGCTCTCCGCGGGCACTTCGAGCCATCGACCGAGGATGGTCCCGGACGAGGTCATTGAAGTGCTGCTGGAGCGGCCAGGGGTGCTCTTGCGAACCCGCGACAGGATGATCGTTATCTGGTTGAAGGACAGTGGTATTCGCGTCGGCGGACTATGCGGACTACGGTTCTGCGACCTACACCTGCAGCCCCCGTACGAGTGCAACCAACGGACTGACCCGCACATTCACATCATTCCGCGTGACGACAACCCCAACGGTGCTGCAGCCAAGTCGTACGACAAGACCAGCTACGAGGGACCTGATGGGGTCACGATCAATGGCGTGATTCGTATGGCCAGCCCGCAGATGATATCCAGCTACTACGCTTACCTACTCGACGACTACCTGCCGATAGAGCCGCTAGTGGATCACGACCAAGTCTTGGTGAACTTCGCTGTCGGACACATGGGCACGGCGATAAAGACTAGCCGTATCCGGAAAATGCTCCGCGAGGCTTGTGGGCGGGCAGGACTACCCGGACATGTCGTCCCTCACGCATTCCGCCATCGGGCCGCATCTGACCTCTACGCCGCCAGCGACTTTAACGCCCAGTTCGTTGCGGATGAGTTCGGCTGGAAAGACCGCAAGATGGTCACAACCCGCTATGGCCGTTCGGCGAATCGCCATGCTGCCGGACACATTCAGAGGGCGTGGCAAGCCTCAGCCACGGACGATCCTGTCGCCCATCTGCAGCCCTAAAGCCTGGAGAACCCATGAACCACAGCGCTGTTGAGTCTGTTGAGGCCGAAACTGCTGCGACACACCTCCGAGCACTCGATGCCAGTGACGCACTCGGGGGTCTGCTGCACGATCAGGTGACAGTTTCGGTCACGCGGCCTGACTGGCCGGTGTGGTCATGATTGCTTCGAATTC
>NZ_LQOY01000160.1 GCF_002101675.1 Mycobacterium gordonae | reverse complement strand
GGTATGGGCAGCGGAGGGGTGGGCGGTGACGGCGGCAAAGGTGGGCGCGGAGGTCAGGGTGGGGCCGGCGGCAGTTCGGCCGCGCCGACCGCCGGGATCCAGGGCGGTTCCGGCGGTGCCGGCGGAGACGGCGGCGCTGGTGGTCTGGGCGACGGCCTCGGCAACGGTGGCGGCGCTGGCGGCCAGGGCGGCATCGGTGGTCAGGGCGGCACCGGCGGGACCGGCGGCGACAACACCGGTTTCAGCGGCGGTAGCGGGGCGGCCGGCGGACAGGGGGGTACCGGCGGCAAGGCCGGTGCGGGCGGCACCGGTACCGATGGCGGCGCGGCCGGCGGCATCGGCACCGGCGGAGTGGGCGGTCAGGGTGGTACCGGCGGTCAGGGCGGCCAGGGTGGGACCGGCAGCAGCTCGGCCTCGCCCACCGCGGGCATGCAGGGCGGTCAGGGTGGTGCTGGTGGCTCCGGTGGTGACGGCGGCGCGGGCAACGGCGTGACCAACGGCGGTGCCGGTGGCGCCGGAGGCGTGGGCGGTCAGGGCGGTCAGGGCGGGACCGGCGGGAACAACACCGGCAGCAGCGGTTTGGGTGGTGGCGGAGGTACCGGTGGTACCGGTGGTTCGGCGGGTGTGGCAGGGACCGGAACGGACGGTGGCGGCGCCGGAGCCATCGGCACCGGCGGTAAGGGCGGTACCGGCGGCACCGGCGGCCAGGGCTTCAACGGCAGCAACGGCGCCAACTCGGGTTCCCCGTCGGGCGGGACGGCGGGCGGTCAGGGCGGTACCGGAGGACAAGGCGGTGCCGGCGGTGCCGGAGACGGCCTCGGCAGCAAGGGTGGTGACGGCGGGACCGGCGGTAAGGGCGGTGCCGGCGGTTTCGGCGGCTCTGGCGGCGCCAACACCGGCAACAACGGCGGCGACGGCGCCAGCGGTGCGACCGGCGGCACCGGTGGCACCGCGGGTGTGGGCGGCGCGGGCACCGACGGCGGCGGGAGCGGCGGCAATGGCACCGGCGGTGACGGCGGCAAGGGTGGTGCCGGCGGCACCGGCGACGCGGGCGCCAAGGGCGGTGACAACACCGCCGGCGGCAAGGGCGGCAACGGCGGTAACGGCGGTGCCGGCGGCAAGGGTGGCGCGGGCATCGGCGGTGTCGGTGGCGGTAACGGGGGGCAAGGCGGCGCTTCCGGCGCCGGCGGTAACGGCGGGAACGGCGGAGACGGCGTCGGTGCGTTCACCCGACCCGGCGCTATCGGCGGCGCCGGTGGCAATGGCGGGATCGCGGGCCAGGGCGGTGCCGGCGGTGACGGTGGCGGTAACGGCGGCCAGGGCGGCGCTTCCGGCGCCGGCGGTAACGGTGGCAACGGCGGGGCCGGTGGCGGGTTGGGCAGCACCGGAGGTGACGGCGGGGCCGCCGGCGCCGGTGGCGCAGGGGGAACGGCCGGCGCCGGTGGTGCCGGCGGTGCTGGCGGCGGTGACGGCGGCCAAGGTGGTGCCGCGGGTGCCGGCGGCAAAGGCGGCAACGGCGGCAGCGCCAGCTTTGCCGGTTGGTCCGGTGGCAAGGGCGGCAACGGTGGCTCGGCCGGGGTGGCCGGTGCCGGCGGCGCCGGCGACGGCAACGGTACCGGTGGCAACGGCGGCGCCGGGGGCGTCGGCGGTTCCGGAGGGAATGCCGGCAACAGCCTGGGTGCGGTCGCCGGAAACACCGGTGGTGCGGGCGCGGCTGGAAGTGCCGGCGGCTCCGGTGGCACTGCCAGCGGCAGCGGCGCCGCCGGTAATGGGGGCACCGGTGGTGCTGGTGGGAATGGCGGCACCGGCGGCCACGGCGGCAACGTGGTCAACGGCGCCGGCGGTGCGGCCGGCGCCGCCGGGGCGGGCGGTGCCGGTGGTGCCGGGGGCAATAACACCGGCACCGGCGACGGCGGCAACGGTGGCAGCGGCGGAGCGGGAGGCAACGGTGGGACCGGCGGCGACGCCGGCAGCGGCGGAATCGGAAACTCCAACCCGGGTGCCGCCGGTGCCGCGGGTGGTCTCGGCGGTGCCGGAGGTGCGGGCGGCAATGCCCTCGGAAGCAGCGGCAATGGAGGCAGCGGCGGCAGCGGCGGTGTCGGGGGCAGCGGCGGCAACGGCGGCATCTCCGACGGACTGGGCAACGGCGGCAACGGCGGTGCGGGAGGTGGTGGCGGCACGGCCGGCGCCGGCGGCAATGCCAGCACCGGTGGCGGCAACGGCGGCCAGGGCGGCAACGCCGGGGCCGGCGGCAACGGCGGTAACGGCGGCCAGGCCACGATTGCCGGCTTCCCGGGCGGCAGCGGCGGAACGGGCGGCGCAGCCGGAGGTGCCGGTGCCGGTGGCATCGGCCACGGGAGCGGTAACGGCGGGAACGGCGGTGCCGGCGCGAACGGCGGGACCGGCGGCAACGGCGGCTACAGCCTCGGCTCCATCGTGGGCGGCGCGGGCGGTTCCGGCGGTGCGGGCAGCGCCGGAGGCACCGGCGGCGTCGCCACCGGCAGCGGCGCCGGGGGCGTCGGCGGGGCCGGTGGAAACGGTGCCAACGGCGGTAACGGTGGTAACGGCGGCAACACCGTCAACGGCGCCGGCGGCAACGGGGGCAATTCCGGCGCCGGCGGCGCAGGCGGGGCCGGCGGTGACAACACCGGTACCGGTGATGGCGGCGCCGGCGGGGCCGGCGGCAGCGCAGGGATCGGTGGCCAAGGTGGCATCGGCGGCACCGGCGGAGTGGGCAGCAACGGCGGCAACGGTGGTACCGGCGCTCTGGGCGGCGCCGGGGGAGCGGGTGGCGGTGCCACCGGCGCCAGCGGCAACGGCGGCAAGGGTGGGGCCGGCGGTAGCGGAGGTAGTGGCGGCGCCGGTGGCACTGGCGGCTTGACCGATTCCAAAGGCGGCGCCGGCGGCGGTTCCGGCCAGGGTGGCGTCGGCGGGGCAGGTGGCACCAGCGCCGCCGGCAGCGGTGGTACTGGCGGCCTTGGCGGTACCGGCGGGGGTGGCGGGAAC
>NZ_LQOY01000159.1 GCF_002101675.1 Mycobacterium gordonae | reverse complement strand
CGGTCACCGTTTCGCGGGCATTCTTATGTGAGGCACCGAGGGCGTTTCGCGGGCACTTTTCGTGAGTCAAGCCGGGGGCTTCCGTGTAACGACCTTCGCAACTTAGGATAAAGTTCTGGCTTTAATGCGTATGGCCTACAGGCACAGGGGCAGTGATGGCTGAGCATTCGACGGTTGCAACGTCGGCGGTGCGGCCCAATGAGCCCGCCCGCCAGGTGATCGCCACCTTCGACAATTACCCCGACGCCGAACGCGCGGTCGACTACCTGTCCGATCAGCGTTTCGAGGTAAACCGGGTGGCCATCGTGGGCCGGGAACTGCAATATGTCGAGCAAGTCCTGGGCCGAGCGAGCTACGGCGGGGCCGCGCTGCGCGGTGCCGGCTCGGCCGCCCTGTTCGGCGCACTGATCGGCTGGATCTTCGGGCTGTTCAACTGGGTCGAGCCCTTGGTCTCGGCCGTGGTACTGGCCACCTACGGATTGGTTCTCGGCGCCATTGTCGGCGCCCTGGTCGGCCTGCTGATCCACGCCCTGCAACGCGGCCGCCGCGACTTCCTCTCCGTCAGCGGACTGCGGCCCAAGTACTACGACGTCGTCGCCGACGTCGACGTGGCCGACCGTGCACTCCAACTGCTCACCAGCAACAACCGAGAGGAATAGACCATGGCCACAGCGGTAGGCATCGACCTGGGGACAACCAACTCGGTCATCGCCGCCTGGCAGGGCGGGGAACCTGTCGTGATCCCCAACGCCGAAGGTGCGCGCACCACGCCGTCAGTGGTGGCGTTCACGGAGAGCGGTGAGCGACTGGTCGGACAGCTGGCAAGACGCCAGTCGATCATGAACCCGAAGGGCACCATCTATTCGGCCAAGCGATTCATCGGCCGCCGCTTCGACGAGATATCGGAGGAAGCCAAGGCGGTCAGCTTCGACGTCGTCGAGGGCGAGGGCGGCGCGGCCCGGTTCGACGTGCGCGGCAAGAAGTACTCGCCCGAAGAGATCAGCGCGCAGGTGCTGCGCAAACTCGTCGACGACGCAAGCAAATTCCTCGGCGAACGGGTGAAGGAAGCGGTGATCACCGTTCCGGCGTACTTCAACGACGCCCAGCGCAACGCCACCAAGGATGCCGGCCGGATCGCCGGGCTGGACGTGCTGCGCATCATCAACGAGCCCACAGCCGCGGCATTGGCCTACGGGCTGGACAAAAAGGGCCACGAAACCGTGCTGGTCTTCGACCTCGGCGGCGGCACGTTCGATGTCAGCCTTCTCGACGTCGGGGATGGGGTGGTCGAGGTCCGCTCCACAGCCGGTGATTCGCACCTGGGTGGCGACGACTTCGACCGCCGGCTCGTCGACTATCTGGCCGACGAGTTCCAGCGCGAGAACAACATCGATCTGCGGAAAGATCCGCAGGCGCTGCAGCGGCTGTTCGAGGCGGCCGAGAAGGCGAAGGTGGAATTGTCGTCGGTGACACAGACGCAGGTCAACCTTCCGTTCGTCACCGCCGACGCCAACGGCCCCAAACACCTCACCATGACCATCAACCGGTCGAAGTTCGAGGAACTCACACACGACCTGGTCGAGCGCACGATGGGTCCGGTCAAGCAGGCGATGGCCGACGCCAAGGTCACGGCCAACGACATCGACGAGGTCATTCTGGTCGGTGGGTCGACTCGCATTCCCGCAGTGCAGGCTTTGGTACGCCGGCTCACGGGCGGCAAGGACCCGAACATGACCGTCAACCCGGACGAGGTGGTCGCGATGGGCGCCGCCATCCAGGCGGGCGTGCTCAAGGGCGAGGTCTCCGACGTTCTGCTACTGGATGTCACCCCGTTGTCGCTGGGTGTGGAAACCGCCGGCGGCGTGATGACCAAGATCATCGAACGCAACACCACCATCCCGGCCCGACGCAGCGAGGTGTTCACGACGGCGGCAGACAACCAGCCGGCTGTGGATATCGTTGTGCTGCAGGGCGAACGCGAGATGGCGAAAGACAATCGCGTACTCGGACGATTCAAGCTGGAGAACATCCGCCCGGCCCCGCGCGGTGAGCCGCAGATCGAGGTCACCTTCGACATCGACGCCAACGGCATCCTGCATGTCACCGCACGCGACAAGGACACCGCCGCCGAGCAGAGCATCACCATCAGCGAGCAGTCCAACCTCGACCAGAGCGAAGTCGAGCGGATGCTCGCCGAGGCCGAGGCGCACCGCCGCGAGGACGAAGAGCTGCGTAAGCAGGTTGATGCGCGTAACGCGCTCGACTCCGCGGCCTACCAGGTCGAGCGCCGTCTTGCCGAGCTAGGCGACTCCGCGGCGCCACACGACCGTGCCCGCGCCGAGATGTTGGTCGCCGACGCGCGCCAGGCCGTTAAGGAAGACGCACCGATGGACCGGGTGCAGTCCCTGACGTCCGAACTGCAGCAGGTGCTTTACGGGCTGCAGCCCACGCCCGGTGGCGGCAACGGGCGACCGACAGGGGACGACCAAGGCGCGCCGGTTGGCGATGACGACGTGGTCGACGCCGAGTTCGACCGGGGCTGAGCCGCAATGGTCAGCCCCGCAGAGCATTCCCGCACCGATGAGGACGGTGACCGGTCGGACAAGAGCTCCCCAGAACATGTTCCCCCTCAACCTGATTCAGACGAGCGAGCCAAGCTCGAGGACCGTTGGCGGCGGGCTGTCGCTGATCTGGACAATGTGCGCAAGCGGTATGCCCGCGAACTGGACCGCGAACGAACAACGGAACGATCCAGGGTGGCCGGCGCGTGGCTGCCCATCGTGGACAACCTGGAGCGGGCGCTCAGTCATGCCGGTGACCAGTCCGACGCGGTCGTCGAGGGTGTGCGCAGCATTCTCGAACAAGCGTTGCAGGTTCTCGAGCGGCTCGGCTATCCGCGCGATGCGGAGGCAGGGGTGCCCTTTGACCCGGAGCGTCACGAGGTGGTCGGTGTGGTGGACCACCCGGACAGCGCGCCCGGGACGGTAGTCGAAGTAGTTCGACCGGGCTACGGCGAAGGATCGAGGCAATTGCGGCCGGCGGCCGTGGTGGTCAGCCAACGCAAGGAGTGATGTCGGGTGGCCCGCGACTACTACGAAGTGCTCGGGGTGTCGCGGGACGCGACCGCCGATCAGATCCAGCAGGCATTCCGCACACTGGCCCGCAAGTACCACCCGGACGTCAACAAGGATCCAACGGCCGAAGACCGATTCAAGGACATCAACGAGGCCTATCACGTCCTATCGGACCCCGATACCCGTAAGCGCTACGACCGATTCGGCGAAGACTTCCGCAAGGTCCCCGAAGACTGGGAAGACCAGGTGGGCGCAGGTGCGGGTGGCTTCCGCGGCGGACGGGCCGGCGGAGGCCGAGTACGCTACGGCGGAGGCTTCGGTGGCGCCGGAGGCATCAACATCGACGATCTCTTCGGCGATATCTTCAGCGGTAGCGGAGGATTCGGGCCGATTCCGGGCGCGGACCAGGAAGCAACACTGGAGCTGACCGTCGAGGAGGCCTACCGGGGGGGCAAACGGAAGATCTCACTCGATGGCCGTGAATACGAGGTGAACATCCCCGCCGGCGTCACGGACGGACAACGGATCCGACTGGCGGGCGAAGGCGGCCGAGGCAGCGGCGACGGTCCCGCCGGAGATCTGTACCTGCGGGTACGCATCAAGCCGGATTCTCGATTTCGTCTCAACGGCCGAGACATCTCGGTGGATCTGCTGGTGTCGCCGTGGGAGGCGGCGCTGGGGACCACCGTCGCTATCCGAACTCCCGGCGGCGAAGCCAAAGTCAAAGTGCCACCGGGATCGTCGACCGGTCGCCGGCTGCGGCTGCGCGGCGAAGGCATGCCCAACCCGCGCGGTGCCGCCGGCGACCTCTACGCAGAAATCAAGGTGATGGTGCCACCGAAACCCACTGCGCGGGAACGTGAACTGTTCGAGCAACTGGCGGCGGAGTCCACCTTCGACCCCAGGAGGGGACGATGACCGCACCACGCTATGTCCTGGCGCGGCGGCCCGGAATGCACCTCGACGTCTTCGCAACACGCTGCGGGTTGCATCCCGACATGGTGCGCCGACTGGTGGCGCTCGGCCTCGTCGCTTGCCAGCAGGATGCCCACGGCAATCTCTGGTTCGAACCGTCTGCGTTGGTTACGGTCGCCCGCATCCAGCGGTTGAGGACCGGTCTGGGACTGAACTACGCCGCGATAGGGCTGGTGCTCGACCTGCTGGACCGCATCGAAGAACTCGAATCCGCTTCTCGCCGAAGGAGGACATCACCGTGGACATCAACAAGCTGACGCAGAAGTCGCAGGAGGCGTTGGCCGAAGCGCAGAGCATCGCGACCCGGATGGGTCACACCGAGGTCGACGGCGAACATCTGCTGATGGCGCTGATCGACCAGCCCGAAGGTCTCGTCCCGCGGCTACTGGACCAGACGGGCGCCGACACCGCGGCCGTGCGCGCGGACCTGGAACGCGAGCTGAACCGGCGCCCGAAGGTGAGCGGCCCCGGCGCCGCGCCGGGCCAGGTCTCCGTCACCAGGCGCCTGGCGAACCTGCTGGAGGCCGCCGAGCGGGAAGCCAAGCGCCTCAAGGACGAATACGTGTCGGTGGAGCACCTCGTGATCGCCCTCGCCGACGAGGGCTCGGCGAGTGCCGCCGGACGGATTCTGGCCTCCCACGGCGTTACCCGGGAATCGTTCCTCGGCGCGCTGACCAAGATCCGGGGCAACCAGCGGGTCACCTCAGCCTCACCGGAGGGTGCCTACGAGGCCCTGGAGAAGTACGGCCGCGACCTGGTCGCCGAAGGCCGCGCAGGCAAGCTGGACCCGGTGATCGGCCGAGACGCCGAGATCCGCAGGGTGATCCAGATCCTCAGCCGCAAGACCAAGAACAATCCGGTGCTCATCGGCGACCCCGGAGTCGGCAAGACCGCGATCGTGGAGGGCCTGGCACAGCGCATCGTGCGCGGCGATGTCCCGGAAGGCCTGCGGGACAAGACCATTTTCTCCCTCGACATGGGCTCGCTGGTGGCAGGTGCGAAGTATCGGGGCGAGTTCGAGGAACGGCTGCAGGCGGTGCTATCAGAAGTGAAGGCAGGAGAGGGCCGAATTCTCCTGTTCGTCGACGAGTTGCACACCGTGGTCGGCGCCGGGGCAGCAGAAGGTTCCCTGGACGCCGGCAACATGCTCAAGCCCATGCTCGCCCGCGGTGAGCTGCACATGATCGGTGCCACCACACTCGACGAATACCGTAAGCACATTGAAAAGGACGCCGCGTTGGAGCGCCGGTTCCAGACCGTGCTGGTCGACGAACCGGACGTCGAGGACACCATCTCGATCCTGCGCGGGCTGCGCGAACGCCTCGAGGTGTTCCACGGCGTGAAGATCCAGGATGCCGCCCTGGTGGCGGCCGCCACGTTGTCGCATCGCTACATCACCGACCGCTTCCTGCCCGACAAGGCGATCGACCTGGTGGACGAGGCGTGTGCGCGACTGCGCACCGAAATCGACTCCATGCCAGCGGAGTTGGACGAGATCACCCGTCGGGTCACCCGGCTCGAGATCGAGGAGGCGGCGCTGGCCAAGGAGACCGACGCGGCCAGCAAGTCCCGTCTGGAGGAACTTCGCAAAGAATTGGCCGACCTGCGAGCCGAGGCCGACGCCCGGCACGCGCAATGGGATGCCGAACGGCAGGCGATCAGGCGGGTCCAGGAACTTCGCGGACAACTCGAGCAGCTGCGGCACGAGGCCGAAGAAGCCGAACGCAAGTACGACCTCAACCGGGCGGCCGAATTACGGTACGGCCAGATCACCGAACTGGAACGCAAACTGCAAGCGGCCGAGGAACAGCTGACGTCCAAGCAGGGCGACAAGCCGCTGCTGCGCGAGGTCGTCACCGAGGACGAGATCGCCGAAATCGTGGCCGCATGGACCGGCATACCGGTCGCACGGCTACAGGAGGGCGAACGGGAAAAGCTGCTGCGGCTCGACGAAATACTGCACGAGCGGGTGATCGGCCAGGACGAGGCGGTCCAGCTGGTCGCCGATGCGGTCATTCGGGCCCGCTCCGGAATCCGGGATCCGCGCCGCCCGATCGGCTCGTTCATCTTCCTCGGACCCACCGGGGTCGGAAAGACCGAACTCGCGAAGACGCTGGCCGCCGCGTTGTTCGACAGCGAGGACAACATGGTCCGACTCGACATGAGCGAGTACCAGGAGCGGCACACGGTGAGCCGGCTGGTCGGTGCGCCACCGGGATACGTCGGCTACGAGGAGGGCGGCCAGCTCACCGAAGCGGTGCGCCGCAAGCCCTACTCGGTGGTGCTGCTCGACGAGATCGAAAAGGCGCACACCGATGTGTTCAACACCCTTCTCCAGGTGCTCGACGACGGCCGGCTCACCGATGCACAGGGACGTCAGGTCGACTTCCGCAACACCGTGGTCATCATGACCTCCAACATCGGATCGCACCACCTGCTCGACGGCGTCACCGCGGACGGCGAGATCAAGCCCGACGCGCGCGACCGGGTGATGGCCGAGCTGCGCGGACACTTCCGGCCCGAGTTCCTCAACCGCGTCGACGACATCGTGTTGTTCACCCCGCTGTCGATGCCGCAGCTCGAACGGATCGTCGAGTTGCAACTGGCCGAGCTGCGGGACCGATTGGCGGAAAGGCAAATCGAGCTCGACATCACCCCGGACGCTCGCCGGATGATCGCCGAACACGGCTACGATCCGGTGTATGGGGCCCGGCCGCTGCGCCGCTACATCGCCCACGAGGTGGAAACCAAGATCGGCCGGGCGTTGCTACGCGGCGACATCACGGGCGGTGGCAAGATCCGCATCACCGTGGAGAATGGCGAACTCGCCGTGGGCTATTCGGAACCGGCCCTGGCGGCCTGACCGAGAAGGCGCCATGAAATCAAACATCCTGACATGCCCGCACTGCGGAAAACGCAACCGGGTACCCGCGGCGGCCGCGGGGAAGCCCCGGTGCGCCAACTGTCACCAGTGGCTGCCGTGGATCGCCGCGGCCGGCGATGGGGACTTCGCTGACGTTGCCGAAAAGTCCTCGGTTCCAGTGCTTGTCGACCTGTGGGCGACGTGGTGCGGACCGTGCCGCATGGTGAGCCCGGCGCTGGAGCAGCTCGCCACCGAACGGGCCGGACAACTCAAACTTGTGAAGGTCGACGTGGACAAGGCACCGGCGATTTCGCAGCGGTTCGCGGTGCAGGCGGTGCCGACCCTGCTGCTCCTTGACCACGGGCAGGTACTGGCGCGGCAGTCGGGTGCCGCTCCCGTTGCGGCGCTGCGCAATTGGCTGGATCAGGCGCTATCGTCCGGCAGCGCGAAGGAGGCACGGTCATGACATCCGTGGATATCGATCCCCATGTGGCGGCGATCCGCCAGGTGCGCCCGCGTACGAACGGCTGTGAGGAATGTTTGCGGCTCGGCACACCGTGGGTGCACCTGCGGTTGTGCCTGACGTGCGGGCACGTTGGCTGCTGCGATTCTTCGCCGATGCGGCATGCCCGGGCGCATGCTCACACGATCGGGCACCCGATCGTGCAGTCCATGGAGCCGGGGCCGACGTGGCGTTGGTGCTACGTCCATGAGAACTATGTCTGAGGTCCCCGCCACGGACCAGCGCGCATCGATTCCGTTGGCCGAATCCCCCGACATATACGGCGCGTACCCGCGACTGTCCGATGATCAGATTGCCGCGCTCGAGGCGGGCGGCGCGCGGCGAGCAGTCGGCGCGGGGGAGATGCTGGTCCGCGAGGGTGAGCGCTCGGACTATTTTTTCGTCATTCTGTCCGGCAAGATCGCCGTCAGCACTTTGGACGATGCGGGCAATCGGCATGTGATCCGGGTGCACGGCCCCGGGCGGTTTCTCGGGGAGCTGGGCGACCTCGAAGCCCAGGCCGCGTTCTACACCGCCGAGGTGGTGGAACCCGGCGAAGTGCTCGTGGTCCCGACCGAGCGGGTGCGGGCCCTGGTCGCGCACGATCCGGTGCTCAGTGACCTCATCCTGCGCGCGTATTTGGTGCGCCGCTCGTTGCTCATTCACGAGGGATCCGGATTCCGGATCATCGGCTCCTGCTATTCGCCGGACACCGCTCGGTTGCGCGAGTTCGCCGCGCGAAATCGATTGCCGCACCGCTGGCTTGACTTGGAACGTGACCAGCATGCCGAACGGCTGCTGCAGCGGTTCGGAGTATCGGCCCAGGACACCCCGGTGGTGATCTGGGGCGGTGAGGTGCTGCGCAACCCGACCAACACCGAGCTGGCCCGCCGGGTTGGGCTGCCGGTACCCGACACGGTGCCCGACGAATCCGACGTCGTCGTGGTGGGCGCCGGTCCGGCGGGGCTGGGCGCTGCGGTGTATGCCGCGTCGGACGGCCTGACCACCGCGGCGATGGAGCGGATCGCGACCGGCGGGCAGGCCGGGACGTCGTCGAAGATCGAGAACTATCTGGGATTCCCCGGCGGAATCTCTGGAGCCGACCTTGCCGAACGGGCAGTTCTGCAGGCCGGCAAGTTCGGAGCGCGGATCATCGTCTCCGCGGAGATCACCCGGCTGGAATCCGGCGGCGGCCAGCACCGGGTAACGCTCGCGGACGGTGGGTCGGTGGTGGCCAGGGCCGTGGTGCTGGCCACGGGAGCCAGGTATCGCAGGCTCGCCGTCCCGGGAATCGAATCGTTCGAGGGCAACGGCGTGTACTACGCCGCCACCTTTCAAGAGGCGTTGGTGTGCGGCACGGGGCCGGTCGTCATCGTCGGGGGTGGTAACTCCGCGGGCCAGGCGGCGATCTTCCTCGCCGCGCGGGTTTCCCGGGTGTATGTGGTGATCCGCGGCAACGACCTGAACAAGACCATGTCCCGGTATCTCGTCGACCAGATCAACCGTCACCCCCGCGTGACTGTTCGGTCGTGCACCGAGATCCGGGAGGTGCACGGAAACGGTGCACTCAGCGTGGTGGTGACCGAGGACAAACGAACAGGCGAGCGGCACTCGATCCAGACCCGCGCCCTGTTCGTCTTCATCGGCGCGGATCCCAATACCGCATGGCTCGCCGGCGCCATCGAACTCGACGACCGCGGCTTCGTGCCGACCGGCCCGGCCGCGTTGTATTCGGAGGCCGACGGTGCCCGGCGCAGCACCCAGCGCCAGCCGATGATGCTGGAGACCAGCCAACCCGGTGTGTTCGCGGCGGGCGACGTGCGTAGCGGCTCGGTCAAACGGGTGGCCTCCGCGGTCGGCGAGGGATCGATGGCGATCCGCCAAATCCACGATTACTTCGGGACGTAGTCGGCAGCGCGGACCACGGCTGGCCGCACCGACATGAACACGAACGGGAGAGCAATCATGACCAACGCCGAGGATGTCTCGCCCACCGAGGACAAGCCCGAAGCCGATGTGGCAGAACAGCAGATCCCCGTCGACCCCACCGTCGATGAGGCAGGGCTGGATCCCACTGATATCGCCAACCGCAGCGATGCAGAGGCCAACCTCGCCGACCTGATCGACCAAGCCATCAGCGTCCCCCTCTCCGACGATGACCAACCGTTGCAGTATTGATCCCGACCCAGGGCGAGGCCCACCAAACCCAAATGGCCGACCAAGCCTGGGCGTGTCATCACCAGCCAGTCACGGCAACGCGGTAGCGCACACGCATACAGATGGCTGGCACACCTCTTCCACCATCGACGATCACGTCTCGCCGTTGCGGAAGGCTATGCCGTCCGATAGGTTCCCTGCCGTTGACTGGCCGGCTACACGCTGCTGCGGTCGCGGACAGGCGAGCGCAGCCTGGTTCGACGCTCATACTGACAGGACGAATCGGTGTGGCGGAACTTGTCAAGGCGGATGAGTCCATCGGGTGTTAAGCGGCGGTCGTGTCGGCCTCCTGGGCTGGTGGGTTGATC
>NZ_LQOY01000158.1 GCF_002101675.1 Mycobacterium gordonae | reverse complement strand
TTCCCCGACGGACCACAACGGTATTTCGACACCATCTACAACGACGACTACTGCCGCAAGCACGGCCTGCTCGACCACCTGCCCCCCGCCGAGCCGGCCCTCATCGAGGACCCCACCCGACAGGTGGTGCAGTCTTGGACCCGATGCACCAGTGTCGTCGACCCGACCGCACTGACGCCCCAGCCCGCAGCCAAAGCACAAGGCGTCCTGAAGGTTTCGGGCGGGCACAACGAAGAGGAGTTCCCTGGAAAAGGCGGGCGGCCATGACGTGGGCGTGGAGTCGATTGATTAGGCAAAGCACTCCATCGGTTGCATTTGGCCGTGCCAGCGCAGCGACAGATGGTGCACAGCATGGGGATGCCCCGGTGACGCGGGTTGTGGAGCTACACCGCGCGGACAGCGCTCGCGGGCAGTTACCGAACGAGTGCAGCGAATACGTGATGTGGGACGCCGCCTATGTGCTGGATTCGCTGTCGGAAGATGACCGCCGCGAATTCGAAGCCCATCTGGGCGGCTGCACGGTGTGCCGGAAGGCTGTTGTTGAACTCAGCGATATGCCAGCACTTCTGGCAGTCCTTAACCGTGGCGAGGTGGCGGCGATCGTCGGAGGCTCGCGTTCCGCGGAGAGTCGCACCGGCACGGGCCGGACCTGATGACGTGAATGCTCGGCCAGGCACATGCGTGCGCTCCTGCGTCGAACGGCAGGCGGCGCGGGCGTGTCCGGTGAGCCAAGTCCACGGCTGGGCGTATAAGGGTCCAACGGCAAGGTTTCAGGGCCCAAGGCCACTACAGCCAGTCGCCGAGTGGTCGTACGTTTGATTTGGGGGCGTTGATTGCACCTTTCGTGGAATTGCGGTCAATGGAAAGAGTTATAAAAATGTTCGTTACATCACCCAAGGTCCCGCGTTACTTGCGTAGCGGGCAGGAAATGCGTTGCCATGATGACGGCGCTATGCGTTTCCTGCTCGCCGATCGCAGTATGGTCACTGAATTCCAAGCCGCGGCAACCGTTTTGACAGTTACGACCGCGAGCCGACCAGCTCGGGGCAACACCAATCACATCGATGCCGCAGAAGCACAGGTTAGTGGCAACGGCGCAGTGTGGCTGTCGCATCGTAGGCCGCATGCCACTGCTGGCTGGCAACAGAGTTTGGAGCAGTGATGGATACCGTACTTGGTGTTTCCATGGCACCCTCGAAGGTTCAGATGGTGCTGGTAGAAGGCGAAAACGCTGACGGTGTCACGGTCGACCAAGACAACTTCGAGATCGAATCAACCGACGACGCGGCACCCTCCGCGGGCGTCGACCAGGTTATCTCGGCCATCCTCGGTACCAGAGAAGGCGCCGCCGAGAGTGGCTACCAGTTGCTCACGACCGGGGTCAGCTATAGGGACCAATTCGACGCAGCGGCGCTGCGCGATGCGCTGGCCAGTCGCAAGATCGAGAACGTCATGTTGGTATCGGCGTTTCTGGCTGCGGCCGCTTTGGCGCAGACGGTCGGCAATGCAACCGGCTACACCCAAACCGCGCTGCTCTTCGTCGAGCCCGATACCGCGACGTTGGCTGTGGTCGATACCGCCGACGGTTCCATAGCCGATGTGCACCGACGACCGCTGCCCGACGATGATGACGAGGCCATGGCCGAGCTGGTTCAGCTGGTTTCGGACGCTGAGGCGCTGGACGAACATCCGGATGGTGTGTTCCTGGTCGGTTCTGGGGTGGATGTCCCGCTGATCAAACCGGTACTGCAGACCGCGACCTCACTTCCGTTGTACGCACCCGAGGAGCCGGAAACGGCGCTCGCCCGCGGCGCGGCGCTGGCGTCGGCGAACGCACCGTTGTTCGCGTCGTCCACTGCAGCGATGGCTTATGCCCAGGATCCTGATTCCGGTATGTTGGACCCGAATGCGATTGCGCCTCCGCCGATTTCCGTCGCGGACACCCTGGGGCCGGTTGACGAGGGCGTCGCCTACAATGCGGGCGCCGACGACGAAGCCGACACACATACGGCCGTCCGGGGCCAGCAAAACTCGATCACCGGCCCGGTGGCCGACACCGGTGCTGATGCCGATGAGCAAGGGCGCAAGTTGTTTTGGCTGCCTGGGAGCGCTTTCATAGCGGTCTTCGTGGTCGGGGTCGTCGCGCTGGTGATGGCGCTGGCGATCAGCGTCCGGCCGATGAACAATCAGCACCCCAGCCCCGGCCAGAACATGGTTACCCCAACGAAGCAGGCCCCGCCAGTGCCGGCAGCTCCGGCCCCTGCGGCCCCGGCTCCGGCTGTTCCAGCCCCAGCGGCTCCGGCTCCTGAGGTTCCGGTCCCCGCTGCTCCTGCTCCCGCTCCCGTGCCGGTAGCGCCTGCTCCAGAGGTCCAGGTGCCGGCGGCTCCGGTTCCCGCTCCGGCCCCGGTGGCTCCGGTTCCCGCTCCGGTGCCGGTGGCTCCGGTGCCGGTAGCGCCGGTTCCTGCTCCGGTGCCGGTGGCTCCCGCAGCTCCGCCCCCCTTACCCGTACCGCCCATCATCGTCCCGCTGCCACCGATCTTTGGTCCTCCTGGGCATGGAGGTGGGGGACGCGGCGGTGGGGATCGCGGTGGCGAAGGTCACGGCGGTGAAGGCCGTGGGGGAGGCGGATTGATCCCGGGAATTCCGGGTCTGCCGGGATTCACGCATTGATTTGTGACCAGCTAGGAGAAGGTGGGTAAGCTCTCTATCTTTGAGAAGGCCACGCCCGCAGCTGAATCCGGCGTGCGGGCGGGCCCGGGAGTCGATGCTAGGCCATTGCGCGGCATTGTTCAGCGCAGGCTCGACAGGCTTTCGCGCAGGCGCGGCAATGCTCTGTATCGAATTTCTCGCACTCGGCCGCGCACGCGTCGCAGATTTCCGCGCACAGTTGGCACAGCTTGGCTGCCCAACTGGAGCCGCGGGCGAGCAGGCTGGTGCAGGTCTGGCAGATGGCGGCGCAATCGAGGCACAGTCGGGCGCAGTCCGCCATGGCGGCTTCGCCGACACAACACGTGTACGCACATGCCTCACACGCCTGGCTGCAGTCGCTGCACGCGTCGATACAGGCGCGGTTTGATTGGTCAACGAGGTTGTTAGCCATCAGGATCGTTTCCTCTCGGATCGGTATTCTCTGTTTCTCTCCCCCCTGGCAGTAGGTGCCGGGGAAGCTTCGGTTGCTCACCAGTCTCATCGTCCGTGGAGGTATCACGGCGTCGACTGGCACTCGTGGGAAGCCGGTTCAGACCAGGCTGCCGATAACCGACCCCGCACACTGCAACCAGTCGGACGTGTCCTTGCAGCGTCGGGAGGAATGCCAGGCCACTGAAGTTCCAAGCGTTGTGTGCTTCCGTCGCCACCGCCATCGCCACATCCTTGCTCGCGGGCTATCGAATCGACAGCCGATTCCCGCCGTAGATATGGCTCTCGGACTCCATCGCCGGCGGTCGATCTTCAACGTAAGGGCTGCCCTTAGGGCAGGGTCAAGCGCTGCATCAGCTAGTCCCGCAAGTCCGTCATCGCCGGCGCCGCCGAGACGAGCGGTTCGATCACGGAGCGAGAGGGCTCAATTTGGGGCGGCAGCCTTCTTGATGATCTGACCCACCACCCTGTCCTCCGATTGGTGGTTGCACTCGTGTGCGGTGGCGAGTGCATCCGCCAGCCAGCGACGTCGGCGGTGCAATTCCATGATCGCGTGGTCCACCTTGGCGATATGTGCATCAAGGATGGCCGCTACACGCCCGCAGGGGGCACAGTAGCCGCGGCGCATATCCAAAATTTCCCTGATTTCGTCGAGCGAGAAGTTCAGTAATTTCGCGTGGCGGATAAAACGGAGTAGTTCTACGTCGTCTTCGGTGAAGAGCCGGTAGCCGGCCTCAGTGCGCGGCACTGGTGGCACCAAACCTTTGGCCTCCCATAGCCGAATCGCCTTGATGCTTACTCCGGCTGCCTGTGCGGCGGCGCTCACTGTCATAACCATTTAAGGTTTCCATTCTTGTCTGCGATTCCCCGCCATAGTCGCTGGTGACGGGTATGCGGTTGCTGCGCGCCGCTGTGCGTTCGGCGAGAATTCCCCCAGAGGTCGAGGAGTTCCGGCGAGGCGGGATCAGCTCGCCGATTGCGGGCCGTCCTTCAATCGCACTGCCACGGCGTAGTTCAGTACCCTCGCGGGCTTTTGCGGCTAAGTGGGGGAGGCCCGACGATCCTCTGTGGTGACTTGTCGCGAAGTTGTTCCCCGGCCGTGGACCGCATCTCATCCGCCGAGGCGAGAACCTCTCTGTACCAGTGCATTCTGATTGAGCGCAGTTCGCCTGCGGGTGGCTCGCGATCGGTACCTGCCGGCGAAAGAGCGCATTATTGACACGGGTGATGCCCGAACTCTTGGGGGCCTCGGCAGCACCGCGGACACGCACTGTTCGCGGGTGATGCCGGGGCGCGGTCACGCTGATCGCGCTCGTGCATTGCACTTTCGCAAGAGTTTGCATGTGCGCCTAGCTGTCGTTCCGAGATATGAAATGCCCCACCCGGGTATACTATCCCATGCCGCGGCGGTGCTACTGAAAGGCGAAGACCCATGTGATCGCTACTGTAGCCGCAGGCAAGTCGGCTGCGCCCGCATTGGCACCGAAACCCGTTGCCCTTCAGAGTGAAACCACGTTGTCCCGCCCCACTAGGTGCGTGGCGGCCGCATGCCTTCGCGGCGAGGCGACAGCACTGTCGACGATGGTATTGGACGACGTCGGCCGACGCTGGTTGGCCGTGAGACTCGGCACAGACACTTGCCGACCGCGGCCGCCTCCGCCCCGGCACCTGGCAAGCCTGGCGCAACGCCAACGACGCTAACTGACCGCACAGGAGCGTCCAGGCACTACGCACACCATCAGGTCGGAGAATGACCTCCGTCGCACAACACAATTCCTGCATGGAGCCTGAGATGCTCCAGTTCAGGACTTAGTGCCCTAGTTGAGTCGTGGAGATCGCGCAAGGCTGAAGACGTTGCTCTGTCAGCAATTTGCTCATCGAATCGACTGGAGGGGTGATCACGGTGGGAACGTTGAAGGACGAATTGACCGCGAAGGTCGTGGATTACGAGCATTGGGCCAAGCGGCGTCGGTTCGGCCGCTTCGGGTACACCGACCGCAGACTCTGGGTGCTGGCCTGCATGGATGAGCGCCTGCCAATCAACGAAGCACTGGGCATCCAGGTTGATTCACCCATAGGCCACGGAGACGCGCACTGTTTCCGCAACGCCGGCGGGATCGTCAGTGACGACGCGATTCGATCAGCGATGCTGTCGACGAACTTTTTCGGCACCACTGAGATCGTCATCGTCCAGCACACCCAGTGTGGGATGTTGTCAGCCAACGCCGAAGACGTCGAGGCCTACTTCAAAGACAAGGGCATCGACACCGGCCATCCCGTATTGGACCCGACGCTGCCCGAGCTCAGGCTTGACGAGGGGGCTTTCGCCAAGTGGCTCGGGATGATGGACGACGTTGACGAGACGCTGTTGAAGACGATCGAAGTGTTTGACAACCATCCGCTGATTCCCGACCACGTGACCGTCAGCGGTTGGGTATGGGAGGTGGAGACCCGCCGCTTGCGGCCTCCGACGCGTGATCCCGCGCGGCGCGCGCGCACCGACGCGACGGCGTCCGACTACGGCGTCAACCAGCCACAGCCTGCGCGGTGGCAGTTGGGCGACAGCGAAACCGACGTCGTCACGGCAGCCGACCCGGTCTGCGGAATGGAGCTGCTGATCGACCGCGCCGCGGGGCACCGCGACGTCGACGGGCAGACGCTGTACTTCTGCTCCCAGCTGTGCCTCGACAGCTACGACGCCGAACCCGACCGGTATCTGCCGTCCAGCACGTGAAGGTCGGCTCCGATTTCTCCGGAGCACCGTCGAGGTCGCGCTCATAGCGTCCGTTCACGCACCGCCTTGGCGACGTCCATTCGCCCGATCACGCGAAACGCCGGGATGGCCGTCAACAGTGCGGCCGTCAAGACGGCCGCGGCGACGAGTAGCGGAGTTGTGGTGTGCATCATCAGGTGCCATCGATAGCCCTGCGTCACGTAATTGGACATGAACCATTCAGCGAGCCACGTCCCGGCGATCAGGCCGGCCGGCACACCGATCGCGACGAGCGTCATATTCTCGACCGCCACCAGTCGGCCCAGCAGAGGGGCACCCATTCCGGCGGCCTGCAACGTGCTCAGCTCGCCGGTGCGCTCACTGACGTTGGCCGACATCGCGTTATAGAGGAGCGCCATGGCCATCACACCCGCTGACAACAAGGTCAGCGCAACCAGCACGTTGTACAGGGCGAACGCCTTGCGGATGGTGGCTGAGATCGACTCGGTGGGCACGTAGGCGGCCACGCCATGCAACGCCATCACATCCTGGCGCTTCACGTTCTGGTTGACGCCGGGAGCCAGCTTGAGCAAAACGCCCGACGGCGCAAGAGCGGGCACTTGGGTGGACGAGACATATACGACCGGGTTCATCGGCTCGTCGACGAAGCCGGCGACGGGTAGGTCAAGACGAATTTGGTTCTGGGCGTTCGTTATTGAGATCCGGTCACCGACGGCGACGCCGAGAATCGCCCGCAGGCCCTCTCCCAGCAACACGCCGTCGGGCGGAAGACTGCGGCCCGACGGGCCCGATGTGAAGCGGTGCATCTGGGTTGCCGACGCCAAGCCGATCAGCAGGGTGTCGGAACGGTTGTCGCGGTGTTGCACCGTGACATCCAGCCGGGTGAACGGTTCTGCGGCAGCGACTTGCGGGTCGGCTCGTAGAGCACTCGCGACGGCGTCGGCCCTGCCTGCGGCGGTAATGACTTGCGCGTCTTGAAGTTCGACCTCTCCGTACTGTCGGTCGATGACGCCGTTGACGGTGTCGCGTAATCCGGCGAACACCATTACGAGGCATACCGAACTGATGACCCCGGCGACGGTAAGGATGGTGCGGCGACGGTTGCGGGTGATGCCGCGCAATGTCATTCGCCAGCGAGTAGGCATACGCCCCAGCGGCGGCAGCAGTCGTTCCGCGACGCTCACGCCGCCGCGCACGCGTGGCGGCAAAATCCTCATCGCTTCCGCCGGGCTCATCCGCGATGCGGCGCGCGCCGGGGCCCAGGCGGCAAGCGCGGATGCTGCAGCGCCGGCCACGGTTCCGACGATCAGACTGCTCGGGTACACCGACGTCGCCCGCAGCGGCAGTCCCATCGTCTGGGTGTATTGGGCGGTATACCAGCCACCGAGAAGGTAGCCGCCGATCATCCCGGCCATGGCCCCTGCCAGGCCGACGGCCACACCGTACGTCAGGTAGTGGCCGAGTATCTTTCGGCCGGACACTCCGTTGGCCGACAGTGTGCCGATCACGGCTCGTTGAGCGGCGACTAGTCGAGACAAGAGCACATGCGTCCCAACCACCGCTGCCACGAGGAACACCCACGGCATAAATCTTGCGAACTTGCGTACCGATTCCATGCCGTCGCGCAAGGAACTGTAGGACGGCAGCTCGTCGCGCGACGTCACGATGACTCCATGCGAGCGACCCAGTTCCGTTGCCGCGCTGACCAAAGCGGCTGCTTGGTTGCGATCGTGTGCATACACCTGCAGCTGGTCCGCCGGCTGGGCCGCGAATTCAACCATGTCTGGTGCCGGCACGAACACCACGCCGAAGTACTCCGGCGTGGTCACGGTCTCCGCCCGGGAGCGGGCCGGCCACAAATATTCTGTCGACACGGCGGATCCGGAAACGGACACGGGATGCCAGCCGGACGGCCCGAGGAGTTCGACGGTGCTCGCCGGGTGCAGACCGTAATGCGCGGCGAGGTGCTCTTCCACTAGAACCTAGCCGCGGGGCGGCAGAACACCGGATCGCAGTGCCAACTTCGATACCGGGGGTTGGGTCTCAACGGGCACGCCGACCGCGCGGCCGAACAGGGTGCGCCCGTTGATGCGGATACTCACGTCGGCCTGTTGTCGAAGGCCAACCTCCGGATGGCCGGGAAGTTTTAGGGCACTCTCGTACAACCCCGACACACCGGTTCCGGTGATGACCACATCTGGCAGCAGTTGCGTCGCGTATACCCGGGCGAACGACTGCTTCAAGTTGGCATAGGCGTCTGTGGCCCCGACGAAGACCGCCACACCGATGCCCATCACCAATGCCGCGGCAAGGAACTGTGAACGTTGCCGCCCCAGGTCCCGACGCACCTTGCGGAGCAAGATACGGTTCACCAGTCGAGTTCCTGCGCCGGCAGTGGGGCACCAACCCGCTCCTGACGGGCGACCCTTCCCGAGCGCAACCACACCACGCGATCGGCGATCTGGGCGATCGCGGAATTGTGCGTCACCAAAAGGACGGTGTTACCGCCTTCCCGGGCCAACTCGTGCAGCACCGCCAGCACCTGCCGCCCCGTGGCCAGGTCGAGGCTGCCGGTCGGTTCGTCACACAGCAACAGCGGCGGCCCTTTGACGATGGCGCGGGCGATCGCTACTCGTTGCTGCTGACCACCGGACATTTGCCCGGGAAACCGGTCGGCGAGGTCGGCCAGGCCGACTTTCGCAAGCGCCTCACGACTGCGCCGAGCACAATGTCCGCCGGCGAGTTCGGCAATGATCTCCACGTTCTCCTGCGCCGTCAGAGTCCCCACCAGGTTGGATATCGTTGCCTGACAACAAGATCCGTCCATCAGTGGGCGCTTCGATGCCGCCGATCAGATTGAGTAGCGTGGTCTTGCCCGAACCGGACGGACCCAGGATCACGACGAACTCGCCGCACTGAAACTCGAGGTCGATGTCCTTGAGCGCCTCCACCGCTGCGGGTCCGGAGCCATAGGTTCGGCTCACCGCCTCAAGCCTTAACACGGGAGGCGCAGAGGCTACCGCTGCCTCAGCCGATGCGGTGTCGTCCGACGACGGGGAATGTCCGCTCATAACGCATGCCCGGAACATTCGCTTGACGAGTGCGTCGCCCCTTGGCGTTGGCCCTCGTGGACATGCCTCCCGGCAGTCCAGAGACCGGCACGCGACCACCTGACGTCGGGCGTCGTGCAGGCAACAAACTGGTCCGACACGCACACGGGATCGGAAACGTCGGATGCGCCACCTCGCGTCAATGAATCCTTCAGTTTTTCGCCGTACATATCCAGCGATCCGTGAGTCAGCATTTCTTGATGTGTAGCGTCGACCGAATACACGGTGATATTGCCGGCAACGTACGGCCGCCACCTTCGCTGAAGAGACGCGCCCCGATCGCTTGCCTCCCGCGCAGCGGAAATAATGAGCACATCACCGTCGAAGACCGCGGGTTCGTGAGTTCGATACAACGACATACCACTCGTGACGTTTTGGACGAACATATCCAGCAGCTGTCTATAGCGAGGGTATTCTGCCGGGCCCTGTTCTCGGGCAAACTCGTCGATCTGCTCGTAGGTAAGCGGTTCGTTCACCTCCGGAAGCCCTATGTCGTAGAGCCGCAAGGCTTCTAGCTGCTTCCGCCAGTCGTCTAAACTGTGGTTTTGGAGGCTGTCGATAGTGGGATCGGCGTCGAGAAGGATGAGGTATGCGACGACATATCCGCGCCGCCGCAGCTCGATCGCCACTTCGTGGGCGATGACGCCTCCAAACGACCAGCCGAGAAGATTGTAGGGACCGGTCGGATAAACCGCTTGCAGCCTGTTGGCATAGTTTCTCGCCATATCGCGAAGTGACCGGGGTGCGGCTTCCTCGGGCTGCAATATTTGCTGTATCCCGATGATCGGACAGTCCAAATAGCTGCCAAGAGCGTGATATGGCCAACTTATCCCGCCCCCTGGATGAATGCAGAACAGCGGAACGCCGGAACCCTTCTTCAGGGTCTGGACCGGAACGACTTCTTGCACAGAGGTGAAATCTGTACGCCGGTGTAGGTGGTTGGCGAGGTCGGTGACGGTGGGGGTGTCGAAGAGGGTGCGGATGGGGATTTCGGTGTTGAGGGCGAGTTGGAGGCGGGTGGTGGCGCGGGTGGCCAGCAGTGAGTCTCCGCCGAGGGTGAAGAAGTTGTCGTCGAGGCCGACGCGGTCGAGGCCCAGGACCTCGGCGAAGGTGTCGGCGATGATGTGTTCGGTGGGGGTGTGTGGTGGCCGGTATCTGGTGGGGGTGAACACCGGTGGGGGCAGGGCGTTGCGGTCGAGCTTGCCCGAGGGGGTGTGGGGGAATTCGTCGAGCACGATCACGTGGGTGGGGGTCAGGTAGGCGGGTAGCCGCCGGCTGAGTTGGTGGCGGATCGTGGTGGGGTCCAGGGGTGCGGGGCCGATGTAGGCGATGAGGTGGTCGGTGCCGGTGGGGGTGTGGTGGATGGTGGCGGCGGCTTGGGTGACGTGGGGGCAGGCCAGTAGGGCGTTTTCGATTTCGCCGAGTTCGATGCGTTGGCCGCGCAGTTTGATTTGGGTGTCGGTGCGGCCCAGGCATTGCAGGCTGCCCTGGGGGGTCCAGCGGGCCAGGTCCCCGGTGCGGTACAGGCGCGCCCCGGGGGTGCCGTGGGGGTTGGCGATGAACCGCTCGGCGGTCAATTCCGGTTGGCACACATAGCCGTGGGCCAGGGCGGGCCCGGCCAGGTACAGTTCGCCGACCACCCCGATGGGGGCCGGGTGCAGGCGGGTGTCGAGGACCAGCGCGCACACTCCGGGGATCGGGGTGCCGATGGTGATGGGCTGTCCGGGGGACAGGGCGGTGGTGCAGGTGGCCCAGATGGTGGCTTCGGTGGGGCCGTAGGCGTTGAACATGCGCCGCCCCGGCGCCCAGGTGGTGACCAGCTCCGGCGGGCAGGGTTCGGCGCCGGCGATCAGGGTGTGCAGTTCGGTCAGTGGGGTCGGGTCCAGGGAGGCCAGCACGGTGGGGGTCAGGATGGCGGCGTTGACCCGCTGCTGGTGCAGCAGGTGGGTCAGCGCGTGGCCGGCGTAGGCCTGGGGTGGGGCCACCACCAGGGTGGCCGCCGATCCGGCGGCCCACAGCCATTCGAAGATCGACAGGTCGAAGGTGGGTGCGGCCACCATCAGGATCCGCGCCCGGGGGCCGGCCGTGAACAGTTCGCGTTGGGCGGCGGCCACCCCCAGCAGGCCGGCGTGGCCGACCGCCACCCCTTTGGGGGTGCCGGTGGAGCCGGAGGTGAACAGCACATAGGCGGTGTCGCCCACGCGCAGCGGCGCCAGCCGCTCGGCGTCGGTGATCGCCTCGGCGCGGCGATCGGCGAGGTCGAGGGTGTCCAGGGACAGCACCGGGCGCCCCCCGGCGCCGGGCACGGTGTCCGCGCCGCGGGTCAGCACGCACACCGCCTCGACCGCGTCCAGCACCGTGGTGAGGCGCTGCACGGGGTGGGCCGAGTCCACCGGCACATAGATCCCGCCGGCCTTGATTACCGCCCACCACGCCACCACCAGCTCCGCGCACCGATCCAGGGCCACGCCCACCGCCCGCTGCGGGCCCACCCCGGCCTCGATCAGCACCCGCGCCAACCGGGTCGACCACTCATCGAGCTGGCGATAAGACACCTGCCGGTCCCCGTCGATGACCGCGACCGCCTCCGGATCGGCGGCCACCGCCGCCGCCAACACCTGCCCCACCAGCCCCACCGGCGCCCCCACCGTGGCCCCCGACCACCCCGAGAGCACCAACTCACACTCCCCGCCATCCAGCAACGACACCTCACCCACCACCACCGACGCATCGGCCACCAGCAGCCGGTCGAAGAGTGACTCCAGACGGGTTATGTGCAAGGTGATGTCGTCGGCGCTGTAGCGATCGGGATTCCAGGCCAACTGAATTCGCGGCGCGCCGTGACCCAGCCGCGGATAGATGTTGACCGCTATGTCGTGTATCGGCCCGTTGGTCAAGATGTTGTACACCGGTTCGGAAGGCCCGAATTCGAACGGGGTCGCGAAATCGAGGATGTTGATGATCGGGCCAAAATCGAGATTGTCGAGATGGGTGGCCCCGGCGATGACGTCCGGCCAGCGCCGAAACTGTTGATGCCGAAGCGCACCGACCAAGGCCTTGGCGACCTGATCGGTCAGTTCGCCGATGGTGTCGCCATCCTCGACGCAGATGCGCAGCGGCACCATATTGGCCACCATGCCCGCAGCCTTTTTCAAGGCCGCAGTCGTGCGCGCCGAGACCGGCAGCGACATGGAGACATCTTGTCGCCCGGTGGTTTTCGCGATGAACACTGCCATCGTCGCGATAACCCTGGCGACATCGAGTTGGTTGTTCTCGGAAAGATGCCGGCACGCCAGTTCGCGCATCTGCGGGTGGCGGGGTGCCACTGACGTCCGCGTCCCGCCCAAGTCGGTGACATCGACGGTACCGCGCAGGATGTTTTGCCAATACTCGGCATCGGCGTGGCTGCGTGAAGACTGCTGATATTTCTGGTCGGCGTCGCGGATCAACGCAAACTCGGATAAGTCGACGTCGGAGGTGTCCGCGACCGATCCCGAGTAGGCGGCCGCGATGTGCCGGATGAAATTGTAGGCGCCATACCCGTCGAAGAGGACATGGTGC
>NZ_LQOY01000157.1 GCF_002101675.1 Mycobacterium gordonae | reverse complement strand
GGACTCGAAGCGTACGCGGATCGCCTGTGCGCGTTGACGTTTGAGAAGCCCGGCACCCCAGAGTTGTTGGGGAGCATGGAATGCATGTACCGGGTGGTGCGCAAGCTGCGGGTGCCCGGGCACGCCCTGATCAATCAACTCCGCACCCAGGCCACCAACGAAGAGTTGGGCGGCACGCTGGGCCAGGCATTGGCCGACCGACTGCGGATCACCAAATCCGACGCCGACCGGCTGATCGGCGAAGCCGCCGATCTGGGACCACGCCGCGCCCTGACCGGCGAACCGCTGGCCCCGGTGTTGACCGCGACCGCCGCCGCGCAACGCCGCGGACACATCAGCGACGGCAATGTGGCGGTGATCCGCAAGTTCTTCGCCACACTGCCCGACACCGTCGATGCCGCCACCCGCGAATACGCCGAAGCGCAACTGGCCCTGGCCGCGACCGGGTTTCGCCCCGACGAACTCACCGAATACGCCCAGGTCCTCAAAGACTGCCTCAAACCCGACGGCGACTTCCAACCCGACCAGCCTGAACAGACCCGCAAACGCGGCATCACCCTCGGCAAACAACAACCCGACGGCATGTCAGAGATCCGCGGACACATCACCCCCGAATTCCGCGCCACCCTCGAACCCGTGATCGCCAAACTCGGCGCCCCCGGCATGTGCAACCCCGACGACGACACCCCCGTCATCGACGGACGCGCCCCCGCCGACGCGGTCGACCGCGACACCCGCACCGCGGCCCAGCGCAACCACGACGCCCTCAACACCGCCCTACGGACGCTGCTGAAATCCGCAAAACTGGGCCAACACCACGGACTGCCCACCTCGATCATCCTCACCACCACCCTGGCCGAACTCGAAGCCGGCGCCGGCCGAGCCCTGACCGCCGGAGGCACCCTGCTGCCCATGCGCGACGTCCTGCGCCTGGCCACCCCGGCGCATCACTACCTGGCCATCTTCGACAAAGACAAAACCCTGGCCCTCTACCACGGCAAACGCCTAGCCTCCCCCGAACAACGCCTCGCACTCCTAGCCAGAGACCGCGGCTGCACCCGACCCGGCTGCACCGTGCCCGGCTACTGGACCCAGGTCCACCACCTCGAAGGCTGGATCGCCAAACGCCGCACCCACATCGACGAACTCACCCTGGCCTGCGCACCCGACAACAGAATGGTCGAACTGCGCAAATACATCACCCGCAGAAACGCCCACGGCCACACCGAATGGCACCCACCCGCCCA
>NZ_LQOY01000156.1 GCF_002101675.1 Mycobacterium gordonae | reverse complement strand
TCGCTGATGTCGATGCGCGGGTAGATCGGTGGTGCGGCGGATCGGTATCGGGCGTCGGTGGGGGTGATGAATTCGGTGGTGTGGATGCCGTTTTCGTCGTGGGTGGTGACGGTCCAGCCGGGTGATTCTTTGGCGTAGTTGCAGCGTTCGCACAGGCCTTGGCCGTTGGCGGCGGTGGTCGCTCCGCCGCGTGCGGCGGGGGTGATGTGGTCGCGGTGGCGGATGGGGGCGTCGCAGTAGGGGGTGCGGCAGGTTTGGTCGCGCAGGTTGATGAACTCGGCCAGCCCACGCGGGAAGGTCCGCGCGCGTGATTCCATGGCGACCAGCGCCCCGGTGGTGGGGCTGGCGTACAGCCGGCGCAGGGTGGTCAGGGAGTGGTGGTCGGCCAGGGCGGCGGTGAGCCAGCGGCGGGCCACCTCGGCCGGGATCGGCCCATAGTTCTCGACCGTCGCGGGGTCGTCGTCGCCGCCGAGCAGGGCGCGGTCGGAGATCACGACGTTGAGCGCGATCGGGGCTGCGGTGGTGGCAGGGGTGCCGGTGATGCGCTCGACGAGGGTGTCGGCCATGACCTGCCCGCGGCTGCGTCCGTCGAAAGTGGTGTCCGCGGCGCGGCGCAGCGCGGCGTAGACCCCGACGCCCTGGGCGACGGGCAGCAGGGCGCTGACCCAGGTCATGGTGTCCGGTGCCGGGCGGATGGTGACGGTGCGGTCCTGGACGGCTTTGGCGGCGCGCTCTACCACGGCCCGCGCGTCGAGCCGGTAGGCGATGTGTTTGGCCGCGGCGGCGATCCGCTTGTCCCCGAGCCCCACCACCTTGTCCATCTCGGTGCACAGTTCGCGGTCCAGCGCGCGGCGGTCCTCCACATCCAGACACGCCGATTCCCGCACGATCAGGGTGGCCCGCCATTCGCTGAGCGCCCCGTGCTCGAGTGCGGACAGGGTGTAGGGCATCTCGTGGACCAGGGCTTTGGCGAACCCCAGATGCCGGCCCCCGCGCGCCGGGGAATCGTGGCGGGCCAGGGCCACTTCGCTGGCCACGCCGCGGCCCCGTTGGGCCGCCGCCACCCCCGCGGCCGCCTCCGCGGACCGTCGGGCAGCATCCAAGGCGGCCGCCGCGCGGGCCTGACCTGCGGCCGCCGCGGATTTGACCTGCTCCAGCTCGGTGATGAACGCGGTCAGCTCCGCTTCGGTGGCACCGGGCGGCACCCGCGAGAACTGATCTAATTCGAACACATGTTCGATA
>NZ_LQOY01000155.1 GCF_002101675.1 Mycobacterium gordonae | reverse complement strand
CCCCGCCGGTGCCGAACAGGCCACCGGCACCACCTGCGCCGCCCGTACCGCCCAGCGCCCCTCCGAACCCGCCGGCTCCTCCGGCGCCGCCCCGTCCGAATAACAATCCGCCAGCCCCACCAGCCCCACCCGGTTGGGCGCTGCTGTTGCCGGCGGTGCCACCGGCCCCACCGTTGCCGAACAAGCCCGCGGCCCCGCCGGCACCGCCCGCGACGCCGACCGCGCCGGATCCGCCCGCGCCACCGTTGCCCATCAACCACCCGCCGGCCCCACCGGCCGCACCCGTCCCCGGCGCGCCGTCAGCGCCGTTGCCGATCAGCGGGCGTCCGGTTGCCAACAGGAAGGGCGCGTTGATCGCATTGAGCAACGGACTGGTGATCGACGCGGCGCTAGCCGCCTCAGCAGACGCATATGACTCCGCGCCCGCGGCCAAGAGCTGGACAAACTCGTCATGGAATGCCGCCGCCTGCGCACTGAAGCCCTGAAAGGCCCGCCCGTGCGCCCCGAAAACCGAAGCGATCGCCGCCGACACCTCGTCAGCACCCGCTGCCAACACGGTTGTCGTATGCGTCGCCGCAGCCGCGTTCGCCGCACCCAAAGTAGAGTTCACACCGGCCAGCTCCGTGGCCGCTAAACCGAGGACCTCAGGCAGCACATTTACAAATGACATCAGACACCTTCCCGAATAGGTTCATGATTCATTCGCGACGAGAAGCCAACGAGCACCTTGGGTTCAAACGCCGCTCAGCCAGGAGCGGATCCTATCGCCGGACACGGGTGTAGAACCGGGTTTCGCTCATAGTTGTTACGCGCCGTTGACGGTCGCTCAACTGACTCAGAAATCCCCCGCGTTGCGGCGCAACGTCTCGATCGACGACACCAACGCCTGGGACTGGGCAGCATCGATCCCGATATCGGCGAACACCTGCTCGTTGAGCGTCACCGTGGCGTCCTCGACCGTCGAGCGGCCCAATTCGGTGATCGCCACCAGGGTGGTCCGCCCGTCGGTGGGGTGCGGCACCCGCTGCACCAGTCCGTCGGCTTCCAACCGCCGGATCGCGTGCGTGACGCTGGTGACGTGCACCTGCAGTCGATCCGACGCCTTGGTGATCGGCAGTGCGCCGGTGCGACTGAACGCGAGCAGGCGCAGCAACTCGTAGCGGGAGAAGCTCAGATCGTATGGGCGCAGCGCGGACTCGACGCGGGCCAACAGAATCTGATGCGCGCGCATCACAGACGTCACGGCGACCATGCCCTGGGAAACGTCGCCCCATCCGGCGCGTTCCCAATTGGTCCGGGCCACGGCAATCGGATCCCGCTTATGAGAGTCGGCCACGCCCTTTCTTACCGCACCCGGCGGGTCACAACGAACGTTCCAGCAGAACCTGCCCACTGTCAGCGGCCACCACCTGCACCGCTGCGATCTGCTGCATCGGTGTCGAGATGCTGCCGGCCGGGGTTGCGCTGCGCCCAGGTTCGGCCACCCAGGTCGCCAATCGTGTGTGGCTGCCGTCGCGGCCCACCACCACCATCGCCAGCGTGTCGTGGGGTGCGTCCGGTGGCGCCAGGCAGAAGCACTTCAGGTTGATGAAAGTGCCCCAGTGTTCGCTAGACATCGAGATCGTCGATGTCAGCAGCTTGGTTCCGACCTGCTCCATCGGCTGTGCCGAGGTGATGGATTGCGAGTGCGTCGCGACGTAGCCATTCACCCCCACCAGCACACCGATGCCCAGCACCACGGCAGCCGCGGCCGAAGCCAGCCAGGTCAGCCGGGTACGGCGACGGCGCCACCGCACCGTCTCCAGCAGCGACGGCAGCAGCTCCGGCGTCGTGGGCGCCGGCCCCGCCTCGTTGATCGCGGCCACGTCGTCGCGGCTCAGCTGCGAAAGCAACGCCGGAATGCCACTGAGTTCGGCGACGGCTTCCCGGCAGGACGCGCAGTCGCCCAGGTGCGCTTCGAATTCGCGCCGCTCGGCGCCCGACAGTGACCCCAATACATATGCGGCGTCCCACGTCGCGTAGCGGTGCGTGTCGCCGGGCTGATCGTGTCTCACCGACCCCGTCATCGCGTAACTCCCAGTTCCTGCAGAGTGAGCCGCAGCGCGCGCACGGCGTAGTGCAGGCGCGACTTCACGGTTCCCTCTGCGATGTTCAGATCATTGGCAATTTGAGCGGTGGTCCAGCCCCGGTAGTACGACCGCTCGATTACAGCCCGGTGTTCCACGGAAAGTTGAGCCACCGCCTCGGCGATCAGCAGCCGGTCCAAAGCCGCGTTCACCTCATCCGGCGTCGACTGCTCCGGCGCGCCGTCTTCGTCGGTCGAGCCGACGATGTTGCGGTACCTGGCGCTGCGGCGGTCGTCGATGATCATGTTTCGGGCCACTGTGAACAACCAGGCCCGTGCCGAGCGCTCAGTGTCGCCTATGACTTCCGGATGCTGCCACGCCCGCAACAACGTCTCCTGCACCACGTCCTCAGACTGGCTGGCGTCGCCAGTCAACCGCAACGCGTACCGCCACAACACAGCCGCGTGCTCGTCGTAGAGCGCTTTCATCAGAGCGGCTTCCGCAGCCCCGGACGCGCCCCAAGTGCCGGCCACACGAGCCACCTGATCACCTCCCGCCTACTCTACGAGTGACGTAGCAGGTTGGTTCAATGGCCGCGACCCGCTGCGCCCGGCTCCCGCCGCGCTTGCGATCGCGGCAGGTTCAATGGCCGCGACCCGCTGCGCCCGGCTCCCGCCGCGCTTGCGATCGCGGCAGGTTCAAACCGTGAGGATCCGCGGGCCATCTTCGGTCACGGCCACGGTGTGTTCCCAGTGTGCGGCGCGCGAGCCGTCGACGGTGGTGACCGTCCACTGGTCGTCGAGGACGACGGTCTTCCCGGTTCCAAGCGTCAGCATCGGCTCGATGGCGAGCACCGAACCCACCGCCAGCGCCGGACCCCGGCCCGGTGAGCCCTCGTTGGGCAGGAACGGGTCCATGTGCATCTGCCGGCCGATGCCGTGACCGCCATACCCCTCGACGATCCCGAACCGGCGGTCGTAGCGGGCCGCCGCAGCATGCGTGCCTGTTTCGATGGCATGCGCGACGTCGGTCAACCGGTTGCCGACGACCATCGCCGCGATTCCGGCTTCCAACGAATCTCTGGTCGCCTGCGAAAGCGCCTCATCGGCGGGGATGAGGCTGCCGATGCCGAAGGTGACCGCCGCGTCGCCGTGCCAGCCGTCCAGCACCGCACCGCAGTCGATGGAAACCAGGTCGCCGGGCACCAGAACTTCGGCGGCGGACGGGATGCCGTGCACGACGCGGTCGTTGACCGACGAGCAGATGGACGCCGGGTAGCCGTGGTAGCCGAGAAACGACGGGACGGCGCCCGCTTCACGGATTACCGACTCGGCGATCGCGTCGAGACTGAGCGTCGACACACCGGCCACCGCCGCCGATTGCACCGCTTTGAGGGCGGCGGCGACGACAGCCCCCGCCGCGGCCATCGCATCGAGCTCACCGGCAGTGCGCTGTGGTACCACTTTGCGGCCCCGCAGCCGTGCCAGGGCACCCACGGTTACTTACCCAGGGCTTGCAACGCGCGGGCGAACACCTCGTCCAGGCTACCCACGGCGTCGACCGTCTTCAGCTCGTCGCTGTAGTAGTCCAACAGGGGCGCGGTTTCCTCACGGTAGACCTTCATCCGGTTGCGGATGACTTCTTCGGTGTCGTCGGCACGGCCACGGCCCGTCAGCCGGGTCAGCAGCTCGTCCTCGGACACCCGGAATTCCACCACGGCGTCGATGTCGGTTCCGCGGCGTTCCAGCATCTCGTGCAGGGCCTTGGCCTGCTCGACCGACCGCGGATAGCCGTCGAGAATAAATCCGTTCGCGGCGTCGGCGTCATTGAGCCGGTCGTCGACGAGTTCATTGGTCAGCGAGGACGGAACCAGGTCTCCGGCGTCCAGGTAGCGTTTGGCCTCCACGCCGAGCTTGGTGCCCTCTGAGATATTGCTGCGGAACAGTTCGCCGGTGGAGATGTGCGGAATCCCCAGCTTTTCGGCCAGCTTCTCGGCTTGCGTCCCCTTGCCCGCCCCAGGCGGTCCCAGCAATACCACTCTCACTTGAGGAACCCTTCATAGTTGCGCTGCATGAGCTGACTTTCGATCTGTTTGACCGTATCCAATCCGACGCCAATCATGATCAGAACCGCGGTACCCCCGAAGGGTAGATTCTGAATCCCGCCACTGTTGCCGATCTGCAGGAACAGGTTGGGCAGCACCGAGATGACACCGAGGTAGATCGAACCGGGCAGGGTAATCCGGCTCAGCACAAAGCGCAGATAATCAGCGGTCGGACGCCCGGGCCGAATACCGGGAATGAAGCCGCCGAATTTCTTCATTTCGTCGGCACGCTCGTCGGGATTGAACGTGATCGACACGTAGAAGTACGTGAAGAAGATGATGAGCCCGAAATAGATGCTGATATAGACCGGGCTGCTCGGGTCGGAAAGGTAACTACCGACGAATTTGTCCCACCAGCTGTGGCCGCCGCCGCCACTGCCGCTGCGAACGAGCTGAGTGATCAAATTCGGAATGTAGATGAGCGATGACGCGAAGATGACCGGGATAACGCCGGCCTGGTTGACCTTGAGCGGCAGATAGGTCGACGTTCCGCCGTACATCCGCCGGCCCACCATGCGCTTGGCGTACTGGACGGGGATTCGCCGCTGGCCCTGCTCGACGAACACCACACCGACGATGATGACCAGCGCGGCCGCGCACACCGCCGCGAAGATCATCCCGCCACGGCTCTGCAGGATCTGGTTGCCTTCGGCCGGGATCCGGGCCGCAATCCCGACGAAGATCAGCAACGACATGCCGTTGCCGATACCGCGTTCGGTGATCAGCTCGCCCATCCACATCACCAGCGCGGCGCCGGCCGTCATCACCATCACGATGACGATCTCGGAGAAGATGGTCTGATTGGACAGGATGTCCAGCGAGCAGCCCTGCAGCAACCCGCCGTTGGCAGCCAGTGCCACGATGCTGGTGGCCTGCAGAACGGCCAGCGCGATCGCCAGGTAACGCGTGTACTGCGTCATCTTGGCCTGACCGGCCTGGCCTTCCTTACGCAGCTCTTCGAACCGCGGGATCACAACGGTGAGCAGCTGCACGATGATGCTCGCGGTGATGTAAGGCATCACGCCGACCGCGAACACGGTGAGCTTCAGCAACGCGCCACCGGAGAACAGGTTGATCAGCGAGTAGATCTGACCGGCCTGACCGCCGCTTGCTTCCTTGATGCACTGCTGCACGTTGGGGAAGTTGACACCGGGTGAGGGCAACGCGGCGCCGACGCGGTAGAGGATGACGATGCTCAGCGTGAAAAGGATTTTCCGTCTCAGGTCGGCTGTCCGCAGCGATGAGATGAAAGCCGAGAGCACTCTTCCTCCTGCGCAGCCGAACTCTGGTCGCGGCATGCCAACCGGGATCGGCCGGCTGGTTCCAATGTCTAGTAGTTCCGGGGTTCATCCCGCGTCACGCGCCCAACACCAGCAGGCCAGGACGTACGGCCTGCCAAGATACAAGCGCGTCAAACCGTGTACGAGACTAACAGCTGGTGCGCGCTGGTCCGTCCAGGTGGCCTCTCCTTCCCCTCTGGGCGCCGTCTGAAGAGGCGTAAGGTCTGGATATCTCGTTACATTTGCTAAATAACAGATCACACTTTCTTGGGAGTACGGAGATGACCCAGACGGGCAGCGCACGGTATGACGGCGACACCTGGGACCTGGCGTCCAGCGTGGGTTTGACGGCGACCATGGTCGCGGCGGCGCGTGCCGTGGCCGCCAGAGATCCCCACGGCGCCGGCGCCGTGGCCACGGACTCGTTCGCCGAGCCGCTGGTCCGTGCGGTCGGCGTCGACTTCTTCTCCAAGCTGGCCAGTGGCGAGCTGGAATTGTCCGACCTCGATGAAGAAACGGCGACCGGCACCGCGCACTTCGCCAACGCGATGGCCGTCCGCACCCGTTTCTTCGACGACTTCTTCAGCTCTGCCACCAACGCGGGCATCCGGCAGACCGTCATCTTGGCCGCAGGCCTGGACTCTCGCGCCTTCCGGCTACCCTGGCCGTCCGGCACGACAGTGTTCGAGGTTGATCAGCCGCAAGTAATAGATTTCAAGACCGCGACGCTGTCCGGGCTGGGTGCGCAGCCGACCGCGGACCGGCGCACCGTGGCGGTCGACTTGCGCGAGGACTGGCCGGCGGCGCTGGGCGAAGCCGGATTCGACCCCAGCCAACGCACCGCGTGGATCGCCGAGGGCCTACTGGGTTACCTGCCGGCCGAGGCCCAGGATCGGCTGCTCGATCAGATCACCGCGCTGAGCGTGTCGGGAAGCAGGTTTGCGACCGAGGGCCTGTTGGACATCAACGAGCTCAACGAAGAGGAACTGCGCACCCGGATGAGGCGCCAGAACGAGCGGTGGGCCCGCCATGGTCTGGACTTCGACATGGCCGCGCTGGTGTATTTCGACGATCGCACCGACGCGGGGACCTATCTGGCCGCGCACGGTTGGCAGACCACCAGCGTGCGCAATTCCGAACTGTTCGCTCAGCACGGGCTGCAGCCGGCCGCCGGGGACGATGCCCCGTTCGGCGAGGTGGTCTACCTGAGCGCTGAGCGACTCTAGGAAGGACAGACATGGCAACCACCGAGCGGTCCGCCGGAGACAGCTGGGACCTGGCTTCGAGCGTCGGTGCAACCGCGACCATGGTCGCCGCCGCCCGCGCGGTGGCCTCCGCGCAGGACGACCCGATCATCAACGACCCGTTCGCGGCGCCGTTGGTGCGCGCGGTCGGGCTGGATTTCTTCACCCGCCTGGTCGACGGCGACCTGCCCATCGAGCAGGCGCTGCCGGACGCTGCCGATGGACGCGAACTGCAGTTCGAGACTGACTCGATCGCGGTGCGCACCCGGTTCTTCGACGACTTCTTCCTCGACGCGGCCCGCGACGGGGTGCGCCAAGCCGTGATTCTCGCCGCCGGCCTGGACGCCCGGGGGTATCGGCTGTCCTGGCCTCGGGGCACCGTGGTGTACGAAGTCGACCAGCCCCAGGTCATCGAATTCAAGAACTCGGCAATGGCGGCGCTGGGCGCCACCACGTCGGCACACCGCAAGGCGGTCAGCGTCGACCTGCGCGATGACTGGCCAGAAGCGTTGCGCCGCAGTGGTTTCGACCCCTCGCAGGCGACCGCCTGGAGCGCTGAGGGTTTGTTGATGTACCTCCCGCCGCAAGCGCAGGACCTGCTTTTCGACAACATCACCGCGCTCAGCGGACCCGGCAGCAGGGTCGCCACCGAATACCACCCGGACTCGGGCGTGGCCTTGGGTGAACGCGCCCAGCAGTTCAACCAGCGCTGGACGAAGCTGGGTTGCGACATCAACCTGTCCGACCTCTTCTACGACGGCGAGCGCAACAACGTCGTCGACTACCTGAGGGCGGCAGGGTGGACGGTGACCACCCGGCCACGACGGGAGTTCTACGCCGACTACGGCCGCGTCTTCCCCGACGACCCCGACTCGGCCCTGCGCAACATCGTCACGGTCACTGCGAGACGCTGAAGCCGTACAGGTCGAAGCCGTGTGGCAGCGGCTTGGCAGGGTTGAGCTTGTTGCCCGAGAGGTTGGTGACACCGGCTTCGATCAGGTGGGCCAGCACCGCCTGGCCGAGGAAAATCGACAGGCCCGCCCCGGGGCACACCTGTGGCCCGTGGCTGAAAAAGTTGAATGACCAGTCGTTGCCCGCGTCGCCGCTGGCCCACTCGCCCGGCGAGAACCGGTCCGCGTACGGGATGCGTTGCCGGTTCCGGTGATTGAAGACGTTGTAGATCAACACCTGGGTGCCCTCGGGCAGCACGGCGCCATTGGGGAACTCGACGTCGCGGGCGGTGACCCGGCCGAACAGCTGGGTGGTGGGCCACAGCCGCATGGTGTCGAACAGGCATCCGGCCAGATACTCCAGCGTGGCGATGCCCGCAGCGGAGCCGATATCGGCCTGGGCTATCTCCGCCTTCACTTCGGTGAGCTGCTCATCATGACTCGACAACACGCCGAGCGTGCGGAATGTGTTGGCAGCCAGCGTGTCTCCCATGGCGAACATCCAATGCACCAGCTGACCGGCAGGCGCAGACCCGGGGTCAGGTGCCTGCGAAACCAGGGCGGCCAGACTGCCCTCGGGAGGTTCGGCGAGATAACTGTCGATCCGCGCGATGAACTCGCCGTACTGCGGCGCCGGCTCGTCGGGCATCTTGTTGCCGGCCGACATCATCTCGCCCAGCAGCTCGGTGAGGCCCTCGTCGTCGGCGGCGGGATCGCCAAACAGCACCCGCCGCGTCATCCGCTGGAACGCCTTGTTGGCCGTCGGCCAGTCGATCTTGCCGCCGGCCAGCTCCGCGGCGGTCTGCGCGGCGACATCTGCGAAGGGTTGCGCAAGCCGGTGCACCGGTTTGCCGGTGTCCAGCACGGCCTCGGCGAACTTGCGCCGTTGCTCCCAATCCCGCCCCCGGGCCAGGGTCAGGGCCTCGGGCTGAAAAGCGGTCATGCCCTTGCGTTTAGCCTCCGGGTCGGACGCGAACGGGTCGGGGGAACCGCCCAGCACGAACCGCAGATCGTCGGGATGATGCACCAGCAGGGCCTCATCCTTGGCGACGCGCACATAGAACGGCGCCGGGCCGTAGCTGCGCACCATCCCGTCGACCAACCGGTAACCGAGGTAGTCGGCTCCGACGGTAGAGGCCACCCGGCTGGGCAGCTCGCGCTTGTTGAACAGTCCCAGCAGCACGTTGGGGACGGCGACCTGCGCCGTGAACCTGATGCCTTCCAGCGTGGATGCGTGCTTGAAATCATCAGCCACGGGCTAAGACCCCCACGGAATGTAGGCGCGCACGGTGTCGGCGAGTTGGACCACCCGGCGCTTCTTTCCCTCGGCCGGTGCACCGAGTTTGGGCCATGGCGCGAACACCCGTTCCACATCACCGATCACCGTCTCGAGCTCCGGGTAGTGGCGCAGCAGAACGTCTTTCATCGTCGTGTGATTCACCCAGTCGTAGCCGATCTGCGTGTACACCTCGGGCCGGAAGTCCTTGGTGAAGAACCGGTCGCTCTTCAGCCGGCGTGACGCCATCAGGATGAAGATGCGAAAAGCGGTGTCGGAGAAGCCGAAACCCTTGGGCGGCTGCTCGGCCTGCATCCCGATCTGCAGGTCCACCGCGTCGACGTCGCCGTTGTAGACCTCGCTGATCTCCTTGGCCCACTGCTTATTGGGCGTGATGTCGTCGATGCTCTTGCGACGCGGCATCCGAAGGGCCTCGCGGAAGTCGTTGTAGCGCGGCACCCCGCGTTCCCGGTCGCGAACGATGTCGAGCGTGGCCAGGTCGGTGATCTGCCCGTCCACCCGGGTCAGTTGACGCAGGGCGTTGGGATAGTTGTGCAGGCATACCGCACCGGCGCTGGCCAGACCGAACGAATACCACATGTCGCCGAATTCCATGCGGTCCATGAAGTCACGCGTGAAACGGCCCTGCAATTCGGTGAATTCGCGCTTCTCCAGGTGTTCGCCGGATTCCAGCGAGAAGAAATTCCAGTCGTCGGGAATCAGCGGGTGCATGCGGTAGACCGAGACGAATTCCTCGGTCAGGGAGAACGGGGCGGAATGGTGATCGGTCGGCGAGCCGATGATGCCCGAGAGCGCTTCGCTGTCGCCGACGCGGCCGATGCGGTCCCGGAACGTCTCACCCAGAGCGCCATACCAGTTGGCATTCATGCCGATCTGCAGGGCGGGGTGGCGCAATACGCACGTCGTCCATTCGACGGTGTGAATCTTGGCGATCAGCGCCGAGACCACCAGAACGCCGAGTTCAAACAGGCGCTGGTCGTCCAAGCTCGGGTATGCCTTTTTCAGGGCGTCACAGACGGCGTTGTGTTCGCGGGCGAACAGCGTGTGCAGGATGCCCACTCCGACCCACCAGTTCTCCCGCATGCCGGTGAGGTCGATACCGGGGATGTCGCTCTTGGGCAGCCTGCCGTCGTCGCCGACCTTGATCTTGCCGTCGACGAAGGTTCTCACCTCCGCCTGGCGCTCCCTGCCGCTGCCGTAGATCTGCGACCCGTCCCACCAATGGGTTTCGACATTGCTGAACACCGGCGCCGGGCAGCCGTCCACGATCTCGCCATGGGGTGGGATGGTGCAGCGAATCCGCATGGGATCCTCGGGGAACTCGTCACCCTTGCGTAGGGGAATGTTTATTGTCTTGTCCGCCAGGCCATCGCCGTGGAAGAACCAGTTGTGGTTCTCGAACTGCAGCCACGCGGCGGCCAGCGCGTTGATGATTCCGGCGGGCTTGAATTCGTCGCGTGCCATCAGCCGCCGGCTGATCAGGCGTGGGTCGGGGTCGAGCAGTCGTTTGGTGTCGGTGACGGTCTTAGCAAGCGGCACGTTGCGCCCGAAGCCGGTTCCCTTTGCGCCCATCCACGGTTCGGAGAGGTCGTTCCACGTGCCGTCCGGGGTGCGGGCCCTCTTGACTTCCTCGGTGGGCTCTCCCAGATCCTCCTTGGGACGAATCCCGTCACCTTCAAAAAGGTTGTGCTCGCGCAGATCATTGCGCAGTCCCGCCAGCGCCTTCAGCTGCAGAACCAGCGAGGGATGCTCATACCATTGACGACTCACCTGGACCACCGTTCTGTAGAAGTTGCCGAGGCCCACCGGTAGTCCGAAGAAAATACAAGGGAGACAACGGGTTCCACGCCAACTCGGCAGCTGTGCTGAACCGGTGGCACATGACCCTCCGCCAATGGGCTGTGACGGGTAATACGGACGGCTTGATCTTAAGCGTGTGTGACGAGCGTGTAAATGAACTGAAAGGACCCCGCGCGGCGCCGGCCGCGGCGGGGTCCTGTCCTACTGGGAGTAGTCGGGATTACTCGGGATTGGCGGCGGGCGCCCGGACAACCATCGGCACGGCCGGGAAGGCCCACGCCATCTCGGAGCGCGACTTGCGCAGCGCCGCCGTACCGTAACCCTTCTTGCGGTGCTCGGGGTGGATCCAGATCCGGACGTTGACCTCACCGTGAAAGAGTTCGCCGAACACCATGCCGACCTTCTCGCCGGCATCTTCGGCCACGAACCACACGGCTTCTTCGTCGTGCAGCCGCTTGAGCGCCTTGCTGATCTCGTCGTCGATGCTGCCCGCCGGTGCACCGGATCCATCTCCGGCGAACTTGATCTCGTCGGTGCGGGTGGTGAAGATGTCACGATCCTGGGCAGCCGAGAAGGGCCGCAGCTCGAGAGTCTCCCCCGAACTGGCCGGCCGCTCGCTGAGGGTGAAGCTGAGTTGCTTGTTCAGGTCCTCGAGTTCGGCGAGAATCTTCGCGCGTGCATCCTGGGTGAGCTGGTCGAACGACATACTCATCACGGCTTCGGCAGCAAGGTGCGAGGTACCGAGGAGCGCGACGATCGCCTCGACCGCCGCCGGCTTGTTCTTGGCCTCGACGATGGCGTCGGCGACCTCATGGCGGCGTTCCAACGCGGCAAGCAAAGCGTCTGCGATCTCTCGACGGGCTGCGGTCTGGTCGTGGTCAGTCATTGCACTAGCGTAGAACGCCACACCATCTGTTGCGCCACCCGCCGGGTCCAATTGTGGCGACCCGCTGCGCCCGGCTCACGCCGCGCTGGCGATCGCCATCAGGCCAACCGAGATCCGCTGAGCTCCAGGAAGCGGCGGTACCGATCCCTGGTCGGCCGCACCCATTCGGGACCGGGTTCGACGACCCGCTCCACCGCGGCCCAGCGGGCCGCGTCGGTGATCACCGATTCCAGTCCCACCGCCATCCGCCCCAGAAACGCCGCGCCCAGCGCCGCCCCCTCTGCCACCGCCGACACCTCGACGGGCCGCCCGGTCGCGTCGGCGATGGCCTGCATCCACGGTTGCACGCGGGTGCCGCCCCCGGATGCGACGATGCGCCGCACCGGCGCACCACTCAACTCGAGGATCTGCCGAACGACGAAGCCCGACGCTTCATAAGCCGCCCGCCGCAGAGCCGCGGCGTCGTGGGTGAGATCGGCCCCATGCAGCGCCGCGCGGCGGTCGGGATCGTGAAACGGCGTGCGTTCACCACGGATGTACGGCAACCACACCGGCACCCGCCGCGGATCGGCGCTGAGCGGATCTGCTTGGGCGACAACGCGGTCCACCCAGCCGAGAAACAACCCGCCGGCGTTGCTGGCCCCGCCGATCTGGCTCTTGCCGACCGCGGTATGGGGAATGGTCCACAGTCCGGGCACCTGCCGGGCGTCGTGGACGGTGATCCACACGATCAAGGTGGTGCCGCACAAGACCAGGACGTCGCCATCGTGATCGGCGCCGGCGACGATCTGCTCGCACAGGGCGTCGATAGCGCCTGTCCCCAGCACCACTGACGTTCCGCGGACGTGCCCGACCGGTTTCCCGAACGTCTCGACGCGGGGCATTTGTTCGACCCTGGCGCCACAGTCAGCCAGGGCAGCCTGACTCCATCCGGTGCCGTCGAACAACGGTAGCGAGGTGATTGCGGTGGCGAAGTCGATCACCGCCTCGCCGGCCAGCGCGTGGTTGGCGACGGCAGGCGCCGGCCAGTAGCCGGCCGCCCCGGGTGCCTTGGCGGTCGTCCACCGCAGGAACCCGGCGGCCTCGCCCACGGCGGGCACCGGTTGCGCGGCAGCGTCGGGCACCCGGCCACGCGAGTCGCCGTACAACAGCCCCCGCGTGACGGGCCGGCCTTCGGCGTCGACCGCGGTCATCGACGGCACCATCGACGAGACCGCCACCGCTTTGGCGTCCGGTCGGTTCAGCCGGCCCAGCGCCGTGACCGGCCCCTCCCGCCACGCCTCTTCGGCGTTGTGCTCCAGCCGGTCGGGCGCGGGGACCAACAGCTGATGCGGAATCCGCGCCCGCGCGTGCACCCGGCCGGTCTCGTCGACCGCGACCGCTTTGGCCGCCGTGGTGCCGACGTCGATGCCGATTGTGACGTCTTCGCGTGACACGGGCGCCACGGTACGCCAGCATTGGGTTTCGTGACATCTCGCCCACGCGCCCTGGTCACGGCCCCGCTGCGCGGCCCTGGGTTCGCCAAGATCGGGGAACTGGCCGACGTGGTCTACGATCCTTGGATCGATCAGACTCCGCTGCGCATCTACAACGCCGAACAACTGGCCGAGCAGATCGCCGCCGTGTCCGCCGATATCGTTGTGGTGGAAAGTGATTCGGTCAAGGGCCCGGTGTTCGACCTTGGCCTGCGGACCATCGCCGCCACCCGGGGCGACCCCAACAACGTCGATGTCGCCGGTGCCACGGCGGCCGGCATTCCGGTGCTCAACACCCCGGCCCGCAACGCCGACGCGGTCGCCGAGATGACGGTCGCGTTGTTGCTGGCCGCTACCCGCCGGCTGGTTGCCGCCGACGCGGATGTCCGCAACGGCAACATCTTTCGCGACGGCACCATCCCCTATCAGCGGTTCCGCGGCTGGGAGATCGCCGGGCTCACCGCCGGGCTGGTGGGCCTGGGCGCGGTTGGCCGGGCCACCGCATGGCGGCTGACGGGGCTCGGCCTGCGGGTGATCGCGTACGACCCCTATTGCGACGACGCCCACCACACACTCGAGCAGGTACTGGCCGAATCCGACGTCGTTTCCCTGCACGCACCGGTCACCGACGAGACCGTCGGAATGATCGGCGCCGCGCAGTTCGCGGCCATGCGGGACGGCGTCGTCTTCCTCAATTCGGCGCGGGCTCAACTGCATGACACCGACGCGCTGGTCGACGCGCTGCGAACCGGCAAGGTAGCGGCGGCCGGCCTGGACCATTTCGTCGGCGAATGGTTGCCCACCGATCACCCGTTGACCGCCATGCCCAATGTCGTGCTCACCCCCCACATCGGCGGCGCCACGTGGAACACTGAGGCGCGGCAGGCACAGCTGGTCGCCGACGACCTGGAGGCACTGCTTTCCGGCCGCAGACCCGCCCATATCGTCAATCCGGAGGTGCTGGGGTCATGAAATTCGTTGATAACGCCGAAGACGCCGTGCTGGCCGCCGCCAGGGACATGCTGCGCCGCGGCTTGGTGGAGGGCACCGCCGGCAACATCTCGGCGCGGCGCTCCGACGGGAATCTGGTGATCACACCCTCGTCGGTCGACTACGCCGACATGGCCCTGGACGACCTGGTGCTGGTGGACCCCGACGGCGCGGTGCTGCAGGCCAAAGACGGCCGCATGCCATCCACCGAAATGCAGCTGCACCTGGCGTGCTACCAGGCGTTCGACGACATCGGCAGCGTCATCCACAGCCATCCGGTGTGGGCCACCATGTTCGCCGTCGCGCACCAGCCGATCCCGGCCTGCATCGACGAGTTCGCGGTGTACTGCGGCGGCGACGTACGCTGCGCCGAGTACGCCGCCTCTGGAACCCCGGACGTCGGCGCCAACGCGGTCAAGGCGCTGGAAGGCCGCGGCGCAGCCCTGGTCGCCAACCACGGCCTGGTGGCCGTGGGACCGCGACCCGACAAGGTGCTACACATCACCGCGCTGGTTGAGCGCACCGCCCAAATCGCCTGGGGAGCAAAGGCGCTGGGCGCGATTGTGCCGGTCCCCGAGGAAGTCAACCGCAACTTCGCCGGCGTGTACACCTACCTGCGCGCCAACTGATGCCGGCTGGTGCCGACTGTGGATTGTGGATTCTGCGACCCGACGCGCCGGGGATGCGTCGCGTGATTCCCCCTCGTCTGGGAGGACACCGATGAGTGCGGTTGAACTGGGCCGCGCAGCCGTGACGCGGGTGCTGGAGTTGCGATTCGACCTGCCGACCCGCGCCTTTCCGCACACGCCGCCCGCGGGGTGGCGCGAGAATGCCGACCTGCTGGCCCCGGATTTTTTCGACCCGGACACCGACCGGTGGCGGATCGCGGTCCAGAGCTGGGTGATCGAAGTCGACGGCTTGACGGTGGTCGTGGACACCGGCGTCGGCAATGACCGTACGCGCCCGCAGATGCCGCCGCTGGACCACTTGAGCACCGGCTACCTGGCGGCGCTGGAATCGGCCGGCATCGATCGCAATGCCGTCGACGTGGTGGTCAACACCCACGTCCACTCTGATCACGTCGGGTGGAACACCATGCTCGCCGACGACACCTGGGTTCCCACATTTCCCAACGCCCGGTATCTGGTTCCGGAGCCGGACTACCGCCACTTCCACCCCGATGGAGCAGCGGCACAGGAGGTTCCGCGCACGCAGGAGGAAGAGCTGCAGCAGCTCGGCAACCGGCTGGTGTTCGAAGACAGCGTCCTGCCCGTGGACGCGCAGATCGTTCGGTGGTCAGACGACTGCGAGATCAGTCCGTCGCTGCGGCTGCGGCCGGCGCCCGGACATACTCCCGGCTCCTCGGTACTGTGGCTCGACGCCGGCCGGCCGGCGGTCTTCGTCGGCGATCTGACCCACAACCCGATACAGGTGCGTCGACCGGACGATCCCTGCGCCTTCGACGTGGACCAGGTCGCCGCAGCGCTCACCCGGCGGCGGATCTTTTCCGAGGCCGCCGCGGCAGGGGCAGCCGTCGTGCCTGCGCACTACCCGGGTCACGGCGGCGCGACTTTGCGCGCGGCAGGGAACCGATTCGAAGTCGAGCGCTGGCTGGACATCGAGCCGCTCTAGTTCAAGGTCACCGGCACGGATTCATAGACGGTCATGTTGTTGGCCAGGTGCGGCAGCCGCAGTCTGGGCTCGCCCACATCGATCGTGTTGATGGGCAACAGGATCTCGTCCAGGGCAGCCCTGACCTCGGCCCGGGCCAGCATCGCCCCCAGGCAGTGGTGGGCGCCGCCGCCGCCGAATGACTGATGTGGGTTGGGATCGCGGCGGATGTCGAAGCGGTAGGGGTCGGTGAACACGTCTTCGTCGCGGTTGGCCGAGCGCAGCATCGTGACGACTCGCGCCCCTTCGGGGATCAGTGTGTCGCCCAGCACCACCTCCCGCGTTGCTCCGCGCACCCAGAACATGATGGGCGTGGAGTAGCGGAGCACTTCCTCGACGGCGGTGGAACGGGCCTGCGGATCGTCTCGGTACACCGCTATCTGTTCGGGATTGGCGACGAACGCACGGATGCCGTCGCACAGCGCGTTTCGGGTCGTGTCGGCCCCGGCCAGGCCGAGGATGAAGAAGAAGATCTCCAGCTCGTTGGCGGGCAGCAGGAAGCTCTCCCCTGACTCCGCGGTGATCTCCGTGGTGCACAGCGCACTCCAGATGTCATCGACGGGATTTTCGCGCTTGTGAGCGGTCAACTCGCTGGCGTACTGGAACAACTCGAGGAACGGCATCAGGTCGTCACCGTCGGGCACCGACATCTGCCCGCCCGCCGTCTTCAGCACTTTGTCGATGAGTTCGAACACATGCGGCCGGTCCGCCTCGGGTATCCCGACGATGTCACCGATCACCGAAATCGGCAGTCCCGCCGCGAGATCGACGAACTCACCGCCCCCGTCACGCAACAGGGCGCCGGCCATGTTCTTGGCCCGCGCGCGAATCCCGTCCTCCAGCTTGGCCACCGCGCGCGGCGTGAAGGCACGAGTGATGACCCTGCGGCGGATCGTGTGATCGGGCGGATCCAGACTCACGATGGCCGGATACGCGTCGAACAGCGGCACGTCTTGTATCAGTGGGCCGCGGGTGGCGGTGAACGACTCGTAGTCACGGTGCACGCGGGCGACGTCGGCATGTCTGGTGCAGACCCAGAACTCACGGCCCACCGCAGATTTGACGTCGTCGGTGAGTCGCTGATGGAAAACAGATGTACCGGTGCGCAATTGGGCGAAGAGCTCGTCCGGGAATTGGGATGCCCACAGCGCCGGGTCGGCAAGATCGATCGCGGTATCTGTCACGAAGCCCCCTTGATCTCGGTGCGCAGACCGCTCAGGATCAGGCGCAACCCGTACGAGAACGCGGCGTCGCTCGGCCCGTCGGCGGTGGGGCGTACATGCTCGAGCTGTACCGAGCCCAGCAGATGGACGTACAGCGCCGCGTAGGCTGCTTCGAATTGCTCTGCCGGCAAACCGGATTCGCGCAGGATACGGCGGGTGGCGCGGTCCATATCGGTAGCCGCCGCGGTGTGCGGATGTCCTTGCAACAGACCGGCTATGCCCGGTACTTCGACGAGTACCTGCCACGCATTCGTGTAGAGCGTGACCAGCCGGGTCTCCCAGTCACCCTGTGGTGGCACCTCGATCTGTGCCAGTACCGACTCGATGAGCAGATCGAGCAGTTCGGACTTGTCGCGGACGTGGTAGTACACCGAGGACGGCCGGGTGCCCGCTTCGGCCGCCAACTCCCGCATCGTCACTTTGTGCACGCCGACGCGCCTGGCCAGCTGCCATAGGTGCTTGATCAGATGCTCGCGGTCCAGCGCTCCGTAGCGCAGCACCGGTGCTGCCATCGATCTCCCCGTTTCGAACAGTGTTCTGATTAGAACAGTGTTCGAGTCGGCCTGTCAACGGTTACCGTTGGGCATGCGGCACGTGGTGCAATGGTCCACCGGCAATATCGGCAAGCGTGCGCTGGAATCCTGCTCGACCGCGAGGACGTCGACGTCGTAGGTGTGCATGTCTTCGGGTAAGGACAAAGTCGGATGCGACGCGGGCACTCTTGCCGGCCGAGAACCGTTGGGGCCGTGCGCAACCGACGACGTGGACGCACTGGTCTCGCGGCGCGCTGGGCTAGCGGCTGGGGCCGCTTGCCCGCTCGGCCGCTCGCCCGCCGAGTGGGAACCTCACGACGCGACACGCGGCGGACACGTCGTGATTTTCACCCTCGGCGGACCTGGCCGGCACGCCACTGCCGAGGAGAACCGCCGTGGGCACGGCTGAAGAGTCTGCTGAAATACCCCGCGTCTGATATGCCGACACGCCTGGCGACCTCACCGATCGGCAGATCGGTCTGAGCCAACAGGTCACGGGCTTCGGCCATGCGCCGTTCGATGATCCACTCCTGCACCGTCCGGCCGGTGCGCCGGCGTACCACCGTGGTCAGGTGTCCGGGAGTCATTCCCACCTCGCCGGCCACGTCGCGTAACGACAACGACTCGCCGTGGCGCCTGTCGATCACCGCGAAGACGTCGGCCAACAGCGGTTCACCGCTGCGGCGCAGATCGTCGACCACGTCACCGGCCAGGCGGGCCAGCTCGATCAGCAGCAGGGTCAGGTGTGCCAGTGCAGCCTGTCGGTAGCTCTCCTGCCGCGCGGTCAGTTCGCTCTCGATTGATGCGATCGTGCGGCCCCACAGTGGTCTGCGGTCGGCGGGCACTACCAGGCGCAACACCCCGCCGGAATGCCCATGCAGGAAGGGAAAGAGCAGGGGGTGTGTTTGCCACGCGGGCCAGGGCGATCGCGCGTCCTCACCGAGGGCGACCGGATCAAAGAACACCGCGATCCCGTCACCGACGGGGAAGACCTGCTTCGGGTCCAGTACCTTCCCTGGGGCGGCGATGTACACCACACCCGCCTCGGGCACATACCAAAGCGCGGGGAAGTCGTGGATATGCGGGCGCCCTTCAGCGAACTCGTGGTAGCGGACCACTGAAACAGGCGGGGTCTCGGGATCTGTCCGGTATCGGTAGACGGGCACACCATCGCGATGCCGGCTGAGCCGGGTGGCCTGAGTCATACGGCCAAAGATAATCCAGATTTCGGCGACTATCGCCCAAACTAGCACCGCTGCAGCGCGCAACCATGAACTTATGACCAAACATCATCCACATGACTATCTTCCAGCGACCGGCCACCCGGCGCTGCTGCCGGCCTATGATCTGATGTCACGGTTGCTGGGATTCGACAGTGTCTACCAGAGGCTGATCGAGCAGGCCGGACTAGCGGACGGTCAGCACGTCTTGGAGATCGGCTGCGGCACCGGCAACGTCATTATCGGAGCCAAGCGGTCCTGTCCCGGCATCGACGCGGTCGGATCCGACCCCGACACTTCGATACTCGCCCGGGCGCGGCGAAAGGCAGCCGGATTGAGCGGAATTCGATTAGACCATGCCTACGCCCAGCGGTTGCCCTACGCCGACGGCGAGTTCGACCGGGTCTTCTCGTCGATGATGCTGCATCATGTCGGCCCGGACGCGAAACATGCTGTGGCGGCCGAGATCTTCCGGGTGCTGCGTCCGGGTGGGCGGCTGCATCTGGTCGACATCACCGGCGGGGAACACGTCCACCGCGGTCTGCTGGCACGCCTGGTGAAGCGCAATCCCCATTTCAGTGAGAACATCGGCGACGCGATTCCGCGGCTGCTGAGCGAGGCCGGGTTTGAGTGCAGCAAGGTAGCTACGCAGTCGCAGCGCGTGGTCGGGCAAATCAGTTTCTACCAGGCCGTCCGTCCTGCGTAGTTGAGTGCCACCAGGCTCTCGCATCGTGATATCACCGCCGATATCGACGCGATTCGATGTGTCGCCCGGCCCGTCCCAGGCGACACATCAGTAACGCCAGCAAGGTGGCACTAGGCTGTGAAACGTGATATCACCGCCGATATCAACGCAATTCGCTGTGTCGCCGCCATCCGAACTTGTCGGTGGTCTCCCATAGCATTTCAGGTGTGGCAGCGAGCACGCGTGGGGAGATCGTGGCGGTCTTCGGACGCCTCCGACGAAACCCCGGAGCGGTTGTGCGCGCCGACCTTTGAAGCGCTGACCACCCCGGAACTCATGCGATTGGTGGAGCGCGACGAACGCGACGAACGCCGGGACCGCTCCGTCCGCCACGCCTTAATCGACCAACTAGCCAACCAGGCCACCGAAGAAGAACTCGACGGCACACTACCCGATTGACCGACATCCGCGGAACTGCGCACCTAACGCTGATCGATCGCCACCTTCACCGCACCACTGCGGCCCTGCTCGGCGATCGCCAAGAAGGCATCCCGCCACTCGGCCAGCCGGAACGTGTGAGTGAGCATGGGCCGCAGATCTATTCGCCCCTCACCGGCGAGGTCGAGGTAGTGCGCGATGGCGTGCTGGCGCACACCCTGCACCTCCTCGACACCGAACGCATTGGACCCGACGAGGCTGATCTCCTTGAAGTACAGCGGGCTCCACTCCCAGCGCCCGGGAGCATGAACGCCCGCCTTCACCAGCGTTCCGCGCGCCCTCAGCACCCGTACTCCGACCTCGAAGGTCTCCGGCTTGCCCACGGTGTCGTACACGACGTCCACCGCCCCGGGGTACGCCATCGGCAGACCAGCGAGCGGCTGCCGCAGCCGCCCACCGCCCCATGCGACCAGCTCCTCGATGACCACCGAACGTGGCTCGTGTGCAACTACTTTGGTCGCCCCGAACGTCCGGGCCAATTCCGCCTGAGCGGAAAAACGTGCCACCACGGCCACCGCCACATCCGGATACAGCGCACGCAAAATCGCCACCGCGCACAACCCCAGCGAACCGGCCCCGTACACCAAGACGCGGCCCGAACGAGGCGGCGGATGCCGCGTGATCGCATGCAGCGACACCGAGAACGGATCGGCGAACACCGCCGTCTCGTCGAGCACCGAATCGGGCACCGGGAAGAGCATGCTGTCGTGGGCGGGCATCAACTCCGCGTAGCCGCCGGTGACGTCGGCCGACACCCCTGTGTGAATACCAGGCTTGATGTCGCCGTCGGTGAAGCTCCAGCAGAGGCTGTAGTCACCGCTGTCGCACGCCGGACACAAGGGCGCAATGCCCCGCGGTGCGCAAGAGAGCCACGGGTTGAGCACCACCCGCTGACCTACCTCGACGCCTCGCGCCTTCGGCCCCAACTCGACCACATCGGCCACCACCTCGTGGCCCATCACTTGTGGAAAAGAACAGAACGCGGCCAGGGCGTTGTCGGCGTCGTCAGCGCCGAAGTCCATCAGAATCTGCTTCGAGTCCGACCCGCAGATTCCGGTCAGACGGGGTCGGGTGATTACCCAATCATCTTGCAGCAGAACGGGATCCGGCACCTCCCGCAACGCTGCAGGGGTGCGGGCCAGATTCTGGGCGAGCGCACCAGCGTCCGCCGGAACCGCCAGCGGCTCAGGCGCCACGCCATAGACGAGCGCCCTCACTGACGCGCCATGCCGGCGATGAACGCGTCCACATCGGCGTTCTTGGCATCAACCACCGCCTTCAGGTCGGGCAGGTAGTGCTCGAAGCGGTCGCTGGCCATTGCCGCGATAATGCCCTCGGCGACCTCCTCCGGCGAGACCTTGGGTCCGGTGTAGACGGGCGGCTCGTTGTCGGGCTGGTCCCAGATTTCGGTCTCGACGGGACCCGGCTGAATCAGCTTCACCGATACACCGGTGCCCGCGAGGTCGATGGCCATCGCCTCGCTCCAGCCGCACAAAGCAAACTTGCTGGCGCAGTAGGCGGATTCGGTGGCAATGCCCAGTCGCCCCGCAACGCTCGACACATTGACTACGGCACCCGTGCGTCGCGCCAGCATCCGCGGCAACAGCGCCAGCGTCAGCCGCATCGGGGCGAGGAAGTTGACCCGCATGACATCTTCAACCTCGATCGGTTTGAGCGCCGTCACGTTGCGCCGCTTGGGAATTGCGGCGTTGTTGATCAGCACGTCGATGCCGCCCATGGCGTGCCAGGCCTGTAGCGCCAGCCTGCTCGCAGTGATGCCGTCGGCGAGATCGGCCACCCACATCGTAGAGTCCGGCGAACTGACGCGGCAGTCATGCAAGACGTCGGCCAGCCGGTCCTCACGACGGGCGACCAGCCCGACCACGGCGCCCCGCGCGGCCAAGCCCCTGGCCAGGGCCGCACCGATCCCCGATGAAGCGCCCGTGATGAGGGCACGCTTGCCAATTAACGAAGCCGGGTTACTCATCTCATGAGCGTGCCTCAATAAGACCGTCGGCTCAATTTCCTACCCCGGAAATGCCATGGATCGGCACGACGTTGTATACACGGCAGTAACCGCGACAGATAGGACAGGCATGCCACGCGCTCACGACGACAACTGGGATCTTGCCTCGAGCGTCGGCGCCACCGCGACCATGGTCGCGGCTGGGCGCGCGATGGTGACCAAGGCGCCCGACGGCTTGATCAACGATCCGTTCGCCGAACCACTGGTGAGGGCGGTCGGAGTGGACTTCTTCACCAAGATGATGGACGGAGAGCTCGGCACCGAGGCGCTCGAGGACTTCAGGCCTGAGCGGGTACAGGCGATGATCGGCGGAATGGGTGTGCGCACGAAGTACTTTGACGAGTACTTCATCGACGCCACCAATGCGGGAATCCGCCAGGTCGTGATTCTTGCGTCCGGGTTGGACGCGCGCGCCTACCGGTTGCCCTGGCCGGACGGGACGGTGCTCTACGAGATCGACCAGCCGCAGGTGATCGAGTTCAAGACAACAACCCTGGCCGACATCGGGGCCGAACCCACCGCCACTCGGCGCGCCGTGGCGATCGACCTGCGCGGAGACTGGCCCACCGCAGTCACGCAGGCCGGGCTGGACACCTCACAACCGACGGCGTGGCTCGCCGAAGGCCTGCTGATCTACTTGCCCCCGGAAGCCCAGGACCGGCTGTTCGACAACATCACCGCCCTCAGCGCCCCGGGCAGCACCGTCGCAACCGAATTCGTGCCCGGCATAGTCGATTTCGACGTCGAGAAAGCCTCAGAGATGTCCGGCCGCTTCCGCGACCACGGGCTCGACATCGACATGGGCTCCCTGGTGTACTCCGGCGCCCGCAACCACGTCGTCGACTATCTGCGCGACAAGGGCTGGGACGCCGACGGGGTGACGCGGACGGAGCTGTTCGAGCAGCACGGCCTGCAGATTCCCGCACCCGACGACGATGACCCGCTCGGCGAAATCATCTTCATCAGCGGGCGACTCGATCAGAAGCGCGCCTGACCCACCCACAGCACGTTGGCGCCGCTCATCGTCTGCTCGACCTGCGAGACGATCCCGGCCACCGAGCGGGTGAGCAGCGCCCCCACCGCTTCAGCCAGCGACGCCGCCCCCGGCTGTGACGACGCCCGCGGCCGCAGCATGTCCAGCAGCGACGAGCCAGGGTAGCTCAGGATGCGAACTTCGGTGTCCGGGTCCAGCCCGGCCAGTACCTTGGCGCGGCGCACCGCCGTCCGAAGGCCACCGAGCTCGTCGACCAGACCGCGCTCCAGTGCGTCGGCACCCGTCCAAACCCGGCCACGCGCAACCTTATCCACGTCTTTGGTGGTCAGATTGCGGCCGTCGGCGACGCGCTGGACGAAGTCTGTGTAGAACAAGTCGGCGTCGGCTTCCTGCCGCGCCTGCTGCTGCGGTGTGAAAGGCGCGTCGATCGACCAGGCGTCGGCGTTCGCATTGGTGCGCACCGTGTCTGAGCCCACTCCCAACCGCTCCTTGAGGTCCCGAACCACCAGCTTTCCGGTGATGACCCCGATCGAGCCGGTGATCGTGCCGGGGTTGGCCACGATCGCGTCCGCTGCCATCGACACGTAGTAGCCACCGGAAGCGGCAACCGAACCCATCGACGCCACCACCGGCTTGCCGCGTTCGCGAGCTCGCTTGACCTCCCGCCAGATCGTTTCCGATGCGGTGACGGAGCCCCCGGGACTGTCGACCCGCACCACGATCGCGGACACCGAATCGTCGTCCGCCACCTCCCGCAGTGCCGCCGCGATGGTGTCGCCGCCCGCATTCGAGGGACCCAGGGGGATGCCCTGCGGCCCACCACGGCCGTTGACGATCGCCCCTTCGACGGTGACCACCGCGATGGTGGGCTTAGCCCGGCGCCCCGGGATAGCGGGCACTGGCGGTGTCAGACGCGGCCGTGCCGCTCCCGCGTAACGCGCCAGATACATCCGCGGCGGTTTCTCTTCGGCGTCGACGTCCTCGCCGGAGGAACCGTTGCTGACCAATTCCGCCATTCGGGCGTAGGCCTCGTCGCGGAATCCGATGCGGTCGACCAGCCCGGAGGCCAGGGCGTCGTCGCGCATCAGCGGAGCCCGGTCGGCCATCTGGTCCAGCGCATCGACGGCGATCTTGCGCGACTCGCCCACCGCCTGCCACACCTGAGCCTGAATGCTCTCCAGCATGCGGGTGACCGCTTCGCGGTGCGCATCGGTGAAGCCGTCCTCGGTGAAAAGGTTTGCCGCAGATTTGTATTCGCCGCGCGCGACGAATTGGGCTTCGATGCCCGCCTTGTCCAGCGCGTCGCGCAAGAACATCGCATTGGCCGCGAAGCCGATCAGCCCTACGCCCCCGGACGGCTGCATCCAGATCTCGCGAAACGCCGAAGCCAGGTAGTACGACAGGGTGCCCGGGTACGTTTCCGCCCACGCGACAGACGGCTTGACGGCGCTGAAGGCGGCGATCGCATCACGCAATTCCTGAACCGCCCCCATCGGCGACGGCGGTAGCTGTACCTGGGCGATCAGCCCCGCGACTCGCGGGTCCTCGGCGGCGCGGTGGATGGTGGCGACCGTCTCGCGCAGCGACATCTGGCGGCCACCGCCGGTGATGATCGTCAACGGGTCGAAGCCAGTGGTCTCCGGAGGCGTGCTGCGCAGGCTCAACTCCAAGACACAACCGTTGGGCACGCCGTGGTGGCGAGCGGTGTCGACCCGGTTGACCAGGGCACGCACATCATCGACGCCGGGCAGCGAAGGCAAAAACGCGAACATGTTAGATAGCCTACCGAGCGCCGCCGACCCGGCCCGTACGGTGGAGCGCGTGAGGTACTCGATCGCCATCCCTCAACTCGCCTCAGGCGACTTCGACGCCGACGGGCTGCGCTCGTACCTGGCCCGTGCGGAGCAGCTCGGATTCGAGGGCGGCTGGGTGCTCGAGCAGATCATCGGTGACGCGCCATTGCTCGCACCACTCGAGCTGCTCGCTTACGCGGCGGCCTGCACCCAGCGGCTGCGCCTGGGGGTCGCCGTCCTGGTGACGTCGCTGCATGATCCGTTGCAGTTGGCCTCGGCGATCACCGCCGTCGACCGTCTCAGCCACGGCCGGCTCGACGTCGGTGTCGCTCCTGGCGGGAGCCGGCGCCGGTTTGCAGCCTTCGGCGTCGATAAGGACAGCTTCATCAGCCATTTCACCGAGGGCCTGCAGTTGATGAAGGCGGCGTGGTCGGACGAGCCCAGGGTGACGTTCCACGGCAGATTCCGCGATGTCGACGACTTGCCGATTCAGCCGAAGCCGGTACAGCGGCCACACCCGCCGATCTGGTTCGGCGGTCTGGCGCCCAAGGCGCTGGCCCGGGCAGTGCGGCACGGCGACGCCTTTCTCGGCGCCGGCTCGTCGTCCACGGCGGATTTCGCCAAAGCCGTAGAGATCGTGCGCCGTGAACTGACCGAACAACAGAAAGACCCGGCAGGCTTCACCATCGGCAAGCGCGTGTATCTGATGATCGACGACGACGCCGACCGGGCCCGCGAACGCGTGCTCGCGGGGCTACATCGCATTTACGGAGGCATGGCCGGCGTCGAAGCGGTTCCGGTGTCGGGCACACCCAAAGATGTCATCCGGGGTCTGCGCGAAGTGATGTACGCCGGCGCCCAGATGCTGCTGTTCAATCCGGTGGGCGCGAATGTCGCAGAAGACCGCGAGCAGATGGAACGCCTTGCCGCAGAGGTGATTCCACGGCTCAGTTAGCTTGCGCGAGCAGACGCTCAAGCCCCCGACACGCCGTGCGTGCGGGGGCTTTTGCGTCTGCTCGCGGTACTACAGTTCGGTCGCGCTGCCACCGGCGGCGGTGATCTTGTCCCGCGCGCTGCCGCTGAACTTGTGCGCGGTCACAGCGACGTTGACGGTCAGCTTCCCGTCGCCTAGCACCTTGACCAACCCGTTCTTGCGGACGGCGCCCTTTGCCACCAACTCGTCGATGCCTACCGTGCCGCCCTCGGGGAACAACCGGTTGATATCGCCGACGTTGACGACCTGGTACTCGGTGCGGAACCGGTTGCGGAAGCCCTTGAGCTTGGGCAGCCGCATGTGGATGGGCATCTGCCCACCCTCGAAGGTCGACGGAACATTCTTGCGGGCCTTCGTACCCTTGGTGCCGCGGCCCGCGGTCTTGCCCTTGGAACCCTCACCGCGGCCGACTCGGGTGCGCGCGGTCTTCGACCCGGGCGCAGGCCGCAGGTCGTGCAGCTTGATGGTCACTGTGTCTTCCCTTCGGGCGCCGACTCCACCTCAACCAGGTGGTTCACCACTGCGATCAACCCGCGCGTCTGCGGGTTGTCTTCGCGGATCACCGAGTGGCGAATCTTGCGCAGACCCAGGGTTCGCAGGCTCTCGCGCTGCTTCCAGCGCGCACCGATGGTGCTGCGCACCTGGGTGATCTTCAACTGGCTCATTGTGCCGTTCCCTCTCGCGCTGCCGCTGCGGCCAGCGCGTCACTCTCGCGGCGGGCCTTGAGCATCCCGGCCGGTGCGACGTCCTCGATGGGCAGACCGCGCCGAGCGGCCACCTCTTCGGGACGCTGCAGCATCTTCAGTGCGGCCACGGTCGCGTGCACCACGTTGATCGCGTTGTCGCTACCCAGCGACTTGGCCAGGATGTCGTGCACGCCAGCGCATTCCAGCACCGCACGCGCCGCACCGCCGGCGATCACACCGGTACCGGGGCTGGCCGGGCGCAACAGCACGACGCCGGCAGCGGCCTCGCCCTGCACCGGGTGCGTGATGGTTCCGCGGATCAACGGCACCCGGAAGAAACCCTTGCGGGCCTCCTCGACGCCCTTGGCGATCGCGGCCGGAACCTCTTTGGCCTTGCCGTAACCGACGCCGACCATGCCGTTGCCGTCACCGACGATGACCAGAGCGGTGAAGCTGAAGCGCCGACCACCCTTGACCACCTTGGAGACCCGGTTGATAGCGACGACCCGCTCCAGGTAATTGCTCTTGTCGCCGTCCCGATCCCGGTCGCGACCGCCACGGCCGCCGCCGTCACGGCGACCCCGTCCGTCACGCGAGTCGCGGCCGTCGCGGCTGTCGGGGCCCTGCCCCCCAGCGGACTGTTCCGCCATTATGCGGTCCTTCCGTTCATCAAGCTGATGCTGCTCATCAGAATTGCAATCCGTTCTCGCGGGCAGCATCGGCCAATGCCGCAATCCGTCCACCGTAGGTGTAGCCGCCGCGGTCGAAGACCACGGAGTCGACCCCGGCAGCCTTGGCCCGCTCGGCGATCAACTGCCCGACCCGCACGCTGCGGGCCTTCTTGTCCCCGTCCAGACCGCGCACGTCGGCTTCGATCGACGAAGCCGCGGCCACGGTGGTGCCGTTGAGGTCATTGACCAGCTGCACGTGAATGTGCCGTGAAGACCGGTTGACCACCAGCCGGGGACGCTCCGCGGTGCCGGAGATCTTCTTGCGCAGCCGTGCGTGCCGGCGCAGCCGCGAGACCCGGCGGGTCGCGGATACGCTCTGCCCCACGGGCTTTTGCGCTTCAGCCTGTGATTGCGCCATGACTACTTACCTGTCTTTCCGACCTTGCGGCGGATCTGCTCACCCTCGTAGCGCACGCCCTTGCCCTTGTAGGGGTCGGGGCGGCGCAGACGGCGGATGTTCGCCGAGATCTGGCCGACCTTCTGCTTGTCGATTCCAGTGACCGTGAACTTCGTCGGAGCCTGCACCGCGAACGTGATGCCGTCCGGCGCCTCGATCACCACCGGGTGGCTGTAGCCGAGCGCGAACTCCAGGTTGCTGCCCTTGAGTTGCACGCGGTAGCCCACCCCGTAGATCTCCATCTTCGTGGTGTAACCCTCCGTCACGCCCGTGACCAGGTTGGCCACCAGGGTGCGCGACAGCCCGTGCAGCGAGCGGTTTTGCCGCTCGTCGTTCGGACGGGTAACCACGATGGCGCCATCGTCGTTGCGCGACACCGTGATCGGTTCGGCCACCGTCAGTTCGAGGGTGCCCTTGGGTCCCTTCACCGAGACGTTCTGGCCCTCGATCGTTACGTCGACTCCAGCGGGAACCGGAACCGGTTGCTTACCAATACGCGACATGATCCAAACTCCTCTACCACGCCCTACCAGACATAAGCGAGGACTTCGCCGCCCACGCCCTGTCTGGCTGCCTGACGGTCGGTGAGCAGACCCGACGACGTCGAAATGATCGCGACGCCAAGGCCTCCCAACACCCGCGGCAGGTTGGTCGACTTCGCGTACACCCGCAGGCCGGGCTTGGACACCCGCTTGAGACCCGCGATGCTGCGCTCGCGGCTGGGCCCGTACTTGAGCTGGACGACCAGCGACTTGCCGACCCGGGCATCCTCGGTGCGGAAGTCGGTGATGTAGCCCTCGCTCTTGAGGATCTGGGCGATGTTGGCCTTGATCTTGGAGTGCGGCAAGGTCACTTCGTCGTGGTACGCCGAGTTGGCGTTGCGCAGACGGGTCAAGAAGTCTGCGATGGGGTCCGTCATCGTCATGGTTTAGTCCCTGTGTCCTGTCACCAACTGCTCTTCTGCACGCCGGGCAACTCGCCCGCATGCGCCATCTCGCGCAGGCAGATCCGGCAGAGCCCGAACTTGCGGAACACCGCACGCGGACGGCCGCACTTGCTGCAGCGTGTGTAGCCGCGCACCGCGAACTTCGGCTTGCGGTTGGCTTTGTTGACCAGTGCCTTCTTCGCCATCTGCTCAGTTCTCCTTGAAGGGAAAGCCGAGGGCCCGCAACAGCGCTCGTCCTTCGTCGTCGTTCGTCGCCGAGGTGACGACGCTGATGTCCATACCGCGGACCCGGTCGATCTTGTCCACGTCGATCTCGTGGAACACCGACTGCTCGGCGAGACCGAAGGTGTAGTTGCCGACACCGTCGAACTGCTTGGGCGACAAGCCACGGAAGTCACGGATACGGGGCAGCGCGATCGACGTGAGCCGGTCCAGGAACTCCCACATCCGGTCGCCCCGCAGGGTGACCCGCGCGCCGATCGGCATGCCCTCGCGCAATTTGAACTGCGCAATGGACTTGCGCGCCTTGCGGATCTCGGGCTTCTGGCCGGTGATCAGCGACAGGTCATTGACGGCGCCGTTGATCAGCTTGGCGTCCCGAGCGGCCTCGCCGACGCCCATGTTGACCACGACCTTGGTCACGGTCGGGATCTGCATGACGTTGCCATAACCGAACTGCTTGTGCAGCGCATCCCGAATTTCGTTGCGGTAGCGCTCTTTCAGGCGCGGCTGGGTCTTCTCTGCAGTAGTCATCGTCAGATGTCCTTGCCGTTGCGCTTGGAGACGCGGACCCGCTTGCCGGTCTCCTCGTCCACGCGATAGCCGATGCGGGTGGGCTTGCCGTCGGAGTCGACCACCATCACGTTGGACACGTGGATCGGCGCTTCCTGGGTGACGATGCCACCCGAGCGGGCGCCGCGCTGGTTGGTCGAGACCGCGGTGTGCTTCTTGATGCGGTTGACGCCTTCAACCAGCACCCGGTTGCGGTCCGGGTAGGCCTGAATGACCTTGCCCTTGGCACCCTTGTCCTTGCCGGCGATGACCAGCACGGTGTCGCCTTTGTGGACCTTCACCTACAACACCTCCGGGGCGAGCGAGATGATCTTCATGAACTTCTTCTCCCGCAATTCGCGACCGACCGGCCCGAAGATGCGGGTACCGCGCGGGTCGTTGTCGGGCTTGATGATGACGGCGGCGTTCTCGTCGAACCTGATGTAGCTGCCGTCCGGGCGCCTGCGCTCCTTGACGGTGCGCACCACGACGGCCTTCACCACGTCACCCCGTTTGACGTTGCCGCCCGGGATGGCGTCCTTGACCGTGGCGACGATGATGTCACCGATGCCGGCATAGCGTCGCGACGAGCCGCCGAGCACGCGGATGCACAAGATCTCCTTGGCGCCGGTGTTGTCGGCGACCTTCAGCCGCGATTCTTGCTGAATCACTCGATCTCCTGACCTGGTGGAGGTGCGCGCGGCAGGCGAAACCCAAGCTCAATGAGCACCTGACGTGCGCGGTCTTGAAAAACAGTTGTCACCGAAGGGCACGCGGGGCCAGCTCCCTACCTTCAGAAGCCAGCCGAGGTCTGCCCAAGGCAACCCCTAGAGTCTAGGGGACACCCTGCTCAGCACCAAATTGCCGTCAGTCCCCCTGCCGGTGCCAGGCCAGGATGTAGAGGATCAGCGCGGTCGCGAGACCGATCAGCACCCAGATCACCACGGCCTGGTCCACCCAGGAGCCGGCGGGTGGGGAACCGGGCAGGATGTTGCGCAGCGGCACGACCGCAAACAGCATCGCCGCATACCAGGTGGAAAACGGTGGCAGGAACTTGCGCCGGCCGGTCAGCATCTGGATGGCCACGAACAGCGCCAACGTCGGCAGCGCAACCAATACCAGGCAGATCCCCAGGTCGAAGACCAGCGGTCCCTTTGCCCGCTTGATGGTGATGACCACGTTGTCGGGGCGGTTGGGGTCGTGGCTGTCGCGCCCGACCCTGGTCGCCGTGACGTCCCACCCTTCCAGTACGCCGGTCACCTCCACCCGGGCCGGCTTGTACTGACGGCCGTCGCCGGTCCCGACGAGCACGTCGGCCTGGATGGTGTCGGTGGTGTAGGTGTCGAACGGCCAGTCGCCGGGCTCGCCGTGCGCGGGGATCGTGGTGGCCACCTGCGCCGGCGACTTCCCCACCGGGTACTGCAGATCACCCAGGTCGTTCTGCGGGAAAAAACGCACCGACGTGTCGGTGTTCAGGACGTTCAGGCGATGGTCGACCATCGAATCATCAGGTTTGACAAGCACTTTCACGTCAAGACGATGCTCGACGGCGTGCAGTTGCTCGATGCGCACCAGGACCACGCTGTTGTCGGTGGTCGTCATGTCCGGTTCGGGCAGCGGCCCAGGCGAGGTGGCCAGGAGGTGGTAACCGAACAGCGACAACAGGTAGACGACGATGACGCTGACGACGATAGAGACATCCAGGATGAGGTGGCGGCGGCGCCCCTGCTGAGCGTCGTCCTGCGGGCTGTGTGCGGGCAGCGCGAACGTCTCATCCAGGTCGAACTCGGGTCGAGGGCCCACCGGCGCAGCCAACTCCCTGTGTACTGTCACTGCGCCAGATTAGCAATGCATTTGTTTGCTAGCAGCCTTTGTTACGACGCGCTACGCGCCTGTAACATTGCGCGTCACCTGCGTTAACACAGCGGCGGTGGCGCGGGCTCGGAGGCCCTGACTCACTTGCCGACGCGGATCCTCAAGCGCGATCTCGGTACCACGCCACGATGTAGATCACCATGGCGGCCGCCAGGCCCAGCAGCACCCAGATCACCAGGCCCTGGTCGATCCAGGCACCCGTCGGCGGGGAGCCCGGCAGGAAGTTGCGCAACGGCACCACGGCGAACAGCATCGCCGCGTACCAGGTGCCGAACGGCGGCAGGAATGGCCGCCGACGCGTCACCATCTGGATGGCGACGAACAACGCCACCGCCGGCAGCGTGATCAGTACCAGGCAGATACCGACGTCGAAGATACGTTGTGCCCTCGTTCGCTTGAGGGTGATGACGACGTCGTTGGGGCTGTCGTCGACCCGGGCGACGTCGATGTCGAAGCCGTCGGCCGATCCGTCCACCTCGATCTTGGCCGCCTCGTAGTGGCTGCCGTCGCCCGCCCCGACCAGCCACTCCGCCCGGATCGGGTCGGTGGTGTAGGTGTCCAACGGCCAGTTGCGTGGCTCACCCCGGGCCTCGATGGTGGTGTCTTTCGGTTCCGGCGCTTTCCCGTTCTCGTACGTCAGCTCCCCCATGTCGTCCTGCATGGGAAAGCGCACCGCCGTGTCGGCGGTCAGCCGCCCGGTGCGCGGATCGACGATCGCCTCATCCGGCTTCAGCACCAGGGTCACGTCGAGCAGGTTGTCTTTGTGGCGCAGGTTGTCGATGTGCACCTTGACCACCGTGTCCTTCGGGGAGCGCAGATCCACCTTGGGCAGCGGGTGCGGAGCCAGCCACTGATAGTTCAGCAGGGTGAAGATGTAGAAGGCGGCGAATCCGATGAGAATCGACGAGTCGAGCAGCAGGTGTTTGCGCACCGACATGTGTTTGTGCTCGGCAACTCCCGGATCGGGTGTGGGAGCGTCGGGCTGCACGAGGTCAGATGGTAGATCAGTCCCCTTGCCGGACCCAAGCGACGATATACAGGCTCATAGCCGTCACCAGTGCGATCAGCACCCACTGCACGATCGCCTGGTCGATCCACGATCCCGGCGGGGGAGCACCCGGGAGGATGTTGCGCAGCGGAACGATGGCAAACAGGTTCGCCGCGTACCAGGTCGCGAACGGCGGCAGAAACTTCCTCCTGCCCAACGCCATCGGCACCGCCACCAACAGAGCCAGGGTCGGCAGGGCGATGAGCACCAGGCAGATGCCCAGATCGAAGATCAGCGGACCCTTCGCCCTCTTGAAGGTGACGACCACGTTTCCGTTGTCGGTGGCGCGAGAGGTGGGAAGCGCGGCCGGGTCATGCACGCGGTTGACGCTGATTTCCCAGCCATCGAGCGCGCCGGTCACCTCCACGCGAGCGGGCACCTTTTTCAGGCTGTCGCCGGGCCCGACGAAGGCGTCGGCCGCGATCGGTTCGGTGCGGTAGGAGTCGAACGGCCAGTTGCCGGGGTCGCCGTGCGCTTCCACGGTGGTGCTGAGTTGGGCCGGCGCCTTGCCTTTCGGGTAGTGCAGGTCCCCCAGGTCGCTGGTGGGATACAAGCGTACGGCTACGTCGGTGCCCAGCACATCGAAACGGTTGTCGTACGACGAAATGCTGGGATAGACAAGGACATCCACCGTCAGGCGGTTGGCGACCGGTTTGAGCTCCTCGAGGCGCAACTGGACGATCGTGGCATCGCCACCGCCCTGGCTCAGGTCCAGCGGCGGCAGCGGACCCTCTGACCTCTGCAGAAAGTGAACGCCGACCAACGACAGGACGTAGAAGATGACGATGACCGTCAGGATGATGATGCCGACCAGGATGCGGGATTTCTCCGGCTTCTTCGCCGGCGCCGTCGCTTTGTCCGCCGACGGGATGGGTGGAGCTTCGGTGGTCACCGCACACCTCCGCTCGCCACACTGGCCTCCCTCACCTCCGGGACGGCACGACGTCAGATGCTAGCGAACCCGTCGGGCCCGCGCGCCTTGAGTGAATCTGATTCACCCGCAATACATCTGGTGGTAATCCAGCAGTCAGATCACAGCGCGGGACGACCCACCAGAACGTTCATCGGAGCATGCCGCCCGGTTCATCGGATGTTTGCCTGCGGTCCGATTCCGGCAGTTGTAAATGTCGGTGTGCCGTTGTGAAGGGAGCCTCATGAAGCGCGAACGACCGACCGTGGCCATCAGCGTGCTGGCCACGGGTGCGCTGCTGCTCTCCGCGTGCACCACCGCCCAGGCCACCCTCCCCTACGTCAGGGGCGCCAAAGTGGAGTGCGGCGGCAAACAGACCCTGACGGCCAGCGGATCGACCGCACAGGCGCACGCGATGAGGCGCTTCGTCGACGCCTACCACAACGCCTGCAGCCAACAGACGCTCACCTACAACGCCATCGGCTCGGGTGCGGGGATCAACGAATTTCTCTCCGGTAAAACCGATTTGGCCGGATCAGACACACCCCTGTCGGCCGAGCAGGCGGCCGCCGCCAAGGAGCGGTGCGGTGGTGCCGACGCCTGGAACCTGCCCGTCGTGTTCGGCCCGCTGGCCATTACCTACAACCTCGCCAACGTGGACACGCTGGTGATCGACGGGCCCACGCTCGCCAAGATCTTCAACGGCACGATCACGCGCTGGGACGACCCTGCGCTCACCGCGCTGAACGCGTCGATGCCGGCCGAAGACATCCGCGTCGTCTACCGCAGCGACGCTTCAGGCACCACCGACAACTTCCAGTCCTATCTGAACGCCGCGTCCGCCGGGGCGTGGAAGCAGGGCACCGGTAAGGCCTTCAACGGCGGCGTCGGCGTCGGCGCCGTCGGCAACAAGGGCACGGCGGAGTTGGTCAAATCCACCGAGGGTGCGATCAGCTACAACGAGTTGTCCTTCGCGCTCGAGCAAGGGCTTTACGCCGCCGAGATCAAGACACCGGCCAGCCGCCGGTCGCTGCGGCCCGTGCGGATCGGCACCGACACGGTCGGGAAAACCATCAGCGGCGCCAAGATCGTCGGCGCGGGCAACAACCTCGTGCTCGACATCTCGTCGTTCTACAACCCTGCCCAACCGGACGTCTACCCGATCGTCCTGGCCACCTACGAGATCGTCTGCTCCAAATACCCGGCACCGGATGTCGCGCAGGCGGTCAAGGCGTTCCTGCAGGCCGCGATCGGGCCGGGCCAGGTCGATGTGAACAAGCTCGGCTACATTCCGCTGCCGGCGGGATTCCAGGCCCGGGTGTCCGAAGCCGTGGACGCGATCGGCGGAGTGGGCGGCTCGCTGCAGGCGGAATGACCTACCCGGACACCGAAGCCGAGTGAGCGGAACATAGTGGCGAGCATCAGACCGGGTTCAGTCCGACTGTTTTCGGTACGCCATGATGAACAGGGTCATCGCGACGATCAGTGCCAGCAGCACCCACAGCGTGATCGCCTGGTCGACCCAGGACCCTTCGGGCGGCTTGCCGGGGAAGATGTTGCGCAGCGGAACCACCGCGAACAGCATGGCGGCGAACCAGGATACGAACGGCGGCAAGAACTTCTTCTTGCCCAACGCCATTGGGATGGACACCCACAGCGCCAGAGCGGGCAGCGCGATGAGCACCAGGACGATGCCGAGGTCGAAGATCAGCGTGCTCTTGGATCGGTGCAAGGTGATGATGGCGTCGTCTGGCCGGGGCGAACTCTGGGTCGACTCACCGACGCGCCTGACGGTGGCGTCCCAGCCTCCGACCTCTCCGATCACCTCGACACGGGCGTCCTCCACCGTCCGGTTCTCGCCGGTTCCGGCGAACACCTGGGCCTGGATGGTGCCGGTGGTGTAAGAATCGAAGGGCCAGTTGGCGGGATCGCCCTGCGCGTCGAGATAGGTGGTCTGTTGTGCGGGTGACTTGCCCACCGGGTACTGCAGATCCCCCAGGTCATTCTCTGGGTACATCCGCACGGTGAGGTCTTGAGTCAGCGTGTGGAATCTCTTGTCGAACTTCGAATCCTCAGGAATGACAAGCACACTCACCTTGAGGCGGTTGTTGACCGTGTCCAGTTCCTCGATCTTCACCTGCACCACGGTGTCTTCGGTGGTGCCCAGGTCGGCTTCCGGCAGCCCCTCAGCCGAGGTGGCCAGCAGGTGCACACCGACCAGCGAGAGCACGTAGACCACGACCACGGCGAGGATCACGCCGAGGTCGATCAGGATGCGCCTGCCCCGTGACGACGATTTCGATGGCGGCGGCGATGAGGGAGCCGAAGGGGCGGGCGGTGGTGCCGGAGGTGCGGGCGGCGGGGCCTGGTGGCTCATCGGTCGCGGCCTTTCGGTGACAGCACGGGCGTAATGAGGCGAAACTTGTCACACATTAACCGCCGACAACGCGCAGAGCGACTGATACACGAATTTATTTAGCGTGGCTCCGAATCGATTACGCAACGGAACCCGATATGAGTGGTCGCGGTGTCCTGCGATTGCGGCGAGCGCGCCGCGGGTCGGTAGCGGTGGCAGTACTCCGGGGCGCACAGGTGCGATCCGCCCTTGAGGGTCTGGCTGACCGTCGGGTCCGCCGGACCGGTCGGCGTGCAGCAGGCCTTGGGCGGCTGGGTGATTCGGTGGTGTGCGCTGAACTCCGTCGTGGTCCACTCCCAGACGTTGCCGATCATGTCGAGCAGGCCGAAGCCGTTGGGCGGGAACGACCCGACCGGCGAGGTGCCGATCCAGCCCAGCGCGCCGTCATTGCGATACGGGAACCGGCCCTGCCACGTGTTGGCCATCAGCCGGCCGCCGGGTTTCTCTTCCTCGCCCCAGGAGTAGGTCCCCGTCGCCCCGGCGCGGGCGGCGTATTCCCATTCGGCCTCGGTGGGCAGGCGCCGCCCGGCCCAGCGGGCATAGGCCGCGGCGTCGGGATAGGCCACCTGCACCACGGGGTGCTGGGCCCGGTCGGCTGCGTCGGCCAGGTCGCTGGCGGTCCCGAACGGCCGGCGCCAGCTGGCCTCGGGCGCCCAGTCCCACCACTGCCGCCAGTCGCGCAGATCGACCGGGCCCGCCGTCGGCCGAAACACCATCGCCCCCGGAACCAGGTCGGCGGGGTTGGCGCCGGGATACTGCGCCGGATCAAGTGGCTGCTCGGCCACCGTCACATAGCCTGTGGCGGCTACGAATTCAGCGAATTGCGCGTTGGTCACCGGGTGTCGCTCCACCGCGAAGGGGGCGACGGTCACGGTATGGATCGGTGCTTCTTCCGGATAGAAGCTCGTCGAACCCATGCGGAACGACCCGCCGGGCAGTTCCACCAGCTCCGTCAACACCGCTTCAGGGTATGACGACGGCGAAATCCTGTGTCAATGCGGATCTCGCCTCCTTGAAGCCGGGGGTGCCGGAATTCGCTTGCACGTGAATGGTCACCAGGTATTGCTTGGTGTTGGTCCAGATGTGGGTGATCCGATCGGCGAAGTCGATGCCGCCGGACGGCCCCTGCAGGGTACCGGCAAGTTGCTGGCTGCTGTAGCCACAGAACGGTGAGCCCATAACAGAGAACTTCAGTCGGGGCAGCGCGCCCCCGACAGTTGCGGTGTGCCGCAGGAACGCGCTCTCGGGCGTCAGGTCGGTCGCCGCGATGGTCACCGTCGCGGCCAGGGTGTCCGGACCGTTGGACGTCAACGCCGTGTCGCCGGCGCCCGGAGCCGATGTCCACCCACGCGGCACCGTGATGGTGATCCGCGGGGCTTGCGGGTCGGCCACCGCGGCGGGAATCGGTTCGCCGTCACCTGCGGGCGTTACCAGACAGGACAGCGCGTTCGGCGGAAGGCGGTCCGGGTGCGTGGGCGCGATGCCGGGGACCGGCTCGGCGGGATCCGGGTGCGGCGCGGCGGACCCTCCGGTATGCGAATCGCAGCCGGCCAGGGCACCCACCAGGCAGACCAGGCCGATGAGGCGGACCAGGCCGACCAGGCGGGATTCTTTCGCGGTCACCTCAGTCACGCGAAAAGGCAAGCGCAAGAGCCTTTTCCACGTCTTCATAAGGTCGGCCGGAGAGGTCCATGGTGACCTGGGCGACGGAAGCGCCGGTGAGCACGAACGGCGCCTTGTACTTGCTCGACACCGCCGAACCGCCGTTGCGGCCTACCGTGATACCGGCGCCGGCCAGCCCGAAGGTACCCGGGTGGGTCACCACGTCGGGCAACGTCCCGACGGGGTGCTCGTCGAAGTACAGCGTCACGTTGCCGATCGGGGTATGGCTGTTCGGGACGGTCCCGGTGCGTTCGTAGCGGACCCCGAACAGGTGCCGTCCCAACGGAATCGGGCCGTTGGACTGGATCTGCTGCTGGCGTTCACCGAGGAAGTTGTAGACGTATTGCAGACGTCCGTCCTGCATGAACAGTACGTGCCCGCCGTGCGCTCCGCCCTGCTTGTAGAGCACCCCTTCGGCACCGGTGGTCTCCACCGTCACGTCGGCCAGCACGGCGAAGGAGCGGCCGCGGATCTCCGCCGCGGCGCCGATCCCGACGTCGGCGCAGTCGGGGTAGTACACATAACTGTCGCGCTCGCCCACCAGATAGGGCCGCGAGCGCATCATCGTCTCCATGATGTTCAGGTCCGACAGCGGCAGCCCGTTGTACTTCTCGGCCTCGGAGTACCACAGCGCCTTGAGCTCCTCGAGTTTGTCCGGGTACTCGGCGGCCAGGTCGTGGCACTGGCTGCGGTCGGCCTCGATGTGGAACAACTCCCAGCGGTCGGCATCGAAGTGCGACCAACCGGCGGGAGTGGCGGCGTGCACAGTGTTGGCGAACCATCCCTCATGCCAGATCCCACGGGTGCCCAGCATGGTGTAGAACTGCGTCGTCTTGCCCGTGTCGGCGCCCGAATCCTCGAGAGCGGCCTTGAAACTAACGCCGTCCAGCGGCTTCTGTGCGATGCCCTTGACAGTGTCCGGCGGCGTCATGCCCAGCAGGTCGTAGATGGTCGGGGTGATGTCGCTGACGTTGACGTAGTTGTCCCGGATCTCACCGTGCGAGGCAATACCGTTGGGCCAGGAGATGATTGCCGTGTCGGCGATACCGCCTTCGTGCGAGGCGTAACGCTTGAAAAGCTTGTAGGGCGTGTTGAACGCCATCGCCCACCCGATCGGGTAGTGGTTGTAGGTCTGCGGACCACCGAGCTGATCGAAGAGCTTCATACTCTCCTCGACGGTGTCGATGTAGCCGTTGAAGAATTTGCCCTCGTTGACCGAGCCGTTCGGCCCGCCCTCGCCGCTGGCTCCGTTGTCGGAGATCACCACGATGATGGTGTTGTCCAGCTGACCGGATTCTTCCAGGTAGTCCAGGATCCGGCCGATTTGGGCGTCGGTGTAACTCAGGAAGCCGGCGAACACCTCGGCCATCCGGCTGAACAGTTTCTTCTCTTCGGCGTTCAGTGAATCCCAAGGCCGCACCGTGTCCTGCAGCGGCCACGGCTCGCCGTTGGGTCCTTTGACGCCGAGGTAGGGGTTGATCGGCGACAACTCGGTGTCCTGGGGCACGATTCCCATCGCCTTCTGCTTCTCCAGCGTGATCTCACGGTACTTCTCGTAGCCCATGTCGAACACGCCGTCGTACTTGTCCGCCCATTCTTTGAATACGTGGTGCGGCGCGTGACCGGCGCCCGGGCAGACGTAGCTGAACCACGGCTTGCCGGGCGCGATCACCTTGGCGTCACGGATGAACTGAATGGTCTTGTCGGCAAGGTCCTTTGACAGGTGGTAGCCGTCCTCGGGCGTGGCAGGGGGGGTCACCGGGTGGTTGTCGTAGACCAGGTCCGGGTACCACTGGTCGGTCTCCCCGCCCATGAACCCGTAGAAGCGCTCGAAGCCGCGCGACGTCGGCCAGTGCCGCTTGGTGGCGGCCATGCTCGACTCTTCCAGCGGCGTCAGGTGCCACTTGCCCACGCAGTAGGTGTTGTAACCGCGCTCGTTGAGCACCTCGGAGAGCAACGCGGTGTCGGCGGGGATGCGCCCGTTGCAGTTGGGGAAGCCGTCGGTGAACTCTTCGATGGTCGCCATGCCGACGGTGGTGGCGTTGCGGCCGGTCAGCAGCGACGCCCGGGTCGGGGAACACAGCGCGGTGGTGTGGAACTGCGAGAGCCGCACGCCGCGTTCGGCGATCCGCGTCATGGCCGGCATCTCGACCAGGCCGCCGAAGCAGTCCCAGGTCGCGATTCCGGTGTCGTCCCATACCAGGTACAGGATGTTGGGCGAGTTCTCCGGAGCAGTGGGCGCCGCGTACGGACCCCAATCCGGTTCCGAATCGCGAATATCCAGTTCGATCTTTCCGTTGAACTGCGTCGACCCCGTCATATGCCGCCAGCCTCACCGTTGAATTGACCACCCGAACGTCCGTGGACATTACACGCGCCAGGTAGAAAACTGCTGAGATTTCACAGCGCCGGCCGGCTGTCAGCTCAGCCGGACGACCAGGCTGCGAAGTCCGTTGCGCCGGTTGCTGCCGGCCCAGTGCGCCGGTCCCGTGACTTCGACCTGCTCGAAGCGTGACAGCAGTTCCTCGAAGAACACCCGCAGTTCCAGCCGGGCCAGATTGGCACCCAAGCAGTAGTGCACACCATGCCCGAAACCTAGATGCGGGTTGGGCTTTCGGGTGATGTCGAACTCGTCGGCGCGGTCGAACACACTAGGGTCGCGGTTGGCGGAGCCCTCCCACACCACCACCTTCTGGCCCGCGCCGATGCGCCGGCCGGCCAGGGTGACCTCGCGGGTGGCGGTACGCCGCTTGGACGGCGACGGCGTCGTCCAGCGCACCAGTTCCTCGATCGCCGTCGGCAACAGGCTCGCATCGCCGCGTAACCGCCGCCACTGGTCGGGGTGCTCGGCGAAGGCGAGCAGCCCCACTGAGGTGACGTTGCGGGTGGTGTCGCTGCCGGCGCTGAACAGCTGGTTGAAGAACAGATACACCTCGTCGTCGGACAGCAGCGGCGCGCCGTCCACGGTGGCATTGGCGACGACGGACAGCATGTCGTCAGCGGGCTCGGCACGTTTGCGGGCAATGAGTTCGCGGCCGTAGTCGCCCCGGCGGGCGTCGGCGTTCTCGCCCATCACCCGCGCCACATAGTCTTTTCGAGAGCCGCGAAAATCCAGCACCTCTTCGAGTTCGGCCAGCAGCCAGTGCCGGTCGGACTCGGGCACCCCCAACAGAATGCAGATCATCTGCATCGGTAGCTCCGGGGCGATCTCGAGCGCGAAGTCGAACGGCACACCCGGTTCGATCTGATCGAGTAAGCGACGCGCACGTCGGCGCAGGTCGTCCTCGACCCGGCCGATCATCCGGGGCCCGAGGCCCGAGCTGACCAGCCGCCGGATATCGGCGTGCCGGGGATCATCCATCATGTTGATCACCCGGCCGGCCACCGGCATGTCCTGCAGCAGAGTGCCACCAAAGGGTCGCCTGCCCCCCGTCTCCGAAGAGAAGGTGGCGCAATCACGCAGCACCGCACTGGTTTCGGCATAAGTCGCTACCGACCAGAATCCTTCACCATCGGGCGTGTGCCGGGTCGGCTCGTGCCAGAACACCGGAGCGTCGCGGCGGTGCGCCTCGAACACGTCGTAGGGGAACCCGTCGGCGAAGTTGCCCGGATCGGTGAGATCGACACCGAGCGGACCAGTCGCGGGGTAGGTTCTCATGAGCTCCCTTGGATCAGGGGTCGAAAGCATACCGCCCATCCGGGAGGACGTCATCGATGGCTGACGACGCACCACCGGGCGCCTTCGCCGACGACGGGACCGGGGTGGAGATCTACCGCCGGCTGCCGTCCCTGGGCGAGATCGAATACATCCAAGCGCAACTGGCGCCGGGGAGTTCCGTGCTCGACCTGGGCGCCGGGACCGGCCGGATCGCCGATCCCCTTGCGGCACTGGGTCATCGGGTCACCGCCGTGGACGACTCACCGGAGATGCTGGCTTACGTCCGCGCGGCACGAACGGTCCGGGCCCGCATCGAGGGCTTGCGCCTGGCCGAGCGGTTCGACGCCGTGTTGGTGATCGGCAACATGATCAACTACCCGGGCATCGAGCAACGCCGGGCGGTGTTGGCCACCGTCGCACATCATCTGGCGCCGGGTGGGCAGGCCATCTTGCAGTGGGCCCCGCCGTCATTGCTCGCGGCCCGTCCGGCCGGCTGGTCGAAGTCTCTGACGCTGGGCGATGTGACGACGACCTTGACGATCCACTCCAACAGCGACGGCATCAGCATCGGCGAGTTCTCCCTGGCGATCGACGGCCGCGTGTGGCGCCAGTCGCTGACTGCCGAGGAGATACCTGCGCAGGCAATTCGTGACGAGCTGCTGCGGGCGGGACTGGCTCTGCAGACAACTGACCCCGACACCACCCGATGGCTGCATGCCCGGCGGCGTCAGGGTCAGTGACGGTATGGCTCGACTCGACTACTCGCAGATGTCGCCGGCGCTGTAGATGGGCATGGAGTAAACGGTCTCGCTCTCGCAGAACAGCATCTCGTGGGACACGACTTCTCTTTCTTCTCGGCGTTTGAATCACGTACCGAAAAACTAACAACGCGATTCGCCGAGCGGTGTCCTCCGACCGGCCGGGGTGTGGTGATATCCGTTGTCCCCTAGCCGGTGGACACGGGTCTGGCAAGGACTCCCCTGCCCGCGCGAAGAGACGCGAAAGCCCCCGTTTCGCCTACGAAACGGGGGCTTTCGCGTCTGCTCGCCCGAGCTACTTGGCCTTCTCGAGGATTTCGACGAGGCGCCAGCGCTTGGTCGCCGACAGCGGCCGGGTCTCCATCAGCGAGACGCGGTCGCCGATGCCGGCGATGCTGTTCTCGTCGTGGGCCTTGACCTTCTTGGTCGTCCGAATGATCTTGCCGTACAACGGGTGCCGCACGCGGTCTTCGAGCTCCACGACAATCGTCTTCTGCATCTTGTCGCTCACCACGTAGCCGATGCGGGTCTTACGACGACCGCGCGGCTTGGGATTGGCCGGAGTGTGCTTGGGGCCCTTCTCCTTTGCGGGAGCTTCCGCTTTGGGGGCCGCTTTCTTCGCCTCTGCCATCACGATTCCTTACCGTCGGACCCGTCGGGCCCACTAGCCAGACCCAGTTCTCGTTCGCGCAGCACCGTGTAGACGCGCGCGATCTCCTGCCGCACCGTGCGCAGCCGGCGGTTGTTGCTGAGCTGACCGGTAGCCATTTGGAAGCGCAGGTTGAACAGCTCTTCCTTGGACTCGCGGACCCGCTCCTGCAGCTCCTCGTCGGTGAGCTCGCGCAGTTCGCCAGGGGAAATTCCCACTGCCATCAGAACTGCTCCTCTCGGGTAACGATGCGTGCCTTGATCGGCAGCTTGTGGATGGCTCGGGTGAGCGCCGCGCGGGCGATCTGCTCGTTCGGGTAGCTCAGCTCGAACAGCACGCGTCCGGGCTTGACGTTCACGACCCACCATTCCGGTGAACCCTTACCGGAACCCATCCGGGTCTCGGCGGGCTTCTTGGTCAGGGGGCGGTCCGGGAAGATGTTGATCCACACCTTGCCGCCACGCTTGATGTGCCGGTTGATGGCGATACGAGCGGACTCGATCTGCCGGTTGGTGACGTAGGCGTGCTCGAGCGCCTGGATCCCGTAGTCGCCGAAGTTCACCGCGGTGCCGCCACTGGCGATACCGCGCTGGCGCGGGTGGTGTTGCTTGCGGTGTTTAACCTTGCGGGGAATCAACATGATTCAGCTCTCCGTGCTCTGCGCTTCTACTGCCGGCGCTGCTGCTTCGGGGGCGGTCTCGTCGCCGCCGGCGGCACGGCCGGCGTCAGTGCCGGTCGCCGTGGTGCCCGAGGCGCCGCTGCGGCGCGGACGGGTGCCCGAAGGCCGCTCGCGACGCGGGCGGTCGGCACCGGCCGGTGCGGCGGCAGCCAGTTCGCGCTTGCCGCCGACGATGTCGCCCTTGTAAATCCAGACCTTCACGCCGATGCGGCCGAAGGTGGTCTTGGCCTCGTACAGGCCATAGTCGATGTCCGCCCGCAGCGTGTGCAGCGGAACCCGGCCTTCGCGGTAGAACTCCGAGCGGCTCATCTCGGCGCCACCCAGACGGCCCGAGCACTGCACCCGGATGCCTTTGACGTTGGGCTGGCGCATGGCCGACTGGATGGCCTTGCGCATCGCCCGGCGGAACGCCACGCGGTTGCTCAGCTGCTCCGCGACGCCCTGGGCCACCAATTGCGCTTGGGACTCGGGGTTTTTCACCTCGAGGATGTTCAGCTGCACCTGCTTTTTGGTGAGCTTCTCCAAGTCGGCGCGGATGCGGTCGGCCTCGGTGCCCCGCCGGCCGATGACGATGCCCGGCCGCGCTGTGTGGATGTCGACCCGGACCCGGTCGCGGGTCCGCTCGATCTCCACATCAGCGATGCCCGCACGCTCCAGGCCCGAGGACAGCAGCCGCCGGATGGCGACGTCCTCCTTGACGTACTCGGAGTACTGCTTGTCGGCGTACCAGCGTGACTTCCAGTCGGTGGTGATACCCAGGCGGAAGCCGTGCGGATTGATCTTCTGGCCCACTAGTCTGAGCCTCCCTTCGCTTCAGAAGCCTCAGACGTCTTCGCGGGTGCCTTCTTGGCGGGCGCTTTGGTGGCCGCCTTCTTGGCAGGCGCCTTCTTCGCGGGCGCCTTCGCGGCGGCCTTGCTGCCCTCGGCGCGACGGGTCCGCGAGGACTTCGAGGAGCGCTCGTCCTTGCTGGGCCTGCTCTCCACGATCACCGTGATGTGGCTGGTGCGCCGCCGGATGCGGAACGCGCGGCCCTGCGCACGCGGACGGATCCGCTTGGCGGTCGGGCCCTCGTCGGCGTAGACGGTGGCCACCACCAGAGTGTTCGGGTCCAGGCCGTTGTTGTTCTGCGCATTGGCGGCGGCACTGGCGATCACCTTGGCCACCGGTTCGCTGGCCGCCTGCGGCGCCCAGCGCAGGATGTCGAGTGCGTCGGTCACCGACCGGCCACGCACCAGATCGATGACCCGACGCGCTTTGGTGGGCGACACCCGCACGAACCGCGCCTTGGCGGTCGCCGACGGATATTCGGTGGTAGTACTCATCGCCGCTTACTCTTCCGGTCGTCCTTGATGTGTCCCTTGAAGGTGCGGGTGGGCGCGAACTCCCCCAGCTTGTGACCCACCATCGATTCGGTGACGAACACCGGCACGTGCTTGCGGCCGTCGTGCACCGCAAACGTGTGGCCGATGAAGTCGGGAATGATGGTCGACCGTCGCGACCAGGTCTTGATGACCTGCTTGGTGTTCTTCTCGTTCTGCACGTCGACCTTCTTGAGCAGATGGTCGTCGACGAACGGGCCCTTCTTGAGGCTGCGTGGCATGGTTGGTTACTCCTACCGGCCGTGCTTCTTGCCGGTGCGCCGGCGTCGGACAATGAGCTTGTTGCTGGCTTTGTTCGGGTTGCGGGTACGGCCCTCCGGCTTGCCCCACGGGCTGACCGGGTGGCGACCACCGGAGGTCTTACCCTCACCACCGCCGTGCGGGTGGTCGACCGGGTTCATCACCACACCACGGACGGAGGGGCGCTTGCCCTTCCACCGCATACGGCCGGCCTTGCCCCAGTTGATGTTCGCCTGCTCGGCGTTACCCACCTCACCGACCGTGGCGCGGCAGCGGACGTCGACGCGGCGGATCTCCCCGCTGGGCATGCGCAACGAGGCGTAGGTTGCTTCTTTGCCGAGCAACTGAATGCTCGAGCCGGCCGAGCGGGCCAGCTTGGCGCCACCACCGGGCCGCAGCTCCACGGCGTGCACCAGGGTGCCGGCCGGGATGTTTCGCAACGGCAGGTTGTTGCCGGGCTTGATGTCGGCGTTGGCACCCGACTCCACGATGTCGCCCTGCGAAAGTCCGTTCGGCGCAATGATGTAGCGCTTCTCGCCGTCCAGGAAATGCAGGAGTGCGATCCGTGCGGTGCGGTTCGGGTCGTACTCGATGTGCGCAACTTTGGCGTTGACGCCGTCCTTGTCGTTGCGACGGAAGTCGATAACCCGGTAGGCGCGCTTGTGGCCACCGCCCTGGTGGCGGGTGGTGATCCGGCCGTGTGCGTTACGCCCACCCTTGCTGTGCAGGGGGCGCACCAGTGACTTCTCCGGAGTGGATCGGGTGATCTCGGAGAAATCCGACACGCTGGCGCCACGACGACCGGGGGTCGTCGGCTTGTATTTGCGAATTGCCATGTCTGATCAGGTCTCTCTCTCGCGCGCGCCGGGCTAGGCCGGGGCTCCGAACAAGTCGATCGGCTTGCTGCCCGGTGCCAGGGTGACGATGGCGCGCTTGGTGCTCTTGCGCGTGCCGTAACCGGACCGGGTGCGCTTGCGCTTGCCCTGCCGATTCGCGGTATTCACCGATGCGACCTTGACGGCGAAGATCTTCTCGATCGCGATCTTGATCTGCGTCTTGTTCGAGTCGGGGTGCACCACGAAGGTGTACACGTTGTCGTCGAGCAGCCCGTAGGACTTCTCGGAGATGACCGGCGCCAGAATGATGTCGCGGGGGTCAGCGATGGTCGCCATCAGGCCGAAACCTCCTCGGAAGAAGATGCCGGGTTGGCTGTATTAGCTGAGATATAGGCGTTCAAGGCCTCCACGCTGAACACCACGTCGTCGGCGTGCAGCACGTCATAGGTGTTGAGCTGGTCTGGCGGCAGGATGTGCACACCCGGCAGGTTGCGCACACTCTTCACACCGGCCTCGTCGCTGCGGCCGACGACCACCAGGACCTGCTTGCGGTCGGTCAGCGTGGCCAGAAATGCCTTGGCGCTCTTGGTGGAAGGAGTCTGCCCTTCCACCAGCTCGGTGACCGCGTGAATACGTCCGTTGCGGGCCCGGTCGGACAGTGCCCCGCGCAAAGCGGCAGCGATCATCTTCTTGGGCGTGCGCTGGCTGTAGTCGCGGGGCTTGGGGCCGTGCACCACGCCACCGCCGGTGAACTGCGGAGCACGCGTCGACCCCTGCCGGGCGCGGCCAGTCCCCTTTTGACGGTAGGGCTTGCGGCCACCGCCGCTGACGTCGCCGCGGGTCTTCGTCGAGTGCGTGCCCTGACGCGCCGCGGCGCGTTGCGCGGTGACCACCTGGTGCATCAGCGCGATGTTGGCCGGTGCGTCGAACAACGCGGCGGGCAGCTCGATGGAGCCGTCGACCTTGCCGGCGGGCGTCTTCACGTCAATCTTGAGAGCCATTACTTCTCACCTCGTTTGATCGCGCTGCGGACCACGACGAGTCCGCCGGTGCGGCCGGGGACCGCTCCCTTGATCAACAGCACGCCGTTGGCGGCGTCCACCTTGTGCACCACCAGGTTCTGCACGGTCACCCGGTCGTTACCCATCCGGCCGGCCATCCGGGTGCCCTTGAAAACCCTTGCCGGAGTGGAACATCCACCGATGGAACCCGGGCGCCGGTGCACCGCCTGGGCGCCGTGGCTGGCGCCCTGCCCACGGAATCCGTGCCGCTTCATCGTCCCGGCGAAGCCCTTGCCCTTGGACGTGCCGGTGACGTCGACGTAGGCGCCGTCGGCGAAGATCTCCGCCGTCAGCTCCTGGCCGACCTCGTACTCGGCCGCCGCTTCCGCGTCGTCCAGCCGCAACTCGGCCAGGTGCCGGCGCGGGTTGACTCCCGCGGCCGCATACTGGCCGGTGACCGGCTTGTTGACCTTGCGTGGGCTGATTTCGCCGTAAGCCAGTTGCACGGCGCTGTATCCGTCACGCTCCGGGGTACGGACGCGGGTCACCACGTTCGGCCCGGCTTTGACGACAGTCACCGGCACGACTCTGTTGTTCTCGTCGAATACCTGCGTCATGCCCAGCTTGGTACCCAGAATGCCTTTTCTCGCCATTGCTGCCCAAGCTCCTACTGGATGTTGACGTCGACACTGGCCGGAAGATCGATGCGCATCAGCGCGTCAACGGTCTTCGGCGTCGGGTCGAGGATGTCGATGAGCCGCTTGTGTGTCCGCATCTCGAAGTGCTCCCGCGAGTCCTTGTACTTATGCGGAGAGCGGATGACGCAGTACACGTTTTTTTCCGTCGGCAGCGGCACCGGTCCTACGACGCTGGCTCCGGTACGGACGACGGTCTCGACGATCTTGCGCGCCGAGGCGTCAATAGCCTCATGGTCGTAGGCCTTGAGCCTGATGCGGATCTTTTGTCCCGCCACGCTTCTCCTACCTCTTCTCCCACATGTGAGCCCGTAAAAGGACTCGGTGCCCCCGGACGCGTGGATCGACCTCCCCGAGGAGGGCCGCTCTAGCGTTGCGCCGGATACTGCGCCGCTGTTTACCTGTCGTGGTTCAACCGCTCCCCGCGCTCGGGTGTGTCACCCGCACGCAGCCTCGTAGGCGGCCGAAATAGTCGCGCTCCAAGGTGGGGACCGGACGCGCCCATGGTGGGCGCTGGTCGTATGCCCGGCCAGGGGTGAACCTGGCGCAAGGCAACCTGAACAGTATGCCTCAGATCACCGCGACGGCCAAATCTCAGGTCATTGCTGCAACCGGCCCACCGAGGCACGCCTCCCCATAACTATCACCGCAGGTCGCGCGTACGCTGCGATCCGGTGGCCGGGACCCGCGGAAGGAGTTGCGCATGCCGGTATTCGGGCCGAGCCCGGGGGAACCTGACCCCGCGCAACCGATGATCGACTGGATCAACGGCGCGCCGCCGGGCGAGCTGGCGGCGGAACTCATGTCGGCCTTCGATCCTGACCTTCGGGCGCCCTCGGGTCAGGCCTCCCCGCTGGCGCTGTCCGACTTCACCGATTGGATGTTTCGCGGTTTTCCCGCGCGGACGGGTTTCATCCTGCCGGCCAGGCCGGTGCAGGAGTCGACACTGGAGGCCATCCAGCTCTTGGAGCACTCCGAGCTGGTCTATGCGCGGTGGGTGCACGACAACGAAAGCAGATGGAACGCCACCCGATTGGGCCTGGCGACCCTCGCCGAGGGAAAGGCGGCGGTCCGGCAACGGATCAAGGACCGAACCGGTCTCTGAGAATTCAGCGAGCCAGCCAGGTGCGGACGGCTCGATCGGGCCCGGGACCGGACTCAAGCACCTGCCGATTCGATGTTCGGGTTGACGCCGGGGGCACGGCGGCACTGCACCTCGAGGAAGCCGTCCACGGCGGCGCGCGCCGTCTCTCGATAATCGAAGTCCGGCAGCGTGCTGAGCCGGCCGAGGACCAATGGGCCGATTAGCAGCGCGATGGCGCTGGATCGGTCCACCTCCCCCAACTCGGCGGCCTGCGGGCCGTCGAACAGCGCGTCGAAAGGCGCCGCGTACTGCTGGGCGATGCGCTCGCGCAGGCTGGTAATCGCGCTCTGCGCGGCCAGCTGGTCTGCGGGCTCGGGTAGCTCCTGAAGGTCGGGACCCAGCGCCAGCCAAGCCATTGCGGTCAGCACGGCAGGTGCTTCGGCGATGGACTCGGCTTGAGCCAGGACCAGCGCCAACAACCGGTCGCGCAACGGCCCGTCGGCCGGCGGCATCGGCGCCGGCGGTATGAGACTGCTGAAAGTGGCTGCCAGCAAATCGTTTCCGCTCGGGAAATGGCGATACAGGGTGGCTCTGGCGACGTTCGCGGCCCGGGTGACCGCGTCAACGGTCACGGCGCTGGGACCCCCCGTGCGCAGCAGCGAGGCCGCGGCCTCCAGCAAACGGGCCCGCGAGCGTGCCGGACGGGGATCCCGGTAACTCCCGTCGGTGATTGTGATGCACCTCCCTGTTTGGAAACGAGATTAACGGTCTACCTACGAGACCATTAGTCTCGGTCACTACTTCGCCACCGAGAGGGGGCGCCACACATGGTTCAAACCCTAGTCCGGCCCGGAGAGCGCGGGAACGAAGCGGGCCAAAGCACCCGGGCCCAGCGCTGGACGCTGACCGTCGCCTGCCTCGGAGTATCGCTGGTGGTCGCGTCGATGACGGCCTTGAACACCGCATTGGGTGACATCGCCGTCGCCACGTCCGCCACCCAGACGCAGCTGACGTGGATTGTCGACGGCTACACCCTGGCGCTGGCCTGCCTGCTGTTGCCCGCCGGTGCCGTCGGTGACCGCTACGGCCGCCGGGGCGCGCTGCTGGCCGGCCTGACCATCTTCTCGGTGGCATCCATCGCGCCGGCCCTGTTGCACTCCCCGACGCAGATCATCGCGGGACGCGCGCTGGCCGGTGTCGGCGCCGCGTTCGTCATGCCCGCCACGCTGTCGCTGCTGACCGTGGCGTATCCGAAAGAGCAGCGCCTCAAGGCGGTTGGCATCTGGGCCGGCACCGCGGGATCCGGCGGCGTGATCGGCATGCTGGGTTCTGGCCTGCTGCTTCGCTTTTGGGACTGGCACGCCATCTTCTGGTCGCTGGGTGCGGCCGGCCTGGTGATCTTCGCGCTGGCGTGCACCGTTTCGCCGTCGCGCGACAACGAGGCCCCGCGCGTCGACTGGTGGGGCGCGGTGTTGATCGGCGCGGCCATAGCGATCGGAGTGTTCGCGATCCTGCAGGCACCGACGCGCGGCTGGGACGACAGCCAGGTGTGGGGCGGGCTGATCCTCGGGACGGTCATCGCCGCGGTCTTCGGGATAGTCGAATATCGCAAACGGCAGCCACTACTGGACGTGCGCTTGTTCTCCGATCCCAGTTTCGCGACGGGGGTGGCGACCATCGTGATCCTGTTCGGCGGAACGTTCGGCTTCTTCTTTCTCGCCATGCAGTACGTCCAGCAGATCATGGGCTACTCGCCGCTGATGACCGCGGTGGCTCTGGGTCCGTTCATGGTGCCGTTGGGCATCTGCTCGGCACTGTCCTGGTGGTACGTCCCGAAGCTGGGCCTGCGCCTGGTGCTGTTCTTGGGCACCGTGATGATGGCGGTGGGCTTCCTGTGCATGGTCGTGCTCGACTTGCACTCGTCCTACCTCAACTTCGCCTGGCCCACGCTGATCCTCAGCACGGGCATCGGATTCTGCACGGCGCCCACGACCTCGGCGATCATGGCAGCCGTTCCGGACGAGAAGCAGGGCGTGGCGTCCGCCGTCAACGACACGGCGCGCGAGTTGGGCGGGGCCCTGGGGATCGCCGTGGCGGGCTCGATCCTGGCCGGGAGCTACAGTGACCAGCTCCGGCCGAGGCTGACAGCGTTCCCCGAGCCGGTCCGCGGGCCCGCCTCCGACTCGCTGGCCAAGGCCGTCGAAATCTCGGAAAAGCTTGGCCCACAGGGTGATCGATTGGCGACCCTGAGCCAGACGGCCTTCCTGCACGCCATGCATGCGTCGACGATCGCGATGGCGGTGATCGTCGCTGTGGCCGCGCTGCTGATCGGGTTCTGGGCCCCCGGGCGGGATGGGCGCCAGTTGCGCCTGGCCCGCCGCATCCGGGGTGGCCGCGCCCGAGTCCGATCGCATTGAGCCAAAAAGCCGCGGGCGTCGCTTGGCGCGGCTACTATTCAATAGGGGGAGAAGGTTCGTAACGGGCGTCGGACACGATCCATGTTTGGCTGGGGGGCCGCATGTCGTATGTAATCGCTGCGCCGGAGTACGTGGCCGCGGCAGCAACGGATTTGGCGAACATCGGATCGGCGATCAGCGACGCTAACACCGCAGCCGTCATTCCGACGACCGGCGCATTCCTGCCGGCGGGCACTGACGCGGTGTCAACGGAGCTGGCAGCGCTGTTCGGCGCCCATGCCGAGGCTTTCCAGGCGCTCAGCGCCCAGGCCGCGGCGTTCCACGACCAGTTCGTGCAATTGATGAACCTCGGCTCTCAGTCCTATGCCGTAACCGAGGCGGCGAACGTGTCGAACGTCCAGACCGGTGTCGTGAGCGTGCCGCAACAAACCCTGGGACCCGGGAGCATCAGCGAGGGTTCGCACGCGGCCCCGGCGGCGGCCGCGATGGCGCCACAGACGATGGCTCTGGGTGCGGCGGCAGCCGGACCGGCGGGCTCGGCCATCGCGCCGGCAGCGGCGCCGGTCGGGCCGGTCGGGTCGGCGATCGCCGCCGGAGCGGTGCGGCCGGTCGGGTCAGTGACTCGTCAACCGGTTTCCGCACCGCCGGCCAGCTCCGCGGAGCCCGCCGAAATCGAGGAGACGGCCGCGGTGTCGGCGCTACCCGCGCCGCTGGCGGCGCGAGCGGTACCGGCCGCGGCCATCGCCGGTGCCCCGACAGCCCGCATCCAGGCCGCCGGCGAAGCGACGCCGGCAGCGAGCTGATTTACCGGCCGTGTCACTGCACGAATTCGGCCGCCCGGTGTCCCGCCATCACGATGGTGGCGTGCGGCCCACGGCTAGGTACCACCGGCAGGATGGATCCGTCTATCACCCAGAGGTTTTCGACACCGAGAACGCGACACCTGGCGTCCACCACCGCATTCGGGTCGCCGTCCACACCCATAGGGGCGCTGCCGCACAGGTGCTGTGACGTCGACCAGACCGCTGGACCCGTTGTGGTGCCGCAGAATTCACGGGCCAGTTCGCTGCCCGCACGCAGGGCCGCGACGTCGGCCGACTCGCCGTCGTAGTGATGGTCGATTCGGAGTGCGGTGTCCGGATCCGCGGATACCAGCGTCATGCGGCCCCGGGAACGTGGCCGCATGAGGGCCACGCCCAGGTGCGGCCAATCACTGTGTCCAGCAGTACCGTCGCCGGTCATAGCCACGAAACCGCCTGTGTAGGGCCGGATTTCGATGCCGTCGGAAGTGCTGAGCACCACCTCCAACACCGGACGGTCCGCAGCCACCTTCCAGCTGGCCGGCATCACCCACTCCGGGTGATCGCTGCATCGCAGCCCAACGGGCAGTGCCGCAACAACTTCCACGCCGGCGGAGCGGAGCATCGCGGGTTCGCCTATGCCAGAAAGCATCAACAGATGGGCCGACCGAATTGCGCCGGAACACAGGATGACTCGACTCGCCGTCAACTCGACCGGGCCGTCCGGCCCTACCGCCTGCACGCCCACCGCGGTAGCGCCGCGCAAACGCAGCCGCACCGCCCGGGTCCGGGCCAGCAGCCGCAGATTGGGGCGCCGCAGCGCAGGGAGCAGGAAGGCGGCCCCGGAACCGGTACGGACGCCGTCGACGATATTGAGCGGCACCGCGCCTATCCCCGCTGGCAATTCGGGCCCGACATCGTTGAGGTCGGTGATCCAGCCGAATCCCGCCCGCGTGCTGGCGGCGACGAAGGCCTCCGAGACGCCGGTCAGATCGCGCGTGCGGCGCACCGGGATCGGGCCGGCGCCCCCGTGTGCGGGGGTGGCGAAGTCCAGATCCGTCTCGATGGCCCGGAAGTGGGTCAGCACGTCAGCCCAAGCCCAGCCCGGTATCGCCATGCGCTCGAAGTCGCCGGGCAATCCACGGCAGAAGTAACCGCCGTTGACCGCGCCGGACCCGCCGACCGTGGTGCCACGCACCAACGGCACCTGCCGGGGCGGGTGGTCGGTGAGCGTGGCCAGATAACGCTCGGCCAAGGGGCTGCCGGCGCCGATCGGCAGTTGCAGCCCATTGCGGGTGCGCGCCAGCAGCTGGGCGTCGGCGAGTCCGGGGCCTGCCTCCAGTACCGTCACGGTACGGCCCTGGTCGGCGGAAACGCGTTCGGCAACAACCGAACCGGCACTTCCGGCGCCGACGATCAGCACATCGCTGTGCCCGGCGGCTGCAGACAAGGCGGCCGTTACGTCCGGATCTGCGGCTTGAGTGCGCCGATATTGCGCTCGCGCACCACTCCGTACCACAGGCCGATCCCGTAGGCCAGGTCGTCGATGCGCTTGAGTAGCAGGAAGGTCAGCAAGCCGATCGGTTCGGCGTCCTGTCCGACGGCGTCCCTGCGACGCAACCAGTCCGCGACACCGTCGACGATCGCCGCTACCAGGACGACGTGCCGGCAGTGCCGCGACAGCAGCGCCGCCAGCAGGGCCACCGGCCAGTAGTGCCGGCAGAGCGCCGATGCCAGTTGGAGTGCCGCCGACCACAGCCCCCGGGTGGCGATCACGACCACATCCGACAGGGTGGTCTCGACGGCGGCGTCCGCGCCGCGCAGCGTTCTGGCGATGCGGCGGCCGGTGAGCACGGCGATGACGATCGAGGCGAACTGGGCAAGACCGGTTCCGAGCGACATGAGAATCCAGGCCGTCAGCGCCCAGCCGGAAATCACTACGGGCGCGGTCTTGTCGGGGTGCCGCACCGACAACGGAGCCGCCGAACCCCCATAGAAAGCTTTGCGCGCTAGCCAGTCCCGCAACTGGGTCCGGTGGTCGTGGGCGACCAGTGCGATCGGTTCATACCGCAACCGGGCGCCGGCTTCTACCAGGCGCCAGCACAGGTCGACGTCTTCGCCGGAGTGCATCGTCTCGTCGAACCCACCGACCTCCCGGATCGCCGAGGTGCGGCACACGATCGCGGCGCTGGGCACGTAGGACACCGCGCTGTGCGGCAGCACCGGGGCTTCCCGCAGGCCCAGATCCAGAGAGGAATGGACCGCTTCGTAGCGGGCTATCACGTTCTCATCTTGGCCCAGGCCGACGATGCGGGGCGCGACCAGCGCGACCGTCGGGTCGCAGAAGTGGCCGAGCAGGGCTTCGAGCCAACCGCGCTGTGGCGCCACGTCGGAATCCAGGAACGCGACGAAGTCGGTGGTGCAGGCCGCCAGCCCGGTGTTACGGGCTGCCGCCGGACCCTTGCTGCGGACGTGGTGCAACACCTCGATGTCGCAGTGCGCTCCGGCCAAATCTTCCAATTCGATGGGGGTGGAGGATCCGTCGTCGACCACGATGACACGCAACCCCCGCAGTGACGCCACCAGCCGTCGCACGCCAGTTATGTTGTCCCGCACCGGTATAACGACGGTGACGTCTCGATGGGACGGCCCGGTCGCGGGGCGTGGGTGAGCTACCGTGGCGTCCAGCAGGGTGCGAGCCAGTTGGGCACTGACCTCGTCGCGGACCTTGAGACGCCCGTCGCACAGCATGCTCTGGGCGGCGGGCGCCAACCGCAGCAGCCGGGTCGGCGAGCCCCCGAGCAGGGCCTTGCCGTCGCCGAGCACCCGCACCCGGCGGTCGACCTGCACGGCGAACCCGTCGGGCAGCCGGGTCACCGGTACGGTCACGTCAGCATCCCGTCGACTCCCGGCAGCCACCGGTCGATGCGCCGGACGCAGTCGTCGACCATCTCGCTGAAAATCCGTCTGCCCTCGGCCGCGGTAGCCGTGGTCGGGTCTCCCAGCACACCGGTGCGACTGACTGCCGCCACCCCGCCAAGTCGCATGGAGGGCAGCAACTCGCGCAGCGGAGCTTCGTTACCGGCGAGCATCCGGTCGGTGCGCACGGCGTCCGGCGAGATGTACAGCAGCACGGATGTTTCGGTGTGACCGGCATGCGCATCTGCACCGGCGCTGGCGCACGGGCTCCATCCGGCGTCGCGGCCCTCGGCACGCAGGCGGCCGATCGCGGCGTTCAACGCGCCGACGTTGCCGCCATGCCCGTTGACGAAGACCAGCCGCTGCGCCCAGCAGCTGGCTGACCGTCCGTACTCCACCAACAGCGTGGTCAATGCATCGACCCCGATGGAGATCGTCCCGTCGAAACTCTGGTGCTCGCCGCTGGCGCCGTACGCGATCGCGGGAGCCACGAGCCAGCGCAGCCGCTCACCGACGGCACGGGCGACCGCCGTGGCGACCCGAGTGTCGGTATCCAAAGGCAGGTGCGGACCATGTTGTTCGGTAGCCCCTAGCGGAATCAGTATTGACGGCGACGCGGATATTGAGAGTTGGCTCGACGTCGAATCCCCCAGTTCGCCGTGTACAGGCACCCGCCGATGGTAAGACGAATTCACCTGGCGTGCACCAATTGTTGCCCTATCTATCGAATTTTTTTTCCACGATGTTGATCGACGGGCGAAAACCCTGCTCGTGTGCCACGACTGCCACGCCAGTATCACATTCGGCGCGAATGACCATTCCTCCGCCGAGTACTCTGTGGTATCAGCGCGAAGCCGCCAATCGACCATTTCGTCAATCGGCCAGCCCCTGCGTGATTCGGCCAGTTGCCCAACGCTCAGCGGGCGCCCAAATCCCGGGTGAACCCGGGCGGCATCAAGATGTCGTCGGAGGTGAGGTCGTGGATGGAGGAATGCCCGAGACCCATCAGCGCCGAGTCGATGCCGCCGCGCATGATGTCGAGCACGTTCTCGACGCCGGGCTGGCCCGCGGCCGCCAGGCCCCATAGGTAGGCCCGCCCAATCATCACCGCACGCGCCCCCAGCGCCACGGCCTTCACCACGTCACTCCCCCGCCGGATGCCGCCGTCGAGCAGGACCTCGACCTGGTCGCCGACGGCCGTGGCCACGGCGGGCAGCGCACGGATCGACGCGGGCGTGCCGTCGAGGTTGTTGCCGCCGTGATTGGACACCGAGATCGCCGAAACACCAGCGTCCACCGCCCTTTTGGCGTCGTCGACACGCATCACACCTTTAAGCATGAACGGTCCGCCCCACAATTCCCGCAGCCAGGCGATGTCCTCCCAGGTGGGCGGGGGAGTTCCCATCCATTCGCCGTAGGCGGCGAAGAACGGCGGGCCGGGCTCGCCGCGGCGTCCCTGATTGGGCACTCGCAGGTCCGGCGGCCGCATCGTCTTGCCGAACTTCCACAGCCAGCGCGGCTTGGTGATCGCCTCCGGCGACAGCTTCAGGATGGTCTTCAGGTTCATCTCTTCGGGGATCTTCGGGCTCCCCCAGTCGCGGCCGTGCGAGAACGTCCAGTCGGTGGTGACGATCAACCCGGCCGCACCCGCCGCCCGCGCCCGCTCGGCACGTTCGGCGATCGCGTCTCGGCCGCCGAGCCAGTAGATCTGGAAGAACACCTTGGGATTGGCGGCGATGACCTCCTCGATCGGCTTGCTCGCGAACGAGGACAGTCCCATCGCGGTACCCCGGGCCGCCGCGGCGCGCGCCACGGCAACCTCGCCGTCGGGATCGACCGCCTGCACGCCGGTCGGCGAAATAAGCACCGGCATCGAAATATCCTGTCCCATAACAGTGGTCGACAGGTCGCGTTTCGCGCTGACGCCGATGACGTGCGGGGCGAATCCGAGTTCGCTGAATGCGGCGACATTGTCGGCCACCGTCACGCCTTTTTCACTGGCCGAAATAAGCGACGAATAGACCGATTTTGGCAGCCGCCGCTTAGCGCGTTGTTGGGCAATCGCGACAGTTTCAAACCATTGGTCTGCCATGGTTATACGGGACTTTCATTGCACAGCCGCGCCGGCGGTCTCATGGACAGGGTCAACGGCACCGGAGCGCTGATGCGCTTGCCGCGGGAGTGGTCGACGCGCGGTCTCGGTGTTTGGCGTTCGGACTCCAGCGCCGGGGCGCCGTGGCCTTGCACGCACTCCGGATCCGGGCCGTCCATCGGCAGGCCGGTGAAGAATTTCGCCGCCATGCAGCCGCCACGGCAGCTGTCGTAGTGCCCGCAGCTGCCACAGGCTCCCGCGGACTGCGGCTCGCGCAATTCGCGGAACAGAGGGGCGTTCTTCCAGACATTGTCGAATCCATCATCCGCCAGCACGTTTCCGGCCAGGAACCGGTCATGGATCGCGAACGGGCAGGCGTACACGTCGCCCACCGGGTCGATCAGGCACACGACCCGGCCTGCCCCGCACATGTTGAGACCGGCCAGCGCCCCGGCGGCCCCCAGCGGCGCCAGGTGGAAGAAGGAATCGCCGGTCAACACTCGCTCGCCCTTGGCCACCAGCCAGTCATACAGCTGCACCTGCTGGTCCGGCGTGGGATGCAGATCGTCCCAGACGTCGGCTCCGCGCCCCGACGGACGCAATCGGGTAATGCGCAGCGTCGCGCCGTAACGGCTTGCCAGCGCGGCGAATTCGTCGAGCTGATCCACGTTGTGCCGGGTCACCACGACCGAGATCTTCGCGTCTTTGAATCCCGCCGAGGCCAGGTTCTCCAGCGCCCGCACCGCCATGGCGAACGACCCGGGCCCACGAACGGCGTCGTTGACTTCGGCGGTGGCACCGTCCAGAGATATCTGGACGTCCACGTAGTCGCTGGCGGCTAACCGGGCGGCCACCTCGGGGGTGATGCGCACCCCGTTGGTGGAGAACTTCACCCCGACGTGGTGTTCGGTCGCGTAGTCCACCAACTCCCAGAAGTCGGGCCGCACGGTGGGTTCGCCACCGCCGATGTTCACATAAAACACCTGCATGCGTTCGAGCTCGTCGATGATGTCCTTGCATTGACGCGTGGACAGCTCACGCGGGTCGCGTTTGCCCGACGAGGACAGGCAGTGCACACAGGCCAGATTGCAGGCGTAGGTCAGCTCCCAGGTCAGGCAGATCGGTGCGTCGAGCCCGTGCTCGAACTGCTCGATCAGTGCGGGAACTCTGGCTGCGGTGCTCATTCGGCCTCCCTGGGTACCAGCATGGTGGAGCGGGCCAGCACATCGAGCGCGTGCAGGTAAGGGCCCTGGTCTGGGTCGTCGACGCCGGCGGCCCGGCATGCGGACCGCACGTCGGGGTGTTCGGCCAGTGACTGCACCACGGTCACAATGGTGCGGTTCTTCAGGAATGACAGTTTGCGGGTGCCGAAGTGATACAGCAGCGCCCCAAAGGGTTCCGGCCGGATCGCCACCTGCGGATGCAGCCGCCAGCCCTTGTCCGGGTCGAACTGCATACTCTCGGAGGCCGGCGCGGGCGCGGCCACCGTCAGTAGACCCCGCACATGCCGTCGATCGAAACCTCTTCCACCAGCGTCTCGGTGACGAGTTCGGTCTCGGTCTGGTTTTCGTTGTCCATGGCGTTGCCTTTCGTGGAAGGGATTCGACAATGATGGGTGGTGCTGGTCACACTCTGACGATTGTGGTCAGAATATGGCATCGAGTGCCGAAATGGAAGGGCGGGTTCTGATGCTGCCGGAGTCGCGGGTGGGCAGGCGCCGCTCGACGACGCCACTGCACATCACCGACGTCGCGATCGACCTGTTCGCCGCCCGCGGCTTCGCCGAAGTCAGCGTCGACGACGTCGCCCAGGCTGCCGGGATCGCGCGCCGAACATTGTTTCGCTACTACGCCTCCAAGAACGCGATCCCGTGGGGCGACTTCGATGCCTACCTCGAACAATTGCAGGAACTGCTGGACGGCGTCGATCCACAGGTGCCACTGCGCGAGGCGCTGCGCGGGGCGCTGCTGGCGTTCAACACCTTCGACGAATGCGAGTCGGTGCGGCACCGCCAGCGTATGCGGGTAATTCTGGAAACGGCTGAGCTGCAAGCCTATTCGATGACGATGTATGCCGGATGGCGGGACGTGATCGCCGGCTTCGTGGCCCGCAGGTCGGGCAGCAAGACGACCGACCTGATGCCGCAGACCGTCGCCTGGACGATGCTCGGGGTCGCGCTGAGCGCCTACGAGCACTGGCTGCGTGACGAATCGGTATCGCTGCCCGCGGCGCTGGGAAACGCGTTCGACGTCGTCGGTGCGGGCCTGGACTCACTGGAGTGAGCGACATCGCGCACCTCCTGCATACGCTGCGGTCACAGGGACGGTTCTGCGCGCGATCCGGCTCGGCGATGTACGGCGAACTTCTCGACCTGGTGGCCGATGATGTCGAGTCCGGCGGAGTGTTCCGGACGATTCTCGCCGGCCGGGAGGACGCACCAGCCGGCCAGGCGGTGCCGCTGCGGTTGCTCGGCGGACTGCACCGGATGGTGCTCGACGGGCGGGCGCCAGCCTTGCGCCGCTGGTACCCCAGTGCGGGTGGCAGCTGGGATGCTCAGCGCGCCTGGCCCGAGATCCTGCTCCTCGCCGGCGAACAGTCCGAGGCGCTGCGGGCGACGCTGGGCCAGCCCCCGCAGACCAACGAGGTGGGTCGCTCCGCCGCGCTGGTCGGTGGCTTGCTGCAGTTCCACGGCGAATTCCGGTTGCCGATCCGGCTTTTCGAGATCGGTACCAGCGCGGGTCTCAACCTGCGCGCCGACCGGTACCACTACCGGTACGCCGGCAATCAGTGGGGCCCGGCGGATTCGCCGGTGGTGATCGACGACGCGTGGCATGGCCAGCTGCCCCCGGGCGGCCCCCTGCAGATCATCGAGCGCAGCGGATACGACATCGCGCCTATCGACGTGACCGAGCCCGACGGCGAGCTGACCGTGCTCAGCTACGTGTGGCCCGACCAGCACGCCCGGTTGAGTCGGGTACGCGGTGCCATCGCAGTGGCCCGCGAGGTGCCGGCGTCGCTGGAGCGCCGGACGGCCGCGGACGCGGTCACCGGGCTCACCCTCGCCGAGGGCGCCCTGACCGTACTGTGGCATTCGATCACCTGGCAGTACCTGTCCGCCGACGAGCGAGCGGCGGTGCGCGCGGGCATCGACGGGCTGGCCGCAGCGGCGGATGCGCGAAAACCGCTGGCACACCTGACTCTCGAGCCGGCGCGCGAGGGACCGGAGGGCAGATTGACCTTCTTGGTGCGGGCAACGAAGTGGCCTGGCGGCGAGGAGCGGGTGCTGGCGGAATGCCATGCCCACGGCGCACCGGTGCACTGGCAGTGACGGCGGTGGGAAATTTTCTCGATCACCCCGTCGGAAATCGAGTCGCCGCGACGACATCAAGAGTGTGAGCGCCCAATCGCACCGCCAGCGCGACGCCGCGAGCGCGCTGCTGGCGCTGTACGACGAAGCGCTGCCGGTGGTCTACGGCTACTTCGTACGCCGCTGCGGTGACCGGGGAACCGCGGAGGACCTGACGTCGGAGACGTTTCTGGCCGGGCTGCAAACGGCGCGGGCTGCCGCACGCGAAGGTGACCCGCCACCGATCGCCATGCCCTGGCTGATGGGGGTGGCCCGGCACAAGCTGGCTGACCATTACCGGCGACGGCACGAGCCGGTGCCGGTGGCCGAACCGCCCGAACCGGTCGACCCGCCCGACGAGTGGGACGCCGAATTGGACCGGTTGGTCGCCGAGAGCGTGCTGGAGAGGCTGAGCGACTCACACCGCGCGGTGCTCGTCCTGAGGTATATGGACGGCTGCAGTGTCGGTGAATGCGCCGCACTGCTCGGGCGGACCGTGCACGCCACCGAGGCACTGCTGGTTCGCGCCAAAAAGGCGTTCCGCAAAGAGTATCCGGAAGGGAGCACGTCATGAGTAAGCGAGATCCGCTCTACGTGCTGCACACCGAAGACCTTCCGGTGCAACCCGATCCGGGCTTCGCCGCGCGGTTGCGCCGGCGGCTGGAGTCCGCGTTGTCACTACCCGAAGGAGTGGTCATGAGTGATACATCCGCCGTCTTGAAGGAAACCATTTACGAACCGCCCGCTGAGGCGGTCCCCCGCCCGGCCGCAGTCCCTTATCTGACCGTGCGGGACGCGCCCGACGCAATCCACTGGTACGCCACGGCATTCGGCGCAGTGGTGATCGGCGAGCCAATTGAGATGCCGGACGGACGAATTGGACACGTCGAGCTCGAAATCGGTGGCGGTGTGCTCTACCTGGCCGACGAATACCCCGAGCTTGGACTGCAGGGCCCCCAACCGGGGTCCGTGTCGGTGAGCCTGATGCTGCATGTTGCGGACACCGACGCCGCGTTGCGGCAGGCACGTGCACACGGCGCCAGCGTGCAGCGCGAGATCTACGAGGGCCACGGCGCGCGCAACGCCACGATCGTCGACCCGTTCGGCCACCGCTGGATGCTGAGCGGACCCACCGGTCCCCGCATCCAGCAGGGCGATCTCGGCTTCATCGCACTGCGGGTTCCCGACGCCGAGCGGGCCGCCGCGTTCTACGGACACGTGCTGGGCTGGACCGTCGACGCCAAGTCGCACCGGGTGACCAACACCGAACTGCCCACCGACATCCACGCCGCCGCCGAGCCCGGCCTGTTCTGCGGTTATGCCGTCACCGACCTGGCGGCCGCGCGCGCCGCAATCAACGCCGCCGGCGGCTCCGTGGGCGAAACCCGTCGGACCGAGCACGGCGTCACTCTGGACGCCACCGACCCACAGGGCGCGCCGATCGCGGTATTCGAATCGGCAGCCGACCGGAAACGACCGCAGCTCAACGGATCCGGGCCAGGTGAGCTGGCCTACATGACCTACAACGTGCCGGGGTCGGCCGGTTTCCGCGACTTCTACGCACGGGTGCTGGGCTGGACGTTCGAGCCCGGCCGCGTCGCCGATGGCTGGCAGGTGCGCGACACTCACCCGATGGCGGGTGTGGCGGGCGGGAGCCCGCGTCGCGTCGCGGTGCCGATGTGGGCCGTCGAGGACATCGACGCCGCGGTGGCCCGGGTGCGCGAGGCCGGCGGCACCGTGCTGGAGGAGCCGTCACGTCAGCCGTACGGCCTGTCCGCCGAATGCACCGACAACCAGGGCTTGCGGTTCTACCTGGGTCAGTTTTAAGCGCTGGCGTCCAGCATTTCCGAAATAGGCACGGCGGCAGCGACTTTGGCCCGTACCTTCATCACCTTGCCGGGTAACCCGCCACCCACCACGCCGACCAGCGCGCCGTCGCGTTCGTAGTACGCCAGGAACTTGCGGCCGTCGTCCTCGACGATGTGCACGGTGTCGGTGGCTTCCGGCTCACCCAGGCACTGGATCTTCACGTCGTACTGGTCGCTCCAGAAATACGGGACGACGACCGTCGACGGCACCTCGCGGCCCAGCATCGCGGGCACCACCACCCGGGTCTGGTCGGCCACGTTGCTCCAATGCTCTACGCGCACCTGATGTCCGGTGGCATCGCGCCAGGACGCGACATCACCTAGCGCCCAGACGTGCGGGGCACTGGCGCGGCCCGCCTCGTCGCAGACGACACCATTGTCGACGGTGATTCCGCTGCCCTCGAGCCAGTCGGTGGCCGGGTGCGAGCCGATACCGACCACCACCAGGTCGGCGGGGACTTCGGTACCGTCAGTGAGCACCACGGAGTCGACATGGCCTTGGCCGCGGACCTCGGCCACCCCGATGCCGGTGCGGACGTCCACGCCCTCGTCGCGGTGCAGGCGGGTGACCAGCGCGCCGATCTGCTCGCCGAGCACCGACGCCAGCGGTGTCGGCTGCGGCTCCACCAGCACCACGTCCACCCCGAGACCGCGCAGGCTGGCCGCCACCTCACAGCCGATGAAGCCCGCGCCGACCACCACCGCCTTCTTGGCGGCGGACGCGTGGGTGCGCAACGCCATGCACTCGTCGAAGGACCGCAGCACCCGGATACCGTCCAGGTCGGGCAGACTCGGGATCCTTCGCGGCACCAGACCGGTGGCGATGACGAGTTCGTCGTATCCCAGCGAGGTGCCGTCGGCCAGCGTCACGGTCTGGGCCGAAGTGTCGATGCCGGTGGCCGCCTGGCCCAGCCGCAGGGTGATGTCCTTCTCGTCGTACCACTCCCGCGGCTTGAGGGCCGTGTCGTCGATCTCGCTGCGCAGCACTTCCTTGGACAGCGGAGGGCGGTCGTAAGGCAGGTGCACCTCGTCGCTGACGATGGTGATGGGGCCGGCGTACTCCGCACGGCGCAGCTGCTCGGCCGTCCGGGCGGCGGCCAGCCCGCCGCCGACGATCACGATTCCGTGTGTGCTCACGTGGAGTTCATAGCACGGCAGACAATCAGTACTTCAACGCGCCCTTGTCGACCGGGATCTGGGTGCCCGACAGGGTGCCGGAGCCGTCACCGGCCAACCAGACGACGACGTCGGAAACCTCGTCGGGTGACATAAACCCCTTGTACTGCATCGGCATTGGCGGAAAGGCGTGCACGAACCGCGGATGCTCGGCGAACACCTGCATCATCGCCTCCGGCTCGATCATCGGGGTGTCGACCGAGTACGGGTGGATGGAGTTGACCCGGATCCGGTATTCACCGAGCTCCAGCGCCAAGGTGTTGGTCAGCGCGGTCAGGCCGAACTTGCTGGCGGCGTAGTGGCCGTTGCCCGGCGTCGCCTTCAGGCCGGCCGCGGAGCTGACCACGACGATCGAGCCGCCGTTGCCGGCTTCGATCATCGCCGGGATGGTGGCGCGCAGGGTGCGCCAAGTCCCAGTGAGGTTGACGCCGATGACGGTGTCCCACTGCTCGTCGGTGAGTTCCCAGACCCGGCCCCAACCCAGTACCCCGGCGTTGGCGACCACTATGTCGAGCCGGCCGAACTGTTCGACGCCGTCGGACACCAGCTGCCGCACCGCGGCGTCGTCGCGCACATCGACCTCGCGTGCCAGCACTTTGCGGCCTTCCGCCTCGACCGCGCGGACGGTCTCGGCGAGATCCTCAGCGGTGGCCGGTGGGTAGGTCAACGTCTCCGATACCGGCGCGCAGATGTCCGAAGCGATGATGTCGGCGCCCTCGCGCGCGAGCCGGATCGCATGAGAACGTCCCTGGGCGCGCGCGGCGCCGGTGATGAATGCCACCCGTCCCTGAAGTGATTGCGCCACTGCTCCCCTTTCGCCGCCTGCCAGGCTAGCAGCGAAACTGAAACGTGTTCTAGTTAGGTCGGCTGATCAGCGCTGAGGTGCCGTCGAATGGAACCGCACCGCGAGAATCCGCGCCAGAATTCGCAGCCAGGTTCCGTTCGTGGACAACCGAGGCGGGCTCAGATCTCGGAGATGATCTGGGCGCGCCGGCTGGCGTATTCCTGGTCGTTCACCACGCCGCTGGCGCGCAGCGAGTCCAGCTCTTGCAGCCGGTCGGCGATTGAGGCCTGCGGCGCTTGCGGTTGGGCGGCCTGACCCGCCTGCTGCTGGCCGGCGCGGCGCACCACCGCGTGCAGCTGCTGGCGCAGCGCCGGGTTGGACCGCACATCGACGATGCGGTTGAGCGGGATGTTGTTGGCCTTGAGCAGTTGCAGGATCTCCATCAGCGGACCGGCCTGGCCGCTGAGGTCGTAGGTGCGGTTGTCTTCCTCGACGGTGAACTGAGCCGGCACCAGCCCGTTGACCAATGCGCTTCGCTCCCAGTCGATTCGGTATTCGTTCGTGGTGGGGTCGACCAGGACGACGAGCTTGCGGGCCGTCAGGTTGCCCAGCCGGGTGACGCTCGCGATCACCCGGTCCTCACTGTCGAACGGCGAGATGCCGGGTCCGGAGACGTGCAGATGCACCTTGACCACCGGCTGCTCGTTGATCCGGGTACCCGTCTCGGTCAGACCGGTGATCTGAGCCAGCGCAAGCACGCCGGTCGCCTCGAGCGCCTCGTTCTTGGCGGCGTTGTTGACGCTCCAGTACGTCAGCGCGATCGCCACCAACACGTCCGCAACCGTGATGAGCAGGCCGACGTAGAACATCCAGGACAGCAGCTGCCCGAAACCGAGCGTGAAGTAGACGACGAGAAAGATCGGTCCGACCAGGCCGCCGCACAACAGCACCAGCAGCTGCATTTTGATGTACCGCGCGAGCATGTGCATTCCCCTCATTCAGCTCGGGTCAGGTGCCCGAAAGTTGATGTCAGAGTAGCGCCCGCGCGGCTCTCTACCGATCACAAGTTAGCGTGCCGAGCAGACGCAAAGGCCCCCGAAAACCGAGGTTTTCGGGGGCCTTGACGTCTGCTCGCGCAGTTACCAGCTACTTGATGATCTTGGTGACCCGCCCGGCGCCGACGGTGCGGCCACCTTCACGGATCGCGAACCGCAGACCGTCGTCCATGGCGACGGGCTGGATCAGCTTCACCGAGATGTTGGTGTTGTCACCGGGCATCACCATTTCGGTGCCCTCCGGCAGCGTCACCACACCGGTCACGTCGGTGGTGCGGAAGTAGAACTGCGGACGGTAGTTGTTGAAGAACGGCGTGTGCCGGCCGCCCTCGTCCTTGGACAGGATGTAGACCTGACCCTCGAACTCGGTGTGCGGAGTGGTGGTGCCGGGCTTGATGACGACCTGGCCGCGCTCGACGTCCTCACGCTTGACACCACGCAGCAGCAGACCGACGTTGTCACCGGCCTGACCCTGGTCGAGCAGCTTGCGGAACATCTCGACACCGGTGACCGTGGTCTTGGTGCTGGTCGGCTTGATGCCGACGATCTCAACTTCCTCGTTCACGTTCACCACGCCGCGCTCCACACGGCCGGTGACGACGGTGCCACGACCGGTGATGGTGAAGACGTCCTCGACGGGCATCAGGAACGGCTTGTCGGTGTCGCGGACCGGGTCCGGAATCGACTCGTCGACCGCGTCCATCAAGTCCTCTACCGACTTCACCCAGGTGGCGTCGCCCTCGAGCGCCTTCAGCGCCGAGACCCGGACCACCGGAGCTTCCTCGTCGAAGTCCTGGGCGGCCAGCAACTCGCGGACCTCCAGCTCGACGAGCTCGAGCAGCTCCTCGTCGTCGACCGCGTCGGACTTGTTCAGCGCCACCAGGATGTAGGGCACGCCCACCTGACGGGCGAGCAGCACGTGCTCACGGGTCTGCGGCATCGGGCCATCGGTGGCGGCGACCACCAGGATCGCGCCGTCCATCTGGGCGGCACCGGTGATCATGTTCTTGATGTAGTCGGCGTGGCCGGGGGCGTCGACGTGCGCGTAGTGACGCTTCTCGGTCTGGTACTCCACGTGCGCGATGTTGATCGTGATACCGCGCTGACGCTCCTCAGGCGCGTTGTCGATCTGGTCGAACGCCTTGGACTCGTTCAGGTCCGGGTACTTGTCGTGCAGGACCTTGGTGATAGCCGCGGTCAGAGTGGTCTTGCCGTGGTCAACGTGACCGATGGTCCCGATGTTGACGTGCGGCTTGGTCCGCTGGAACTTCGCCTTCGCCACTTTGTTGTCCTCCTGGACTGTTGGTGCTTAAAAAAGCAGTGTTGATTTTTCTTGGTTTTGCCGCGGTGCTAACCGCGTCAGCTTACTCGTCGCGGTTTCCGCTTATTCACCAGTCGCCATCGCTACAGCCATTGCTCGGCTCCGCGCTCGTGAGTCTGTATCAATTGCTCGGCTCCTCACTCGTGAGCTGCGCTCACTCGCCGTCGCCTCGCGACTCACTCGCCCGTCGCCTTCGCGATGATCTCCTTCGACACGTTCGCCGGAACTTCGGCGTAGGAGTCGAACACCATGGAGTAGTTCGCCCGGCCTTGCGTCTTGGACCGCAGGTCGCCGACGTAGCCGAACATCTCCGACAGCGGCACGTGCGCCTTGACGACACGCGCCCCTGCCCGCTCCTCCATGGCCTGGATCTGGCCACGGCGGGAGTTCAGGTCGCCGATCACGTCGCCCATGTAGTCCTCGGGCGTGGTGACCTCGACGGCCATGATCGGTTCCAGGATCACCGGCTGGGCTTGTGCCGCAGCCTTTTTCAGCACCTGCGAACCGGCGATCTTGAACGCCATCTCCGAGGAGTCGACCTCGTGGAAGGCGCCGTCGAGCAGGGTGACCTTCAGGTTCACCAACGGGTAGCCGGCCAGCACGCCGTACTGCATGGCGTCTTGGGCACCGGCGTCCACCGACGGGATGTACTCGCGCGGGATCCGGCCACCGGTGACCTTGCTCTCGAACTCGTAGGTTGCCCCGTCTTCGCTGGTGAACGGCTCGATACTGATCAGCACCTTCGCGAACTGGCCGGAACCGCCGGTCTGCTTCTTGTGCGTGAACTCAACCTTGTCCACCGTCCGCTTGATGGTCTCCTTGTAGGCGACCTGCGGCTTGCCGACGTTGGCTTCGACCTTGAACTCGCGGCGCATGCGGTCCACCAGGATGTCCAGGTGCAACTCGCCCATGCCGCCGATCACGGTCTGGCCGGTCTCCGCGTCCTGGTGGACCTTGAAGGTCGGGTCCTCCTCGGCGAGCTTCTGGATCGACAGGCTCAGCTTCTCCTGGTCGCTCTTGGTCTTGGGCTCGATGGCCACCTCGATGACCGGGTCCGGGAACGTCATGGACTCGAGCACGATCTGGTTGTTCGGGTCGGCCAGCGTGTCACCGGTGGTGGTGTCTTTCAGGCCGATCACCGCGTAGATGTGACCCGCTGACGCGGTCTCCACCGGGTTCTCCTTGTTGGAGTGCATCTGGAACAGCTTGCCCAGACGCTCCTTCTTGCCCTTGGTGGCGTTGATGACCTGGCTGCCTGAGTCGACCTTGCCCGAGTACACCCGGACGTAGGTGAGCTTGCCGAAGAACGGGTGCGTCGCGACCTTGAAAGCCAGCGCCGAGAACGGCTCGTCGGTCGACGGCTTGCGGACGATCTCCTCGTCCTCCTTGCCGGGCGGGTGGCCGATGGCCGGCGGCACGTCCAACGGCGAGGGAAGGTAGTCGATGACGGCGTCCAGCATGGGCTGCACGCCCTTGTTCTTGAACGCGCTGCCGCACAGCACCGGGTACGCCTCGGAGGTGGTGGTCAGCTTGCGGATCGCGCCCTTGATCTCGGCGACGGTGAGCTCTTCTCCACCGAGGTACTTCTCCAGCAGCTCCTCGTCGGTTTCGGCGACGGCCTCGAGCAGCTTGGTGCGATACTCCTGGGCCTTGTCGGCCAGCTCTGCCGGGATCTCAATGGTGTCGTAGGTCTCGCCCAGCTTCGTTTCGCCCCGCCACACCTTGGCCTTCATCTCGACCAGGTCGACGACGCCCTCGAAGTCGCCTTCGGAGCCGACCGGCAGCTGGATCGGAATGACGTTGGCGCCCAGGCGCTCCTCCATGGTTCGCACGGAGAAGTAGAAGTCGGCGCCGATCTTGTCCATCTTGTTGACGAAACAGATACGCGGCACGTCGTACTTGTCGGCCTGACGCCAGACCTGCTCGGACTGGGGCTCGACGCCCTCCTTGCCGTCGAATACCGCGACGGCACCGTCCAGGACACGCAGCGAACGCTCCACCTCGACGGTGAAGTCGACGTGGCCGGGCGTGTCGATGATGTTGATCTGGTTGTCGTTCCAGAAGCAGGTGGTCGCCGCGGAGGTGATGGTGATACCACGCTCCTGCTCCTGCTCCATCCAGTCCATGGTGGCTGCGCCGTCGTGAACTTCACCGATCTTGTAGCTGATGCCGGTGTAGTAGAGGATGCGCTCGGTCGTTGTGGTCTTGCCGGCGTCGATGTGCGCCATGATGCCGATGTTGCGGACCTTCGTCAGGTCGGTCAGCACGTCCTTCTGTGCCACAGAAGTCTTCCCACTCTTTCGTTGCTCAGTTAGCTATCGGATGCGCCAGCGCTCATCCTGATGTCGCCGCCGTGGCGGCTCCGGCGCTGGCACACTGCTCTACCAGCGATAGTGCGCGAAGGCGCGGTTGGCCTCGGCCATCTTGTGGGTGTCCTCACGCCGCTTGACGGCAGCCCCGAGGCCATTGCTGGCATCCATGATTTCGTTGGCCAGACGCTCGACCATCGTCTTCTCCCGGCGCTGCCGAGAGAAACTGACCAGCCAGCGCAGCGCCAGCGTCGTCGACCGGTCCGGACGCACCTCGACGGGCACCTGGTAGGTGGCACCACCGACGCGGCGGCTACGCACCTCCAGTGCGGGCTTGACGTTGTCGAGAGCACGCTTGAGGGTGATGACGGGGTCGGTGCCGGTCTTGTCCCGGGCCTGTTCGAGCGCACCATAGACAATGCGCTCAGCGAGCGATTTCTTCCCCTGCAGCAGAACTTTGTTCACCAACTGGGTGACCAACTGCGACCCGTAGACCGGGTCGTTGACCAGCGGACGCTTGGGCGCGGGTCCCTTGCGCGGCATCAGCTCTTCTCCTTCTTCGCGCCGTAGCGACTGCGAGCCTGCTTGCGGTTCTTGACACCCTGGGTGTCGAGCGAACCGCGGATGATCTTGTAGCGCACACCGGGCAGGTCCTTCACCCGGCCGCCACGCACCAGCACCATCGAGTGCTCCTGCAGATTGTGGCCCTCACCGGGGATGTAAGCGGTGACCTCAACCTGACTCGTCAGCTTCACACGGGCAACCTTCCGAAGAGCCGAGTTCGGCTTCTTCGGAGTGGTGGTGTACACGCGGGTGCACACGCCACGGCGCTGCGGGCTGCCCTTCAGGGCCGCGGTCTTGACCTTGGCGACCTTGTCCCGGCGGCCCTTGCGGACCAGCTGATTAATGGTTGGCATCTACCGGCTTTCTGTGTTGCTGTTCTTGTGGTGCTTCTCGAGTGCGCTGTTCAAAAGTTCCTGTACTGCAGTTATGCCCCTCCGCGGAATAACGTTCTCACCCCGCGGCCGGGCGTGTCGCATGCGCTCGCCCGGAATACGTCATCCGTTGCATCGTGGACACGCGAATTGGCCCGGCATTTACGCCCGCTACTTCAGGCGCCGTTAGCCGCCAGGCACGAGGTCCCACAATACCCGGCCGGAGTCTGGCAGGTCAAAAGCGGTGGCATGACCGGTCCGAGGGCCGCGCACGCCCCTGGACACGGGCGACCATGAAACTGGTTTCAGGTCACGTACCAGCGTGAAACCAGCTTCACGCTCGACGCCCGGGCTAGGGTCTCTCGGCGGGCTGCATGGTGCGCCGGTCCATGCCGGCAGCCAACCGCAGCACCATATCGGTGAACACCGCATCGGTGTCGATCTCGTCCATCACGCCGGTCATCTCCAGCAGCACGAACCCGTGCATCGCCGACCAGAACTCCAGGGCCGCGTAGAAGGCCTCCTCACCCTGCAGGCCGTAGGAGGACAGCACCGCGATGACGGGTGCGGCCGCACCCCTGGTGACCGCCGTGTATTCCGGGTCGTCGCCGCCCAGGGGCATCCGGGTGAACGCGGAGTACCGACCCGGGTGATGGTGTGCGTAGCTGCGGTAGGCGCCGGCCATGACCAGGACGGCGTCGTCGCGGGCCCGGCCTTCCCCGACCCGGTTCAGCATCGTGATGATGTCGTCGATGACCCGGATGCGTACCGCGCGGCGCAGATCCTCGAGGCTGTCCACGTGGTTGTAGAGCGACGGTCCCTTGGTCCCGAGTTGGGTCGCCAGGGCGTTGATCGTCAGGGAATCCCAGCCCTCTCGGTCCAGGAACGTCAGGGCGCCGTCGACGATGCCCTCGCGGCTCAGCTTCGCTTGACGGGCTCCGGACTTGCCTCCGCGCGCACGGCCACCGCCCGACGGTGGGTCCGGCTGAGCTGCCATGGCGATTCACCCTTCGATTGGCCGGCCCTGCGCGCCTGGCCCGCGTGACGTGAGAGCTAACTAATGACTCTAGTTGACCCGCACCCGGTCGCCGGGGGCGGCGCTCCGGGCGCGCTGACGGGCGTGGCGTCTTTGGCAGGAAATGCACGACAGGGCTGTCGTCGCGGAGTTGAATGCACGTAATCTCAATCGAGGTCTGATCGAGCAGACCACCCACCCAACGAAGGGGGGCCCGCAGTGAAATGGACAACCGCCGTGGGAACGCTGGCTGTCTGCGCAGCGACCGTCGTTGCCGTACCCGCCGCGCCGGCTGCGCACGCCAAGAACGGCGACACCCACATCACCGGGCAGGGCGTCGAGACAACGATCGACTGCGGCGATGCCACGCTCTTCGTCAACGGGACCAACAACATCGTCACCGCCAAGGGGAGCTGCTGGGCGGTCACCATGATGGGCACGGGCAACACGGTCATCGCCGACACGGTCGTCAACGACATCACGGTGTACGGCTATGACGGGACCGTGCACTTCAAGAACGGCGATCCCGTCATCTGGGATCGCGGCCGCGAACTGGGGATGGTCAACCGGATCCAGCGAGTCGGGCCCTGAGCCGGCACGTGTGACAGTTTCCATAATCGGGAGGAATCGAGAAACCATGCGTATCAACGGAACTGCCGACACCTTCCGAGTGGCTGGACTGGCCCTGTCAGCCGCGGCCGTCGCCGCCGCCGTCGGGCTGGCCGGCTGCAGCTCGACGGCCGGGCCGCCGGGGGGCAGCACTTCGTCTTCGACCAAGTCGACCACCACCACCAGCAGCGGTGGCGCGGAGACGACCAGCAGCACCGGCGCCCTGCCGACCGGGAGCACTTCGGTCCAGGTGGGCGACACCGTCGTCTATGCGTCTATGGGGCAGACCGCCACCATTGCCTGCGAGGCCGGGAAGTCGCTTAACGTGACCGGGTCGGACAACACGCTGACCGTCAACGGCAACTGCGAGACGGTGAGCGTCGGCGGCACCAAGAACAAGATCACCATCGACAAGGTCAACAAGCGCATCACGGTGCTGGGGATGGACAACACCATCACCTATAAAGACGGCGACCCCGAGATCAACGAGATCGGCCCCAACAACACCGTCACCAAGGGCGGCTAACTGGCGGGGGCGCCGTGCCGGCCGGCGCCGCCGGCGAAGCGCCCCGCGCCCTCCAGCGCCTCGGCGGCCACCCGGGAGATACTGGCGAATTCGAGGTCCATCGCCGCGGACTCCGGCAGGCCCCACTGGTGCAGCGCCGACAGACGGTCCGATCGCAGACACTGCTGTGGCAGCGCGGCAAGTTCGGCCGCTAGTTCCTGGGCGGCTTGTCGCCCTTCGCCTTTGGGCACGACGCGGTTGGCCAGGCCGATCGCCAGCGCCTCATCGGCTTTGACGCCGCGTCCGGTGAGGATCATGTCCATCGCGCGGCTGTGCCCGATCAGGCGCGGCAGCCGCACCGTTCCGCCGTCGATGAGCGGCACTCCCCAGCGTCGGCAGAACACCCCGAACACGGCATCCTCTTCGGCCACCCGCAGATCGCACCACAACGCGAGCTCCAGGCCGCCGGCCACCGCATAACCGTCGACCGCGGCGATCACCGGTTTGGACAGCATCATGCGCGACGGTCCCATCGGGCCCGGGCCGGTGCGGTGTACGGAGTTGGCCTGCGGTGTGCCGAAGGCCTTCAAATCGGCTCCCGCGCAGAATGTTCCGCCCTCGCCGCAGAGCACGGCAACCGACGCGGTGTCGTCGCGGTCGAACGTTTCGAACGCGGTATACAGCGCGGCGGCCGTCGGGCCGTTGACCGCATTGCGCGCCTCGGGCCGGTTGATGCAGACCGTGGTCACCGGGCCGTCGCGCTCCACCCGCACCAAATTGCTCATGTCGCCTCCTGAAGTTGGGTCGTATCACGCAGGTCCGCCAGTTCGGTGGCGAAGTCGTGGTAGGCCGCCCGCAGCTGCGCACCCGGCCAGTCCGTGGGCAGCAGTTCGGCGGGCAAAATGGGATCGCTGTTGAGGTGGCGCACCATGGCCGCCGCCGCGACGAAGCGCCCGGGCATGTCCGTCGCCCGGCCGAGCTCTTGCAGCAACCGGTGCCCGACACCGGCCCACTCCGTCAGATCCCACAGTTGTCCGGCCAGCGCCACCGGGGCGTCGTCACGTGCCCGCAATACCCGTACCCGGGCCGCGACGTCGGGCGCCAACTCCAGGTCAAGGTTGTCCGGGCGCATCCAGACGCCTTCGCGCAGTTCGGCGAACCGCTTCTCGTGCATGGTGTTTCGCAAGGCGGCGCGGGTCCGCGGGTCAGTGCCCACACTGGTTACGACGACGACGTGCCAGTGCCCGCGCCAGGCCCGGGTGCGCGGTCGCATCGCCTCGTCCTGCCGGCGCTGGCGGGCCAGCAAGCGGTCGGAGAGCCGATAGCCGTCGGCCGACCGGATCAGATCACCGGCACTGACCATGCGGGTCAGCGCCACCCGTAGCGTTGTCTCCCTGATACCGAAATCCGTTGTCAGCCTTATCAAGTCACTAGCGGTGGCCCACGCCGGGTGCGCACCCAGCAACACGCTGAGCACCACTGACCGGGCGGTCATCTTGCGCACGGCGCTACACCTGGGACGCTTTCCGGCCGTAGTCACCGAACGGTTCGTCGCGGTGTTTGACCGCGTCGCGGAAGCCGTGTTCGACCGCGTCGGCGACGAATGCGTGCCCCTCGGGCGTGTGCCGGGCCACTCCGTCGAACACCGTGCTGACCATGCGACTGGTGGCGACGCCCTGTTGCAGCAGCGGGGCGTTGAGCGCGAGCTTGATCATGATCAACTGGTTGACCGGCAGCGCGGCGATCCGGGCCACCAACCGCTCGGTGCGTTCGTCCAGATCGGCCGGGTCGGGCGCCTCGACCGCCAGGCCCCACTCGGCGGCCTGCGCGCCGGTGATGCAGTCACCGGTGAACAGCAGCCGTTTGGCCCGCTGGTCACCCAGGCGGTGCGCCCACAGACCCGCGGCCGGAACACCCCATACGCGGGTCGGCGGGTAGCCGATCTTCGCGTCGGAGGCGGCGATCACCTGATCGGCGTGCAGCGCGATGTCGGTGCCGCCGGCCACGCAGTAGCCGTGGATCTTGACCACCGTCGGCTTGTCGGCGTGCATCAGGCTGGAGAAGCCGCGCACGAACCGGCTCATCATCTGGTAGTCGATCATCGGGTCCCACGGCTGGTTTGGCAGGTGGTTGACCGCCTGTGTCTTCCCGTCCAGCACGGTGCCGTGATATCCGCCCTCCTGGCCCGCCGAGCCGGTGCGGTCGGCGTAGGCGGACAGATCGAAGCCTGCGCAGAACCCCTCGCCGCGCCCGGAGACCAGGATGACGTGCACGTTGGGGTCGAGGTCGGCCCGTTCCACCAGCGCCGAGAGTTCCAGTGGGGTGTCGGCGACGATCGCGTTGCCCTTTTCGGGCCGGTTGAAGGTGATGCGCGCAACCCGGTCGGTGACCTCGTAGGTCATCGTTTTCAGGTTGTCGAAGTCGACCGGCCTGATCGAGTGGGTCATCCCTTGACCAACGCGCGCTCGATGATCGGCGCCAGATCCAGACCGCTCGGCAGGGTGCCGAACGCCCCGCCCCACTGCCCGCCCAGCCGGCTGGCCAGGAACGCTTCGGCGACCGCCGGATGGCCGTGCCGCACCAGCAGTGACCCTTGCAAGGCCAGGCAGATGTCCTCGGCGACCTTGCGGGCCCGGTATTGGATGGTGTCCAGGTCGGCGAGCTGCTCGCGCAACCGCTCGACATGAGCGTCCTGCCGGGCGTCCTGGCCGGCGGTCTGGGCCAGTTCGTCGAACAACACCTCGACGGACTCGGGCCGGGTTGCCATGGCGCGCAACGTATCGAGCGCGCTGACGTTGCCCGAGCCCTCCCAGATACCCATCAACGGGGCCTCCCGATAGAGCCGCGGCATACCGGAGTCTTCGACGTAGCCGTTGCCGCCCAGGCATTCCAGGGCCTCTGCCGCATGTGGAGTGGAGCGCTTGCACACCCAGTATTTGCTGGCCGCCAGGCCGATGCGGCGGAACAGCCCCTCGCGCTCGTCACCCCGGACCGCCTGGTCGGTGGCGCCGGCCATCCGCATGGCCACCATGGTGGCCGCCTCGGCCTCCACCGCGAGGTCGGCCAGCACATTGCGCATCAAGGGTTGGTCAATCAGGTAGGCGCCGAACGCCTTTCGATGTTGCGCGTGATAGGTGGCGCGAGTCAGCCCGGTGCGCATGCTGGTGGCGCTGCCCAGCGTGCAGTCCAGGCGCGTCAGGTTGACCATTTCGATGATGGTCGGGACGCCGCGGCCCTCCTCGCCGACCAGCCACGCGGTGGCGTCGTCGTATTCCACCTCGCTGGACGCGTTGGCGTGGTTGCCGAGCTTGTCTTTGAGCCGCTGCAGGAACATCCGGTTGCGGGTGCCGTCGGGCAGGATGCGCGGCAGCATGAAGCAGGACAGACCGCCCGGCGCCTGGGCGAGCACCAGGAAGATGTCGCACATCGGGGCGGAGGTGAACCACTTGTGGCCGCGCAGGCTATAGGTGCCGTCCGCGTTGGGGGTTGCCTGGGTGGTGCCGGCGCGGACGTCGGAACCGCCCTGTTTCTCGGTCATCGACATGCCGGCGGTGATGCCGGCTTTAGTGACGGCGAGCTTGAGTTCCGGGTCGTATTCGCGGCTGGTGAGCAGCGGCTCGTATACGGCGGCCAGTTCCGGATTGAAACGCAGCGCCGGCACCACGGCATAGGTCATCGAGATCGGGCAGATGTGGCCCGCCTCGACCGTCCAGACCGATGTCTTGGCGGCGCGCACCACGTGCGCACCCGGCCGTTCGTCCGCCCAGGGCGCGGCGTGCAGGCCGTGCGCGATCGCGGTGCGCATCAGTTCGTGGTAGGCGGGGTCGTACTCCACCTCGTCGACGCGGTGCCCGACCCGGTCATGGGTGTGCAGCACCGGCCGGTTGCGGTCGGCCAGCTCGCCCCAGCGTTGCGCCTCGCGACTGCCCGAGAGCGCCCCGAGCTCGGTCACCTCGTCCAGCCCCCACTGCCCACCCTCGCGGATCAGGGCCTCGACGAGAACGGGAGAGGAAGCCGGGTTGTGATTTTCCAGCGGGGGGACCTGGTTGGTCACGACATGCGTATCGGGCATGAGGCCAATGTTACATTTCTCCGACAACTGCACAAGACGTGTAATGGACCGGTCCGCGTCGCCGTCGTTGGGCCCGCCTTCCCTTCAGATCGTCAAGCGATGTTGTCGCGCAGAAAGGCGATGTCGTCCTTGCGTCCCTCGTCGGCGGTCTCGCAGATGACTGGGGCGCCCGCGGCCTTGACGACCGCGACGAGCAACTGGGGGTCGATCTGGCCGGTGCCGAAGTTGGCGTGCCGGTCGGCCCCCGAGCCGGCCGCGTCCCTGGAGTCGTTGCAGTGCACCAGGTCGATGCGGCCGGTCAGCGCCTTGATGCGGTCGACCGCGTCGATCAGCGCCTCACCGGCCGCCCATGCGTGACAGGTGTCCAGACAGAAGCCAATTCCCTTGTCGCCGATGTGATCCCACAACCTGCCGATGGTGTCGAAGTACCGGGCCATCGCATGGTCGCCGCCCGCGGTGTTCTCCAGATAGATCTGCACGTCGGTTTCCAGGTAGTCCAGCGCCTTGACCCAGCGTTCGAAACCGGCCTCCATGTCGTTGTCGTCCGCATGACCGCCGTGCACGATCACCGCCGTCGCGTTGATCGCCGCCGCCGCGTCGCAGGTGTCCTGCAGGATCTTGCGGGACGGAATCCGGATTCGATTGTTGGCCGACGCGACGTTGATCAGATACGGGGCGTGCACATACAGCGGCACGCTGGACGTTTTCAGCGTCTCGGCGTCCTCGCGCGGCTGGGGTTTCTTCCAACTCTGCGGATTGCCGAGGAAGAACTGCACCGCGTCGGCGCCGTCTGCCTCGGCTGCGGCAAGTGGGTCGTCCTGGCGGACATGCGAACCGATGAGCACTCGCCCAGTCTAGTAAGGCCGCCACCGGGGGGGTCGAAGCATAAGGTGTTGAGCGTGACGGACGAGGCAACGCTTGCGGCGGGACTTTCGGCGGGGCTTTCGGTTGGGAGAGGCATCTCAGATATCACCGGCGAGGCCGCCGAATGCGGCATGCTCGGCTACGGCAAGACTGGACAACGGACCGCGGGGATTCACCTTCGCCTGCGGTCGCGGGCTTTCGTCTTCGCGGAACCTGGGGGCGCCCGCGTACTGCTGGTGGTCGCCGAACTGCCGCTGCCGATGCAGAACGTCACCGACGAGGTACTGCGCCGGCTGGCGGTGTCGTACGGCACCACCTATACCGCGCAGAACACGTTGATCACCACGACGCACACCCACTCCGGGCCCGGCGGCTACTGCGGACACCTGCTGTACAACCTGTCGACCAGCGGGTTCCGGCCGGCCACATTTGCGGCCATCGTGGACGGCATCGTCGAATCGGTGCGCCACGCGCACGACGATCTGGCGCCCGCGCGGGTGGCCCTGTCGCACGGCCAATTGCACGGGGCCAGCGTCAACCGTTCCCCCACCGCATTCGACCGCAACCCGGCATCGGACCGGGAGCAGTTCCCTGACCGCATTGACCCGCACACGACGCTGGTGCAGATCGATCGCGGCGAAAAGACAGTGGGCACAATTCATTTCTTCGCCACCCACGGCACCAGCATGACCAACCGCAACCTGCTCATCTCCGGAGACAACAAGGGCTTCGCCGCCTATCACTGGGAGCGCACCCGTTGCGGCGCCGACTACCTCGCCGGTCAACCCGACTTCATCGCCGCCTTCGCCCAGACCAATCCGGGCGATATGAGCCCGCACGTCGGCGGTCCCATCGCATACGGCCCGGCCCGGGAAGACGAGGAACTGGAGAACACCCGCCAAGTCGGAATGTCCCAATTCGAGGACGCTTTCGCGCAACTGGACAACGGGACGCCTATCGGCGCCGGTGTCGACTTTCGGCTCACCTACGTCGATCTGGGTGCCGTCGAGGTCGGCGGGCAGTACACCCCCGACGGCCAACCGCGCCGCACCGGGCGGCCGATGATCGCCGCGGCGATGTTCGCGGGGACCGACGAGGGCGAGGGCTTCCCGGGTTTCCACCAGGGACAAGGTCGAAACCCGTTCTGGGACAACGTCTCCCGTGGCATCTACCGACTGGGCCGCAAGATACGCGCGGCGCAGCAGCCCAAGGGGATGGTGATCCCGGTCCGGCTGGTGAACCGGCTGCAGCCCTTCATCCAGGAGGTCGTCCCCGTCCAGTTGCTGCGAATCGGGCGTCTCTATCTGATCGGCATCCCCGGCGAGCCGACGATCGTCTCCGGTCTTCGACTACGTCGCACGGTGGCCTCGATCGTCGGCGCCGACCTCGACGACGTGCTCTGTGTGGGATACAGCAACGCCTACATCCACTACGTGACCACGCCCGAGGAATATCTCGAGCAGCGGTACGAGGGTGGCAGCACCCTGTTCGGCAGATGGGAGTTGCCGGCGCTGATGCAGACCGTCGCCGGACTCGCGGAGGCCATGCGCGACGGCCGCCCGATGACTCCCGCACCCCGGCCCCGGCCTCGCAAGCCCCGCAGCTGGCTGCGCTCCGCGCCCGCCGACACCGGTTCGTTCGGCGCGATCGTCGCCGAACCGGACGCGACCTACCGTCCGGGCGACTCGGTCGAAGCCGTATTCGCCAGCGCGTCTCCCAACAACGACGTCCACCGCAACCGGACCTTTCTGGAAGTGGCCCACCTCGCGGGCACGGACTGGGTGCGGGTAGCCGACGACGGCGACTGGTCGACCACCTTCCGGTGGCAGCGCGACGGGCGCAGCGGCTCACACGTCCGGATCCGCTGGAACATTCCGGCCGATGCGGCGCCGGGGCACTACCGCATCGTGCATCACGGGATGGCCCGCGACACCCACGGCAGGCTGGAGCCGTTCCAGGCCACCACCCACGAGTTCACGGTGCGCTAGGTGGCGCGAGCAGACGCGTAAGCCCCCAAATCCGTTGATATTTGGGGGCTTACGCGTCTGCTCGCCAGGTGGAACTTGAGCCGATCGGCAAGCCCGACGGGGTCATCGCGGACATCGTCGACGGTGACAGGTATCGACAGCCAGCCACATTCCTGCAACCGCGCAGTCTTCTGCCGGTCGTGCATCAGAGCCTCACGGCCCAGATGCCATTGCACGCTGTCGTACTCGGCGAAGACCATCGCCTCCGGCCAGGCGAAGTCGACGCGCCACAGCTTGCCGTACTGGTCGACGATGCTGTACTGCAATTCCGGTTTCGGCACCTGGTTGTCGATGAACACCAGGCGGGTCTCGCTTTCCATCGGCGACTCGGCGCGGCCGTCGGCGTAGCAAATCAGCTCCCGCACCTTGACGATGCCGCGTCGGCCCTTCTGTTCACGGGTCGCCGCATCGAGTTCGCCGGTGCTGCAGGCGCGGATAAGCAGCGCCGCGTCGAGCGTCGCCAGAGCGCGCGGCCGCGGCAACGACCGTGCGACCTCGATGACCGTCCACGCCGGCGCCGTCGCCAGTCGCCCCTCCACCCGTCGTAGCGGTGCACCGACTCGCTGATGCACCATCAGACCCGCCGACGGGCGCATGCGCACACCGGGGTCCAGGACGTGCAGACGCGACGAGCGCTCGGTGTCGAAGCCATACAGGGCCGCGGCGGTACCCATGCAGGCGACGATGGGTTCGCGGGACAGGAGGTCCAGGGCAGCGAGCTGGGTGAGCATATCGGGTTCGCTCAGGCCGTAGACACCGCGGCAGACCCGAATCAAATTGCCCGCCTTGACAAGTACTTCGAGGCGCTTGCGAGTCATGATCGTCAGCAATTGGCGGGTGGTCGCGAGTCCGCCGTTGGCCTGCAGAGCGCTTTCGATGTCCACTCGCCAGATGATGGCGCAGAAAGGGCGAGGGCCTCTGCCGAAATCTGGCGCGGCGGCAGGTCATGTGGACAGGATCGCCAGTGTGGACGGAGCCTGCGGGGGGTGAGCAGACGCAAAAGCCCCCGACACGCCGAGCGTGCGGGGGCTTTTGCGTCTGCTCGCGAGACTACCGGTAGTCGCTGTACCCGTAGTCGTCCAGCGGAACCGCGGCACCGGTCGCCTGACCGAAGTCCGGGCTGTAGTACTGGTCCTCGTACGACGGGATGGTGTACGCGGCGGCCCGGGCCTCCTCGGTCGGCTGCACCTGGATGTTGCGGTAACGGTTGATACCCGTCCCGGCCGGGATCAGCTTTCCGATGATCACGTTCTCCTTCAGACCGTTGAGCTTGTCGCTGCGGCAGTTGATCGCCGCATCGGTCAGCACTCGCGTGGTCTCCTGGAACGACGCCGCACTCAGCCACGAGTCGGTGGCCAGCGACGCCTTCGTGATACCCATCAGCACCGGACGGCCGGCGGCGGGCTCGCCACCCTCGGCCACCACCCGGCGGTTCTCCGCCTCGAACTCCGCACGGTCGATCAGCGAACCGGGCAGGAACTCCGTCGAGCCCGAGTCGATGATGGTGACGCGGCGCAGCATCTGGCGCACGATCACCTCGATGTGCTTGTCGTGGATCGACACACCCTGAGCGCGGTAGACCTCCTGAACCTCGCGGACCAGGTGGATCTGCACCTCACGCGGGCCCTGCACGCGCAGCACCTCGTGCGGGTCGGCCGAGCCTTCCATCAGCTGCTGGCCCACCTCGACGTGGTCGCCGTCGGCGAGCACCCGCTCGGAACCGTCCTCGTGCTTGAACACCCGCAGGCGCTGACGCTTGGACAGCTTGTCGTAGACCACTTCCTCGCCGCCGTCGTCGGGAACGACAGTGATCTTGTAGAAGCGCTCGCCGTCCTCGAGCCGGACACGACCGGTGACGTCGGCGATCGGCGCCTTCCCACGCGGGATCCGCGCCTCGAACAGCTCCTGGACACGCGGCAGACCGCCGGTGATGTCTTCACCCACACCACCCTGGTGGAAGGTACGCATGGTCAGCTGCGTGCCGGGCTCACCGATGGACTGGGCGGCCACGATGCCGACGGCCTCGCCAATGTCGACCAGCTTGCCGGTGGCCATCGACCGTCCGTAGCAGGTGGCGCAGACGCCGGTGCCGGTGGTGCAGGTCAGCACCGAACGCACCTTGATCTGCGTGATCCCCGCGGCCAGCAGGGCCTCGATCGACGGGTCGCCGAGATCCTCGCCGCGCGCGACGATGACATTGCCGGCCTCGTCCACCGCGTCGGCCCCCAAAGTCCGTGCGTACGCCGAGGTTTCGATGTACGGGTCACGGATCAGGGAGCCGTCGGGCTGGCGCTCGGCCAGTTCGACGACGATGCCGCGCTCGGTCTGGCAGTCGTGCTCGCGCACGATCACGTCCTGGCTGACGTCGACCAGACGACGGGTCAGGTAGCCGGAGTCGGCGGTCCGCAGTGCGGTGTCCGCCAAACCCTTTCGAGCGCCGTGGGTGTTGATGAAGTACTCCAGCACGGTCAGGCCCTCGCGGAACGACGACTTGATCGGGCGCGGAATGAACTCACCCTTGGGGTTGGTCACCAGACCCTTCATGCCGGCCAGCGTTCGGGTCTGGGTGAAGTTACCGGTGGCGCCCGACTCCACGATCGTGATGATCGGGTTGTCACTCGGGTAGTGCTCCCGCAGCGCCTGACCCACCTCGTCGGTGGCTTCCTTCCAGATCTCGACCAGGGCCTCGTTGCGTTCGTCGTGGTTCAAAGCGCCACGCTGGAACTGCTTTTCGACCTTCTCCGCACGCTCTTCGTAGGCGTCCAGGATCTCCTTCTTGCGCGGCGGCACCAGCACGTCGGCCATCGACACCGTGACGCCGCTTCGGGTCGCCCAGTAGAAGCCGGCGTCCTTGAGCTTGTCCACGGTCTGCGCGACCACGATCATCGGGTAGCGCTCGGCCAGGTCGTTGATGATCGCCGCCTGCACCTTCTTGTGCATCTGCTTGTTCACGAACGGGTAGCCCAGCGGCAGCAGTTCGTTGAACAGCACCCGGCCCAGGGTGGTCTCGGCCACCCAGGCGTCGCCCGGCTGCCAGCCGTTGGCGCCGAACAGCTCGGCCTCGAGCTCGACCGGCGGACGGAGCTGGGTCAGCCGCACCTTGATCTTGGCCCGGACGGAGAGCACGCCGCGGTCGGCGGCCATGATCGCCTCGGCCGGCGAGGAGTACACGCCGCTCTCCGACTGGTCGGTCGCCGCGGCCACGAACTCACCCTTGTCACCGGCAACCTCGGTGGTCAGGTAGTACAACCCGGTCACCATGTCCAGTCGCGGCATGGCCAGCGGACGGCCGGAGGCGGGCGACAGGATGTTGTTCGACGACAGCATCAGGATTCGCGCCTCGGCCTGAGCCTCCGCGCTCAACGGCAGGTGCACGGCCATCTGGTCACCGTCGAAGTCGGCGTTGAACGCCTCACACACCAACGGGTGCAGCTGAATGGCCTTGCCTTCCACCAGCATCGGCTCGAAGGCCTGAATGCCCAACCGGTGCAGGGTCGGTGCACGGTTCAGCAGCACCGGGTGCTCGGCAATGACTTCCTCGAGCACGTCCCACACCTGCGGACGCTGACGCTCCACCATGCGCTTGGCGCTCTTGATGTTCTGCGCGTGGTTGAGGTCGACCAGCCGCTTCATCACGAACGGCTTGAACAGCTCGAGCGCCATCAGCTTGGGCAGACCGCACTGGTGCAGCTTGAGCTGCGGGCCGACCACGATGACCGAACGGCCCGAGTAGTCGACACGCTTGCCGAGCAGGTTCTGGCGGAACCGGCCCTGCTTGCCCTTGAGCAGGTCGGACAGCGACTTCAGCGGACGGTTGCCCGGTCCGGTGACGGGGCGGCCGCGACGGCCGTTGTCGAACAGCGCGTCGACGGACTCCTGCAGCATCCGCTTCTCGTTGTTGACGATGATCTCGGGCGCGCCGAGGTCGATCAGCCTCTTGAGGCGGTTGTTGCGGTTGATCACGCGGCGGTACAGGTCGTTGAGGTCCGACGTGGCGAACCGGCCGCCGTCAAGCTGCACCATCGGGCGCAGTTCCGGCGGGATGACCGGGACGGCGTCCAGGACCATCCCCATCGGCGAGTTGCCCGACTGCTGGAAAGCGGCGACCACCTTCAGACGCTTGAGAGCGCGAAGCTTCTTCTGGCCCTTGCCACTTCGGATAACCTCACGCAGGTTCTCGGCCTCGGCGTCGATGTCGAAGTTCTCGATCAACTTCTGGATCGACTCCGCGCCCATGGCACCGGTGAAGTACTCGCCATAGCGGTCCTGCAGCTCGCGGTAGAGGTTCTCGTCCACGATCAGCTGCTTGGGGGCCAGCTTGGTGAAGGTGCTCCAGATGTCCTCGAGCCGGTCCAGCTCACGCTGCGCGCGGTCGCGCAGCTGACGCATCTCGCGCTCGCCGCCGTCGCGGACCTTGCGCTTGGCGTCGGCCTTGGCGCCCTCGGCCTCCAGCTCGGCCAGGTCGGCCTCGAGCTTCTGGGCGCGGGCCTCCAGGTCGGCGTCGCGCTGGTCCTCGACGGCCTTGCGCTCCACCACCATTTCCGCTTCCAGCGTCGAGAGCTCGTTGTGGCGCATCTCGTCGTCGACCGCGGTGATCACGTACGCGGCGAAGTAGATGATCTTCTCCAGGTCCTTGGGCGCCAGGTCCAGCAGGTAGCCCAACCGCGACGGGACGCCCTTGAAGTACCAGATGTGGGTGACCGGGGCGGCCAGCTCGATGTGCCCCATCCGCTCACGACGCACCTTCGCGCGAGTGACCTCGACGCCACAGCGCTCACAGATGATGCCCTTGAAGCGCACGCGCTTGTACTTGCCGCAGTAGCACTCCCAGTCGCGAGTCGGTCCGAAGATCTTCTCGCAGAACAGACCGTCCTTCTCGGGCTTGAGGGTGCGGTAGTTGATGGTCTCCGGCTTCTTGACCTCGCCGTAGGACCACTGACGGATGTCCTCCGCGGTCGCCAGGCCGATTCGGAGTTCATCGAAGAAGTTGACGTCTAACACGTAACTCCCTTTCCCCTTGCGGGTTTAGTTACTTCCAAGAAGGTTCTGCAGAAGATCAGGCAAGATCCTCGACAGAGGCAGATTCGTTGCGCGACAAGTTGATTCCCAGGTTGGCGGCCGCCCGCTCAAGGTCTTCGTCCTCGCCCTCGCGCAGCTCGATGGCCGCACCGTCCGACGACAGCACCTCAACATTGAGGCACAGCGACTGCAGCTCCTTGAGCAGCACCTTGAACGACTCCGGAATGCCCGGCTCGGGGATGTTCTCGCCCTTGACGATCGCCTCGTAGACCTTGACCCGACCGACGGTGTCGTCGGACTTGATGGTCAGCAGCTCCTGCAGCGTGTAGGCCGCACCGTAGGCCTGCATGGCCCAGCACTCCATCTCACCGAACCGCTGCCCACCGAACTGTGCCTTACCACCGAGGGGCTGCTGGGTGATCATCGAGTACGGACCGGTGGAGCGGGCGTGGATCTTGTCGTCCACCAGGTGGTGCAGCTTCATGATGTACATGTAGCCAACCGTCACCGGGTACGGGAACGGCTCGCCGCTGCGCCCGTCGAACAGCACGGCCTTGCCGTCGCCGTTGACCATCACGTCGCCGTCGCGGTTGGGCAGCGTGCAGGACAGCAGGCCCTGCAGCTCCTCTTCCTTGGCGCCGTCGAACACCGGGGTCGACACGATCTGGTTCGGCGCAGCATGCCGCAGGTCCTCCGGCAGATTGGCCGCCCAGTCGGGTGCACCTTCGATGTTCCAGCCGGCCTTGGCCACCCACCCGAGGTGGGTCTCCAGGATCTGGCCGATGTTCATCCGTCGCGGCACACCGTGGGTGTTCAGGATGATGTCCACCGGCGTGCCGTCCGGCATGAAGGGCATGTCCTCGACAGGCAGGATCTTGCCGATGACGCCCTTATTGCCGTGCCGTCCGGCCAGCTTGTCGCCGTCGGAGATCTTGCGCTTCTGGGCGACGTAGACCCGGACCAGCTCGTTGACGCCGGCGGGCAGTTCGTCGTCGTCCTCGCGGGAGAACACCCGGATGCCGATGACCTTGCCGGACTCACCGTGCGGCACCTTCAGTGAGGTGTCGCGGACCTCGCGGGCCTTCTCGCCGAAAATGGCGCGCAGCAGCCGCTCCTCCGGGGTCAGCTCGGTCTCACCCTTGGGGGTGACCTTGCCGACCAGGATGTCGCCGTCACGAACCTCCGCGCCGATGCGCACGATGCCACGCTCGTCCAGGTCCGCCAGCACCTCGTCGGAGACGTTCGGGATGTCCCGGGTGATCTCCTCGGCGCCCAGCTTGGTGTCGCGGGCGTCGATTTCGTGCTCCTCGATGTGAATCGAAGTCAGCACGTCCTCTTCGACGAGGCGGTTGGACAGGATGATGGCGTCCTCGTAGTTGTGACCCTCCCACGGCATCACGGCCACCAGCAGGTTCTTGCCCAGGGCCATCTCACCGTTCTCGGTGCAGGGGCCGTCGGCAATCACCTGGCCGGCTTCCACGCGGTCACCGGCGTCCACGATCGGCGACTGGTTGGCGCAGGTGCCGTGGTTGGAGCGGGCGAACTTGCGCATCCGGTAGGTGCGCCGGGTGCCCGCGTCGTGCATGACGGTGATGTAGTCCGCCGACACCTCTTCGATGACACCGGCCTCTTCGGCCACGACGACGTCGCCGGCGTCGATCGCCGCACGCAACTCCATGCCGGTGCCCACCAGCGGTGCCTCGCTGCGCACCAGCGGAACCGCCTGGCGCTGCATGTTGGCACCCATCAGGGCACGGTTGGCGTCGTCGTGTTCGAGGAACGGAATCATCGCGGTGGCCACCGACACCATCTGGCGCGGCGAGACGTCCATGTAGTCCACCTCGGACGAGGGCACGTACTCCACCTCGCCCGCCTTGCGGCGGACCAGAACGCGCGGCTCAGCAAACCGGCCGCTCTCGTCGATCGGCGAGTTGGCCTGCGCCACCACGTGGCGGTCCTCCTCGTCGGCGGTGAGGTAGTGGATCTCGTCAGAAACGACTCCATCCACCACCTTCCGATAAGGCGTCTCGATGAAGCCGAACGGGTTGACCCGCGCGTACACCGACAGCGAACCGATCAGGCCGATGTTCGGGCCTTCCGGCGTCTCGATCGGGCACATGCGGCCGTAGTGCGACGGGTGCACGTCACGTACTTCCAGACCCGCACGCTCACGGGACAGACCACCCGGCCCCAGCGCCGACAGACGACGCTTGTGGGTCAGACCCGACAGCGGGTTGTTCTGGTCCATGAACTGCGAGAGCTGGCTGGTGCCGAAGAACTCCTTGATCGCGGCGACGACCGGCCGGATGTTGATCAGGGTCTGCGGCGTGATGGCCTCGACGTCCTGAGTGGTCATCCGCTCGCGCACGACGCGCTCCATCCGGGACATGCCGACCCGGATCTGGTTCTGGATCAGCTCGCCCACGGTGCGCAGCCGGCGGTTGCCGAAGTGGTCGATGTCGTCGGTCTCCACCGGAACCTCGGTCCCGCCCGGAACGGTCATCGTGTGCTGACCCTCGTGGAGGCGGACCAGGTACTCGATGGTGGCGACGACGTCCTCTTCGGTCAGCGTCGAGCTGGTGATCGGATCGCCGACATGCAGGCCCAGCTTCTTGTTGACCTTGTAGCGGCCGACACGGGCCAGGTCGTAGCGCTTCTCCTTGAAGAACAGGTTCTCCAGCAGGGTCTGCGCGGACTCCTTGGTCGGCGGTTCGCCCGGACGCAGCTTGCGGTAGATGTCCAGCAGCGCCTCGTCGGTGCCTGCGGTGTTGTCCTTCTCCAGGGTGCCCATCATGATCTCGGAGAAGCCGAACCGCTCGTGGATCTGCTCGTTGGTCCACCCGAGGGCCTTGAGCAGCACGGTGACGGGCTGGCGGCGCTTGCGGTCGATACGCACACCGACCGTGTCGCGCTTGTCGACGTCGAACTCCAGCCACGCGCCGCGGCTGGGGATCACCTTGACGCTGTGCAGCGTCTTCTCGGTGGACTTGTCGATCGTCTCGTCGAAGTACACGCCGGGCGAGCGGACCAGCTGGCTGACGACGACACGCTCGGTGCCGTTGATGATGAACGTGCCCTTCTCGGTCATCATCGGGAAGTCACCCATGAACACCGTCTGGCTCTTGATCTCACCGGTGTTGTTGTTGATGAACTCGGCGGTGACGAACAGCGGGGCCGCGTACGTCATGTCCTTGTCTTTGCACTCGTCGACCGGCGCCTTGACCTCGTCGAAGCGGGGGTCGGAGAACGACAGCGACATCGAGCCGGAGAAGTCCTCGATCGGTGAGAGCTCGTCAAGCACCTCTTCGAGGCCGCCCTTGGGGCTGACCTCGCCGCGCTCCAGCGCGCGCTCTCGCCACCCCTGCGAGCCGATCAGCCACTCGAAAGAGTCGGTCTGAACGTCAAGCAGCCCCGGAACCTCGAGCGGTTCACGGAGCTTGGCGAAAGAAACGCGGTTCGGCGCCCCAGGTACGGAGTTGTTTGAGCTCTGGCGGAAATCAGCCAAGATGCATCCTTCCAGCACCTCGTGCGACTACGAGAGCTCAAAGGGAGAGCCGGTGCGACCCGGTGCCCACCAAAGCCTGTTCGCCGCAGATATTTTGTGTCGGTTCGGCTGGCGGACGAACTGTCCGGATCTCACGCACGCAACTGAAGCTGAGCCACGGGATGGGCTCAGGCTAAGACCACAATGTCTTTAGCGGCCAAGAGGCGATTGTGAGGTGGGCAGGAAGTAGCCAGCGCAACGTCCAACAATAGCGCAGACGCGCGCATTCCTCAAATACCCACGACAACTAGCAGTCATACGCAGTCCTTGGACTCATGAAGCCCGATGGCGCTGGCTGGCGACCTCGAGTTGCCCGTAGACAGATACGACACATGCTGCCCAACAGATTGACCCGTTTAGCCGTCGTCGTCAAGGGGTGCACGCGGCAAGTTGTGGGAAGTTGTGGTTAATTCGCCGAGGCAGCCCAGCCTGTGAACAGCGTGGGGCACCAGCGTGCGGCAGCCTCACCGAAACCCGTGTGGCGGCAAAATCTCGCCGAGGGCAATTCGTCCGAGAAGCCTGCCCCTACGGGGGCGCGTGGCCCCGCGTGTGGGATCAGTACTCGTGCGACTGGTACTTGTGAGTGCCCTCGAGGTCGTCGAGGATGGCTGCCTGCGCGTCCTTGGGCAACGTGTGCAGCATGGCCCGCACCCGGGCCTGACGACGGGCGACGGCTTTACGTTCGGGCATCCCGGGCGAGGCCACGATCTGCGGGGGCACGCCCTCGATCTCCTCCACACCACCGGCGTGCTGACCGGCGTCCAGCGCGGCCTGCTCCTCGGCCATGGTGGCCTCGTCCTTCTCCTCGGACATGCCGATCGGACCGATCCGACGGCCGTTGAGGAACTGCCGCACCACCGGCTCGTCGCTGGTCAGCAGCACCTCGCGGGGGCCGAACATCACCAGGTGCTTGCGGAAAAGCATGCCCATGTTGTCCGGCACGGTGCGAGCGATGTTGATGTTGTGCGTCACGATCAGGATGGTGGCGTCGATCTGGGCGTTGATGTCCATGATCAGCTGGCTCAGGTAGGCGGTACGAACCGGGTCCAGACCGGAGTCGGGCTCGTCGCAGAGGATGATCTGCGGGTCCAGCACCAGGGCCCGGGCCAGGCCGGCGCGCTTGCGCATACCACCGGAGATCTCACCGGGGAATTTCTTCTCGTCACCGCCGAGACCGACCATCGTCAACTTCTCCATGACGATGTCGCGGATCTCTTTTTCCTTCTTCTTGGTGTGCTCACGCAACGGGAACGCGGTGTTGTCGTAGAGGTTCATCGAGCCGAACAGCGCGCCGTCCTGGAACAGCACGCCGAACAGGGTGCGGATCTCGTACAGCTCCTTGGCCGAGCACTCGATGATGTCGGTGCCGTCGATGATGATCGAGCCCCGCTCCGGCCGGAGCAGACCGATCAGGGATTTGAGGAACACCGACTTGCCGGTACCCGAGGGGCCCAGCAGAACGCTGACCTCCCCGGACGGGATCTCGAGCGTGACGTCTTCCCAGATCCTCGAGGATCCGAAGGACTTCGTGAGTCCGTTGACCTCGATGCTGACGCCCATGGGAAATCCTTCCGTCAACGCGCAAATTCGCCACCAGGCCCCGTGTGGCTTGAGTCACTGTAGCGCACGCGTGGTACGCGACATCAGGGTTGCAAAGATAACAATCTCCCAGGCGGCCTGATCAGCCGCGTCAGCCCGCCGGCGCCCAGTTGCCGTGGAAGCCCATGGGCACCCGCTGAGGCAGGTGGACGGTGGCGACCGGCTCCAAGGTCTGCGCGTCCACCAGCAGCAACTGGCCCTCGTCACGGCCGCGGTGATACCCGTAGCCCATCAGGACGCCATCGTCTTCTGCGGAGCCTTCCCCGCCGGCCGACGGGTTGGGGACGAATGACATCTCGCCGATCACAAGCTCGGGGTCCAGCCTGGCGACCTCACTGGACCCGGTCGCGTAGTCGTGCTTGTAGAGGGCGGTCACCATCGGCATGCCCTGCTGTTGAGCGAGGTAGCCGTCGTCGACACCGACGGCATAGCCGAACCGGTGCCGGGCGCCGGTCAGCGTCTCGTTGATCCGCGGGAACTCCTGCGGCCGGTCGTCGCGCCGTTCGGTGGACACCGAACCCGTCGCCAGGTTGATCGTCCAGCGCTCCAGCATGGGTCGGGTGTCCCCCGGGCCGCGGCGGTCGCGATCGAACATGCGCGAGTAACTCACCACGTCGAGCACCAGGTATTCAGCACCGTTGCGGATCTCGGAGTAGGCGTTGAGCGGGTGGTAGACGTAGCAGGGTTCAATGTCGAACCAGCGCACGTCGCGGTTGGTGCCCTCCCTGGGCATCACCCCGATGCGTGCGGGATACGACGGGTTCCACGCGTAGGGCATCCGGTCGGTCGGCTTGGGATTGCTGTTCAGCCGGGCCGCGATCGGGCTCGGCACCCGCACATGCCCGACCAGCGACTGCATCACTAGTTGGGCCGGCACACTCAGCCAGCGCGGCACCTTCACCGGAAGCACCTGCCCCGGGTCGAACGTGACCGGCAGGTCGTAGATCACCACGTATTTATCGGTGAGAGAGAAATCGTGCATCATCGGCGATCCGCCTACCCGGATGTCGACGGTGCGACGGGCCCGTCCTTGGGTGTCGATCACGGAATACTGCACCGTTCGCCCGCGCGCGAACGAGTAGGAAACGGCATGCAGTTCGCCGGTGTGCGGGTCGCGGTGCGGGTGGGCGGTGTAGCCGCCGTACAGCGTCCCGTCGAAATCGCAGGTGCCGACGGTGTCGAGCTCCTCGGTGAGCTCGTAGTTGGCGACGCCACCCTCCACCAGGGCCAGCGTGCGGCCGGCGTGGGCCAGCACGTTGGTGTTGGCACCCAGGGCCAGCATGCCCGCCCGTGGGTCCAGCCGGGCCGGGGCGGGCTCGCCGAGCTTGGCGGCCACCGACGCGCTGCGCACCCAGCGGTTCCGATACCAGCGGGCCTGCCCGTCCTGCAGCGCCACGCCGTGGACCATTCCGTCGCCGCTGAACCAGTGGTAGGTGGCCGGGTTCACCTCGGCGGCGGGGTTGGGCCCGTTGCGCAGGTAGCGCCCGTCCAGGTGCTCGGGGATGCGCCCGCTCACCTGCAGGTCGGTGGCGGTGACTTCGGCGCTCACCGGTGCCAGAAAGTCCTCGAGGTAGGGGTTCCGGATTTCGGCCGTCTGTGTCGCCGTCATGTCTGAGCTCCTATAACATTGTTATTTCAGCGTTATCCGAACCGTACGCCGCCGACCGGCAGATGGCAATATTGTTTGGCGAGATGACTTCCGACCCGACCCAGCGCAGCGTTCGCGATGACATGCTCCATGCCGCCGTGGGGCTGCTGAACGATTACGGGCCCGACGCGCTGCAGACCCGCAAGGTGGCCAGCGCCGCGGGCACATCGACGATGGCGGTCTACACCCACTTCGGTGGCATGCGCGAACTCATCGCCGCGGTCGCAGAAGAAGGTTTGCGGCAGTTCGGCGTCGCGTTGACGGTGCCAGAGACCGACGATCCGGTGGCCGACCTGATGGCCGTCGGCGCCGCCTACCGGCGTTACGCGATCGAACGGCCACACATGTACCGGCTGATGTTCGGCAGCACCAGCGCGCACGGCATCAAGGCGCCCGCCGGCAACGTCCTGACGCTCACCCTTGCCGATATCGAGCAGCAGGAATCCAGCTTCACGCATCTGGTCCGGGCGGTGCACCGGGCGATGCTCGCCGGCCGCATCACGTCTTACGCCGCGACCAATGATGCCTCCGTGGTCGCGACGGCGGCGCAGTTCTGGGCGCTGATCCACGGCTTCGTGATGCTGGAGCTTGCCGGGTTCTACGGTGACGACGGGATGTCCGCGCTCCCGGTGCTTGTCGGCATGACGAGAAATCTGCTTGTGGCCCTGGGTGATTCACCCGACCTGATCGAGCGGTCGCAACGGTCGATGGCAGCAGGCTGAGCAGACACAAAAACCCCCTTAACCGCAAGGAAAAGGGGGCCTTCGCGTCTGCTCGGCAGAGTTACTTGACGGTGACGCTGGCGCCGGCGGCCTCGAGCTTGCCCTTGGCCTCGTCGGCGGCCTCCTTGGAGACCTTCTCGAGCAGCGGCTTGGGAGCGCTGTCGACCAGGTCCTTAGCCTCCTTGAGGCCCAGGCCGGAGACGATCTCACGCACCACCTTGATGACGCCGATCTTCTTCTCACCGGCGCCCTCGAGGATCACGTCGAACTCCGACTGCTCCTCGGCGGCTTCCGCGGGAGCGCCGCCACCGCCACCGCCGGCCGCGGCGACCGCGACCGGAGCGGCCGCGGTGACCTCGAAGGTCTCCTCGAACTTCTTGACGAAGTCCGACAGCTCCAACAGGGTCATTTCCTTGAAGGCGTCGAGCAGGTCGTCGCTGGAGATCTTTGCCATGGTGTTTTCCTCCTGAATTTCGTGAGTTTCTCGGGTTTGTGGGGTTATTCGGCGGCTTCGGGGCTGGCCTCAGCGGCCGGTGCTTCCGCGGCCGCGGGGCCTTCGGCCTTCTTTTCCTGCAGGGCAGCCAGCAGTCGGGCCATCTGCGACGCGGGTGCGTTGAACAGCCCGGCGGCCTTGGCGAGGTTGCCCTTCATCGCGCCGGCCAGCTTGGCCAGCAGCACCTCGCGGGATTCCAGGTCCGCGATGCGCTCGACTTCGGCGACGGTCAGCGGGTGACCGTCCATGTAGCCGCCCTTGATGACCAGCGCCTTGTGGTCCTTGGCGAAGGTCTTCAGGGCCTTGGCCGCGTCGACGGGCTCGCCGCTGACGAACGCGATGGCCGTCGGGCCGGCGAACAACTCGTCGAGGCCCTCGATGCCGGCCTCCGACGCCGCCCGCTTGATCAGGGTGTTCTTGGCCACCGCGTAGGTGGTCGTCTCCCCCAGCGACCGGCGCAGCTCGGCCAGGTTGGCCACGGACAGGCCGCGGTACTCGGTGATGACCGTCGCCGTCGAGGCCTTGAAGTGCTCGGTGATTTCTGCGACGGCGGTGGCCTTGTCAGCCCTGGCCATGCATACCTCCTACAAAAGTGGTGGCCACCGGAGGAACGACGAACGCCCCGGCGCAGGATGCGGCCGGGGCGTGAAATGCGCCGGCGCGCGCCGGCGATAATGCCTCGTCCTCCTGCGTGGGCCGCCGGGATGTTCCCGGACCTTCAACCGATTGACTCGGTGACCGACGGTCTTTGGTGGATCGGGCACCACAATAGCGTGCGGCCGCGCGATCAGCCAAAACGGTGCCATGGCAGGAGCGCGAGCCGCTATTCGCCGAGCATGAAAACCACGACGCACCCGGCGCGTCTCGTCGTGAACTCCCAATCGGCCTTGAGGAAGCGGCCCGTAACGCCTTATTGCTCGCGCAGCCCGACCAGCCGCGCCGCGCCGACCAGTCCGGCGTCACCGCCGAGTTCGGCCGGCACCACCCGCAGGCCGGTCAGGAAATTCAGCCCCGTGTACTCCACCAAAGCTGCACGCAACGGGTCGAAGAGCAGGCCGCCGGACTTCGCCACCCCCCCGCCGATAACGACGAGATCCAGGTCGCACGCCGCCCCCACCGAGGCGATCATCGCGGCCAGCGCGCGCGTGCCCCGTGCGAAAGCCTGCAAGGCCACCGCGTCGCCGGCCGCCGCCGCCGCGGACAGTTCCCGGGCACCGGCGCCCGGCGGCGCGGACCAGCCGTTGGCCCGGGCCCAGCGCGTCATCGACGGACCGGAGGCGATCGTCTCTACACAGCCGCGGCCGCCGCACGCGCACGGCAGCCCGTCCGGGTCGACCACGACATGACCGACGTGACCGGCGTTGCCGGTGCGGCCGATGTACGGCACGCCGTCGAGCACCAGGCCGCCGCCGACGCCGGTGGAGACCACCATGCCCAGCAGAAAGCCGGCACCGCGGCCGGCTCCGATCCAGTGTTCGCCCAGGGCCATGCAGACACCGTCACCACCGAGCCGGACCGGCACGTTCGGCACCGCGGCCGCCACGCGATCGCGCAGCGGGAAGCCACGCCAGGCCCGGATGTTGACCGGGCTCACGCTGCCGGTGGCCAGGTCGACGGGCCCGGCCGAGGCGATGCCCACCGCCGCCACTGTCCCTCCGGCCGCGCGCACCGCGTCGGCGATCATTGCCGCGACCGCATCCCACACCTGCTCGGCGCTGCCGCCGGCGGGCGTGGGGCAGGTGGCGTTGTAGACCAGCGTGCGGCCGGGGTCGGCGAGGGCGGCGGGGTCGGCGAGTCCGGCGGCGATCTTGGTGCCGCCGATGTCGAGGCAAAGGGTGAGCATCAGTGCCGGTGGGTGTTGTCGGGCTGACGTGGGTCGCCGGGATGTTCGTAACCGGGCGCGAGCTGCACCACCGCGGCGCGGCGGGCGTCGAGCCAGACCCGAAATGCTCGGCGGCGCGCGGCGCCCAACAGGTGCTGAGCGACGGCCGGTCGTACCTCGTCCAGCGGAGGATCCTCGGCCGGAGGTACCCGCCAGCCGTGGCTTCCGGCCCGCGACGGCGCGAACCGCAGCGGGTTGCGGGCGTGGTAGGCGGCCACGTCGTCGGCGCTGATGTCGACGTCCGCCGTGACGTCGGCGAACAGAGCGCGAGCCCGTGGGTCGGCCAGAGCGGCCGCGGCGATGCTGCCGATCTCGAGCCGGGCGGTCGCGTCGGGCAGCAGGTCGATCTCGGACGGGGCGCCGTCGCCGTCGAGGCCGCGGGCGGCCGCCTCGGCGGCGACCACCTGGTCGGTGACGATCAGTTGCGTCAGCCAGCGCCGCAGCTGGCGGCCCTCACTGGTGCCCGGTGCGGGCAGCGCGTTCGCCTGCGGACCATCTCGCAGCCGTGTCTCGCGGGCATCGACGTCCGCGACGGCGACCGGGAAGCCGGCCACCGTTGCTACGTGATCGAGTCTCATGCGCCGCTCCTCCTCATCGCTTCGTCCCCCGCAAGCGGGAGGTGCCCCCACTGCAGCGTCGCCGGCGGGCGGGGTTCATGTCACCGTCACTTTCACCGCCGGCGAATAGATCAGTGTGCCCGCGCATCCCACCCGAACCAGCGCCCACCACTGCCCGGGTTCCAGCCAGACCGGCGGGCTGACGTCGAAGGCGAGTTCCACTCTGCCCTGCGCCGGCAGGTCGGCGCCCAGCACGGCCGGTCCCATCCACTCCCATGTTCCCCACGGGCTGATCAGGTGCGCTTCGACCGCCAGGTCGGCGTGGGCACGGCTGCCGATGGTCACCGAGAAACGCGCCTTGGCCCCAGCCGCCACGGCCACGGCGGCGGGACCGTCGATGAGGTAGACGACCTCGCCCGCGTCGTCACCGATGTCGATGAACGTGACGTCCTCGACCACCTGCCGCCACGCGGGCGGCACGTCGGGCTCGGTGACTCGCAGCTGGGCGCGCACCGGGTACCGCCCGTCCGGCGCGTGGCCCGGTATGCCCAATACGACGTCGGTTTCCAGGTGACCTCCGGCGTCCAGCGTGAATGGCAACTCCACTGGGGCGACCGACCAGCCGTCCGGGCACAGCACGGCGACGGTGCCGGCGAGTGAGAGGTCGGTGCAATCGCTGGCCACGGTCAGGCGCAAGCTCACCTCCCGCAGGTCCGCGCCGGGATCCACACTCACCTGCTGGGGGTGCAGGTGGCCGATGACCGGCAATCCGCCCAGCGGCGCTGGGCCGCGATTGTGCAGCCAGTAACGAGCGTAGAGCGGCTGAGCCGGCTCGGAGTCCGGGGCCAAAGCCGTCTGCTCGTCGCGAAGTGGGGCGATGTCCAGCCGCGCCAAAATCGTCGCCACCTGGTAACCGTGCAGATCGATGAGGCGTCTGCGGCGTTCGGGTTCCTCCAGCAGGTTCGCTTGCGCCAACGCGCGCAGCGTGCCCAGATCCGAGCCGACGACGACGCGGGCGCCGGCCCCGGTCGATTCCACCAGGCGCAACGCGACATGCCCGACCGCGACGGGTTGTGCGCTGCCGGCCGCCAGCGGGTTGCCGGCGGCCTTCAACGCACCCAGCGCCACCCCGTCGGCGGGCTCGACGTGCAGCAGCGAACCCAGTGCCGGCAACAGACCGTGCTGCTCGCGCGGGTTGACGGCGATCAGCGGGTGGGAGAACTGCGCGCTGCGCGACGGGAGGCCGAGTTGGCGCCAGTCACCGTCGCCGCAGATCAGGGCGTAGTCGAAGTCGTGCGTCCAGTGCTGCAGCTGGAAGTTGGAGCCGTCGGGCGCCGTGCGACGCGGTTCGTCGATCCAGATTCCGGACGGCCAGCCGGTGCACGACCGCAGCAGCGCGGTGTGCAGCGTGCCGTCGGTTTCGACGGCGAAACTTGGCACACCACGGTTGAGTAGAGCGACCGTATAGTCCTCGAACGGCTCTGCCGATAACGGAACTTGTTGTGCGACAACAATTTCGGCGTCACTCAAGTCGAGAGCGACAGCCGCGATCGCGGCGGTCAGATTCCGCGCGCCGTTGCCGTCGACGATGAGCACCGGCAGGGCGTCGCAGGCGCGCAGGTCGGCGCCGGGGACCCACCGCGCGGCCAAGTCCGCCGCGGCCGGCACCCAAACCCGAGCTTGGCCCGTCTGCGCCAGCTGTCGCTCCAGTTCGGCGGTGTAGTCAGGGCTGGCTTGCGCGAGCACCGCCGCGGTGAACGCATTGCGCGCGGGGCCGCCGAGCGCGATGCGGACGTCCGGGAGATTGGAGTCGACGTCGAGGTTGCCGTAGCGCGGCTTTTCGGCGCCGCTGCAGGTGGCCGTCACCCCCGCGCGCACCAGCGCCACCATGAGGTCCCGGGCCAGCGGGCCGGCGACCGACTCGGACGGCGCCACTACTTCGGCTACCGATACCGCTCGGGTGTCGCTGCCGATGCGGACGCGGGCCGCCGAGGACAACCCGAACCAGCCGTAGGCCGGGTTGTCCAGCGTCCACAGGTGCTCAGCGGTGTCGACCGATCGATCACCGTCATGCAGTAACGCGAAACCCCGCCCGACGACGGCGTCCCCGACCTCGCTGACCGGCATGGCGCCGGGTACCGGACACGGCCACCGCAGCCGCACCAACCGGTCTTCGCCCGCGAAATCGTCGATGCTGGTGCGGCAGGCGACGCGGTCCGTGCCACGCCACAAGGTGACGGTCTGGGTGTAGCGCAGCAGCTCGCCGACGCGGCCCCGGACCACCAGCCGCTCACCGAGCGGCCCGCGGTATGCCTGCACGGTGGCGGGGAATTCGGAGCTGCCCACCACCGGTCCGCGCGGGAGCAGATGCCACGGCCCCTCACCCTGGGCCGGATGCGACGCATATTCCTCGTAGATCGCGAGCTCGTTGCCCAGCCGGCCGGCGGCGATCAACTCCCGGTCGCCGCGGATCAGCGACGTCACCGCCCCGCCGCGCTGTGGGTCGGCGGTGAGCCGGTAGTACTCGTTGGCGATCTGCGTCCCGGCGATCGGCCCCCAGCCGGTGGGGCTCGGCGCTGGAACCAATTGATAAGTCCGCCATCCCAGCGAGGGCACGTCTTCGGCCAGCCAGGTCACCGACCGTCCGTCGTGCTCGACATGCACTGCCAGCTCGGCGCCCTCGGAGTCGAGCACCCGGACACCGGCGCCCAGTGGCCGCTCCAGCCGGGCCGTGACGACGTCGGTGCGCGGCTGCGTCAGCGGGTTCCACACCACCACCGAGTCAGCCCCGCCGCCCACCAGCCCGGACAGCACCTGCAACGCGTTGTCGCGGCAGGTGCGGCCCAACTCCCACGCGTCTCGCCAGCCCGTGAGCAGATCGAGGTACACCTGGTCGGATTCCGAGCCGGTGATCGCGTCGTGGTGAGCGCCGTACGCGAGTTGCACCCACGCCTTGGCGAACGCGGCCTGCGGGTACGGCGCCCCGGTCAGCACGCCGGCGAACACCGCGAAGCGCTCCGCCTCGAGCACCGTGTTCTCGGCGGCCCGGTTGGCCTGTTTGGTGTCGATATAGGACACGTCCTTGCCGGTGTAGATGGGGTTCATGTCGCGGGTCTGCGGCGACGCGACCACGCCACGTTCGGCGAGTTCGGCACGCACCGCCGCAAAGAACTCCCGCGGCAGCCCGCACACGAACCGCGGCCAGGTGTACCGCCCTGCCCAGTCGCGGTGGATCTCGGTGACCCACTTGTTCGGCGGCGTGTAGTCCGTGCCGACCGGCAGCAGCACGTTGCGGGTCAGGGCAACCTTCTTCAGTTGGCCGAACAGCGCATAGGTGGCTTCCTCGGCTTCGGCCAGCGTGGTCGACGAGTCCATCCACCAGCCCGCCGAGTAATGCGCGGGCATGTAGTGGGTGAGCAGGCCCCGCCCGGACGGCGAGATCCACTCGAACTCACTGGAGAACTGCATCCGGTCCACATCGCCCCCGGACGCGGGGCCCCACTGATGGTGCGGGCCGCGGGCCCACGAGCTCGACGTCAGACCCGCGTCGGCGGCCATGCCCGGGAACTGCGGGTCATGCCCGAACACGTCGAGCTGCCAGGCCGTGGCCGGGTCGGCGCCCAGCACGTCACGCTGAAAACCGATGCCGTGCACCATGTTCCGGATAGTGGTTTCGGGGCTGGTGAGGTTGGTGTTGGGCTCGTTGTAGGTGCCGCCCATCACTTCGACCCGCCCCTGCGCGAGGAACCGGCGCAGGTCGGCGCGGTCCTCGGGCCGGGTGTCCCAATAGGGCTTGAGGTAGTCGACTTCGGCCAGCACGAATTTGTACTCCGGCTCGCGGCGGGCCATTTCCAGGTGGGCGTGCACCAACTCGAACCCGTTGGTCTGACGGGCGCGCCCGGGCGGGTCTTCATGCCACTGACTGGTATAGGCGGCCTGCGTATTCCACCAGACCGGGTCGTAGTGGAAGTGGCTGACCATGAACATCGTCCAGCCGGGCTCGGCCACCACGAAGTCAAAGCTCAGGCTGGTTCCCGCGGCATGAACCCGCGCGGCGATCCGGGCCCCGACGACCGGGCGGTCCACCGAGACGGCAACCTCGACCACCTCTTGCCCGGCTCCGACGAGCGCCGCCCCGCGTAGCCCCTCACCGTCAACAGAAAGCCCGATCGGCTCGGTGCATCCGGCAACGACGACGCGAACCAATTGCAGCGGCACCTCCGGCGGGCCTACGAACAGCTCCGTCGAAGCCGCCGAAAGCAGTTGCATGACCGCACCTTACGGTGCGCCACCCGCGCGTCGGAGACGTTTGCCCACCGCACCCGCCGCCGCCCGCACCTCGGCCGGTTCCAGCACGGTGAACTCGGCGCCGACCATCGCGAAGTGCAGCACCATCCGCTGTGGATCGTCGCCGCCGGCCGTCACCACGCAGGCCGCGTCTCCCTCGGGTTCCACAGTCATCGACTGTGGCGAGAAGTGGCGCGCGACAACCGACGCGGGCAGCTGGTAACGAACTCGAGCCACGTACCGGTACGGCGCGGCGCTGATCGCGTGCCGAAGGAACTCGCGAGCGTCCGGCGCCGGCCGCGGTACGAAGGTGCTGCCCGCCGCGCGCGTTGCACTCATCCGGTCCAGTCTCAGGGTTCGCCAGTCATTGCGGTCGCGGTCGTAGGCCAACAGATACCACCGCCGGCCGGTGGTCACCAGTTGGTAGGGCTCCAGGCGGCGCCGGCTCGCAATGCCGTCCCGCGCGGTGTAGCCGGCCGTCACGTGCTCATGGTCCCGGCACGCCCGCGCCAGCGTCATCAGCGTGTCGGGGTCCACCGGGGTGTCGACCACGTCCGGCACCAGCGTGACGGTCGCCTCGTGCACCGCGGCCACCTGGGAGCGCAGCCGGGCCGGCAATACCTGATCCAGCTTGCTGAGGGCCCGCAACGCGGATTCGCCGACCCCGGCCACACTGCCGCCGGCGGCGAGCCGCAGACACACCGCGACGGCCACCGCCTCGTCCGGATCAAGCAGCAACGGCGGCAACGCCGCGCCGGCGCCCAGCCGATAACCGCCGCCCGCGCCCTTGCTGGCTTCCACCGGATAACCCAGTGCCCGCAGGCGTTCTACGTCGCGGCGCACACTTCGTCCCGTGACCGACAGCTGCCGCGCCAGTTCCTCGCCGGTCCACACCCGACGCGACTGCAGCAAACCCAGCAGCTGCAACACCCGGCCGGTGGTCTCCGACATGCCGGCAATTCTCCCCCATTTTTAGGACAGAAACTGTCCGCTATAGCTGACAGGCTGTGCCCATGGCAGACCTCACCACCCAATTGGCCGACCAGCTCGACTGGCACTGGCAAGCCCAATTACGCCCCCGCCTCGACGGCCTGACCGACGACGAATATTTCTGGCAGCCGGTCCCCGATTGCTGGACCGTGCATCCGAACGGCTCGGTGGATTTCGCGTATCCGAGCCCTAGCCCGACGCCGTTCACCACCATCGCCTGGCGGCTGGCTCATCTCATCGTCGGAGTGTTCGCCATGCGCAACCACCACCACTTCGGCGGCCCGCCCGCCGACTACGAGAATTGGCGCTACGCCACCGATGCGGCGACCGCTTTGCACCAACTCGACAAGGAGTACGCGGCGTGGATCACCGGTGTGCGGGCGCTGTCCGGCGCGGACCTCAACCGGCCGTGCGGTCCATCGGAAGGCCCCTACGCCTCCTATGCGCTCAGTGAACTGATCCTGCACATCAACCGGGAGGCGATCCATCACGGCGCTGAAATCGCTTGTCTACGAGATCTTTACGTACACCACCAGCTGCACGACAGAAAGGACTGACCGATGCCGGCCCTCGCCCCTCCGGTCGCCGACGAACGCGGCGCCCTGCGCGAATTCCTCGCCTATCACCAGAACGCCTATTTCGCGGTCTGCTACGGCCTCACCGACGAACAAGCGCGGTCGGCTCCGTCGGCCAGCGCACTGTCCATCGGCGGCCTGATCAAGCATGTCACCGGTATGCAGCGGACGTGGATGGCCCGGGTGGCGGCCGCGCCGGATGCGCCGCCGAAGGACCCGCGGCCGTTCGAGGAACGCTCCGCCGAACATGCCGACCAATTTGTGATGCTGCCCGGTGAAACCCTCGACGGGTTGCTCGAAGCATTCACCGCGCAGAATTCCGAGTCCCTTCGATTGGCAGAAACGGCCGACCTCGACGCCGCGGTCCCGGTCCCGCGGGACGCGCCGTGGTTTCCCTCCGACGTCGCCGCCTGGTCGGTTCGCTGGGTGTTCCTGCACGTCATCAACGAACTGGCCCGCCATGCCGGGCACGCCGACATCGTCCGGGAGAGCATCGACGGAGCGACCATGTACGAGCTGATCGCGGGGCGGGAGAACTGGAAACCGGAGCCGTGGCTGACGCCCTGGCAACCCGAATAGCGCCCCAGGCATTGGGTGTACGGCGCTCAATTTCCGCGCGTGAGCGGCCTCACGCGAATTGGGAATTGGCTCCACCTGTTTGGCAGACTGCAGAAATGAGTTCCACCAAACACCGCGATGTGGCCAAGCTTGACCGGGTGCCGCTACCGGTCGAAGCGGCCCGGGTAGCTGTCACCGGTTGGCAGGTAACCCGCACCGCCGCTCGGGTGCTCACCAAGCTCCCGGGCAAGGGAGCGTGGCAACAGAAGGTCATCAAGGAAATTCCCCAAACCTTCGCCGACCTGGGCCCGACGTACGTCAAGTTCGGACAGATCATCGCGTCCAGTCCCGGCGCTTTCGGCGAATCGCTGTCCCGCGAATTCCGCGGTCTGCTGGACCGGGTGCCACCCGCCGACACCGGCGAGGTACACAAGCTGCTCATCGAGGAACTCGGCGACGAGCCGGCCAACCTGTTCGCGACATTCGAAGAGACGCCTTTCGCGTCGGCGTCGATCGCGCAGGTGCATTACGCGACGCTGAAGACCGGCGAAGACGTCGTCGTCAAGATCCAGCGACCAGGTATCCGCCGCCGGGTGGCCGCCGACCTGCAGATCCTGCAGCGCTTCGCCCAGGCCGTCGAGCTGGCGAAGCTGGGGCGCCGGCTATCGGCACAGGACGTGGTCGCCGACTTCTCCGACAACCTGGCCGAGGAGCTGGACTTCCGGCTGGAAGCGCAGTCGATGGACGCCTGGGTATCCCATCTGCACGCGTCACCGTTGGGCAAGAACATCCGGGTGCCGCAGGTGCACTGGAATTTCACCAGCGAGCGGGTGCTGACCATGGAACGGGTGCAGGGCATCCGCATCGACAACGTCGCGGCCATCCGCAAAGCCGGCTTCGACGGCACCGAACTCGTCAAGGCGTTGCTGTTCAGCGTCTTCGAAGGCGGGCTGCGGCACGGCCTGTTCCACGGCGACCTGCACGCGGGCAACCTCTACGTCGACGACGAAGGCCGCATCGTGTTCTTCGACTTCGGGATCATGGGCCGCATCGATCCGCGCACCCGATGGCTGCTGCGGGAGCTGGTATACGCGCTGCTGGTCAAGAAGGACCACGCCGCGGCGGGCAAGATCGTGGTGCTGATGGGCGCCGTCGGCACCATGAAGCCCGAGGCCGAGGCCGCCAAGGACCTGGAGAAGTTCGCCACCCCGCTGACCATGCAGTCCCTCGGCGACATGTCGTATGCCGACATCGGCCGCCAGCTCTCGGCGCTGGCCGACGCCTACGACGTCAAACTGCCCCGCGAGCTGGTGCTGATCGGCAAGCAGTTCCTCTACGTCGAGCGGTACATGAAGCTGCTGGCGCCCAAGTGGCAGATGATGTCCGACCCGCAGCTCACCGGCTATTTCGCCAACTTCATGGTCGAGGTCAGCCGCGAGCATCAATCCAACCCCCAGTCCAACGAGGTGTAGGTAAGTGGAAGTTCGCAGTGGCACCGCGGTATCGGGTGATCTGAAGCTGTATTACGAGGACATGGGCGACCTCGACCACCCGCCCGTGCTGCTGATCATGGGCCTGGGCGCCCAGATGTTGTTATGGCGGACCGAGTTCTGCGAGCAACTCGTCAGCCAGGGCTTGCGGGTCATCCGCTACGACAACCGTGATGTCGGGCTGTCCAGCAAGACGGAGCGCCACCGCGACCCTCAGCCCCTGGCGACGCGGATGGCGCGCTCGTTCCTCGGTTTGCCCAGCCGCTCGGCTTACAAGCTCGAGGACATGGCCGACGACGCCGCAGCGCTGCTCGATCACCTCGGTATCGAGGGCGCACACGTCGTCGGAGCATCGATGGGCGGCATGATCGCGCAGGTTTTCGCCGCGCAATACGCGCAGCGAACCCAGACGCTGGCGGTGATCTTCTCCAGCAATAACCATCGGTTCCTGCCGCCGCCTGCGCCGCGCGCTCTGCTGTCGCTCATCAAGGGCCCGCCGCCGAGCTCGCCGCGCGAAGTGATCATCGACAACTCCATCCGGGTCAGCAAGATCATCGGCAGCCCGCAGTACCCGACGCCCGAGGAACAGATGCGGGCCGATGCCGCCGAAGCCTACGACCGCAACTATCACCCGTGGGGTATCTCCCAGCAGTTCAGCGCCATCATGGGCAGCGGCAGCCTGCTGCACTACGACCGGCGCATTACTGCCCCGACTGTCGTCATCCACGGCAAGGCGGATAAACTAATGCGCCCCTTCGGCGGCCGGGCGGTCGCCAAGGCAATCGACGGTGCCCGATTGGTGTTGGTCGACGGCATGGGTCATGATCTGCCCAAGCAGTTGTGGAGTCGCGTCATCGGTGAGCTGACTAGCAACTTCGCTGCCGCCGGTTGAACCGACAGCCGACGGCGTCGGGATGCCTCGCGCAGGGGTGTCACGCAAATACGAGAAACGCAACGGTGTGCGCTGGAGGTGGTCCGATATGGCCGAACTGAGACCGTATTACGAAGAGTCGCAAGCGACTTACGACATTTCCGACGAGTTCTTCGCGCTGTTCCTGGACCCCAACATGGTGTACACCTGCGCTTACTTCGAGCGCGATGACATGACGCTCGAAGAGGCGCAGTTGGCGAAGCTGGATCTGGCGCTGAACAAGCTGAACCTGGAACCGGGCATGACGCTGCTCGACGTCGGCTGCGGGTGGGGCGGTGCGGTGGTTCGCGCCGTCGAGAAGTACGACGTCAACGTCATCGGCATCACCCTGAGCCGCAACCACTACCTGCGCAGCAAGGCCAGACTCGCAGCGATCCCCACCACGCGGCACGCCGAGGCGCGGTTGCAGGGCTGGGAGGAGTTCAACGAAAAGGTCGATCGAATCGTCAGTTTCGAGGCGTTCGACGCCTTCAAGAAAGAGCGCTGGCCCGCGTTCTTCGATCGCGCCTACGAGATCCTGCCCGACGACGGCAGCATGCTGCTGCACAGCATCTTCACCCACGAGCAGACGTACTGGCGTGACCACGGCATCACGGTGACCATGAGCGACCTGCGTTTCTTCCGCTTCCTGGCCACCGAAATCTTCCCGGGCGGCGGGATGTGCGGTGAGGTCGACATCATCGACAACGCAAAGAACAGCGGATTCTCGGTCGGCGAGATCCAATATCTGCAGCCGCATTACGCACGCACGCTGGACATGTGGGCGGCCAATCTGGAAGCCAATCGCGAGCAGGCTATCGCTGTGCAGTCCCAAGAGGTTTACGACCGTTTCATGCGGTATTTGACGGGCTGCGCGAACCTGTTCCGCAAGGGCCTGTCCAATGTCGCGCAATATACGCTGACGAAATAGCAAAAAGCCGCTGACCAGCGTTGACGCTGTCGCGGTTTAGTAATGACGCGCCGCGTCGGATAACATGCTGCAGGCATGCACGGGGGGATGCGACGACGCGTGCGATCGTGGGCCGCTCCTGGTCCAGAAAGGCAATAAAACATGGCTGCGAAGCTGAAGCCGCACTTTGACGATGTGCAGGCACACTACGACCTGTCCGACGACTTCTTCCGGCTGTTTCTGGACCCCACCCAGACTTACAGCTGCGCATATTTCGAGCGCGACGACATGACGCTGGAAGAGGCCCAGATCGCCAAGATCGACCTGGCGCTGGGCAAGCTGGGCCTGCAGCCCGGCATGACGCTGCTCGATGTCGGCTGCGGGTGGGGCGCCACCATGCGCCGCGCAATCGAGAAGTACGACGTCAACGTCATCGGCCTCACCCTGTCGAAGAACCAGGCCGCGCACGTGCAGCAGACGTTCGACGAACTGGACACCCAGCGCAGCCGGCGCGTGCTGTTGGAAGGCTGGGAGCAGTTCGACGAACCCGTCGACCGCATCGTCTCGATCGGCGCTTTCGAGCACTTCGGCTTCGACCGCTACGACGACTTCTTCGCGCTGGCGCACCGGGTGCTGCCGGCCGACGGCGTCATGCTGCTGCACACCATCACCGCCCTGACCGGCCCGCAGATGGCCGAACGCGGCATGCCGTTGACCTTCGAGGGCGCCCGGTTCGCGAAGTTCATCATGACCGAGATCTTCCCGGGCGGCCGGTTGCCGTCGATCGAGAAGGTGGCGGAGCATTCCGCCAAGGCGGGCTTCACGCTGACCCGTCGCCAGTCACTGCAGCCGCACTACGCCCGCACTCTCGACCTGTGGGCCGCGGCATTGGAGTCGCGCCGCGATGAGGCCATCGAGATCCAGTCCGAAGAGGTCTACGACCGGTACATGAAGTATCTGACCGGGTGCGCGAACTCGTTCCGGATCGGGTACATCGACGTCAACCAGTTCACCCTGGAAAAGTAGCGGGAAGGCGACCAGAGTGAGGTATGAAGGGTCCCGCCTCAATTAATCCCGGTTTCGATGAGTTCAAATGCGAGGTATGTGTCCCGGCACGTGTAGGGTGCCGTGGATGATCACCTCCGCGGGGGGTGGGCCTGTCCCATCGGGAGGACGAATGTCTAACAACCTAACTCGTGCCCGGAGCAGGCGAGAGAACAACGACGACGTCCAGTCGCACTACGACATCTCTAACGAGTTCTTCGAGCTGTTCACGGACCCGACCCGGACGTACAGCTGCGCCTACTTCGAGCGCGACGACATGACGCTGGAGCAAGCCCAGGTCGCCAAGCTGGACCTGGCGCTGGGCAAGCTGGGGCTCGAACCGGGGATGACCCTGCTCGACGTGGGCTGCGGCTGGGGTTCGACGATGAAGCGCGCGCTCGAGAAGTATGACGTGAACGTCATCGGCGTGACCTTGTCCAAGAACCAGCACGCGTACTGCGAACGGCTGCTCGATCAGGTCGACACCAACCGTTCCCACCGGGTGCTGCTCAGCGACTGGGCCGAGTTCAACGAGCCGGTGGACCGGATCATCACCATCGAGGCCCTGGAACACTTCGGTTTCCAGCGCTACGACGACTTCTTCAAGTTCGTCTTCGAAGCACTGCCCGACGACGGGCGGATGCTGCTGCACTCGATCACCGGACTGACCGGAGGTCAGATCGTCGAGCGCGGCATGCCGGTGACGTTCGAGATGGCGCGCTTCATCAAGTTCATCGTCACCGAGATCTTCCCGGGCGGCCGCCTGCCGTCGATCGAGAAGGTGCATGACCACGCGACCAAGGCCGGTTTCACGGTGACCCACGTCGAATCACTGCAGCTGCACTTCGCCAGGACCCTCGACCTGTGGGCCGAAGCCCTGCTGGCGCACAAAGACGAGGCCATCGCCATCCAGTCCGAAGAGATCTATGAGCGCTACATGAAGTACCTGACCGGTTGCGCCGAGTCCTTCCGGATCGGCTACATCGACTGCCACCACTTCACCCTGCAGAAATAGGCGGCAAGGTGCCGGAAAGGGGCATCGGGCAGCATCCCCAGCCGGTAAGCCGGTACCGCCGGATCGGGTAGTGTTGCACGTCAGAGATCTAGGACCCGTGCGCGCGATCAGGTGAGCGCCACATGATCCAGGAGAACACCACAGCAATGGCCGAGAAACCGACCGGTGCCATGACCAAGCCCACCCAGTTCGAAGACATCCAGGCGCACTACGACGTCTCCGATGACTTCTTCGCGTTGTTTCAGGACCCGACTCGGACCTACAGCTGCGCCTACTTCGAGCCGTGGGACATCTCTCTCGAGGAAGCCCAGATCGCCAAGATCGACCTGAACCTGGACCAGCTGGACCTCAAGCCGGGGATGACGCTGCTCGACGTGGGCTGCGGCTGGGGCACCACCATGAAGCGCGCCGTGGAGAAGTACGACGTCAACGTCATCGGGCTGACCCTGTCCAAGAACCAGCACGCCCGCTCCCAGCAGGTGCTTGACGCGATCGACACCGACCGCTCCCGGCGGGTGCTCCTGCACGGCTGGGAGGACTTCAACGAACCGGTCGACCGGATCGTCTCCATCGAGGCCTTCGAGCACTTCGGGCACGAGAACTACGACGACTTCTTCAAGCGGTGTTTCGACGTCATGCCCGACGACGGCCGGATGACCATCCAGAGCAGTGTGAGCTACCACCCGTACGACATGGCTGCCCGGGGTAAGCGGATCACCTTCGAGACGGTGCGGTTCATCAAGTTCATCGTGACCGAGATCTTCCCGGGTGGCCGCCTGCCGTCCACGGAGATGATGGTGGAGCACGGCGAAAAGGCCGGCTTTGTTGTGCCCGAACCACTTTCGCTGCGCCCGCATTACATCAAGACGCTGCACATCTGGGGCGACACCCTGGAGTCGAACAAGGAGAAGGCCATCGAGGTCACCTCGCTGGAGGTCTACGAGCGGTACATGAAGTACCTGCGTGGCTGCGAGCACTACTTCGACGACGAGATGCTCGACGTGAGCCTGGTGACCTACCTCAAGCCGGGGGCGGCCGCCTAGTCCGTCGGATCGGGCGTGCGCTGTTCGTCGTACCGGTAGAGAGTGGAGCACCAGGCTTCGCTCGCTACGGGAGGAAACGACGAATGCAGTACTTCGCTTTGCTTATCAGCCACGAGCGCGACTTGGCGCCCGAGGAACGCGCCGCCGAGATGCGGGCCTACGAACGCTTCCACGCCAAGGCACGTCCGGCGATCCGCGCCGGCGACGCCCTGGCACCGGCCGCGACCGCGGTGCACGTCACCGGTGGTCCGGACGCACCCGTCGTCACCGACGGACCGTTCGCCGAAGGCGCCGAGGTGGCGTGCGGCTACTACGTATTCGAAGCCGAGAACCTGGACGAGGCACTGGCTTTCGCGCGAGACATCCCGGTCGCCAAGCACGGTGCGGTGGAGGTGTGGCCCACGGTCCACGCGATCGAGCCGGCTCGCAAGTCGAGCGGCGATGAGTGGCTCGCGCTGCTCATGGAACCGCCCGAAACCACGCACGCGCCACACACGCCGGAATGGAATGCGGTGGCGGAACGCCACGGCGAATTCGCGGCAGCCGCAGGCGATCACATCGTCGGTGGGGCCGCACTGCACGACCGCTCGACCGCGACGACCGTGCGCGTTCGCGACGGCGAGGTCGTCATCACCGACGGCCCCTACGCGGAAGGCGCCGAAGTGGCCAACGGCTTCTATGTGCTCAACGCGAGCGAGCGCGACGAGGCCGTAAAAGTCGCGTCGATGATTCCCGCTTCCACGGTGCAGCTGCGGCAACTGGCCGGCATCTCGGGACTGTAACTAAGCCGGATGACCAACCTGGACGGCGTCTTCCGGCGGGAATGGGGACCCGCCGTCGCCGCCATCGCACGATGGTCGGGCGACCTCAGCATTGCCGAGGACGCCGTCCAGGAGGCGTGCGCCGAGGCGCTGCGCAGCTGGCCCCGCGACGGTGTGCCAGATCGTCCCGGCGGATGGCTGATCACGGTCGCGCGCAACCGCGCCCGTGATCGGTTACGCCGCGAATCCATCCGTCCCGGAAAGGAATTGGCGGCTTTCGTGGACGATTCTCACACCGGCTCCCCCGACCCGCACCCGGTCCGCGACGACGAACTGCGGATGATGTTCACCTGCGCGCACCCCGCACTGGACCGCCGGTCGCAACTGGCGCTCACACTGCGACTGGTATCCGGGTTGACGGTCGCCGAGATCGCCCGGGCGCTGCTGCAGACCGAAGCCGCGATCGGCCAACGGATCACCCGGGCCAAGTACAAGATTCGGCACGCGAATATCCCGCTACGGGTGCCTCCCGCACACTTGCTGCCCGAACGCACACCGCACGTCCTGGGCTGCATCTACGCCGTATTCACCGAGGGGTACTGGTCCACGGCGGGCCCGTCGGCGATCCGCGACGAGCTGTGCGACGAGGGCATCCGGTTGGCCGGCGAGATGTGCGCTCTGCTGCCGCACCCGGAGGCGCATGCCCTGGCGGCCGTGATGTTGCTGCATGACTCGCGACGAGCGACCCGGCTGGATGACGACGGAGCGCTGGTGCCGCTGGACGAGCAGGACCGGCGCCGGTGGGACCGCGACCGGATCAGCCGCGGCCTGACTCGGTTGCGGCAGGCGCAGGGATCGACCGGCCCGTATCTCCCGCAAGCCGTGATCGCCGCCATCCATGCGACGGCGCCGAGCTGGGAAGAGACCGACTGGTCGGCGATCTGCGCGGCTTACGACCGCTTGGTGCAGTTGGCCGACTCGCCGGTGGTGCGGGCCAACCGCGCGCTGGCGATCGGTTTCCGCGACGGCCCGGACGCGGGCCTGACAGCTCTGGACGAGGTGGCTGGCGATCCACGGCTGGAGCGCTCCAACCTCGTGCCGTCGGTGCGCGCCGACCTGCTGCGACGTGCGGGGCGTCTCGCCGAAGCGGTCGCCTGGTATCGAAAGGCGTTGGATGCCAATGCTTCCGAGCCGGGCCGCGCCTTTCTGCGGCGGCGCATCACAGAATGCGGCGGCTAGGTTCCCCGCCGAGCAGTCGCAAAAGCGCCCTGGAGCGACTGTTCCACGGCGATTTTGCGTCTGCTCGCGCAGGAAAGGCGCGGCGCCCCAGGCCGCCGCTTACTCCGCCTCGGGGCTCGATGCTCGGCTACGCTCGCGGCGCCCCAGGGGCGCCGCTTACTCCGCCTCGGCGGTGAAGTTGCGCGTGACCGACGGGTCAACCGGGATACCCGGGCCGGTCGTCGTGGACACCGTCACCTTCTTCAGGTAGCGACCCTTGGACGACGACGGCTTGTGCCGCAACACCTCGTCAAGCGCGGCGCCGTAGTTCTCCGCCAGTTTCTTCTCGTCGAACGACGCCTTGCCGATCACGAAGTGCAGGTTGGCCTGCTTGTCGACGCGGAAGTTGATCTTGCCGCCCTTGATGTCGGCGACGGCCTTGGCGACATCCGGAGTGACGGTGCCGGTCTTGGGGTTCGGCATCAGGCCGCGGGGGCCCAGCACCCGGGCGATCCGGCCGACCTTGGCCATCTGGTCGGGGGTCGCGATGGCGGCGTCGAAGTCGAGGAAGCCGCCCTGGATCTTCTCGATAAGGTCGTCACTGCCGACCACATCGGCTCCGGCGGCGACGGCGGCATCGGCCTTCTCACCGACGGCGAAGACGGCGACGCGGGCGGTCTTGCCCGTGCCGTGCGGCAGGTTGACCGTGCCGCGGACCATCTGGTCGGCCTTGCGCGGGTCGACACCGAGCCGGATTGCCACCTCGACGGTCGCGTCCTGCTTGGTCGACGACGTCTCCTTGGCGAGCCGGGCGGCCTGCAACGGGGTGTAGAGGTTGTTGCGGTCCACCTTCTCGGCGGCGGCGCGGTATGCCTTGCTGGTTTTGCTCATTTCTCAATCCAATCTGATGTTGGGTTCGTGGTTAGGTACGGGCCGAAGCTGGCCCTCCCACGGTTGGTCGCTATTCGACCGTGATGCCCATCGAGCGGGCGGTGCCGGCGATGATCTTCGCCGCGGCGTCGATGTCGTTGGCGTTGAGGTCGGTCTTCTTGGTCTCGGCGATCTCACGCACCTGGTCCCAGGTCACCTTGGCGACCTTGGTCTTGTGCGGCTCAGCCGAGCCCTTGGGCACACCGGCGGCCTTGAGCAGCAGCTTGGCGGCCGGCGGAGTCTTCAGCGCGAAAGTGAAGCTGCGGTCCTCGTAGACCGTGATCTCCACCGGAATCACCTGGCCACGCTGGCTTTCCGTCGCCGCGTTGTAGGCCTTGCAGAACTCCATGATGTTGACGCCGTGCTGGCCGAGCGCCGGGCCGACCGGCGGTGCGGGATTGGCCTGTCCGGCCACGATCTGCAGCTTGATCAGCCCGGTGACTTTTTTCTTCTTCGGGGCCATGAGTTTGTCCTACATTCCTTCCTGATTTTGCAAAGTTCGGGGATGCCCAGAGGGCTAGATCTTGGACACCTGGCTGAAGGTCAGCTCGACCGGCGTCTCGCGGCCGAAGATCGAGACCAGCACCTTGAGCTTCTGCTGTTCGGCGTTGACCTCGTTGATCGTGGCCGGCAAGGTCGCGAACGGCCCGTCCATGACCGTCACCGATTCACCGACCTCGTAGTCGACCTCCAGCACGGGACGTTCCAGACCACCCGTCTCTGCCGCGGCGGCGGTGCTGGCAGCGCCTTTGGCGGCCTTCTTCGCGGCACCGGGCGGCAGCAGGAACTTCACCACGTCGTCGAGCGAGAGCGCCGACGGGCGCGAGGTCGCGCCCACGAATCCGGTGACTCCGGGAGTGTTGCGCACCGCGGACCACGAGTCGTCGGTCAAGTCCATGCGCACCAGGATGTAGCCCGGCAGCACCTTGCGATTCACCTGCTTGCGCTGGCCGTTCTTGATCTCGGTGACCTCTTCGGTGGGAACCTCCACCTGGAAGATGTAGTCGCCGACATCAAGGTTCTGCACACGGGTCTCGAGGTTGGCCTTCACCTTGTTCTCGTATCCCGCATAGGAGTGAATGACATACCAGTCGCCCGGCTTGCTGCGCAGCTCCGCCTTGAGCGCAGCGGCGGGGTCGACTTCTTCGGCCGGAGCCGCCGCCGCGTCCTGGGGGGCGTCAGCCTCTTGCACATCGACCGCTTCACCTGCGGACGTGTCACCGTCGAACGTCGTCACGGTTCTCAGTCCTCTCTATCGCTCTCAAGTCTCAGCCGAACACCAACAGCACGAGCTTGCTCAGGCCCAAGTCGGCGCCCCCTACCAGCGCCACCATGAAGGCGAGGAAGACCAGCACCACCGAGGTGTAGGTGAGCATCTGCTTGCGGTTGGGCCAGATCACCTTCCGCATCTCGGCTACAACCTGCTTGAGGTAGTTGTAGACGAACACGAAGGGGTTGATCGAGCCGGAAGAACCGGCTTTCTTCGGCTTCTTGGCCTTGTCCTTCTGCGTCGATTTCGCCTTCGAAGTCTTCGACGACTTCGACGCGTCTTTCTTGGCAGAATCCTTCTCGGCGACCTCGACGTCGGTCGACTCGTCGCCGTCCTCGGCCTCCACCGCACGCACCCGGGAGCGTTTTCCCGTGGGTCGCTGCGGCCGGGCCGCCGCCTTGGTCACCACGGCACCGCCGTCGCCTGCGGCGTCGTCGGCAACGTCGCCTTCGTCGCTCACCGCGTGCTCCTTCGTTCGCTAGCTGTTTCGCGGGCCGTACCGCTCAAAGCGGCCACTCTTCCCAGTGTCCACCATGGCACGCGAGTCAAATGGCCGGCCTCCTCGCGGGACCCGCCGTCAGCAGGGGCGACAGGACTTGAACCTGCAACCTGCGGTTTTGGAGACCGCTGCTCTGCCAGTTGAGCTACGCCCCTATTTCCGGGGCTTACATGACTCACGCGCCCCCCGTTCGGCAATCGCGAACCGACGGACAGCGCGCTGGTAATGGGAAAACCCCGAGGTCCGAGTGTACATGGACGCGGGAGCCAGATACTAATTACCCGGTTCGCACGACCTGGCCCGATTCCTTGTCCCATTTGAGCTGGATGGAGTTGTCCCCTTCGTGGCCCATCAGGGTTGTGTAGGCCTCCAAGACCAGCACACCATCCTGGTTGTGACAGAAGTTCTTCGTCATGACGATGTCGGCGCCGAACCGCTCGTTCACCGATTCAATGCGCATGCTGCCGTAGAGCTTGTCGCCGATATGGATCGGCGCGTGGTAGACGAACTTCTGGTCGACCTGCACAATCTGCATGGTTTCAAAGCCGACGTCGACATTGCGAAAAAAGTCGTCCTGGATGAGTTTCGCCAGAATCGACACGAAGGTGAGCGGCGCGATCATGGTGGGGTAGCCGAGTTCGGCGGCGGCCTTCTCGTCGAAGTTGGCCGCGTCGCCGGACTTCACCGAACGCGAGAACGCGCGAACCTGTTCCCTGCCCACCTCGAAGTAGTCGGGATAGACCCACGTCATCCCGCGGATATCTGTTTTGAGGGCCATCCGCTAAGCCAGCTTCGCCGAGGCGACAGCCCGGCCGAAGATCTTCTTGCCGCCCGTCGTCGCCGTCAGCGCGATGGTCACCGACTTGGTCTCCGGGTCAACGGACTTGACCCGGCCGCTGAACACCAGCTCGGCGCCCTTGCCGTCGTTGGGTACGGGGACCACCGCGGTGAACCGCACGTTGTACTCGGTCACGGCGCCCGGGTCGCCGACCCACGACGTGACATAGCCGCCGCCGATACCCATCGTCAGCATCCCGTGGGCGATCGCGGTATCCAGCCCGACCATCTTGGCGATCTCGTCGTCCCAGTGGATCGGGTTCAGGTCGCCGGAAACTCCCGCGTAGTTGACCAGATCCTGACGGGTCAACGGGTAGGTCCGCTCCGGGAGCTGGTCACCCACCTGGACCGAACTGAACTCACGCAGAGGCATCCGCAAATCCTACTTCCCCGTCTTCGCCGGCACGGCCCGCCAGGGTCGTGTACGTCTCCTGGACGATCTCGCCGGCATCGTTGGTGATGATGTTCTTGGTCACGATGATCTGGGTGCCGTGCGCCTCGCGCACCGCATCCACATGGACGTCGCAGTAGAGCTTGTCGCCGGCGACGATCGGCTTCTTGAACTTCAGGACCTGGTCAACCTGGACGATCTGCTGGTCGGTCACGGCGATGTTGGCGCTTTCGAAGAATGCCGACTGCGCCTTATAGCCGAACACGGAGATGAAGCACAGCGGGGCCGTCAGCCCGTCGTAACCCAGTTCCGCCGCCGCGTCCTCGCCGAAAAATGCGGGCTCGTCGTTCTGTACCGCCGTGGCGTACTCGCGGATCTTTTCCCGTTCCACCACGTAATGGTCGGGGTAGCGGTAACGCATCCCGAGGATCTTTTCGGACAGGGCCACAGTTCTCGAACCTACCTAGTCGACTCTCTGTAATTGGGTGTGCGCGATTAGCGCGTTTCGCGGTGCCCCTGGTGCTTACCGCAGTTCGGGCAGAACTTCTTCAGCTCAAGACGGTCCGGGTCATTGCGGCGGTTCTTCTTGGTGATGTAGTTGCGGTGCTTGCACACCTCGCACGCCAAGGTGATCTTCGGCCGCACGTCGGTACTGGAAGCCATGACGGTTCTCTCTCAAATCTCTCGAAGTCTCAATATTCGGTTGTCGTGCTGTGGTGGTAGCGATGGCCGGACTCGAACCGGCGACCTAACGATTATGAGTCGTTCGCTCTAACCAACTGAGCTACACCGCCTCTGGGGCCGCGCACCTGCTCGGCGTCCGCCGAGCCCCCTAACGGAATCGAACCGTTGACCTTTTCCTTACCATGGAAACGCTCTACCGACTGAGCTAAGGGGGCCGTTCACCCGCAGCGAAGACCTGCCGCGGACCAAAAAGAGGGTACAGCCTGGCGCACAACGTCTCCAAACCACGTGCGCCCGAGCAGGGCTAGCCGGTCAACCCGTGTCGCTGTTGCGGTGCAACGACCAGGCACTGAGGTCGCTGAACTCGTCGTAGTCCTCGGCGTGCGAGTCGGGGTCGGCGTTGTCGGCCTCGTCGAGCATTGTCCGCATGGCCAGATTGACGGCTTCTCGCGCGCCGGCCACGTGATAGCGGCGAATGATCTCGTCGACCAGGTCCATGTCAAGTAGGACTTCGATCCTCTTCAACATGGACCGATACTAGCGACTCGGCGCAGGTAGGAATAGGTATAAAGGCCAGGTTGAACGCGTTTTTGCGCGACCCATAGGCTGGTGGCGTGTCAAATTCGGACCGGTTGTACTTCCGGCAGTTACTTTCCGGCCGCGACTTCGCGGCCAACGACGTGATTGCGGCCCAGATGCGCAATTTCGCCTACCTGATCGGTGACCGCGAAACCGGGGACGCGATGGTGGTCGATCCGGCCTATGCCGCCGGGGATCTGGTCGATGCGCTCGAGGCCGACGACATGCGCCTGGCGGGGGTGCTCGTCACCCATCACCACCCTGATCACGTCGGCGGCTCGATGATGGGCTTCGAGCTCAAAGGCCTGGCCGAATTGATGGAACGGGTCAGCGTCCCGGTTCACGTGAACGCTCACGAGGCGCTCTGGGTGTCCCGGATCACCGGCATACCGATGAGCGATCTGACCAGCCATGAGCATCGCGACCGGATCAACATCGGCGACATCGAGATCGAACTGCTGCATACGCCCGGTCACACTCCTGGCAGCCAATGCTTCCTGCTGGACGGACGACTGGTCGCCGGCGACACCCTGTTCCTCGACGGTTGCGGACGCACCGACTTCCCGGGAGGCGATTCCGACGAGATGTACCGAAGTTTGCAGCAACTGGCGGCGCTTCCCGGGGACCCGACGGTGTTCCCCGGCCATTGGTACTCCGCCGACCCGAGCGCGTCGCTGTCGGAGGTCAAACGGTCCAATTACGTCTACCGGCCGGCCAATATCGATCAGTGGCGAATGATGATGGGTGGCTGACGCTCGCCTGATAGCCCGCTCAGCAATACACAGCAAGCCCCTTTACGATCAGTGCAGCTAAGTTCCAGGTCCGAGGATTAGGCGGAGGGTGGAATCCATGGGGTGGGTCCGAGGAAGCTGGCCGCAAAGCTGGCCAGAAAGCTTGCGGGAAATGGACTCCATCTCGTCCAGCACCTGGCTGGCGTGGGCCGCGTGGGCAGCGATCGCACTCGGCGTCATCGCCCTGATCTTCACCCAGCGGCAGCTGCAGCGGAATCGAGCGCTGGCCGCCGAGAAGACCCGCCCACACGTCGCCATGCTGATGGAGCCCCACGTCGCGGACTGGCATGTCATCGAACTGGTGGTACGCAATTTCGGTAGTACCGCGGCCTACGACATCCGGTTCAACTTCCCCAACCCTCCGACCGTCGCCGAATACGAGAACGCCTCCGACGGCTACGCCGACGTCGTCGAACTGCAGCTGCCTCGGGAATTGCCGACACTGGCTCCCGGTCAGGAGTGGCGGATGGTGTGGGACTCCGCACTCGACCGCGCCGAAATCGGGCACGGCGTCGAATCGCGCTTCGAGGGCACCGTCATCTACTACGACCGCCCGGAGCAGCCCCGCGGCTGGAAATTCTGGCAGCGCGCCCGGCAGCCGCTGGAGACCAAGGTGGTGCTGGACTGGGACGCCCTGCCGCCCGTGCAGCGCATCGAGCTGATGACGACGCACGACCTGGCTAAGCGGGAGAAGCAGAAACTGGAGCTGTTGCGCAACCTGCTGACCTACTTCCACTACGCCAGCAAGGAAACTCGCCCGGAGGTGTTCCGCAGCGAGATCGACCGGATCAACCGCGCCGTGCAGGAAACCCAGGACAGATGGCGCACCCGGCAACTCGAGGAACCCACCGACGTGAGTCTGCGCTGGGGCGACGCGGAGGACGAACTGGGTAAGCATCGCGGCCAGCGGGTGTGACGATCTGATTCAATCGAAGGCCCGTAGCGAAGGAGTAACCCATGAGCGGTCCGGTCGTCTATACCCACGACGAAACCATCGGGGTCATCCGGATGGACGACGGCAAGGTCAACGCGTTGGGTCCGACGATGCAGCAGGCCCTCAACGACGCCCTGGACCAGGCCGACGCGGACAACGTCGGGGCACTGGTGATCACCGGCAACCAACGGGTGTTCAGCGGCGGATTCGACTTGAAGATCCTGACCTCCGGCGAGGTGCAGCCCGCCATCGACATGCTGCGCGGCGGGTTCGAGCTGTCCTACCGGCTGCTGTCCTACCCCAAGCCGGTGGTGATCGCCTGCACCGGTCCCGCGATCGCAATGGGTTCGTTTCTGCTGTGCTCGGGTGACCACCGAATTGCCGCCCACGCCTACAACATTCAGGCCAACGAGGTCGCGATCGGGATGGTGATTCCGTGGGCGGCTCTCGAAGTTCTCAAGCTCCGGCTGACCCGGTCGGCCTATCAGCAGGCCACCGGCCTGGCCAAGACGTTCTTCGGTGAAACGGCGCTGGCCGCCGGCTTCATCGACGAGATGGCGCTGCCGGACCGGGTGGTCGCCCGCGCCGAGGAGGCGGCTCACGAGTTCGCCGGCCTGAATCAGTCGGCGCATGCTGCCACCAAGCTTCGAGCCCGTGCGGATACGCTCAAAGCGATCCGCTCCGGAATCGACAACATCGAGAAAGAATTCGGCCTCTAGCGACGATGCTTTGACCGCCCGGCGCCGGGCACGTAAGCCGGCCATGGCGACGAGCCGTGGCCGAACAGGTGGACCAGTACCAGTCCTGCTGCATTGTTGGGCCAGGTGGTGCGGTTGCCCGAACAACCGCTGCACACCGGCGCCTCCTCCGTCTAAAAGTTTGACACCGTTGCGCCGGCACGTCATTGGAACTGGCGGAACCGCTCGAGATACTCGACCCAGTTCCAGGTCGACAGGAAATCCTGGGCGGATTCGTAGCCTTTGTCGTAGAGCGCTTCGGCGTCTTGGCGCGAGATGCCGAAATCCAGGAAGTTGACCGCGGTCGAGTCGACCCGAATGGCGCGGGCGCTCACCCACGGTTGGTTGAGATACGTCTGGTCGTGGCCGACGAACATGGTCGTGATCAGCTGCTCGAGCAGGACCGACGGCGGACCCAGAAGGCGCAACGCGCCCACGCCGGGAATCAGTTGGTCGTTGCCCTGGGGTAGCTCCGGCACCACCGTGATGCCGAAGGTGGGCCAGCGCGGGGACTTGCAGTCCGGCCGGTCGAAGGAGTCGATCGGAAAGTTCGACAGGACGCCGCCGTCGACCAGGGTGGAGGCGCGTCCCGCCGCACTAGTCAGGGTGACGGGCCGGAAGAAGAACGGTATCGACATCGAGGCGCGCACCGCGTCCGCCACCGACTGCTCGTCGGGATCGAGTCCGTACAGCCGCCGGTAGTCCCAGGGCAGCCGCACCAGCTGACCGGTCGTCAGGTCGGTGACGGTTACCACCAGCCGGTAGCGGCGCTCGGCGGGCATTTGCCGGTCGCTCAGCGCCAGATCACCGAAGGTCTGCACCCCGAGGTTCTTCAGCTCGCTGCGGATCCATTGGTGCGCGAAATCACCTCGATACAAACCGTTTTCACGCAGCAGACCCCACGCCGGGCCGACGACCGGCAGATGACCCACCGCACCGGTGTCACGGAACTTCTCATAAGGCAGGGTCAACGCGAGCTCTTTGATCTGCGCGGTGGTCAGCTGGTCCCCGTCGGACGCGGCGGCCAGGATCGACCCGACCAGCGAACCCGCTGAGACGCCGGAGACCCGTTTGAGTGCGTAACCGGCTTCCATGACCGCGACCACGGCGCCGACCAGCCCGACACCCTTGACACCGCCACCGGAGAGGACCATGTCGACGGGTTTGCGCCGTGTGGCCCTGGCCTGCTCCGCCATGAACGCCCCCTCAGTCCTGCGCCGAAGTCCATTGATAGGGAAGGAATTTCCCGTCGAATGTGACCACGACCCGGTCGCCGGATTCGTGCGGCTTCTGCTGCAGCTCGACGCTGAAGTTGATCGCGCTCATGATGCCGTCACCGAATTTTTCGTGGATCACTTCCTTGAGCGCGCCACCGTAGACCTGAAGTGCCTCGTAGAACCGGTAGATGGTGGGGTCGGTGGGCACCGCGCTGGGCAGCCCGCCGCGCATCGGCGGCGCGGCCAGAACGGGGAGTACGGACTCGTCCAGTCCCAGCATCTCGACCAGAACCTTTCCCTGGTCCACCGGAATCGGGTGCTGGCCCAGCAGCGCAGACGTCGTCCACAACAGCGGCTGCTCGATCGCATCCGCCAGTTGCTGCCAGCTGAGGCCCTTGGACAGACGGGCAACGACGATCTGCTCGGTGATCTCGTTTCTGTTCACGAACCCAGCATGCCGGTTGGGGCTGACAGCACCGGACCCGGCTCACGCACCGCATTACTCGACGATGCGCCGAAGGTTCTCGAGGCTCTCCGCCAGCGAGCGCGACACCCAGCGCGATGCCACCCGGTCGGCAATGAGGCCGAGCAGCCCGCCTTCTGAGTTGTAGGCCAGACGGAACGTCACAGAAGTCCGGCCCGGCCCCGCATCGCGCAGCCGGAATCGGCCGCGCTGGGTCACACCAGTGATGTTGATCCACGCCAGATCTCGCGCGGTGTCGCACTCCACCACTTCGGCGACACCCCCCACCGGGATCGAGCCGATCTTCCACAGCACGGTGTAGCGGGCCCCGACCCGCACCGGCCCCTCGGTCAACGTCTCCCAGCGCTCGAGGTGAGCCAGAAACGACGGGTAGCGATCCGGGTCGCTGAGGACCTTCCAGACGGCGTCGCGCTCGGCGTTGACGACTATGCGCCGGTCGACGCGCATCAGCCGATCACCGGGAATCGACGCTCGGCGGCGAGGCGGTCGACGCCTGCCTGCAGGCTTGCGATCACTTCGTCGTACACGGCCTGGTCGTCCTCGTGGACCTCGATCGGCTCCTGCACCTCGATGACGATCTTGGCGGGCAGCGGGATATGCCCGAGCAGGTCACTGACGTTCAGCCCCCACGGCACGGCCAGCGATATGGGCACACTCTTGAGCCGGATCACCTTGTCGAGCCTCAGCAGCCTGGCCAGCCACTGGGCGCGCCCGAGGAACAGCGCCGTCTCCTGACCGCCCACACTGGCCACCGGAACGATCGGCACACCCGTCTCGCGGGCCAGCCGTACGAACCCCTTACGGCCACCGAAGTCGACGACGTGGCGCTGCCACGACGGCCGGAACACCTCATAGTCGCCTCCCGGATACACCAACACCGCAGCGCCGGATTCCAATGCCAGACGGGCATTTTCGGGGCTTGCCGCCACGGTTCCGAACTTGCGAAGCCAGCGCAGGGGCGGATACAGCGTCACCAGGTTGTGCGCGAGTTGGTAGAAGGGACGCTCCACCCCGAAATACGAGCAGAACGCCAACGTGAAGACGAACGTGTCGGGCGGCACATTGCCGCCGCTGTGATTGCCGACCAGCAGCACCGGCCCAGTGGGCGGTATGCGGTCGAGCCGGCGAACATCGGCCCGGAAGTACAGCGACGCAAGCAGCCAGGTTCCGGGCAGCTGGTCGCGAATGAAGTCCGGGTCGCGCTGATCCAGGTCTGCCTTGGGCACCCGGTCCATGAGCTGCTTGCTCGCCCATCCAAGGGCGTCCGTCACGCCGGCCATCACCCAAGCGTGGCACACGGCGCGCCCGGGCGGTCAACGCATACTCACCCAGCGCCCGCGATAAACCACCTCGTCCAGCGGCCGACGATTGAGGTTTGCGGATGGGCGCCAGCGACCGGTCGGCGGATGTCCGACACCGAGCAGGCCACCGTCGCCTGGCCGAGGTCGTTTCGAGCGATCAGTCCCGACCCCGCGCCCCTTCGTACACCCGGAGCGCCGCCGGTGTCACAGGGGCGGTCTAGGGTGGCCCGCAATGGCGCTTCATCTCCACCGTGCCGAACGGACCGACCTGCTCGCCGACGGTCTCGGTGCCCTGCTGGCCGTTCCGCTGCCCGACCCGTTCGCCCAAGAGCTCGTTCTGGTGCCGGCGCGCGGGGTGGAACGCTGGCTCAGTCAGCGGCTCTCCCACCGGCTGGGCTGTGCACCGGATCGTGGTGACGGCGTCTGCGCGGGCGTCTCCTTTCGCAGCCCGGCGTCCCTGATCGCCCAGATCGTCGGCACCCTCGACGAGGACCCGTGGTCCCCGGATGCGATGACCTGGCCGCTGCTGCAGGTGATCGACTGCTCAATGGCCGAGCCGTGGTGCCGCACCTTGGCAAAACATCTGGGACACTTCGACATTGGGGACGAGGCTGACTTGCGCCGGGGCCGGCGCTATGCGCTCGCTCGCCGCCTGGCGGGTTTGTTCGCCTCCTATGCCCGGCAGCGTCCCGGGCTGCTGGTCGACTGGCTGGCCGGAAATCTGGGCGATCTGGAAGCCGACTTGCACTGGCAACCCGAGCTGTGGCGCGCTCTGGTCGCGACGATTCCAACCGATCCGCCGCATGTCCGGCACGCCAAGACGCTCGACAACTTGCGTCACAGCCCGGCCGCGCTGCCGCCGCGCCTGTCCTTGTTCGGCCATACCCGGCTGGCACGCACCGACGTGGAGCTACTCGAGGCGGTCGCCGTCCACCACGATCTGCATCTGTGGCTGCCGCACCCCAGCGACGCTCTGTGGCGGGCACTCGCCGGCGTACATGGCACCGTGCCGCGTCGCGAAGACACCAGCCATCGGCAGGTGGGGCACCCACTGCTGGCCACCCTCGGTCGTGATCTGCGTGAGCTGCAAAGAAGCCTGCCCGCCGATCCCGCGACCGACGAGGCGCTCGGCGAGCCTGACCGCCGGGATACCCTGCTCGGCTGGCTGCAGGCCGACCTGGCCGCCAACACGGTCCGTCCGGCCGGCCGCATGCTGGCCGACGACGACCGGTCCGTACAGGTCCACAGCTGCCACGGCCCGGCCCGGCAGATCGACGTGCTGCGGGAGGTGCTGCTCGGCCTGCTGGCCGACGACCCGACGCTCGAGCCGCGCGACATCCTGGTGATGTGCCCCGACATCGAGACCTACGCCCCGCTCATCGTCGCCGACTTCGGCCTCGGTGAGGTGGTGAGCGGCGCACATCCCGCCCACCGACTCCGGGTTCGGCTCGCCGATCGTTCACTGCTGCAAACCAATTCGCTGCTGGGCGTGGCGTCGCAGTTGCTCGGTTTGGCCGGCGGGCGGGTCACCTCGAGTGAGGTGCTCAATCTCGCCCAGTCAACCCCGGTGCGGGCCCGGTTCAGCTTCAGCGACGACGATCTGGAGGGCATCACCCGCTGGGTGCGCCAGGCGAACATTCGGTGGGGTTTCGACCAGGAACACCGCGCCCCGTTCGGGGTCGACTTCGTGCACAACACCTGGCGATTCGGCCTTGACCGCGTCCTGGCCGGGGTCGCGATGTCCGAGACCGCGCACGCCTGGATCGATTCGACGCTCCCTCTCGATGATGTCGGCAGCAACCGGGTGGAGTTGGTCGGCCAGTTCGCCGAATTCGTCGACCGCCTACAGCGCGTGGTCGACTCGCTGACCGGAGCACGACCACTGGCCGCCTGGTTGACGGCCCTGACCGACGGCATCGGTCTGCTGACGCGTATCGACGAGGACGACGCCTGGCAGACCAATCAGATGCAGCGCGAGTTCGCCGACGTACTGCGCACGGCGGGTTCCCGGGATCAGACCCTGCTGCGTTTGCCCGACATTCGTGCCCTGCTGCAAAGGCACCTGGCCGGGCGTCCCACCCGCGCCAACTTCCGCACCGGCACCCTGACGGTGTGCACGATGGTGCCGATGCGTTCGGTTCCGCACCGGGTGGTCTGCCTGGTGGGCCTCGACGACGGGGTGTTCCCGCGGCTCGGCACCGTCGACGGCGACGACGCGCTGGCGCGCCAACCGCTCACCGGCGAACGCGATATCCGCTCCGAGGACCGGCAGCTGCTGCTGGATGCCATCGGGGCGGCCAGCAGCAATCTAGTCATCACCTACACCGGGGCCAACGAATACTCGGGGCAGCGCCGGCCCCCCGCCGTCCCGTTGGCCGAGTTGCTCGACACCTTGGACATGACCACCGCCGAGCCGGTCCGGTCGCGGATCATGGCCGAACATCCGTTGCAACCCTTCGACGTTCGCAACGTGGAACGCGGCGCGCTGGTGCCCGGCGCGCCCTTCAGCTTCGATCCGACGGTGCTGCGCGCAGCACGTTCGGCAACCGGGAAACGATCCGAGCGACCCAGGCTAATCTGCGGTCCACTGCCGCCGCCACCACCGGACGACGTCGCCCTCGCCGACCTGGTCGCGTTCTTCAAGGACCCGGTGAAGGGCTTCTTCCGGGCCCTGGACTACACGCTGCCCTGGGACGTCGACGGTGTGCAGGACGCCATGCCCGTCGACATCAACGCACTCGAAGAATGGACCGTCGGCGACCGGATGCTGAGCGACATTCTCGGCGGGCTGGCCCCGGACGCCGCCCGGCAGGCGGAGTGGCGGCGGGGCACCCTGCCCCCGGGCCAGCTCGGCTGGCGCAAGGTGACCGAGATCCGAGATCAGGCGGCGCTGCTGGCGGCGGCGGCCTTGCGGCACCGACGCACCGACACCGCGACTTACGACGTCGACATCGATCTCGGTGGCCGGCGCGTGACCGGCACGGTGCCCCAGGTGTTCGGCGATCGCCTGGTGTCGGTCACCTACTCCAAACTCGACGGCAAACACCTGCTCCAGTCGTGGATTCCGTTGTTGGCGTTGCATTCTCACGCACCGAGCCGGGACTGGTCGGCGATCTGCATCGGTCGGCCCAAACGGGGCACCACACCGCGCGAGGAGCACCTGGGACGCCCGCAACAGCCGGCTCTCGAGGTGTTGCGCGACCTGGTGGCCATCTACGATGCCGGACGCCGTGAGCCGATTCCGTTGCCCATCAAGACGTCCTACGCGTGGGCGTTGGCCCGGCACTGCGGAGACGACCCGGTCAAGCCGGCGGAATACCGGTGGCGAAGTGGTCTGTATCCCGGGGAGGACCAAGACCAGGCGCAGGTGCGGGCCTGGGGCCGCCACGCCCGGCTCGACGACCTCATGCAACCGCTGCGGCCCGGTGAGTCATCCGCGGGAGAAGACCATCGCCTGGGCGCGTACGCCGCTCGCCTGTGGCTGCCCATGCTGCGGGCGGAGTCGCGGGCCCAGCGGAGGCCAGGATGATTCCACCGTTCGACCTTCTCGGCCCGCTGCCCGCGCAGCGGTCCACCACGGTCCTGGAGGCCAGCGCGGGCACCGGCAAGACTTTCGCGTTGGCCGGTCTGGTCACCCGCTACGTCGCCGAGGGCCACGCGACGCTCGACGAGATGCTGCTCATCACCTTCGGTCGCGCGGCAAGTCAAGAGCTTCGTGAGCGGGTGCGCTGCCAGATCGTGGACGCGGTGGCCGCCTTCGGTGACCCTGCGATTGCCGAGGGCAACGATCTGGTGCGTTACCTCGTCGACGGCACGGATGCGCAGCGTGACGCACGAAAGCAGCGACTGCGCGACGCCCTGGCCGGCTTCGACGCGGCGACCATCGCCACCACCCACCAGTTCTGCCAACTGGTGCTCAAATCCCTTGGTGCGGCAGGCGATACCGATTCCGGCGTCACGTTGCTCGAGGACCTCAACGACCTGGTCACCGAGATCGTCGACGATCTCTACCTGGCACATTTCGGGCGTCAGCGCGACGACCCCGCCCTGACCTACCGCGAGGGGCTGCGAATCGCGCGCGTGGTCGTCGCCAACCCGTCCACCCAGCTGCGCCCACGCCACCCGGAACCGGGTTCGCGCGCCGCGGTCTGTGTCGCCTTTGCCGAAGACGTTCTCGCTGAACTGGAAAGGCGTAAGCGGCGCCGCGGTGTGCTGGGATACGACGATCTGCTCATCCGGCTGGCCGCGGCACTGAACACCGACGACTCCCCCGCTCGGGCCCGGATGCACCAGCGCTGGCCCATCGTCATGGTCGACGAGTTCCAAGACACCGATCCGGTCCAGTGGCAGGTGATCAACCGGGCCTTCAGCGGGCGGTCCACGCTCATCCTGATCGGGGATCCGAAGCAGGCCATCTATGCGTTCCGCGGCGGTGACATCGTCACCTATCTCGACGCGGCCAGGACCGCCGGTGACAAGCGAACGCTGGTCACGAACTGGCGCAGTGACAGCGCGCTCGTGCAGCGATTGCAAGCCGTGCTGCGCGGAGCACAACTGGGCGACCCCGCCATCGTGGTGCACGACGTCGCGGCCTCGCACGGCGGCCATCGCCTCGCCGGTGCTCCGCACAATGCTCCGTTCCGGCTTCGAGTTGTGCGCCGGAACACGTTGGGCCGCAAAGGTACCCAGAATCTGCCGATCGACGAACTGCGCGAGCACATCGGCCGCGATCTCGCCGCCGACATCGGCGGACTGTTGTCGAGCGCGGCAACATTCGACGGCAAGCCGCTGGAAGCCCGCGATGTCGCGGTGATCGTCGAGAGCCACAAGGATGCCCGCGCCTGCCACCGCGCACTGACCGAGGCCGGTATCCCCGCGGTCTACACCGGCGACTCCGACGTATTCAGCTCCGAAGCCGCCGACGACTGGCTGTCGCTGTTGGAGGCGTTCGATCAGCCGCACCGCCCCGGGGTCGTGCGTGCGGCCGCGACGACGATGTTCTTCGGAAAGACCGCGCCGGACCTCGCGGCCGGAGGTGACGCGCTCACCGACGACGTCGCCGACACCTTGCGCCAGTGGGCGGATCACGCCCGCGAACGAGGTGTCGCCGCGATATTCGAGGCCGCCCAATTGAATGGCATGGCCGACCGGGTGCTGTCGTGGTACGGCGGCGAGCGGCACATGACCGATCTCGCGCACGTGACGCAACTGTTGCAGGAGGTCGCGCACCGGGAGCGCTATTCGTTGCCCGCGCTACGGGACTGGCTGCGGGGCCAACGCGAGGAACGGGCCGGCGCCACCGAACGCAATCGCCGGATCGACAGCGACGCGGCCGCGGTCCAGATCATGACGGTCTGGGTCAGCAAGGGGCTGCAGTACCCGGTGGTGTACCTGCCGTTCGCTTTCAACCGCAACGTCGGCGAACACGACCTGGTGCTGTTCCACGACCAGGGACAGCGCTGTCTGCACATCGGCGGCAAGGACAGTCCCGACTTCGCGGCCGTGGAGGAACTGGGCCGCAAGGAGACAGCCAGTGACGACAGCCGATTGACCTACGTCGCGTTGACGCGTGCCCAGTCGCAGGTGGTGGCCTGGTGGTCACCGGCTTACGGCGAACCCAATGGTGGGCTGTCACGGCTGTTGCGGGGCCGACGTCCTGGGGAGTCGGCGGTCCCGGATCGCTGCGAACCGCTCAAGATCGCCGATGACGAGGCGTGGGAGCGGCTTCGGCAGTGGCAGGACGCCGGTGGTCCCGTCGTGGAGGAGTCCGTGATCGCATTGCCCCCGCGGATGTCTGGCCAGCCGGCGCCGTCCGATCTCGGCATCCGCCATTTCCACCGGGCCATCGACACGGCCTGGCGGCGCACCTCCTACTCGGGCCTGATCCGCTTGGCGGACCAGGCGGTCGGTGTGAGTAGCGAACCTGAGCTCGCCGAACTCGACGACGAAGTCGGCGATATCCCGCTGACCGGGGCGGCACCGGTGCCGAATCTGCCCTCCCCCATGGCCGAGCTGCCGACCGGCGCGCAATTCGGCACGCTGGTGCACGCGGTGCTGGAGACCAGCGACCCCTTCGCGGCTGACCTCGCCGCCGAACTCGAGGCGCAGATCGGTGTTCACTCGGCGTGGTGGCCCGTCGATGTCCCCGCACCGCAACTCGCCGCGGCGCTTGTCCCGATGCACGACACTCCCCTGGGGCCGTTGGCGGCGGGGCTGACGCTGCGTCGGATCGGTCTGCCGGACCGGTTGCGGGAGTTGGACTTTGAGTTCCCGCTGGCCGGCGGGGACGTTCGGGGTGCCGCCGTGGAGCTGCGGCTCGCGGACGTCGGACGGTTGCTGCGAGCCCACCTTGGGGCCGACGATCCGCTCGCGTCCTACGCCGACCGACTGACCGGTGACGCACTCGGCGGCCAGCCGCTGCGTGGCTATCTCAGCGGGTCGGTGGACGCGGTGCTGCGGATTCCGCACGAATCCGGGCACCGTTTCCTGGTCGTCGACTACAAGACCAACTGGCTCGGCGAACCGGACCGACCCCTGACCGCCGCCGACTACACACAGCCGAGGATGGCCGAGGCGATGCTGCACTCGGACTACCCACTGCAGGCGTTGTTGTACAGCGTTGTGCTGCATCGGTTTCTGCGTTGGCGACAGCCGAACTACGATCCGGCGCGGCATCTGGGCGGGGTGCTGTATCTGTTCCTGCGCGGAATGTGCGGACGCGACACCCCGGTTCTCGACGGACATCCGGCCGGGGTGTTCAGCTGGGCCCCGCCCGCGCAGCTGGTGATCGGACTGTCCGACCTGCTCGACGCGCGCGGGGCGGCCGCGTGACCGCCGAGACGCTCGACCCCGCCGACCGCCGGCAGGCTGTCAGTGCCACCGGCCTGTTGCGCACGTTCAACGAAGCCGGTGTGCTCGAATCGGCCGACGTGCATGTCGCGCAACGTCTTACGGCGATGGCCGGCGAGCCGGACCCCTCGGTCGCCCTGGCACTGGCACTGGCCGTGCGCGCGCTGCGCGGCGGCTCGGTGTGCGTGGACCTGCGGTCGGTGGAGTCCCAGGTCGGCATCGCGGAGTTGCCGTGGCCGCCGGTGGCGCAGTGGCTCACGGCGGTGGCGGCCAGCCCGTTAGCCGGCGAGCCGCCGGTGCTGCGCGTATATAACGGCACTCTGGTGTATCTGGACCGGTATTGGCGTGAGGAGCAGCAGGTCGCCGACGACTTCTCGGCGCTCCTGTCCCGTCGTGGCCCGTCTCTGGTCCCCGAGGTCGACCGGTTGTTTCCGGCGGGCTACGAGGAACAGCGCGAGGCCGCCGGCATCGCCCTGGACCAAGGACTGACGGTATTGACCGGCGGCCCAGGTACGGGCAAGACCACCACGGTGGCACGGCTGCTGGCGCTGTTCGCCGAGCAGGCGGAGCTAGACGGTCGGCCGCGGCTGCGCATCGCGCTCGCGGCGCCGACGGGCAAGGCGGCGGCCCGGCTGCACGAGGCGGTGCAGTTACAGGTGAACGAACTGGATCAGGTTGACCGGCAACGGGTTTCAGGTCTGCGGGCGACGACCATCCACCGCCTGCTGGGCAGCCGGCCGGATACTTCGTCGCGGTTTCGTCACCACCGGGGCAACAGGTTGCCGCACGATGTGATCGTCGTCGACGAGACGTCGATGGTGTCGCTGACGATGATGGCGCGGTTGCTCGAGTCGGTTCGCCCGCAGACCCGGTTGCTCCTGGTCGGCGATCCCGACCAGTTGGCGTCGGTGGAGGCGGGAGCGGTGCTGGCCGACCTGGTCGACGGACTCGCAGCGCGCCGGGACGCGCGGGTCGCGGCGTTGCAGACCTCGCACCGATTCGGGGAGTCGATCGGCCGGCTGGCGACGTCGGTTCGCGACGGACAGCCCGATCTGGCCGTCGACCTGCTGCGCGCCGGTGGCGATCACATCGAATGGATCGACACCGAGGACCCGACCGAGCACCTTCGCACAGTGCTTGTGCCACACGCCCTTGCGCTGCGGCAGGCCGCCGTGCTCGGTGATGCGAAGGCCGCGCTGGCCATCCTCGACGAGCACCGGCTGCTGTGTGCCCACCGCCGGGGACGATACGGGTTCGCGCACTGGAACCGTCAGGTGGAGCGGTGGCTGGTGGAGGCAACCGGCGACCCGATCTGGTCGCCGTGGTACGCCGGACGACCGGTACTCGTGACGAGCAACGACTACGGGTTGGGCGTCTACAACGGCGACACCGGGGTGACCGTGGTTGACGGCGCGGGCCAGCGGGGCGCGCTGCGAGCGGTCATCGCCGGTGCTGACGACTTGCTCGAGTTCGCCACCAGCCGGCTGTCAGAGGTCGAGACGATGCACGCCATGACGATTCACAAGAGCCAGGGCAGTCAGACCGAGGTGGTCACCGTGCTTATGCCGCCCGAAGATTCGCGGTTGCTGACGCGGGAGTTGTTCTACACCGCCATCACCCGGGCGAAGCGGAAGGTGCGGGTGATCGGTCCAGAGACGTCGGTGCGGGCCGCGATAACGCGGCGCGCGGTGCGGGCCAGCGGGCTGGCGCCGCGGCTGGCCAGTTCCCCCAGCGGCCAACATGGTTGACGACGACGGCTTCGCAGCGCCGTCGCGGCGCCCCCACTTCATCCGGCTGCTGGCGTTTGTGGCTTTCCTGCTCACCATGTTCTACCTGGTGGCCATTGCCCGAGTGGTCGACATCGACGCGGTGCGCCGCACCGTTACCGCGACCGGACCCATGGCGCCGTTGGCATACATCGTCATGTCGGCCGTCCTCGGGGCCATGTTCCTGCCAGGCTCCATTCTGGCCGCGGGCAGTGGGCTGCTGTTCGGTCCCGTGCTGGGCCTCTTCGTGACGATCGGGGCGGCGATGGGCACGGCCATCGTGGCAAGCACTGTCGGCCGCCGGGCCGGCCGGGACAGCGCACGAGTGCTGGTCGGCCCCAATCGGGCGCAGCGGATCGACTCGGTGATCGAACGAGGCGGACTGTGGGCGGTCGTAGGCCAGCGCTTCGTTCCGGGCATCTCCGACGCGTTTGCTTCCTATACGTTCGGGGCGTTTGGGGTTCCGTTGTGGCAGATAGCAATCGGATCATTCATCGGGTCGGCACCGCGGGCGTTCGTCTATACGGCGCTGGGTGCTTCGATTCGGGATCGCTCCTCGCCGCTGGCCTATGCGGCCATAGCGGTGTGGTGCGTCACCGCGGTTGTCGGCGTGTTCGCCGCGCGGCACGTCTACCGGCACTGGCGCCACCATCCCGGTGGCGACGGTGCGGCTACGGAGTCGGGAGACGAACCGAGTTGACTGTCACAGATGTCAGCATCGCGATGCGCCGGGCGGACGCTGGTGCCTTCAGCGGCATAGGGTGGGCACCGTGGTGACGGAGTTGGAGTCGATCCAGACCCTGGAGAAGATTCTTGCCGAACACGGCCCGCTGTCCGAAGATGACATCACCATTCACCTGCGCCAAGCCGGCGTCCCCGATCCAGAGCTCGTGCTGCGCCTTCTCCGTCGTGAAATCGATTGCCCGGCCGGACAGTTGAACGATGAGCGGTGGGTTTGGCTGCCCACGGTGCTGGCCGGGCGGGTGTTCACCCACCGGCTCGGCGCACTCGAGGCGACCCACGACATTCTCACCGCGAACCCGGACCTGAATCCGATCACCGTCCTCTGTGAGCACGAACAGTACGCCCGGTTCAGCGACGGTTCACCCGCGCAGGTCGTCATGATCGACTTCGACGACGACGTGCTTGAAGAGCGGGGCATCCCCGAGGAGGCGGTCGAAGAGGGCGGGGCGTTGCTGCTGGCGCCCGGAACGCTGCGGTCGCTGGGCGTCACCGAAGGAGACCTGGTCGGTGTGCGCCTGACCGCCGACGGGCTCGCGGTCGAACGAATCACGCCGCCATCCGCGGCGGATGCGAACGCCACCTCCCTCGGCGCCCGACTCACCGCCATGGCCGACACCGACGAGCCGATTTTCTTCGCCGCGGCGGTCTGGGCCGCATGTGTGGAGGATCCGGCACTGCTCACCGAGCCGCTGCCACCGCTGTCCGACATCGCCGACCAAAGCGGCTTGACGCGGGACCGCGATTCGTTGGCCCACGGTGAATTCGACTTCCCGGCTTGGCGTTTGGAGGCCAGGTGCAAGCTGATGGCCGAGCGCCACGGCATCGAATTCGACGACGCAGTCGTGCTGTACGCTTTGGTCGAAATGTACGAGCGCATATCACTTCTGGTCGATGCCGCCGAGGACGACGTACCCGATGAGGATGTACTGCCGCCACCGGACGCGGGTGCGACCCCGTCTGCCGATGACACCTCCACGGACCTGGCGGGTGAGCTCGGCGCGGCGCTGGCCGATCCACTTCTCGCCGAGCTGCTCGTGGCCGAAACTGTCGACGTCGACCCCGACGGTGCAGCTGCGCTGGGTTTGTTCGCCGCGGTGCTGGAAGCGAGGGTGCCTCGCGCGGCGCGCGCACCCGTGCGCTGGCTGCGCGCCGTCGCGCTGCAGCGGCTCGGGGACGTCGAAGCAGCTGAACGCGAGCTGCTGGCGGCCGAGTCAATGGACACCAGCTGGCCGTTGACCCTCGTCGATCTGGCCCGCATAGCCTCCGATCGCGGCGACGCCGAGCGCGGTCTGTCGCTGCTGCGCCGTGCCGGTGCCGAGCCGGACGACCCGCTGGTCGCGCTGTTGGAGCGGCACCGCGCGCAACCGCGCCGCGACATCGGCCGCAACGAGGCGTGCTGGTGCGGGTCGGGCCGCAAGTACAAGAAATGCCATCTCGGGCGGGAGGAGTCGCCACTGGCCGAGCGAGTGAACTGGCTCTACGCCAAGGCTGCCCAGCACGTCATGATGAGCGGCTGGAACGACCTGCTGGCCGAGGTGGGCTACGAACGCTGCAGGTACGCCGATCCAGACGACGAGGACGCGCTGGCCGAGGCGCTGGCCGATCCGCTGGTGCTGGACGCGGTGCTGTTCGAAGGCGGCGCGTTCGAAGAGTTCCTTCGAGCGCGCGGGGCGCTGCTGCCCGATGACGAGCGGCTGCTGGCCGAACAATGGCTGCTGGTGGAGCGTTCGGTCTTCGAAGTCGAGCAGGTACGCCGCGGCCATGGGATGACCGTGCGCGACCTGCGCACCGGCGACACCCACGAGGTGCATGAGCGGGCGGCCAGTTCCGCGCTGCAGGCGGGTCAGCTGATCTGCGCCCGTGTGGTGCCCGCCGGGGACAAGATGATGTTCTTCGGTGGCATCGAGCCCGTTGCGCTGCACCAGCGTGACGAGCTGATCGATCTGCTTGACGGCGAACCCGATGCGGTGACGCTGGTGGCGCAGCTGACCCGCCGCTTCGCGCCACCGACGCTGGTCAACACCGAGGGCGATCCGCTGACAATGTGCGAGGCGAGTGTGCAAGTCGGCACTGCGCCCGGGATCATCGGAGCACTCGACGAAATCTACGACCGCGTGGACGCTGACGCTGACCAGCCGCGTTGGAACGAGCACGTCATGGTCGACGGCTTGCAACGGGTTCGGGCCACGCTGGCCCTCGACGGCGACACGCTGCGGGTGCAAGCCAACAGTGAGCCGCGGATGGACCGGGTCCTGGCCACGCTCGCGCAACTCGACCCGGCGGTGACCGTGCTCGACGACATCCGTCACCCGGTGCGGGACGCGCGCGAAGCCGCAGAGGTGGCCGCGCGGATGCCGGTCAGCGGCCAAAGCCCGCTCGACCCCGCCGATCCTCAGGCCGCCCTGCTGGACGAGGTGATCCGCGGGCACGAGGCCCGCTGGCTCGACGAGCCCATTCCCGCACTCGCCGGACGTACGCCGCGGCAGGCAGCCGACGACCCGACCCGGCGCGGCGACCTGATCAAGCTGCTCGATACGTTTCCCTCGGGGGCCGGCGCCGGTGCGGGCATGGATGCAGATCGGCTGCGCGAGGCGCTCGGTTTGGAATAACCGGGCCGCGTCGCCACGCGACCGATGCGCCGATCTCGACGGCGAAATTTGAGAGAAGTCGCTGCGCTAAGTGCTCAACACGCGTGCGGCCCCTAGTCGGGGGGAGTAGTCGAAAGTATTACGGCGACGTCACCGTGCAGCTGCGCCAAGCCGCTGTCGAGGGTCGCAAGTTGCCCTCCGTTGGTTCGCGCGAGTTGAGCAAGGTATGCGTCGGTTACCTGTCGGTGCCCGACCACGTTACCGAGCCGCACCTCCGCGAAAGAGATTCGGTCGGGCCAGAATTCGTGGCGATCCATCGCCTCGATCGTGGCGACCACATCACGCGCCGCAGCTACGGACTGCCCCGATCGGAGGAGAAATCGAATCAGGCTTCCCTGCGTCACCGGGCAGGTGGCGATGGTCGTGTCGGACGCCGCCAGCCATTCGGCAGCGACGTCATGATGCACGTGCTCTGCGACGACGAGGGCAATGAGGACGTTGGCATCGAGCAGGGTCGTCACTCCTCATCCTCCAGGGAGCGCACGTCCTGTGAAGTGACAATTCGGCCGACCCTGACCACCGGAAACCCCGTCTTCGGATCCACCGCCATTCCCGCTGAACTTTCCGACGCCAAACCGCGTCGGATCAGGTCGGCGACCGTTTCGCTCAGCGTGCGTTGAGTGTCGCGAGCTATGGCCTGGGCCAACTTGTGTAGGTCGTCGGGCAGATCGATAGTCGTGCGCATGCCGCATCTTATCATCACTGCATCATGATGCAGTGATGCGCGGAGCTGTGCACTTCATTGAGCCTGTTTGCGCCTATGCTTGCGGCCGAAGGGGGACCTCAGTCATGGCCGAGGGCGGCATCGACCCGCTGCTGCTGGGACAGCGCGTCGTCGCGATCCTGGAAACCGGATTACGCACGGCGACATACAAACTGGCTACCTTGATGGCGCTCATCGACTTCTGCATCGAGAACCTGCCTGCGCAAACCGGTGACCCGCTAGCGGTTCCGATTTCCGACCTTGCTCACCGAGTACTGGAGATCTACTGGCGTCAAGTCCGCCCGTTCGACGGACGCGAGTTGCACCAGTCGACCCAGCCGAGAGCCCGGATCCTGAACGCCGCCAACCGATTACGCCACGCAGCGACGGCAGGCCACGGGAGCTTGTCGCTCGAGGTGGCGTCGGTTCGAGCGACCGACGTCTATCGCGAGGCCATTGACGACATCACCTTGTGCTTGGCTCGACAGCCACTGCATCGGCTACAGCGGCTTCCTGGCGCATCGACCAGTGATCCCTTCCTCTACGACGATTCGTTTCTGCACGATCATGTGTCACGGTCAGCGCTGCGGGCACACGGGGACGCGATCGAACTGCGCCCCGGTGTCGCACATGGACTTGCCCGTCTCGCCGGATTGCTCAAGCCGGCCCTGGAAATCATGTGGGTCGACGACGTTCGGCGCATGAACAAATTCCTCGATGCGGACGTGCCCGACGTTGCGGGTCACCTGTTCGGCCGCGAACGCACCGCGTTGGCGATCGTCCGGGAACCACTCAAAGACGTCTTCGGCGCACACTGCTTCTACTGTCGAAGCCATCTGCCGTCCGACAACCCGATCGACCATGTTCTCCCCTGGTCATTGGTCGGGATTGACGGCTTGGCCAACCTCGTCCTGTCGTGCGCGCGGTGCAACGGTGACAAGAGCGGGGCCTTACCCGCGGTGCAAATCATCGATCGGGTGTTGGCCCGCGATCGAAATGGTTTGGAGCAGATAGCAAAAGACATTCAATGGCCAACACAGCGCCACCGCGTCGTGGCGGCAGCCCGCGGCATTTACCGAAACCAACCTGAAGGTGTGCCGACGTGGTCCGGATACCGAAGCACCACACGACTCGACATCAGCATCCCGCCGTGGTGGATTGCGACCGACAGATACGAATCCGCACCACCACCCGACCCGCGTTAGACGACACTGGATGAGATGACCACCGACGCGCTTGGCGCAGCGGCCTGAGATCAGCCCGACAGGACACCGCGAGACCGTCTTCGCGCGACGCTGCTTATCAGTGCGCTGTCCGACTGGGTACCTCTTGCGGAAGTTGAAACCGCGATATCCCACTACCGATTGTCCGAAAACGATTGGACCCGGAAAGACTTGGCAGTGGAGACCGTCAGGTCGCTCCTGGAAGACGGACTCGTGCGAATCGGGGATCTTCCCTACCCTGGCGAGAAATTCACCGGCTGGAATCTCCCGATCGACACGGAACGCGTCCACGACCTCTTCGTCACCCACCACGTCGAGCCCGCGTTGTGGGGATTCAGGATCTGGCTGGGACTCACGCCCGCCGGCGAGCAGCTAGCCCAACGACTCAGGAATGAGGCCGTGGACGGAGACCGATGGCCTTGCTCGACGCACGCACCGGAATTCGAAATCTATCCCCGCACCGCCGAGACGAACTGGGTGCGCGGCGAAGCGTCCTCCACCCCGTCCGGCACGCCGCGTCCGTAGCTGGCCATCAGCTCGGGCGACGGGGTCACCGTCGCGTCCCAGCCGTGCCGGCGCAACCACTCGCCCACGTCCTCGCGCTCCTCGAAGTACCACAGGTCATCAGTGCGGGGCATTTCACGCTGCGGGTCAACCTGAGCCATCACCGCCCGAATCCGATCCACCCGCTCCCGTCGCTGCGCGCGCACGTCCTCGTCGAGCCAATCGGGTCCCGGCGCCTCCACCGCGATCCGACTGCCAGGTGCCGCGAGATTCTGAATGCGTTCGAACAGCAGCTCGTGAGCGACCGCGGGCAGGTAAGGCAATAAGCCCTCGACGGACCAGGCACTGGGCGCCGACGAATCAAACCCGGCCTGCTGCAACACGGCCGGCCAGTCTTCGCGGAGGTCCACCGCCACGGGAACGCGGTTGCCGGTCGGCTCGGCGCCCTGCTGAGCCAGCGTCGACACCTTGAATTCCAACACCTTTGGCTGGTCGAGTTCGTAGATGGTCGTCCCGGCCGGCCAGGGCAACCGCCAGGCCCGCGCATCCAGACCGGCCGCCAGGATGACGACCTGACTCACTCCCGAGCGAGCCGCCTCGATGAAGAACGTGTCGAAGAAGGCTGTCCGCGACGCCATGTAGTCGACCATCGATTGCATCTGGGCGGGCAGCTGCGGCTCGGTTTCGAGAATCGCAGCGGGTAGGTCGGGCTTGGCGAACCAGTTCCACACCCCGTCGCCCACCGCGTCGAGGAACACCCGCGCGAAGGGATCCCGGATCAGCGGGACTTCGCTCTCGGTCTCGGCGGCCCGAGCTGCGGCCACACCCAGCGCCGTCGCGCCCACACTCTCGGTGATTTCCCAGGAGTCGTTCTCGGTGCGTGCCATATCAGCCCTCCTAGTCACCGGAACACAACAGCCGCGAGACTACATCAGCAGTGTGTGAGCCGACGCGCACGTTAAGTTGTCGTAGAACAGCCGACGGCGACACCCCGGAAGACGGATCCCAAGGATCTCAAAGGACCCCTGCACATGCGAGTTGACGGCCGCGACATCACCGTGTCCGGCAGCTTGCTGCAACCCCTGACCCGACGCACCAACGACATCATCCGGCTCGTACTGGCCGCCGTCGCTCTCGTGGCGGTAGTGACCAGCTCGCTGATCACCCGCCCCCGCTGGGTGGCGCTGGAAAAGTCGATCTCGGAGATCGTCGGCGTCCTCACCCCGACCCAGGCCGATCTGGTCTACCTGATCTACGGCATCGCGATCCTGGCGCTGCCGTTCGTGATCCTGATCGGTTTGATCCTGTCCCGGCAGTGGAAGCTGTTGGGCGCCTACGGCGCCGCCGCACTGATGGCGGTTCTCCCGCTATCCATCAGCAGCAACCGCATCGCCGCACCACGGTGGCACTTCGACCTGAACGACAAGCTCACCACCGTGCCGTCCCAATTCCTCGACGACCCACGGTGGATCGCGATGCTTGCGGCGGTCCTCACCGTGTCCGGGCCATGGCTGCCGGCCCGGTGGCGGCACTGGTGGTGGGCGTTGCTGCTGGCCTTCGTGCCCATCCACCTGGTGGTCAGTGCGATCGTGCCGGCCCGCGCGGTGGTGGGACTCTCGGTCGGCTGGTTCGTCGGCGCGTTCGTGGTCCTGGTCGTCGGCACTCCCGCGCTCGAAGTGCCGTTGGAGGGCGCGGTCCGCGCGATGGCCAGGCGCGGCTTTCTGGTGTCGCGGCTCGTGGTTGTCCGCCCGGGCGGACCGGGGCCACTGGTGTTGTCGGCCGAGTCGACCGAACCGTCGGCCCGCGCGGCCGTCGAGTTATACGGCCCGCATCAACGCAGCGGTGGCGCACTGCGCCAACTGTGGTGGAAACTGCGGTTGCGCGGGTCCGAGACCGCGCCCCTGCAAACCTCGTTGCGCCGCGCCGTCGAGCATCGCGCCCTGATGGCTATCGCCATCGCCGACACCGGCGTCGCCAACACCGCGACGATCGCGCTGGCGGTTCTGGACCGCGGCTGGACCATGTATGCCCACCAACCCGTACAGGGCATTCCGCTCGACGAATGCGCCAACGACACACCGGTCGCCAACGTCTGGGAGTCCCTGCGCGTCCTTTACGACCACCAGATCTCGCATGGCGACCTGCGCTGCAACGAAATCACAGTCGCCGAGGGAAAGGTGCTGTTCGGCGGGTTCGGCGCCGCCGAATACGGCGCCACCGACTCCCAACTGCAATCCGACATCGCCCAGCTGCTGGTCACGACATCCGCGCTGTATGACGCCGAGTCCGCGGTCGGCGCGGCGATCGCGGCCTTCGGCAACGACAGCATCCTGACCGCATCGCGCCGGCTCACCAAATCCGCTGTGCCCAAACGAATCCGGCAGTCGGTGGCCAACCCCAAGGCGGTGATGGCCGCCGCGCGGGCGGAGGTGCAGCGCCAGACCGGTGCCGATGAGATCGAAACCGAGACCATCACCCGGTTCAGCCGCAGCCAGTTCATCCAGCTGGTCCTGATCGGCGCACTGGTCTACGTCGCCTATCCCTTCATCAGCACCGTGCCGACGTTCTTCCACGAACTCCGGACGGCGAACTGGTGGTGGGCGCTGCTGGGCCTGTCGGTGTCGGCACTGACCTACGTCGGCGCCGCCGGAGCGCTGTGGGCGTGCGCCGACGGCGCGGTGAGCTTCTGGAAGTTGTCAATTATGCAGGTGGCCAACACATTTGCGGCCACCACCACGCCGGCCGGTGTCGGTGGACTGGCGCTGAGTACCCGGTTCCTGCAGAAGGGCGGCCTGACCGCCTTGCGCGCCACAGCGGCGGTGGCGCTGCAGCAAACGGTTCAGGTGATCGTGCACCTGACGTTGCTGATCTTGTTCAGCGCCGTGGCCGGCACATCGACCGATTTGTCCCACTTCGTCCCCAACGCCACCGTGCTGTACCTGATAGCCGGTGTGGCGCTGGGCATCGGCGGCACCTTCTTGTTGGTGCCGAACCTGAGACGTTGGCTGGCAACCGAATTGCGCCCCAAGATTGGCGAGGTCACGCGCGATCTCACCGAACTGGCGCGCGAGCCCAAGCGGCTGGGCCTGATCGTATTGGGCGCTGCCGGAACAACTCTCGGCGCGGCGTTGGCGCTGTGGGCCAGTGTGGAAGCGTTCGGCGGCGGCACGACCTTCGTCACGGTCACGGTGGTGACAATGGTCGGCGGAACACTGGCGTCGGCGGCGCCCACCCCGGGCGGGGTCGGGGCGGTGGAGGCCGCGCTGATCGGTGGACTCGCCGCCTTCGGGGTGCCCGCCGCGATCGGCGTGCCGTCGGTGCTGCTCTACCGGGTGCTCACCTGCTGGCTCCCGGTGTTCGTCGGCTGGCCGGTGATGCGCTGGCTCACCAAGAACGACATGGTCTGAGGGACCTACTCGGCCACGTCCGTGCCTGGGACGTCGACCATGACGGTCAGATACCTGCTGCTTCCGGCGACGGCCGCGGTCAGGTACACCGGGTAATACCCCTCGGGTACCTGCTGAGCAACCGTAATCGCGACGGCCACGCTCGCGCCTCCGTTGGCGTCGAACCGTCCCGTGACCGGTGCGACCGTGATGCCCGGCGCGTAAGACGTCCCGGTGACGGTGTACTCACCGGGTCCCTCGATCATTCGCTGGGCGTCCAGCGTCACCGTGCCCGTGGTGCCGGGGGTGATCGTCGCCAGCGGGCGGGCGACGTTGATGGTGACCGTCGAACTGCCCGCACCGAACGACGGCGGCGCCGAGGAGGCGCTGGTGCCCCAGTGATCGGGCCGGGCCCCGAGTGTGAACGCAATGTCACCGCCGGTGCGGATCAGCGACTCGGGAACATAGGTGCGGTCGCTCGGTTCACCATCCAGGCGCAGACCTCTGATGTACTTAAGGCGGTTGAGACCCGAGGCCCCGGGTGCGGTGATCCGAATGAATTGCCCTGTCGGCAAAGCGATTACAGCACGGTCGAACAGCGGTGTGTTGATGGTCAGCAGCGCTGTCCCCGGGGTGATCGGATACAACCCGAGGGCAGCCCAGACGTACCAGCTCGACATCGCGCCGAGATCGTCATTGCCCGGTGCGCCATCCGGTGTCGGGCCGAACAGCCCACGGACCCGGTCGACGGTGCGTTGGGTCTTCGACGGCTCTCCGATGTAGTTGTACAACCAGGGCACACCGAAACCCGGTTCGTTGCCGGCCCACAGGTAGGGGTCGTTGGGACCCTCGTTGAGGCGCTTGGTGAATCGGTCAAGGCGTGCGGCGACGGCCTTGGGACCACCGAGCGCGGTGACCAGGCCGGCGACGTTCTGTGGTACCAGCCATAGATACTGCTCGGCGTTGCCCTCGTCGTAACCGGGCTGACCGAAGGCCGACCTCGACTCTCTGAACCCTGGGCCGTCGCGGAAAAGTCCGCTCGGACTGCGCGGTGAGATATACCCCGTCGTCGGGTTGAACAAGTTCTGCCAGTACTGAGCCCGATTCTGGAATTCGCGTGCTATGCCGTCCTGACCCAGCGCGGCGGCGAATCGGGAGATGGCGAAGTCGTCGATGGACCACTCCAGAGTGATCGAGGCACCGGGACCGAATTCGGTGAGTTGTGGGACGTAGCCCAGCTGCAGGTAGGCGCCGACGCCTGGACGCTCGACATAGCCGTTGACACCGGCACCACCGCGCGTCGCGCCACTGACCATGAAGCGCAACGCCGCGCCGGTGTCGAAGTCCTTGGCTCCGAACATGTATAGGTTCACGATCAGCGGGACGACGCTGTCGCCGGTCATCTGGCTCGTCGCGGAGTTCGCCAGTGCCCACCGCGGCAGCGAACCGCTCTGCTCGGCGTCGGTGACCAGCGATTGGGCCATGTCGCTGGCTTCCTTGGGGAACAGCAGCCCCTGCAGCGCGGCCAGGCTGCGGTAGGTGTCCCAGTCGGAGAAGTTGGCGTACTGCGTACGACCCTGCGCCACCGTGTGAATCGCGTTGTCGAAACCGATGAAGTGGCCGTCCGCGTCGTTGAAGGTATTGGGATGCAACAGTGATCGGTACAGACAGGTGTAGAAGGTCGTCAGGTCGCCGGGGCTGCGGCTGGAGACCATGATGCGGGACAGCGCATTGTTCCACGCGCTCGCCGCGGCCGCGCGAACACCGTCGAAGTCTCCCCGCTCGGCTGCCAGATTCGCCCGAGCGCCTTCGATGCTCACATAGGAGATGGCGGTTCGCACCTGGAGCACCGCGCCGGCCGGAAACTGCACGTATCCACCGCTGTACGGCGAATTCGCCTGACGGACAGAGTTATACACCGAGTAGCCGTCCCAGGTCCCGTACGCCACGAACGGCTGGTTGAATTCCATCGCGAAGTACACCGTGTAGGTGTTCTGCTTGTCGCAGAACGAGCCGCTGGTCGCCCATCCGGTGATCGTGGTGTTGTCCTCGCCGATCTGTATTGCCGCGCGCGAGTTGCCCGCCAGCGACGCGCCAGAGCGTACGTGCAGCAGCGCCGGCTGGTTGTCCCGCGGAAAAGTGAACCGGCCCAACCCGGTTCGGGTGGTCGCGGTGAGTTCGGCCTTGACGCCGGTGTCGGGGAAACGAACCGTGTAGTAGCCCGGCACACCGGACTCGGTGTTGTCGTGGGCGATTCGATCCCAGGCGCGCCACGGCCGTCCGCCGACGGCACTGGTCGTCGGCAGCATCGAGATGTCACCGAAGGCGGGGCAGCCCACCGAGGCGTGGGTCATGCTGAATCCGGTGGCGCGTTCGTTCGCATGGTCATAGCCGGCGTAGTTGCCTACCGTGTCGGGCGAGTACTGCACCATTCCGAATGGCACGGCGGCCCCGGGGAAATTGTTGATTTCTCCCACGATGTCTCCCCCGGTGCCGGTGCCGACGAGGGTGTCGACGTGGTCCACCGGGTTCCTGACGGCAGCGGGCTCACCGTCATAGGCCGTGGGCGACAGCAGGAAGAACGGCACGAAGAGGGCCAGCACCGCGCCCACGGCGACGCTCACCCTCAGGCCCGTTCGCGTCCGTGCAGACCGCATAAATGTCTCTTACTGCACGCCGGGTGTTCCAGGGGAGTTTTCGTCAAACGACCCAACGTAGATATCGGACATTCGGCTAGTGTCTTGTCCGACGTCACCGGCACAGATACCGGTGCCAGAACTTCTGGAGATGCGATACATGAAGGACCTCACGGCGGTAGTCGCAACGGTGGCATTGAGCCTGGCGCTGGTCGGCTGCCACACCGAAACCAAGACCGAAGTCAAGACGTCCACGTCGACCAGCACGTCGACCTCGACGTCGACGGCCACCTCGTCGGCGACCACCAGCGCCACCTCGGGCGCCCAAGCCAACAAGACCATCGCCGACTACATCCGTGAAGCCAACATCAAAGAGATCGCGGTGCACCACGGCGACCCCGGATCTCCGACGATCAACCTGCCAGTACCCAACGGCTGGCACACCGTTCCGGAAGGACAGGGAGCTCCCTACGGCGGCATCGTCTTCGACGCCCCTGCCGACCCCAACGATGCGCCCACCATCGTCGCCGTCGTCTCCAAGCTCGAGGGCAACGTCGACCAAGGCAAAATTTTCGAATACGCGCCGGGTGAATTGAAGAATCTGCCGCAATTCGAGGGCGGCAGCGCCAACGGGAAGGAATCCACCCTCGGCGGGTTCCCGGCGTGGCAGTACGGTGGCTCCTACGTCAAGAACGGCAAGCAGCGCACGGTCGCCCAGAAGACGGTGGTGATCACCGGCCCGAACGGTCTTTTCGTGCTGCAACTCGACGCCGACGCGCCCGAGGCGGAGACCGGTCCGTTGATGGACGCCACTGCCGTCATCGACGAGCAGACCACGATCACCCCTTGATCCAGCCGAGTACGCACAGCGCCGCGGAGCCCAGACGCTTCGCGGCGCTGTGCGTTACGGTCCCGCATCCGATGCACCTCGGCACGCCCAAGCTGTGGGCGAAACCCCGGCGTCTCCCGCCGCACGCCGCGATTGTCTACGGTGAAACGCATGACAGAACAGTCGTATGCGGTTGACGTCGGGCATCCCCCGTCAGCCTTGCTCAAAGCCGTCAACCCCGCGCTGAGCTTCCTGTTGGGAACCCCGCTGGGCGGTTCGCTGCGCCGGCAGTTCATGGTGCTGAACTTCTCCGGGCGCAAATCAGGCAAGCAATTCAAATTGCCGGTCAGCGCTCACGTCATCAACGGCGACCTCTACGCGCTGGCCAGTGCGGCATGGAAGTACAACTTCCGCGGCGGGGCGCCCGCACAGGTCGTCTATAACGGCAAGACGACCACGATGCGTGGGGAACTCGTCGAGGACCGCGCCGCCACCCGTGATCTCTACTTGCGCGCCGCACAGTCCTACGACGTCAAGCGCGCGCAGCGCCAGATGGGACTGAAGTTCCGCGACAACCGCATTCCGACGGCCGAGGAGTTCGGCGAAGCGATCGAACGACTCAAGCTGGCCGCCGTCAAATTCACCCCCGCCTGAGCGGCATGTCTTGCCCTTGCCACCTTTGAGCGGGCGTCGAAAGCTGGCCTGGCTGTTGTCCGTGGTCCTGATCGCCGGCCTCGTCGGATGTTCTGACGGATCGAGCAGCCGGATCTCTTATGCGGGCGCGTCCTGCCCGCAACCCAACTTCCCGGGAGTGCCGCAGGCCGATCTGGGGTCGAACTACACCTGCGGCTACCTCACTGTGCCGGAGAACCGTGACGACCCGAAAAGCCGGACGATCCGGATCCTCGTCGCGCGGGTGAAGGCCGCAAGCAACACACCCAAGCCCGACCCCATCGTGTTTCTGGCCGGTGGGCCGGGCGGCGCCGGGACACTCAACGCACCGGCGGTGGTGGCCGCCGGGATGAACGCCGACCGCGACGTCATCTTCGTCAACCAGCGCGGCACGGTGCACAGCGACCCGCACCTGGGTTGCCCGGAAATGGACGACTTCACAACCCGCGCAGTGCAACTGGAATTTCAGGCACCCGCCACCGCCGATCTCGACGCCGCCGCCGTCGCCGCTTGCCGCAACCGGCTTTCGACGTCCGGCGCCGATTTCGCGGCCTACGACACCAGAGAGAACGCCGCCGACATCGCCGATCTGCGTGAGCAGCTTGGCATCGACCAGTGGAACGTGTACGGCGTCTCCTACGGCACCGATCTGGCCCAGCAGCTCCTGCGCGACCACCCCAAGGGCATCCGGTCAGTGGTCCTGGACTCGGTGGTGGCACCGCACGTCAACATCGTCGACCACTGGTGGGAAGCCCCCGCGAGTGGCCTGGCCGCGATCTTCGTGGCATGTGCCAATCAACCGGCGTGCGCGAGTGCCTACCCGAACCTGCCGGCGGTGTTCCTCGACACCGTGACGAGGCTGAGCCAGAACCCGATCGAAGTCACCACGCCGATGCCCACCGGTGAGCCGACAAGCGTGCGAATCGACGGGTTCAAGGTGATCCCCCTGGTGCTGGACTGGAGTGCCGAGCCCGCCAAGGTCGTCGACATTCCACGAATGATCGTCGACCTCTCCCGCGGTGACGGGGCCCTGGCGGCCGCGGGAATAGCCGCCGGAGCCCCGTCCAAGTCCGAGCGCGGCCTGCTGGGCGCCGGGTTGGCGCTGGGCGCTTACTGCCAGGAGATGGCTGCCTGGACCAACCCGGACCAGGCCCTGTCCCAGGCGCGACGGGCGATGCCCGGCCTGCCTGACTCGGTGCTGCGCATCACGCCGACGGGCAGCTGGATCTTCCGCGAGTGCCAGGCGTGGGGTCTGGGCCGGTCGGACACGGCCGACACCGTCCCGGTGCTGAGCAAAGTTCCGACGCTGATCCTGTCCGGTTCGTTCGACTCCAGCACCGCGCCGCAATGGGTGAAAGAGGTGACGCCCGGCCTCACCAACTCGGTCGCACTACGCTTCCCGGGCGTCGGCCACGGGGTGATTCCCACCTCGGCTTGTGCGCAGCAGATCATGACGGCGTTCGTCGACAACCCGAGCACCGATGTCGACCAGTCGTGCATCGGGCATACCGCCATCCCGACCTTCAGCCTGCCGCAGGGATGAAGACTGCCATCCTCAACGCATCCATCACCGAGCGCTATCGACGCGCACGCGCCTGGACCCTCGGCTCGGACCCGGGGCTGTTGCGGCTGCGGCTGGCCATCCGCACGACAATTGCATTGGCCTGCTCCCTGCTGGTGATGTACGCGCTGACCAGCATGGCCCATCAACCGTTGACCGTCGCGCTGCTAGGCGCCGTAATCACGATGATCGCCGCGCGCTCGGTCAACGAGCCCGATCCGCGCCAGCAACGGATCACGATGGCGCTGTTGCCGGTACCGGCGGCGCTGTCCATCGCCGTGGCCGCGCTGCTCTCGCCGTACCAGGTGATCAGCGACATCGTATTCGTGGTCGTCGTTTTCGTCGCGGTTTACATCCGCCGATTCGGAGCCCGCGGGCGGGCACTGGGCATGGTCGCGTTCATGGCGTACTTCTTCAACCTCTTCCTGCGCGCCGGTGTGCACGAGCTACCGTGGATGATCCTTGCCGTCCTGGTGGGTACGCTGTGTACCTTTGTCATGACCACCTACCTGTTGCCCGATCGTCCAGAACGCGTGCTGCAGGCCACGATTCGGTCACTGCGGGCGCGGATGGCGATCGTCGTCGACACCACCGCCGACGTCGTGCGGACCGGCCGTCTCGACGAGCGGCGCCGGCGACGACTGCGCGTGCGGATCGCCCGGCTCAACGAGACCGCGCTGATGGTGCAGGACCAGATCGAGGACAAGGCCAACCCGGCCGCATTATGGCTCGGGCAAGGTGGCGATCAGTTGGCGCCGTGGCTTTACGACGCCGAACTCGCAGTCGAGTGGGTGGCGATCGCCGGTATCCGCGCAGCATCGGAAGAAACGCAGATAGAGCCGGAGACGCGGGCAGAGCTGGCGTCCGCGCTCAACCAACTCGCTTGGGGCATCGGGGTTCCCGATCCGGCGGGGCTGGGCCGTGCGGCGAATCAGGGGCAGGACATCCTCGATCGTCAGCCCGCGTGCTCGGGCGAGCCGCAGCAGGCCGCGGTGCGTCGCCTCGCCCTGACGATAATCGCCGCCGCAACAGCCACTTCGGAGGTGCGAGAACAGATCGAGCACGCTCTCGATCAGGCCGAAGCCGACGGCGCGACGCCGCAGGAACCGGACGAGGTCTCCCCCGATGCCGTCGACGACTCCCCGCATGGGCTGCTTCCGACGACCCGCCAGGCCATCCAAGCCTCGGTCGCGGCGTCGCTGGCGATCGTCACCGGCGACCTGGTGTCACCGGCGCGCTGGTACTGGGCGGTGATCGCCGCTTTTCTGGTATTCGCCGGAACAAACACCTGGGGGGATACCCTCACCAAGGGCTGGCAGCGCCTGCTGGGCACCGTGCTGGGCGTGCCGGCCGGAATCCTGGTCGCCACGCTGGTCGCCGGTGACCGCACCGCTTCGCTGGTGATGATCTTCGTCTGCCTGTTCTGTGCCTTCTATTTCATGCAGCTGACCCAGAGCCTGATGGCCTTCTGGATCACCACGACGCTCGCACTGCTCTACGGGCTGCTCGGCCAGTTCAGCTTCGACGTGCTGCTGGTGCGGATCGAGGAGACCGCGATCGGGGCGGTGATCGGCGTCGCCGTCGCAATCCTGGTGCTGCCCACCAACATCGGCACCGTCCTGCGCAGCGACACCAGTGATTTCCTCGCCCAGTTGTCAGCCCTCATCGGGACATCCATCGCGACCATGTTCGACCACGAACTGCCTGAGAGCCCGATCGAGCAGGCGCGGCAACTCGATCGCAAGCTGCAGCAAGTCGGCGCCACGGCCAAGCCGCTGGTGGCGGGCGTCGCCGGACTGGCGGGCCGGCGCAGCATCCAGCGCAGGCTGAGGTTGTTCAGAGCCTGCGATCGATACGCCCGGATTCTGGCGCGGCGCAGCGGGCAGTACCGCAACCCGGGCTGCCCGCAAGAAGTGGCTACCGCAGTGACGCTTGCCGCCAATCAAATTCGGCACAACATCGATTCGTTGGTCGCAGCCCTGGACGGCTCGGACGCCGACACCGTCGTCTCCGCAGCCGATGCACTGGACGCCGCCGAGGCGCTGGGACGCCAACACGAGGGCCCCTTCAACCCGGCGGCGTCCGGGGTCGCTACGCAACACCCCTCAGTGCTGCATCCGTTGCGTCAGATCGACCGTGCCATCGTTGCCGCGGCAACCCACTTCGATACCGAGGCTGGCCTCAAAATGCCTGCCCCACCACAGAAGTGATGTCAGGGGACCGGCCACACCTTCCACAGGATGTCGGTGAGCTCCAAGGTCACCGCGGTCAGTCTGGCCTGAATCTCCGGCCGTTGCTCCGGAGGCAGGTTGTCCACCTCGCCCTGCACAATCGTCGCCTGCCGCTGCAGCTGCGCCAGCTGCTGGTTTCGCTGCGCCGGGCTCATACTGTCCCAGCCGGCGTGCAATTCGGATGTCTGGCGCTGCAGCTCCTGCACGTCGCCCAGCGCATCCGCGTGGGCGGGACTCGCCGTCACCAAGGTGCCGGCCGCCAGTCCCGCGATAATCATCGCCGCGATCTTCATGCGCTCAGCGTGCCGCGGCCCGCTTGGCTGATGTTCGCGGATTTCTTGTGAGATTCTTGCGCTCACTCACCGGGGCGTCGATAGCATCGCAGTAGCCCGCCCCGAGGAGCCCGCTAGGAGCCACGCGATGGCCGCCCCTGATCTGCCGCCGGGATTCGACTTCACCGACCCTGACATCTACGCGCACCGGGTACCGGAACACGAGCTGGCGGAGCTGCGCGCCACGGCGCCGATCTGGTGGAACGAGCAACCGATCGATCAGGGCGGCTTCGGCGACGGCGGCTACTGGGTGGTGAGCAAGCACCGCGACGTCCGTGAGGTTTCGCTGCGCAGCGACATCTTCTCCTCCGCCGAGAAGTCCGTGGTGCCGCGTTATCCGCAAGAATCGGCGCAGGCGCAGATCGAGCTGGGCCGGGCGTCGATGATCATGATGGATGATCCCGAGCACAGTCGCCTGCGCAAGATCGTCGCGCGCGGCTTCACCCCGCGTGCGGTCGAACGGTTGCGCGCCGACCTTGCCGAGCGGGCCCGCCAGATCGCCACGCGGGCCGCGGCGCAGCGCTCGGGTGACTTCGTCAGACAGGTGGCCTGCGAGCTGCCGCTGCAGGCGATCGCCGGCTTGCTCGGGGTGCCGGCCGAGGACCGTGACAAGCTGTTCGACTGGTCCAATCAGATGATCGGCGCCGACGACCCGGAATTCGCCGACCACGATTCACTGACCTCGGCAGCCGAAATGATGTGGTACGCAATGCAACTGGCTGAAAGCAGGGTCACCGAGCCCGGCGACGACATCGTCTCGACGCTGATCCGGGCCGACGCCGACGGCCACCGGCTCACCGAAGCCGAATTCGGGATGTTCGTGGTGACGCTCGCTATCGCCGGCAACGAGACGACCCGCAATTCGATCACGCAGGGCATGATGGCCTTCACCGACTTCCCGGATCAGTGGGAACTGTTCAAGGCCCACCGGCCGCCGACCACGGCCGACGAGGTCATCCGCTGGGCCACGCCCATCACCGCATTTCAGCGGACGGCTCTGGCGGACACCGAGATTCGCGGCGTACCCATCAGAAAAGGTCAGCGGTTGGTGATGTTCTACCGGTCGGCCAACTTCGACGAAGAGGTCTTCGACGACCCGTACGCCTTCAACATCCTGCGTAGCCCGAACCCGCACGTCGGTTTCGGTGGCAGCGGAGCCCACTATTGCATTGGCGCCAACCTGGCCCGCATGACAATCGACCTGATGTTCAATGCGATCGCGGACACCATGCCCGATCTGGCGTCAGCCGGGGCACCCGAGCGGTTGCGGTCACCGTTCATCACCGGCATCAAACACTGGCCGGTCGACTACGGAGACGGGTGCAGCGGACGGCCAGAATACGAAATGTGAGCCGTCAGCAGAAATCCTCTCTGCGAAAATCATGCACTGGCGACCGGTGCTTGCGGTTACTTAAATGTTCGGTGCGACAAGAGTTTTGGAGTGATCCAGTGCTGAGGACGGCGGGATTTCGGCGAGCAGCGGAGGTTGTCGGCCCAACCGGCCGCCTGGGATAGTCGAATACAGATGTAGCCACCGAATGCTGGAGGGGAAATCGTGAGGGGCCACGACGTCGGCTCGCGGTTATTGGCAGAACCTGAACACACTCTCTCGGCGGAACGCCAGAGCATCTATGCGGTGCTCAGGAAGGTCGACGAGCTGCAACGGAGCCGCGATCCGGACTTCGGTACGGTGCTGCGCGACATCATCGCAATGACGGTGGCGGCGATTCCCGGGGCTCAGTATCTGGGCGTCACCGTCTTCGGCGACGGCGGGATGGTCCGCACACTGGCCGCCAATCATCGCTACCCGTCCCTGTCCGACGCAGTGCATCGCGACGTCGGTGAAGGTCCGTGCCTGTCGGCCGCCCGGGAGCGGCGCATCGTCTGCATCGACGACCTGGCCACTGACCGGCGCTGGCCGCGATACCGCGATGCAGCATTGGAACGCACCCGGGTCCGCTCGATCATCTCGTTTCCGCTCTGCGGTGACGACTCGGCGCCGGCCGCGTTCAGCTGCTACGCCGAACTGCCCTGGGCTTTCACCGAAGAATCCTTGGAGCTGGGGCTGATTTATGCCGCCCACACCAGCCTGGCGTGGAACGTGCTGCATGGTCAGCAGCACTTTCACGCGGCACTGGTCAGTCGGGACGTCATCGGTCAGGCCAAGGGCATCTTGATGGAGCGCTTCCAGATCAGCGCGGCGGCCGCCTTCTCCATGCTGCGTCAGTTGTCTCAGGAGTCCAACACCAAACTCGTGCACATCGCTGAGAAGGTGATTCAACTCGAGCGCGCCGGCCAAGCGTCCCGCGAAGCACCGTCGGGGTGTCAGTGCCGCAACGTGTCATGCGGTGAGCGTCCATAGATCTCGCGGTAGTACGCGGCAAACCGTCCGATGTGGGCGAACCCCCACCGATTGGCGACCTGCGTCACGGTGGTGGACGCACGTGTTCCGCTGAGCAAGTCGTGATGAGCGCGATGCAGCCGGGCCCGGCGCAGATAGTCCATGGGCGTGCAGTCCAGGTGCTGGCGAAACATGTACTGCAGGGTGCGCGGGGTCACGTAGACGTGCTCGGCGATGTCGCTGAGCATGATGTCTTTGTGCGCGTTCTCTTCGATGAACGCGATGGCCCGCCGTAGCAGGACCGGCTTGGCGGCGTCGCGGCGGTCGGTGGCAGCGGGGTCGAGCTCGGCGTTGCTGGGAAGTGCCGCGAGCACGGCAGCCGCCAGGTGGGCGGCGACGCTGCTGGTGACCAACGGTGACGCGCAGGCGGCCGGATCGGACAGGACGTGGTCACGCAGGTAGTCGATGAAGGCACTCAGGCGCCGCCCGGCCGCCGCGCTGATCGGCCGGTGGCCCGTCAGTTGCACCGGCTCGCTCTTGGTGCCGGGAGCACTGCTTGCGACGCGATCCAACAACGCCGGAGGCAGACCGGTGAGGTCGTAGCTGGCCTGACAGACCTGTCCGGAATAGGGCAGCTCGGGCGGGGACAACAGGGTGAGGTCACCGGGCGCGAACACGTCCTGCGGTTCGCCGATGAAGTTCTCCTCGATCCGCCCCGTGTGCACCCGGCAGAGCAAGATCTTCCCCAGCGGATCGGCGTTGTAGCTCATGTTGTAGCTGAACGACAGCTCGTCAAAGGTGACCGGGCCCGACCACCGACGCCGGATGCGGGCGCGCCGATGTTCGCCGTTGGCCCCGATGCGCATCCGGGTGTAGTTACGCACCAGAAAGTCTTCCGTCTCGCCCAGGTCGCAGCTGTCAAAGTCAAGAGAGTTCATCGCATCCGTCACCTCTGTCACACCCATCTTGCACTAGTCCGCGAGGTAATCCCGCCCCCTGCCCTCACGCTTCCACAGCACGCCGTCTCCGGAACTGGGACCTTGGGCGATGAGTTCGCGTTTGAGGATCTTGTTGGTCGCGGTCTGTGGGAGTGTGGCGGTGAGCCGCACATACCGGGGCCAGGCCTTCGGTGACAGATCGGGTTGCGCGGCCAGGAATTCGCCGAATTGCCGGGGTGTCAACGTTGCGCCGTTGTTCAGCACGATCGCCGCCATCACCTGGTCGCCGACTCTGTCGTCGGGTACCGCATACACCGCGACGTGATTGATCTCCGGCAACCGCTGCAGTACCCGCTCGATGGGACCGGCCGCCAAATTCTCCCCATCCACCCGCATCCAGTCTGCGGTGCGACCGGCCAGGTAGATCCAGCCGTCGGCATCGCGGTAGGCCAGGTCGCCCGACCAGTACATGCCGTGGCGCATCCGTTCAGCGGTGGCATCGGCGTCGTTGTAGTAGCCGGTGAATCCTCCGGCGCCATAGGTGTTCACCAGTTCCCCGACGGCCTCGTCGAAGTTGACCAGCGCGCCATGCTCGTCGAAAACGGCTGGTGCGCATTCGGTTACGGTCTCAGAACGGTAGATGCTGACCCCGGGATACCCTTTGCCGATCGATCCAGGCGGTGTGCCCTCCTCGCGCATCACGACCACCGCGAACTCGCTGGATCCGAAGCTGTCCACCACCCGGCAACCGAAACGTCGCGCGAACCGCTCGAGATCGTGTTCGGTGGCTTCGTTGCCGAAAGCCGCACGCAGCGGGTTGTCCGCGTCGTCGGGCTGCTCGGGAGTGGCCAGCACCAGCGCCAGCGGCTTGCCGACGTAGTTCATATAAGTGACCCCGTAGCGGCGGATGTCCGCCAGGAATCGGGACGGCGAGAACTTGGCCGGCACCATGGTGGCACCGCAGGCGATCGCCACCGCCCAACCGGCCGCGACCCCGTTGGAATGGAACAGCGGCATCGCGAGATAACAGACGTCGTCGGAGGACAATCCAAACCGCTCGACCAGGCTGGCCCCGCACATGACGCCCATCGCGTGAGCGAACCGGACTGCCTTCGGATCACCGCTGGTACCGGAGGTGAAGATGATCACCACCGGATCGACGCCGCTGATCTCCACGGGCACCAATGGTTTCGCGACCGCCACCGAGTCTTGAAAGGTGGCACCGTCGACATCAAGGATCCTCACCCCGGGCATTGCGAGACCGTCGAGCAGGCCGCGGTGCTCCGAATCGACAAGCAGGACTTGACAGTCGGCTCTGCGGACGTCGGACACCAAACCCTGCCCGCGCCGGGTGGTATTGACACCGCACAAGACGTACCCGCCCAGCGCCGCCGCTGCCATGGAACGCAGCATCGCCGGCGAGTTGCCCAGCAGCGCACCGACATGCAGCGGACGGTCGCCAGCCATCAACCCAAGCAGAAACGAGGCCTCCGCGGATGCCTCAGCGAGATGCTCGCGCCACGTCCACGTCCGGTCGCCGTGCGCCACCGCGACACCGTCGTCTGCCATGCGGGACCGCAGCAGCTGCTGGATGGTTTCGAAAGGCATTATCAACCACTATCTTTGGTGTAGTACAACAGCGTCGCCGAGTGGCCGGGCACGTCGTGGAACACCGGGGACACCCGCATCCCGACGCGGATCTCGTCCGGATCGACATCAACCAGCTCGGTGCTGACCCGCGGCCCGACATCCCATTGCACGACCGCGAGCAGCTGCGGCGCGTGTTCCGCCCAGGGCGGCCCGGTCGGACGACGGGCAATGGTGTAGGTGTACAGCGTTCCCGCGCCGTCGATGTCACGCCATTCCAAATCGTCGGCCAGGGTTCCGGGCGCCAGCGTGCGCGGATAAAAGACGTATCGTCCGGACGACGGCGAGTACTGGATGCGAATGCGGTGTTCTCGCAGCGCATCCCAAAACGGTTGCGACACCGGTGTCGGCTCGGGCAGCGGGAGTGGCTCGGTCATCTCAGTCGCCACCCAACACCAGCGCCACTTGTTCACTCATGATGCCGCCGTTGCCGGTCACGAACGCCGTGTCGCAGTCTTGCACCTGCGCCGCCCCGGCTCGACCCATGATCTGACGAGCCCCGTCGACGACGTGATGCATGCCGCCGGCCATACCGGCCTGTCCGTAGGAGAGCTGACCGCCGGCGGTGTTCAGCGGGAAGTCACCGCGGAAGGTCAGGTCGTGCTGGGTCAGCCACGCCATACCTTGGCCCTTGCCACAGAATCCGGCGTCTTCCAGCGTCATCAGCACCGTGATGGTGTAGCAGTCGTAGATCGAGGCGACATCGACGTCATCGCGGCCCAGACCCGCCATGACAAAGGCCTTTTCGGCCGCACGGGCTATCGGCGTACACAGCAGGTCGTCGGCGTAGGTGGGCGTTTTGAAACGGATGTGCTCTCCGAAGCCCTTGATCCACACGGGCCGGTGGCGGGCTCGACGGGCGATATCAGCGTTAGCGATGAGGACCCCGGCGCCGCCCTGGACGCGCATCACCGTCTCGAGCAGGTGGATCGGGTCGGCGATCACCGGGCTGTTCAGCACATCCTCGACGGTGAGGGGCTTGCCGTGGAACACTGCTCCCGGATGGGCACAGGCGTTGGTCCGCTGATCCACCGCTACTTTGGCCAAAGCTCTGGGATTGTAACCGTGTTCGGCCGCATAGCGCTGGGCGATCTGCGCATAGGGAGCGTTCTGGCCGACGTTGCCGTATGGGATTTCGAACTCGGCTTGCGGTGACCCGTAGTTGTTGCTGGATGCCCCGTACCAGCCCAGCGTTCGGCTTGGCCGACGCTGGGAGCGGGGAATCTCCTGCGATCCCGGCACCACCGCCAGCACCGCGTCGCAGATCCCCAGTTCCACCGCCGCGGCCGCTCGCCACACCATCCCGGCGGCGGTCGCACCGCCCAGGTCCACCCGGTCACCGAAGTCCAGCGGAATGCCGAGATACTCCGACAGCGTGGCCGGCGCGAACATGTCCGACTCCGCGATGCCGTGGCACGACAAGCCGTTAACCACAGAGGCTTTCACTCCGGCGTCTTCGATCACCAGCTTGGCCAGCCGCGCATACTGGTCAATGGTGAACGACGGTGGCGCGCTCTGCCGTCGTTCGGCGGGCAGCTCGGCGATCCCGATGATGGCGGCCGTGCCCCGCAGCCCGGTCACGGCGCGCTCCGGTGCGGCAGAGCGACGGTCGCGCTGCCCGGCATCAATACGTCGTCACCGCGCCGGCAGAAGATGTCGAGGTCTACCAACGCATCCCGTTTGCCGGTGACCACGCCACCGAAACGCAGTTCCTCACCTGGATAGGCGATCGCGCGGTTCTGCACCGAGAATGACACCAGGCGGCCGGCACCACCGATCCAGTCGGTCAGCGCACGCGACAGCAGCGCCGCCTGCAAAGGCCCCTGCACGAGCACGGTGTTGTAGCCTTCGACGTCTCGCGCCCAGTCCTTGTCGTAGTGGATGCGGTGGCCGTTGTACGTTGCGGCGCTGAAGAAGAACATCTGCGTCTCGGTAACGATGACGGTCAGAACCGGTATGGCATAGCCGGGTTCGACGTCCTCGACATAGACCTGCCCGGTCATGCGGGCCTGGCAATCATCGACATGGTGGCCTCGGCGAGGAGTTGCCGGTGCTGGTTGCGGTATTCGCCGCGCCACGTCACCAGCACGAATCTTCCCGACCGGCCCTCTTTTTCCACGATGGACTCGATGGTGCGCACCATCTCGATCTCGTCGCGATGGTATGCCGGGCCGTGAAAGGCGGTCGTTTCGCCGCCGGCCATCCGTCGCGGGGCCCGCGGAAACGGCAGGCTACCGGTCACCGCACCGGACGATCCGTCGCGCCGCAGGTCGGCCAATGCGCTGACGCCGAGGATGGCGTACTGCAGAAACAGTGGCGGACAGATGATGTCGCGGTACCCGTGGGCCCGCGCGTACTCGGTGTCGAACCACAACGGGTTGTGGTCGCCGACGGCGGCCGCCCAGCGTTGCCAGTCCCGCTTGTTCACCTCACCGGCGGCCGTCGCGACCACGGTGCCGACCCGCGCGGCGGAATCAGGATCAATCAGACTGTCCATTTCCCTTCCACTCCATCTCATCCTCAAGCCATTTCGCGGCCACGTCGGCGCCGCCACCCCACGTCGACAGCACCCGGGCGCGTTCGGAGAACAGGTGCAGGTCGGTGTCGACGACGTAGCCCATTCCGCCGTGCAGCTGATGGGCGTCGAGGGTGATCTGTTTGACCGCCGCGGCGTGCATCCGGGCGATCGCGGTTTCCCGGGTGCCGACGTGCCCCTGCCCGACCCGGTGCACCGCCCATTGCGCGGCCAGTCGGGCCGCTGACAGGGCGATGCGCATATTGGCCACGAGGTGTTGCGCCGCCTGGAACGAGGCGATCGGCCGGCCGAATTGCTCACGCATCATGATGTGGTCGACGGTGCGCTGCACGACCGCCTCGCCCACCCCCACCAGATCCAGGCTCAGCAACGCGGTCGCGGCGTTGGCCACGCGGCGCAGCGCTTCGGGACCGACGCTGGTAGCCAGCACGGGCGCGTCGTCGTCGAGGAGCACGTCGTCGAAGGTCACCGCGCAGGCACGATGCTCACCCGCCATCGGCAGCGGTGCGACGGTGATCCCGGTCCGCGCGGGTTCGACGACGAAAACACAGCAGCCCGAATCGCTTTCCGCGGCGAGGACGATGAGGTCTGCCGCCGCAGCGTCGGCGACGAAGTCGGCCACGCCGGACAGCCGCCACCGACCGGCCCCGTCCCCAGCACAGCGCACCGACGAACCCGGCATCGACGCGTCGCGCGGGTTCCACAACGCCGTGGCGGCGCGCGCGGCGCCGGACGTCAGTGCGGGCAGCCAGGCGGCGCGCGCGTCCGGCCCTCCGATCCAGTCGACTGCCAACCCGGCGTGCAGGGTGCTGTGCACGGCGCTGGGGCACAAAGCCCGTCCGGCCTCGATGCAGAAGATGCCGAGATCGGTCAAAGTACCGCCCGAGCCGCCGAACTCCTCGGTGATTCCCAGCCCGAGCACGCCCGCTTCGGCCAGCGCATGCCACAGTGCCGGCTCGACATGCGTGGCGTCGCAGCGGTGCGCGGCCAACAGGCTGCGGCACATGGCGGCCAGATCGCGCTCATCCTGATCGGGAGTCAGTCGCACGCAATCACCGACCGTAGGACGGCATGCCGTAACCGCGCTGGGCGATCACATCCCGCAACACTTCGTTGGCGCCGCCGCCGAAACGCATCAGCGGCGACACCCGGTAGAGGCGCTCGAAGAACCCGCCCAGCGGCGCCACAGCGCTGCGGTGTGCCAGCAACCCGTCCGGCCCGAGCAGATCGAGCGCCAAATCCGCTATGCGCTGCCGCAATTCGCTGGTGAAGATCTTCTCCACGCTCACTTCGACCGAGGGTATGCGTCCGCTGTCGAGCAGGGACGCGGCTTCGTAGCCCATCAACGTGGCGGCTTCGACGTCGGCCTCGGCTTGAGCCAGTCGGCGGCGCAAGGCGCGGTTCTGCGCCGGCACCGATCCGTCCCGCAGCGGCGTGGCGGCCAACGCCACCAATTCGTCCAGGGCACGGCGCAGATCACCGGCATTGGTCAGCGCGCCGCGCTCCAGATCGAGCGCCCCGGTGATGTAGGTCCAGCCCTTGTTCACCTCGCCGATCAGGTTCCCGACCGGCACCCGGACCTCCTGAAAGAACGTCTCATTGGTGCGGTAGCCCGACCAGGCGTAGAGGGGCCGAATCTCGATGCCGGGACTGTCGATGGGCACCATGATCACCGAGATGCCGCGGTGCCGCGGCGCATCGGGATCGGTGCGCACACATAACCATTCGTGAGTGCAGCGCTGGGCTCCGCTGTTCCAGATCTTGGAACCGGTGATCACCCACTGCTCGCCATCGCGAATGGCGCGGGTGCGCAGACTGGCCAGGTCGGTGCCGGCGTCGGGCTCGGAATATCCGACCGCGCAGACTATTTCCCCGCGCGCGATGGGCGCGAGGAATTCCTTCTTGTTCTGTTCGGTGCCGTGCCGCATGATCATCGGCGCCACCGAGGTGACCGTCAGGTCGGGCCCGGGCACGCCCCAGTACTCGAATTCGCTCATCAGCAGGTGCTGGTGCATCGCGGTCACTCCGAGCCCGCCGTACTCGCGTGGCCAGTTCAGTCCGAACCACCCGCGTTCGCCGATCTTGCGGCGAAATGCGGTAAGCTCGCCGCCCTGGAACTCGAGGTCATGCTCGGCGAGCTCAGCGCGCAGCGCGGGGGTGACGTTGTCGCGGAGGAACTGCCGCACCTCGGCCAGCCACGCCCGCTGCTCGTCATCGAGCTCGAACTCCACAATCGCGACATTAGCCTGCGTGCGCTGGCTTCCCTCCACTCCGTCGGCGGACACGAGTCGGGGTGGCGGCTACGACGGCGCCCGCTAGGGGCGTGGCCCGTTTGTGTGGAGATACAGCGCGGGCCCGTCGGGTAGCCGGCCGCTGGACTGCAGCTGCAGCAGCGCGGCCACTGCTTTGGCGGTGTAGACGGGCTCGAGGTCGAGTTGTTCCGCGTCGTGCGCGAGCCGGTGTGCCCGCGTGCCTTCGACCGTCGGGTAGCCGTAGCCCCGGCCGAGCCAATCACGCAGCAGCACAAGGCGCTGCGCCGGCAGCGGGGTGTCCGGCATCCGCGCCCCACGACGTTGCAGCAGGCGTGCCGCACGATGGGCGAGCGAGGTGATCGACCGGTGATCCAGGCGCAGCGTGTCATTGACGACGACACCGATCACCCTTGTGGTGGTGAGACCGGCAACGGCAAGCCCGAGGTGCAGCCCGGCGACAGTCCCGCCCGAACCGACCGCGGCCACGACCGCCGCCGGCGGCGGCAGAGTGCCGGCCGCCACCTGCGCGGCGATCTCCAGCGCCGCCTCCACATATCCGAGGACACCCACCGGTGACGAACCACCGGCGGGCAGCACATAGGGGCGGCGGTGGCGCACATAGAGGTACGGCAGGGCAGCGACCGTACGAAACTTGGTATGCGTCAGATAGATATCGGCGCCACAGGCACGCAAGCGATTCAGCTGGGCCTCGACATGCTCGTCGACCGGCTGGTCGATGAGCGCGAGTGCGGTGCGCAGACCGAAATCGCGGGCGTACAGTGCGGTCGCCAGGCCCCAATTGGTGCCCAGGCCGCCGAAGGTCAGAATCGTGCGTCGCCGTAGCCTTTTCGCTTCTGGCAGCAGCCATTCCAGCTTGCGGACCTTGTTGCCGCCCCAGCCACCGTTGCCATACCTGCCGTCGTCCTTGATCCACAGCGACGGGCCGATGGCGGTCAGGTGAGACAGTGGGCGCACGGGTGTCGGCCCGTCACCGAGTTGGACGCGGCGCAGCGTGTCGCGCAACTCGGGGAAGCGTTCGTGAAGGTAGCTCGTCACCTGTGGATTGCGGTGGCCGACGGGGCTGTTGAACCGATCGGCTTGACTGCGCGAATGCTGACTCGAGCACCGCGGTGAGGAATGATGACGACGTGCTTGAGCTTCTGGCGTTCGCCGGCGGCGGTCGTGGTGTCCAGGTCGAGCCGACGCAGAATTTCGCGCAGTACGACCCGCAACTCCACCATGGCGAAGGTGGCGCCGAGGCAGCGCCGGTTGCCACCACCGAAGGGCAGCCAGGTGCTGGGGCTCAGCACGGCCCCGAGCATCCGATCCGGGTCGAACCGGTCCGGATCCGGATATACCGCCGCACTCGCGTGCACCAGTCCCATGCCGGGCACCACCATGGCGCCGGCCGGCAACCGGTAACCGCCGAGGTCGACCGGCTCGGTCAGCACCCGACCGACGTCGAACACCACCGGACGGATTCGCAGCGTCTCCTTGGCCACCGCGTCGAGGTACTCATCGCCGGCCGGATCACCCGCCGCGCTGGCTTCGGCCGCCCGCACCGCCTTCGCGAGGGCTTTGGGGTGACGGGTCAGGCGCTCGAGCGCCCAGGACAACGCGGTCGCGGTGGTGTCGTGCCCCGCCGCCAGCAGCGTCATCAACTGGTCGCGCAATTCCTCATCCGTCATCGCGGTGTCGGCCCGCACCAGCATGGCCAATGTGTCGGCCCGTTGCGCGAGGTCCGGGTCGGCGCGGCGATCCGCGATCTCGGCGTAGAGCAGACGGTCTGCCTCAGCGATGTGCCGCCGCAGCTTTCGCCACGGCCGGCGTCGCAGCAGCTTCGGATTGGAGATGGCGACGCTCTCCCAGGGCCCGAGGTTCAGCAGCTGCGGCATGATCTCGCGCAGCGCGGCGAGTCGGTGCGCATCGGAGGCACCGATCACCGTTCGCAGAATGACTTCCAGGGTGATCTCGGACATCCTGGGCGCCACGGCAAATGATTCGCCCACCGGCCAGCCGGCGATGTTGTCCGCCGCGATCTCGGCCATCAGCTCGGCCTGCCGGGCCACCGCGTCGCGGTGGAAAGGTGGCAGCATCAGCCGGCGCCGCTCGCGGTGCGCATCGTCGTCGATGACGAGCAGTGAGCTGTCGCCCAGCAGCCCACGCAGAATCTTGTTGGCTTCGCCGGCGTGAAAGACCCGCGGATCGCCGGCGAACACCGTCTTGATATCGGCCGGGTCGCTCAGATACACCATGGTGCCCAGCAACGCCACGCGCAGCGTGAACACGCTACCGTAGCGGCGATGGCAGGCGGCCACCGCCGCGGGACCACGGCCCATCATCAACGCGGCCAGCACCCAGCTGGGTAACCGGGGCCCCGGCGGCAGCGTTGGTGGGTTGTTCGACCGCATCGTTCGATCGTCGACGTCCGGGGCCATCGGGTCAACTGTCGGAGCTTCCGCATCGAGGGGTGCGGCGCCGCCCTACGGCGACACCGGATCAATCGGCCAGGGAAGGATCTTTCCGCAGCCGCCCGTCGAACGACTCGCTCTCCGCACGTGCCGCGCGCACGATGTGATCGCCGGACCGGAACGTCTGGGTGGCCAGTTCGGACGGAGTAAACGGAAGATCCGCGGCCTGACGCAAGAGCATGAGGGCCAGAGTGCTGGAGGTCCTACATGGCACAACGAGGATGTTCGCGCAAGCATCGCTACCGCTGACCGCCATCAGCCGTTGGCGCGCGGACGGCCCACCCGGCACAGTGGGCTTGGCGCCGCATAGCGCATCCAAATCCGGCGAAGCTTGCAGCGACGTCCAATTGACATTGATCGCGACGACCTGTCCCAGTCGCGGCGACAACACCTCGATCAGCTCAGGAAGCTCACCCGCAATCGAGGCCGAGTGGGGCCACCACGCCCCGTCCACCGGCGCACCCAACTGAACTGCCAGGGTGAGCCGGACCGGACTCGCCAGCCGCCGCCCGTGCCGCCCACGGTTCATTCCGAAAACACTTGCTGCGCAACTGAATATTCCATGACGATCCTTCATCCGGCTGAGCCGGCTCACTCAGGTGGGGATCGACGAACGAAGCCAATCACACATGATCATTGGGCTATAGGGGTACGGGTAGATCGGCGTCGGCTGATCAGGCGTTCACCGTTGATGCTACACGGCGGCGCAGCGGGCGTGGCTCTACCTTGCCCGTGCGGCGAGATCGCTTCCAATACAATCGATTTCAGCGTCATCTACTGTCCGGAAGTCACGCGATGCCTGAGTCGTCGAACGAAATCCTATGCGTGAAGGTCAATGTCACGCAGTCGGCCGTGCTAGTGTGGTGCGGGATGTCTTTCGACATCCGTTCAGAATGAGAGAGTAGATAGAGTATGGCACAGGGGACTGTGAAATGGTTCAACAGCGATAAAGGCTTCGGATTCATCGCTCCCGACGGCGACACCGGAGATGTGTTCGTTCACTACTCCGAGATCAACGGGAATGGCTACCGTTCGCTCGAGGAGAACCAGCGCGTCCAATTCGACATCGGCCAGGGCGCCAAGGGGCCCCAGGCTACCGGAGTAACGGTCATTTAACCCGACACTCCTTCGCACATGGGCTGGCAGGCGATGTCCTGCCGGCCCATGTTTTCTTTCGGGGGCCGGCAGGGCCGACCATACGTCGTCATCTGACCGTATGGCGGCTCGCGATCGGTGCCGAAATACCGATCGCAAGTGACCGCTCCAGGCCCGACTTTCGTTGACATGCCCCGCCCGCCGCCATACATGTGGGTGCTGCTGGCTGGACCGCTGAGCCTTCCCCACGAATTCGACCGACCGCCCTGAACGCTCCAAGAACCCGTCAAGGAATCCTCAAGCCGCACCGAAGATTCTTTCGCTATCAGCACTACAAGCGAAAGGAAACCGCAATGTTCACCACCCGCGCCCGCGCCCTTGCCGGCATGACCCTGATGGCCGCCGGCCTCGGCCTCGCCGCGTTCGGCGCCGGCACCGCCAACGCCGCTCCCGGGAACCAGCCGCCCACCGGCAGCTACACCTGCTACGACTACCAGAGCCAGACCTTCTACACCTGCTACTACTGAGCCGCAAGACTGTCGCGCCCTCGCTTCCCGGTCGCTACGGCCGGGAAGCGAGAACCTCCCGCAGCGCCTCATCAAGCTGCCTCAGCGGGTGCGCCGTGCTCCCATCCAACGTCGCGACGCGTTCCTCGCAGTCGACCACGACCTCGTAGGTCGGCACACCGTCCGGAAAATGCCGCAACCGCATCGACACCCGCGACTTACTGAGCCAATCCGCCGAGTCCAGATGCCAACACGGGTCTTTCAGATCCAGCAGCGCCAAACCCGTCGTCAAATCCACTACTTCAGGCGTGTCCACCCACTGGAAGGCACGCGCCTCGAACGCATCGACGCAGACCACATAGCGGCCGTCCGGTGAGACGAGCTTCTCCTGCAGCGTCACGGAATCTCGGGACGGTCACCGGCCCAGGGGTGCGCCGATTCCACCTGCGCGGCAACGCGAATCAGCACGTCTTCGCGTCCGTACGCGGCAGCCAGCTGAACACCGACCGGCAACCCGTCGGCATTGCGGTACAACGGAAGGCTGATCGCCGGCTGCCCGCTCATATTGAATGGTGGCGTGAATGCGGCGAACTCGCCGCCGCGGCGCATCGGTGCCGTCGGATGATCCGGATTGTTCTCGAATTCGGTGAGCGGCAACGGCGGTTCGGCGACCGTCGGCGTCAGCAGCAGGTCCCAGCCGTCGGCCCACCACTGTTGCAGCGAACGGCGAAACGCATATACAGCGTTCTCCGCCGCCGCATAATCCACGGCCGTCACGTGCCGCGCCCGCTCGATCAGCACCCAGTTGACCGGCTCGATGTCCTGGGCTATCACGTCGCGGCCAAGCGTCTCGCTGAAGCCGCGTGCCGCCATCGCCATCTGGGTGATCCACAGCGCCATGAACTTCTGCTGCAGGGTGGGATCGGAGAGGCAGGACGGCCAGGCCGGCTCCACGATGTGGCCCAGGCCCTCCAACAGCGACCCTGCCGCGCGCACCGCGGACACGCAGTCCTCATGCACAAACCCGCCGCGCGGATGGATATCGAGTAACCCGATACGCAACCTGCCCGGGTCGGCACCCAACTCCTGCAGATAGGGCCGCTGCGGTTCGGGCGCAGTCACGGCGTCACCGACACCGGGGCCGCACACCGCGTCGAGCAGGCCGGCCGTGTCGCGGACCGTGCGACTGACGCAGAGCTCGACGCCCAGCCCCGATTCGGCGCGCTTGGGCCCGACGGTGATACGGCCCTGACTCGGCTTGAGGCCCACCAACCCACAACACGACGCCGGGATGCGGATGCTGCCGCCGCCATCCGAGGCGTTCGCGAAGGGGACCATCCCCACCGCCACGGCGGCGGCCGCCCCGCCGCTGGAGCCGCCGGCCGTTCGGTCCAGCGCCCACGGATTTCGCGTCGGGCCCCAGGCCAGCGGCTGGGTGGTCGGCAGACTGCCCATCTCCGGGCTGTTGGTGCGTCCGGCGATCACCAGGCCCGCCGCCTTGAACCGGGATACCAGCGTGGTGTCGGTGGTGTCGATCTTGGCCGCCGCCTTAAGCGCCACGTTGCCGTTGGACAGCGTCTGCCCGGCGAAGCTGGTGTAGAGGTCCTTGAGCAGAAACGGCACTCCACGGAACGGACCGTCAGGCAGGCCCGGGTCGGCAGCCACCGACCGGGCGTGCTCGAACCATTCGATGACCACGGCGTTCAGCGCCGGATTGGACCGCTCGATGCGTTCGATCGCCGCGTCCAGCAGCTCGCCCGGCGTCACCTCGCCGTTGGCGACCAGCACCGCCTGATCCGTGGCGTCCATCCACCGTGTTTGTTCGGCAAGACCGCTCATGATGTCGGGTCTATCACGGCGTGCGGTCCCCCACCGCGGCAGCGCTCGATTCGCCGTGCGCACCAAACGCCTTTAGGCTCAGAGAACACATGACTTAGCGGGGGGAACGCTGATGAGGGTGCCTAACAGGCTGTTCGCGACCGGCCGGTGGTTTGCGCTGGTCGCGCTACCTGCCTGCCTCGGCGTCGCCGCTTGCGCCACCTCAGCGACCGTGACGCCGCCGGCGGCACAGACCACGCACACCACTGTCAAGCCGCCACCGAACACGGTGGCGCCGCCACCGCCACACATCAGCCCGCTGGCCAAGGATTGGAAGGCCTACGGCGATACTGTTTACTTCGGCTGTCCCACCGAATTCTCGGTCGGCAAATCCGCGCTCGAAGACATCCGGCCGAAAGTCCTCGACCCGAAAACCGCGGATCTGATCATGCCGGCAGTGCCCATGGTGGGCGCCGACGAGGCGGTCACCGGCGCGATGTGCGCGCTGTCGAACAACGTCAGCGACATGAAAGTCGTCTACGTCGTGGCCACCACCAAGGCGGCACCCGCGCCGCCAACGGTCAAGGCGACCGCCTACCTGTTCGATCTCAAGTCAAGTCAGCCGCTGGCAACCCGGGACCTGCCGGCACCCACTCCCGAACTCAAGCTCGCCGCGGCCAAGGACTGGCGGCTGGCGCCCACTACCACCGGCGTGGCATGGATCAACGGTTTCGCCGATGCGCGTGGGGCATCGGCGAGCCCGAAGACCACGATCCTGTCCAATACCGACCTGGCCACCCGCTGGGACGACCCGGAGCAGGCCCGCGTGTGGCAGGACGTGCTGGCCTTCCATCGGGAACCCACGGGTGCTGAATTGCGGCTGCCCACAGGCGAACCCGTCTACCAAGACAACGACGTAGCCGCCGTCGACGCCCAATTATCGGACGGGCCAGACAAACTCGTCCAGATCACGCACTGGGAGTCGCACAACCCACCGGTCATGTCGACCACCTTCTATGACCTGACGTCCCGATCGCTGGTCAAATTCGGTGACACCGACCGGATTTCCGGTGGTGGACTGGTTGCGACACTGTCCGACGGGAAGCTCTTCGTCGACGGGCGCGGCGCGGACAGCTCCCAGTTCGGCTATGGGGTGTGGAATCTGCGCACGCAGCATTGGGATCTGCTCGTAGCCCGCGAGGAGGCGAAGAAGCAACCGATCTCGAAGTTGGCGTTCTTCGGCGACCACCTCTACATCACCAATTCCGCCGGCACCTTCTCCGTGCTCGCGCTCCCGGCAACCAACCCCGTCGCGACGAACTGGTCCGAGCGACCCTTCGGACGGATATCCGGCTGGACCCTGGTATGCCGCGGCGAAACCGCCCCCCAGCAAAAGGGCGACTGCCGGGAGATCCTATTGGTGCGTGACAACGAGGGCCGCTACCCGGGTCCCTGGTTCTGAGCGATGAAGGCCTCTACCGCCGCAAGGTCGTAGGACCCCGCGTCGGTGCCCACTCCCCCCGCAACTTGCGCCGCGGTGGCACATCCCAGCCGAGCCGACGCCGTCAGGTCTCGTCCCAGCGTGCGACCGAGGATGAAGCCCGCCGAAAACGCGTCGCCGCATCCGGTGGTGTCGAGAACGTCGACCGCGTATGCGGGCACCGCGATCGATTCCTCCGGGAGGACGACGAGCGCGCCCGCACCGCCGCGGGTGACCGCGACGCAGCCGGCGCCGGCTTCCAGCAGGGCCCTGGCTCCGGCCTCCAGGTCGGTGGCGCCGGTGAAGCCGAGCACCTGTTCGTCGTTGGGCAGCAGGTAGTCGGTGTGCGGCAGGGCCTCTGCGATCCAGGCCAGCAGGCCCGGGTTGCCACCGGCAAGGATGTCGACCGACGTACTCAGACCGTGGTCTTTGGCATGCTTGAGCAGTGTCGCTGCGGCAGCTCCGCCGAGGAATTCCGGCCCGCCGAGATGCAGGTGCGCCGCGCGGGCGATGTCGTCGAGATCCAGCGCGTCCAGAGTGAGGGTGGCGTTGGCGCCCGGACAGTGCCAGGCCGGCCGGTCCCCGTTGGGACGCACGGGGATGACCGACGCCGAGGTTTGGCTGGCCGTGGTGCGCACCATGCCGGCGATGTCGACGCCATTGGTCTTGAGCAAGCCGAGCAGGGTGTCGCCGAGTGCGTCGGCGCCGACGGCTCCGTAGGAGCGGGCCCGGGCGCCCAGGCGGCTCAGGACGACGGCCGTACCGCCGGCGGTACCGGCCGGGGAGATCTTGATGGTCTCGACCAGCTGGCCCTCGGACCCGTCGGGAATGGAGGTGACGCCCAGCACGTGAGTGTCGAGGACGTGCACGCCGACGACGGCGATGTCGACCTGGCTCACCATTCGCTCTCCTCCGCTGCTGCAGGACCGGTCACCGGGGCCGGTCAGGGGCCGGAATTCTCCGGAGCCTAATGGTTGTTGACGAGGTCACCGGGTAAGGAAGGGACTCTGTCGTGAATGAACGCGTGGCCATCATCACGGGCGCTTCGCAGGGGATCGGCGACGCACTGGTCGCCGGATACCGCCGACGCGGCTACGCCGTCGTCGCCAACTCACGTCGCATCGCCGACAGTACCGATCCGCTGGTGCTGGCCGTACCCGGTGACGTGGCGCAGCCCGGCGTGGGCGGCCGCATCGTGGATGCGGCACTGGAACGGTTCGGCCGCGTCGACACCGTGGTGAACAACGCCGGAATCTTCGTTCCCAAGCCGTTCACGGAATACACCGACGCGGACTACGAGGCCGTCACCGGGGTGAATCTCCGCGGCTTCTTTGAGGTTTCGCGGGCCGCGATCGCCGTGATGCTGGACGGGGGCCGCGGCGGCCATGTCGTGAACATCTCCACCAGCCTGGTCGATCACCCCAATTCCGCCGTGCCCTCGGTGCTGGCGTCGCTGACCAAGGGCGGGCTGAACGCGGCGACCAAGGCACTGGCCATCGAGTACGCCGACCGGGGGATCCGGGTCAACGCCGTTGCGCTGGGCAACATTCGCACGCCGATGCACGACCCGTCGACCCACGACATGCTGGCGAAGATGCATCCACTCGGGCGGCTGGGTGAGATCGGCGAAGTGGTGGACGCGGTGTTGTACCTGGAAGGCAACTCGTTCGTCACCGGCGAAATCCTGCACGTGGACGGAGGCCAAAGTGCCGGGCACTGACCTTGAAAAAATCGTCGGTGAAGTGATGGACCGATGGAAGTCGGGCGTCGACAGCCACCAACCCGACCTGGTGGCCGAGCAGTTCACCGAGGACACGGTCTTTCAGGGGCTGCGTCCGTACAGCGTTGGCCGACAAGGAGTTTACGCCTACTACGATGGACAGCCGCCGGGCATGACGGTGGCCTACCACGTCCTGGAGACCCGGCGGGTGAGCACGGAGGCAGTCCTGGGCTACCTGCACGCCGACTTCTCGTTCCCCGATCGGGACACCGTCAGCGTGCGGATCGGCGTGCTGGTGACCCGAGGCGCCGACCACTGGCGCATCGCGTACTACCAGGCGTCGCGAACCGACTGAGCTCAATCCTTTTCGGCGCGTCGCGCGCGGGCGCGCCGCTTCCCTTCATGCATCGCCGCGACTCGGGCGACCGGGATGGTGCGGCCCTGTTCGATGAGGTCGCTCGGCAGTCGTTGCGCCGCCGGCATCGAGTCCGCCCAGGGATCACGGCCGGCAAGGGCGTCGAACGCCGTGTGCACCGTGAAGTCGGTGGGGCTTACCCGGTCCAGATCCGACCAGTCCAACGGGAACGACACCGGAGTGCCGGGACGTAACCGCGGGCTGTAGGCAGCGGCGACCGTGGCGCCCCCGGCTCGCGTGGCATCGACGAAAACCTTGCCTTCGCGGTCTTCCACGATGAAAGCCGTTGTCGCCGAGGCAGGGTCGAGCGCCTCGGCGCGCGCCGCCAAGGCGCGGGTGGCGGCTGCGACATCTTCGACGGCTGCGTGGTCGTCGATCGGCACGAAGACGTGAATGCCCTTGGCCCCGCTGGTCTTTACCGCGCCGGCCAGACCACTGTCTTCCAGCGCCTGCCGCACCAGGTGGGCCACGTGGACCACCGCGGCGAAGTCGCCGCCGGCGGGCGGATCGAGATCGAGCACGAGGTGGGTCGGCCGATAGATGTCGTCGGCCAGACCCAGAGCGGGGTGGTATTCGACCGCGCGCTGATTAGCGAGCCAGAGCAAGGTCCGCCGGTCGTCACACACGGGGTAATGCACCTCGCGGTGGGAGGCCTCCGCCCAGATGGCCACCGTCCGCACCCACTCCGGGGTGTACTTGGGAACGTTTTTCTGCATGAAGGGAGCCCGCCCGCGCAACACCCGAAGAACGGTGAGCGGCCGGCCGGCCAATCCGGGCACCATCCGGTCGGCCACCGCGTCCAGGTAGTCGACCAGGTCGCGCTTGGTGGCGCCGGCATCCGGACTCAGCGGCTGATCCAGGTTCGTCAGATCGACTCCCCCGCGCTGCTCCCCGGCGCTCATATGCAAAGCCTATGCGCTCGTTCTCGGCCGGCTCCGAACCGTGTGGCGCGCGCTATCGTGAAGCCTGCATGCAGTCGTTCGAGGGCAGAGTCAGATGATCGCAGCCAAGATGTTCATCGCAGCAGCGCTGACCGCGGGGGCGTTGGTGGCCGCGCCGACAGCCCAAGCGGACTACGGCCCCGGCGACCCACCCTGTCCGGCCACCGGATGCCAGCCACCCCCCAAAGCCACCCCGCCGCCCGTTCGGGGCGTGTTGGGCTGCGTGCGAGGCGTCTGCATCCCGAACCCCCGTCCGCCCTGGCAGCGGCGCTGACGTTAATGAGCTCCCGCCGCAGCTGGTTCGCGGTCAGGGGCTAACGTCTGCGGCATGGGTGCTTTGGATGGCCGGGTCGCGCTGATCACCGGAGGTGCCCGGGGACAAGGCCGCGCGCATGCGGTGGCGCTGGCGGCCGAAGGCGCGGACATCGTCGCCGTCGACGCGCCCGGACCCATGACGGATCTGACGTACCCGCTCGGCACGGTGGACGATCTGCACGAGACCGCCCGACTCGTCGAGAAGCTGGGACGACGCTGCCTGCCGATAGCCGCCGACGTCCGGGACTCGTCGCAGGTTGCCGCTGCCGTCGAGCAGGCGGCGGCGGAACTGGGCAGCCTCGACATCGCCGTGGCCAACGCCGGCATCGTGAGCACGGGGCCGCTGGACCAGGTCAGCGACCGGGTGTGGCAGCAACTCCTCGACACGAACCTGACCGGTGTGTTTCACACGCTGCGGGCCGTCATTCCGGTGATGCGCCGACAGCGTTTCGGTCGGATCGTGGTGACGTCCTCGATGGGGGGCCGGATGGGGATCCCCGATCTCGCTGCCTACAACGCCACCAAGTGGGGCATCATCGGGCTCGCCAAGTCGGCGGCCCTCGAAGTCGCCAAAGAGGGCATCACCATCAACGTCATCTGCCCGACCACCACCCAGACCCCGATGGTGCAGCCCGCTGGAGGCGATGATGTTCCCGACGAGCTGGTGCGCCGGATGATGAGAGCCAACCCGATACCGCAGCCGTGGCTGCAGCCGGAAGACGTGAGCCGCGGTGTTGTATACCTGGTCACCGACCCCGGCGTCATCACCGGCAGCGTCCTGGAGGTCGGACTGGGCGGCAGCGCCCGCATCCACTGAATTGCTTCTCCGTAAGCACTCGACATGGAAGGCTCATCCCATGCCTGACCTAGCAGACCCGCGTTTCCTTGACGACCGGCTCGCACACTGGGCCGCCACCAAGCCTGATGACGAGGCGATCGACTATCTGGACCGCAAGTGGACCTGGGCACAGTGGAACGACAGGGTCCGCCGATTGGCCGGCGCACTGTCGGCGTTCGGTGTCGAACGCGGCGACGTGGTGGCGTTCTTGGACAAGAACCATCCCGCGTGTGTCGAGTTGACGTTCGCCGCCGCATCGCTTGGTGCGGCCAACGCGATCATCAACTTCCGGCTCGCCGCCGACGAACTCGACTACGTGATCAACGATTCGGGCGCCAAGGTGCTGATCGTCGGGGCGGAACTCAAGCCGAGCATCGACAAGATCCGCGGTGACCTGGTCAACGTCGAGCACATCATCACGGTGACCCCCGATGGCGGAGACGGCGACGAGTACGAGGCGTTGCTGGCCGGGGCGACGCCGGTAGGCCGGGCCGACGACGTCGAACCCGACGACGTGTGCATCATCATGTACTCCTCGGGCACCACCGGGCGCCCCAAGGGGGTGCAGCTGACGCAGGCGAACATGATCGCGCACACGCTCAACGCCCATGAGGGCTTCGAGTTCGACCCGGGCGACAAGAGCATGGTGTCGATGCCGCTGTTCCACGTCGGCGGATCATCGTATGTGCAGTTCGGGATCCACGACGGGGTGCCCAGCGTGATGACGCGCGACGTCGACGGCATGACGCTGGCCGGCGCAATCCTCAAGGGCGCCAACAGAACCTTCCTAGTGCCCGCGGTGCTGGCGAAAGTGCTGGAGTCCGGCGAGGATGCGGTGAAGCTGTTCGGCGCGCTGAAGACCTATTCCTATGGCGCGTCGCCGATGCCGCTGCCGCTGCTGCGTGCGGCCCTGCAGGCGTGGCCGAACACCGACTTCATCCAGGCGTACGGCCTGACCGAGTTGTGCGGCGTGATAAGTCACCTGCTGCCCGATGCCCATCGCGCCACCGACAACCCGGAACGGCTCAGCAGTGCCGGAACACTGGTCCCGGGCGCGGAGGTGCGCGTCGTGGACCCGTACACGCTCGAAGATGTCCCGCCCGGTCAGCAGGGCGAACTATGGTTCCGCTCACCACAATTGATGAAGGGTTATCACAACAGGCCGGAGGCGACCGCCGAGGCGATCACCGAGGACGGCTGGTTCCGCACCGGCGACATCGGGCGCGTCGACGACGGTGGTTACATCTTCGTCGAAGACCGGCTCAAGGACATGATCATCTCGGGCGGGGAGAACATCTACTCGATCGAGGTGGAGCAGGTGCTGGCCGAACACCCGGCGGTGGTGGAGGTCGCGGTGATCGGAGTACCCGACGAGAAGTGGGGCGAAGTGGTGAAAGCCGTTATCGCAGTGGAGGGTGAAGCCACCGCGGAGGAGATCATCGCGTTCGCCCGCGAGCGACTGGCCGCCTACAAGTGCCCGAAATCCATCGACTTCGCCGACGAACTGCCACGCAACCCGACCGGCAAGATCCTCAAGAAGGAACTGCGCAAGCCCTATTGGGAGGGCCGCGACCGCGCGACGGTGTGACATCAGCGCGCCGGCGCCACCTCCGACGCCATCACGTCGACGGCGCGCTCCCACACCCTGTGCAGGCCAACGGCTTTGGCGAGCGCGGCGGTGAATTTTCGGTCTATCTTCTCGGCAACAAGCACGCCGGGGGCCTCCAGCGGGATCCCCGCGGCGGTCAGCGCAACCGTGCCGTCACCCCAGGCGGCTATCGGCTTGCAGTGCCGAAATGCCTCCTGCAGCAACAGCACCAGCTTGAGATCATCCGCAGGCTTCGTGCCCGCGGCGACCACCACCGCGTCGAACTCGATGGACCGCGTGGTCAGTAGGGTCCGTTCGACGATCACGCTGCGCCGGCCGGACTTCAGCACGCCACCGACCGGTGCGGTGACCAACGGTGTCGCATTGAGGCCCAGTACCGCGTCGACGAGTTTGGACACGCCACCCAGATCGGAATCCGCACCGGCGATGATGCCGATCTTGCGACCGTCGATGGGACCGGGGGTCTCGACGACTTGGGACAGAGCCGGCGACAGCAGCACATCCTTCGGCGGATTGCCCTTGGGGGCCGGCAGGCCCAGTCCGATGGCCACCTGCTTGCACAGATCGGCGTCGACGTTCGCCAGCACTTCCAGCTGGCGTTCCTTGATGGACTGCTCGTAGCACTTGCCGAGTTCGAACGTGAACGCCTCGATGATGTGCGCCTGCTCGACGGGGGTCAGGCTCCGATAGAACATGGCCGGCTGGGTGAAATGGTCCTCGAACGAGGACGGGTTTTCCCGAACCGTCGGGCCCTGCACGGGGCGTGGTGTCTGCACGTAACCGCCTTCGTCCGCGCCGGCCACCAACGGTTCGCCGTCGTCGATGCTGTTGGGGCGGTATGGCGCCTGGCCGGTGTGAATCGCGGTCTGGTGCATGCCGTCGCGCAGCATGTCGTTCACCGGGCAGTGCGGCCGGTTGATCGGCAGCTGGGTGAAGTTGGGACCACCGAGCCGGGTCAATTGGGTGTCCAGGTAGGAGAACAGCCGGGCCTGCAGCAGCGGGTCATTGGTCGGTTCGATGCCGGGCACCAGGTTGCCGAGATGGAACGCGACCTGCTCGGTTTCGGCGAAGAAGTTGGTCGGGTTGCCGTTGAGAGTCAGCTTGCCGATCAACTGCACCGGCACCATCTCTTCCGGCACGATCTTGGTCGGGTCCAGCAGGTCGATGCCCTGGAAGCTGTCGGTGCCGTCGTCCGGCATCACCTGGATGCCAAGCTCGTATTCGAGGGGGGCGCCCGCTTCGATGCCATCGGCCATGTCCCGGCGGTGGAAGTCGGGGTCGACACCGGCCGCGATCTGCGCCTCTTCCCAGACCTGGGAATGCACCCCGGCCACCGGCTTCCAGTGAAATTTGACCAGGCTCGTCTTGCCCTTCTTGTTGACCAGCCGGAAGGTGTGGACGCCGAATCCCTCCATCGTGCGGTAGGAACGCGGAATGCCGCGATCGCTCATGTTCCAGAACACGTGATGGGTGGCTTCGGTATGCAGCGAGACGAAATCCCAGAAGGTGTCGTGTGCCGACTGGGCCTGCGGGATCTCGCGGTCGGGGTGGGGCTTGGCCGCATGAACGACGTCGGGGAATTTGATGCCGTCCTGGATGAAGAAGACCGGAATGTTGTTGCCCACCAGGTCGAAATTGCCTTCGTCGGTGTAGAACTTGACCGCGAATCCGCGGGTGTCGCGCACGGTGTCGGCTGAACCCCGCGAGCCCAGCACGGTCGAGAACCGACAGAACACTTGGGTTTTCTTGCCTTTGCGCGCCAGGAACCCTGCCCTGGTGACCGATGCGGCGGTGCCGTAGGACTCGAAGACACCGTGAGCGGCGGCGCCGCGGGCATGCACGACCCGTTCCGGGATGCGCTCATGGTCGAAGTGCGTGATCTTCTCGCGCAGGTGGAAGTCCTCGAGCAGACTCGGCCCACGGTTGCCGGCCTTCAGTGAGTGGTCGGTGTCGGGCAGGCGCAGTCCCTGGGCGGTCGTCAGGTACTTTCCGCCCTGACCGCGCGGGTCGTAGTCCCCGACCTCTCCATTTGTGTTGCCGGTGGGGCTGGTTCGCTTCGGGGCGGTCTGATCAGACTGGCGGCGGGGCGGCATGGCGGCAGGGGTACCCGAAACTCAACGCCCTAAGCAAAGATTGGCCCTCGGCGGTTTCGGGTATTTCTTGCGGCAATGTTTCATTGGTGAGCTTGAAGTGAGCGGCGATGGTCGGCTGGCTGGACAGGTTGCAGCAACGCAATCGCACCGTGGGCGCTGCCATTGCGGTGATCTACAAGTACCTCGACGATCAGGGCGGTTATCTGGCCGCGCTGATCACCTACTACACCTTCGTGTCGCTGTTTCCGCTGCTGCTGCTGTTGACCACCGGCCTCGGAGTCCTGCTGGCCGGCAGGCCCGACCTGCAGGCACAGGTGTTGCAGAGCACGTTGAGCCAGTTCCCGGTGATCGGCAGCCAGCTACACCAGCCAGAAGGACTCAGCGGCGGATCCGGCGCGGTGGCGGTCGGGATATTCGGCGCACTCTACGGCGGTTTGGGCGTCGGGCAGGCGCTGCAGAACGCCATGGATTCGGTGTGGGCGGTGCCGCGGCATGAGCGTCCCGATCCGATCCGGTCGAGGGCGCGCAGCCTGGTGTTGCTGTTGGTGCTCGGTTCGGCGGCCATCGCCACCACCCTGCTCTCGGCAATCGCGCACGTGACAAGCAGTTTGGGCCCGCTCGGCAGGATCGGCGTCGCCCTGGTCGCGGTTGCCATCAACGCGGGGATCTGCCTGGTGGCGTTCCGGGTGACCACCGCCCGGGAACTCACCTACCGGCAGGTGTTGCCGGGAGCCATCGCGGCGGCCATCGTGTGGCAGATCCTGCAGTGGTTCGGCGCGGGCTACATCGGACACGTGGTGAAGTCGTCCAGCGCCACCAACAGTGTGTTCGCGTTGGTGCTGGGACTGTTGGCGTTCTTGTTTCTGGTGTCCTCGACGCTGGTGCTGTGCGCCGAGATCAACGTGGTCTTGGTTGAAGGACTGCACCCGCGTTCGTTGCTCACGCCGTTCACCGACGACGTGAACCTCACGCCGGCGGATCGTAAGACCTACACCAGGAAGGCGAAAGCTGAACGCGTCAAAGGCTTTCAGCGTGTCAGCGTCAAATTCAACGATTCCGACCGCAAGCCCACGGGCGTCTCCTGAATCGACCGCGGCGCTATCACGTTGCAGCGCAGTACGTTACCGTAGGATCCCATGGACTTCCGAGCTTTCGTCGAGCCGCAGCAAGGTGCCATCTACGCCGACCAGTTGGCAGTTGCACAAGCAGCCGAGGATCTCGGCTTCGACGCATTCTTCCGCTCGGATCACTACCTGGCCATGAGCGGTGACGGGGGCCCGGGACCGACCGACTCCTGGGTGACGCTGGGCGCGATCGCCCGCGAGACCTCGCACATCAGGCTGGGCACCCTGGTGACGTCCGCGACGTTCCGCTACCCGGGCCCGCTGGCGATAGCGGTGGCACAGGTCGACGAAATGAGCGGCGGCCGTGTGGAATTCGGACTGGGCAGCGGCTGGTTCGAAGCGGAGCACCGAGCCTACGGGGTACCGTTCCCGTCGGTGCGGGAACGCTTCGACCGGCTCACCGAGCAGCTCGCCGTCATCACCGGCCTGTGGACCACCCCGGCGGGCCAGACATTCGACTATGCCGGTGAGCACTACACGATCAACGACTCCCCGGGGCTGCCCAAGCCGGTGCAGAGCCCGCACCCGCCGATCGTGGTCGGTGGCACCGGCGCCAAACGCACGCCGGCGCTGGCGGCCCAGTATGCGGCCGAGTTCAATGTGCCCTTCGCGACGATCGACGTCGTGCGCCGGCAATTCGAGCGAGTGGCCGACGCGGTGGCCGCGGCTGGCCGGGCTGCCGACTCGATCGTGTACTCGAGTGCGTTTGTGTTGTGCGCCGGCCGCGACGACGCCGAGGTGGCCCGCCGCGCTTCCGTGATCGGCCGGGAGGTCGACGAGATGAGCTCCAACAGTCCGCTCGTGGGCAGCCCGGACGAGATCGTCGACAAGCTGGGGCCGTGGCGCGAATTGGGTGTGCAGCGGGTCTACGCGCAGCTGCTCGACATGTCGGACCTGGCGCACCTGGAGCTGTTGGCGAGTGACGTGATGCCGCAGCTGCGGTGAATACGCCGCAGGGCTGACCCGCACTCCCTAAGAGGTTCTCCGGGCGTGCAACCAACGGGTTGAATCCGGGTCGACTGTCGTCAGCACCAACCCCGCTCGCGCAAGATCGGCGCGGACCGCGTCGGGGCTGACACGCTGCAAGATCAACGACTGACGCCACGATCGGCCGTCGACAGCCAATACGAACTCGCCGGTGGTGATTCCCCCGCGGTTGGAGCGGATCGTCAGGGTCGTCTGCATTGCATCGAAACTCAGCGTTTTCGTCCAGCCGGTCGGCCGAGAAGCCAACAGAGACGGCGGCGCCCACTGGATGATCGCCTGGCCATTCGGCGCCAAGTGGTGAGCGACGGTAGCCAGCATGGACCTGCGAAGTATCGGGGTCGGATAGTTGATCAGATTCGACATCAACAAGACCGCGTCGAACCGCTCGTTCAACCGGACGTCTTCGATGCGGCTCTGCACCGTCCGGGCGTTGCGGACGTGGGCGAGCATCTCGCGTGAGTCGTCGACGGCGGTGACGCGGTGACCGAGCAGGGCGAGAGCGTCGGCGACACGTCCGGTGCCGGCGCCCAGATCAAGCACCGAACTGTTGGGCAGCAGCATGGATTGAACTTGCTCAACCTCGCCCATCGACGGCATCCGGCAGTAGACCTCAACCGAGCTGCCGTCGCCTGTCACCGAACCGGCCTCGGCCATTGTTGTGCTGCGCAACATCAGGTTCTCCTCTCGGTAGGCGCAGCGATGGCTGCTGGGGCATCCACCACGAGGAGTGGCGATGCCCCAGCCGAAACGGCTTACTCGACCACCTGGCCGACTACGAAAAAGGCACTCTCGCAGGACGTCTCGACCTCGCGAAACAATGACTCGTACTCCATCTGGCTCACCTCCCAACCGTCAACCATGGTTGACTATACTCTCGGTCGAACCGCGCGCAACGGCCCAATTTTTCGGAAGGCAGTTCGCCCGCGGCGCGCACTCTCCGCAGTGCCGCGTCGGCCGCATTGGATCGGGTCAGAGCGCCGTACGCACGGCTGCGCCTAACCGAATGCTCGTGAGCGAGTTTGACTCCACCGCTCTGGGCGTCTAGAACATGAATCATGTTCATGTTATGCCGGTCGCTCATCGTCGGAGCGAGATGAGCGCGCACCCGGACCCGAACCGACTCGGCGGCTTGGAGTGGACGCGGCGCACCAAAGGCCTGCTCACGCGGCGGGAACGGCTACGGCTGCTGGGTTCGATCGTGAACAGCCAGCGTGACTATTTCCTGCACCGGCTGAGAGGCGCCCGGCCCGCCACCATCGCTTCGCCCACAGATCACGAGATTCGCCCGCCCGACAGCCGGTTCGCCCGCGAGGTAGAGGCCGCCGCGGCGGAACAGAGCCGGGTAATCATTGGCCACAGTTACCGGTCATGGGTCTTCGGACGTGCGCTCGCCGACGTCGATGCCATCGCACTAGACGAGGAACTGTTCTACGCCGGCTGCCTGTTGCACGATCACGGAATCGCGCCCGTCGTGCCGGGTGAGGACTTCACCTTACGCAGCGCCCGCCGCGCCACCGAGTGCGCCACATCGGCACAACTCGACGATCGCAAGGCAGCGCAGCTGGCCGACGCCATTACGGTGCACACCACCCCTGGCGTCAATGTCGAGCGCGACGGCCCGCTCGGTTGCTACATCCAGGCCGGGGCCATGGTCGACATCGTGGGCAACCGGATATGGGAGCTGTCCACGAAACTGGTCGACTACACGCTGGACCGCTACGACAGGCAAGGATTCACCCGCGAACTGGCAGCCCACTTCACCGCCGAGGCGAAAGCTGTACGCGGCGGACGTTTTGCGCTGCTACGCCGCTGCGGTTTCATTCCGCTCATGCGCTCGGCGCCGTTTGACCAGAAGTGATTCCGCCCGGTCCGGCCCACATGCGGCGCTCACCGAGTCAGCAGCGCAGCCGCGAACGCGTCGAACGCATTCTGGACGCGGCGGCGGCCATTGTCGTCGACCAGGGCCTGGAAAACCTCAAAGTCAGCGACATCGCCAGCCGCGCCGGCGTTCCGCTGGGAACGCTGTACCAGTTCTTCGCCCGCAAGGACGACATCGTCTACGCGCTGGCGCAGCGCTTCGCAGACCGCTTCGGGGAAGTACTCGCGGCAACATTGGCAGATGCGGCCATCGACGCAGAGTGGCATGTGCTGCTTGATCGACTGCTGGATTCCTATGCGTCGTTTTACCGCAGCGAACCAGCGCTTCGAGAGTTGTGGGTCGGCGCGCGCCTGGACCCGGATTTCATTCGCGCCGACCATGAACACAACAACACCCGATTCGCCGCAACTCTCGCCGACACGCTGGCAACTCGCGCACACGTGCCCCACGACGAACTGATGCTGATGATCTATGTCTGCTGGGAGGCCAGTCAGGCTCTTCTCGAAACGGCTTTCCGTGTTGATGCCGTCGGGGATCCGGTGATCATCGAACAGGCCAAAGTCATGGCCGCCCGTTATCTGTCCCCGGCGTTCGAACCGATGTTGTAGCGATTAGCGCCGGCTACAGACGATCAGGCGTAGAACGCGTCGATGGTCTGCTTGTTGTTCTGCTCGACCACTGCCCGCTTCAACTTCAGCGAAGGCGTGAGTTCCCCTGTGTCGACCGACAATTCGTGGTCGATCAGCTCCCACTTCTTGATCGTCTCCCAGCGGTTGAGCTCGCTGTTGAGCTGCTGCACATAGCCGTCGACCATCTCGCGAACCTGGGCATTGCGGGTGAGTTCGGCGAACGACGTCTCCGAGATACCTTGCTCCTCAGCCCATTTGGTCAACGCGTCGCCGTCGAGGGCGATCAGTGCGACACAGTAGTTGCGGGCTTCCCCGAAAACGATGAACTGGCTGGCATAAGGGCAGAGCGCCATGAACTTCGCTTCGATGGCCGGCGGCGCGACGTACTTGCCACCGGAGGTCTTGAACAGTTCCTTGATGCGGCCGGTAATGGTCAGGAACCCGTCGGAATCGAGGCTGCCGCGATCACCGGTGCGCAGCCAACCGTCACTGGTCATCGCCTCTTCGGTCTTGTCGGGTAGGTGGTGGTAACCGGTCATCACCAGCGGTCCGTGTAGCTGTACTTCGCCGTTGTCGCCGATGCGCACGTCCGTGCCGGTGAACGGCAAGCCGACCGTGCCGAGTTTGTAGTTGTCGGGACGGTTGATGAACCCGGCGCCAGCGGATTCGGTGAGGCCATAGCCTTCCAGGACAAGCACTCCGGCGGCGAGGAACCACTCGGCGATCTCCCGGTTGAGTGGCGCCGACCCGGAGACGAAGAACCGCAGCCGGCCACCGAAGACGTCGCGCACCTTGCTGAACACCAGGCGGTCGAACAGCTGTTGCTGCAGCCGCAGCGGCAGCGGCACCGACTTGCCGTCGCGACGCCGACGAGATACATCCAGGCCCACCCGGAACGCCTGCTGGAACAGCCGTGCCTTGATGCCGCCACCTTCCTGGCTCGTCATCACGATCTTGGCGTGTGCCTTCTCGAAGATGCGGGGTACGGCGGCCATGAACGTCGGCTTCACGGTGCCCATGTTCTCGACGATCTTGTCGACGCGCCCGTCGACTGCGGCGACGAACCCACACGCAAGCTGGCTGGCCAGCAGCACCTTGCCGAATGAGTGGGCAAGTGGCAGCCACAGCACGTGCAAGTCGTCCTCACCCAGGAGCCCCTCGTTGCGGATGAACCCCGCCGCCGACGTCCACGACCGATGCGCGAGCCGCACCCCCTTGGGGCGGCCGGTGGTCCCCGACGTGTAGATCAGGGTGGCCAGCGATTCGCTCGTCACCGTGGCCGCGGCATCGGCGACGGACGTCGGATGTTCCTGCAGATAAGCGGCGCCCCGGCGGGTGAATTCCTCGAAGGTGATGACCCAGTCGCCGTCACCGTCGCCGTCCATGACCACCACCAGATGTACGTCGGGCAGCTCGCCGCGATTGTCGGCGAGTTTGGCGACCTGTGAGGCGTCCTCGGCGAAGACGATCTGCGACTCCGAGTCGGCGACGATGTAGGTGGCATCCGCGGCATGCGTGCTCGGATAGACGGTCGTCGTCGCCGCGCCGGCGCACATGACCGCGAGGTCGGCCAGGATCCACTCGTACCGGGTGCCCGACATGATCGCGACGCGCTGCTCCGGTTCGATGCCGGACGCAAGCAACGCCGCCGCCAGCTGCTGCACGCGGTCGGCGGTTTCCTGCCACGTGACTGACACCCAACGGCCGCCGCTGAGCCGCCGGAACGCCTCCTTGTCGGCCGACGCGCCGACTCGGTCGAAGAACATCGAAGCCAGATTGGACGCGGTTACCGACGACACTGTCATCCCTCCTTGTTACCTCTTTCCGTAAGAAGTATGGGAGGTGCTGAGTTGCCGCAAAGAGGCACGTCCGTCTGGCATCGGCCGAGCGGCGCCGAGGACTCTTGAAGAATCCGTCCAGCGGCGGATCCCATGCTGGGCTGATCGATCAACATCGCTGCACGGCAAAGAATTTCGAATGAGCAGTAACCGCTTCTTCTTGGTGGCCGCGATCAGCACGGCGATGCGGCTCTTTCGGCGGCGCCGCGGCGAGTTCTCCCAGCGCACAGGCAGGGGTGACCGCAGGCGGGCTGTACACGGTGAGCGCCTACTCCCCGATCACCGGATACACCGGGTGGGCGAATGACGCCTCCACGATGGAGGAAGCCACCCATATCGCGCTTGGCAACTGCCGGCCGCACGGCAGCGGCTGCCAGGTACAGGACCGTCAGTTGCCGGTGCCCGCGAACCAGGCTCCGCGGCGACGGGCCCGGAAACAGCCTCCGGCCTGCGTCGATGTTGGTGGCAGGTACAGGATTCGAACCTGTGAAGCTTTCGCGACGGATTTACAGTCCGCTCCCATTGGCCGCTCGGGCAACCTGCCGCCTAGCAGGGTACAACGACCGGGTAGACAGTTCACAAACGGGGAGCACTGAAGAAGGGACGCAGCGCATGGCCGACTCATCGTTCGACATCGTCAGCAAGATCGACCGGCAGGAAGTCGACAACGCACTCAACCAGGCCGCCAAGGAACTGTCCACGCGCTTTGACTTCCGCGGCACTGACACCAAGATCGCGTGGAAAGGCGAGGAAGGCATCGAGCTGACCTCCTCCACCGAGGAGCGGGTTAAGGCCGCGCTCGACGTTTTCAAGGAGAAACTGATTCGCCGCGACATCTCGCTGAAGTCCTTCGAGGCCGGCGAACCGCAGGCCTCCGGCAAGACCTACAAGCTGACCGGCACCCTCAAGCAGGGCATCAGCAGCGAGAACGCCAAGAAGATCACCAAGCTGATCCGCGACGAGGGGCCCAAGACCGTCAAGACGCAGATCCAGGGCGACGAAGTTCGGGTGACCAGCAAGAAGCGTGACGACCTGCAGGCGGTCATCTCGATGCTCAAGCAGGCCGACCTCGACGTCGCACTGCAATTCGTGAATTACCGGTAGCTCGCGCTGAGCCTGCGTCAGCGGCGGACTTCTCCCACGATTTGCCGCCCTGAGCGCAGGCTCAACGCCCTCAAGAGGAAGTGAGGTCAACGATGGCGGAAACGGACTACGTCGACGTCCTCATCGTCGGCGCCGGAATCTCCGGGCTCGGGGCGGCCTACCGCATCCTGCAGCGCAACCCGGACGTGTCTTACACCATCCTGGAGCGGCGCGAGCGCATCGGCGGGACCTGGGACCTGTTCCGATACCCCGGAGTGCGCTCGGACAGCAGCATCTTCACGCTCAGCTTTCCGTTCGAGCCGTGGACCCGCGAAGAGGGCGTCGCCGACGGCGAGCACATCCGCGAGTACCTGACCGACATGGCCCGCAAGTACGGCATCGACGAGCACATCCGGTTCCGCAGTTACGTGCGCGGCGCCGCCTGGGACTCGGCCACCGACACCTGGACCGTCACGTTCGAGCAGGACGGCGAGACCAAACGGTGCCGCAGCCGGTTCCTGTTCTTCGGCAGCGGCTACTACAACTACGACACCGGCTACACCCCCGACTTCCCCGGCATCGAGCAGTTCGGCGGCACGATTGTGCATCCGCAGCACTGGCCCGAAGACCTGGACTACACCGGCAAGACGGTCGTGGTGATCGGCAGCGGCGCCACCGCGGTGACGCTGATTCCGTCGATGGCCGAGAAGGCCGGCAAGGTGATCATGCTGCAACGGTCGCCGACCTACCTCATCTCGGCGTCCAAGTACAGCAAGGTCGCCTGGCTCAGCCGGAAGTTGTTGCCCCGCAGGATCGCTCACCTGACCATCCGGTTCTACAACGCCTTGATGGAAGGCGTGCTGTGGTTCCTGTCCCGCAAGACCCCACCGCTGATCAAGTGGTTGCTACGGCGCGTAGCGGTGCAGAACCTGCCGGAGGGTTACGACGTCGACACCCACTTCAAGCCGCGGTACAACCCCTGGGACCAGCGGCTGTGCCTGATCCCGGACGCCGACCTCTACGAAGCCGTCGCCGGCGGACGCGCCGAGGTAGTCACCGACCACATCGACCACTTCGACGCCACCGGCATCGCCCTGAAATCCGGGCGGCACCTCGACGCCGACATCATCGTCACCGCCACCGGCCTGCAACTGCAGGCCCTCGGCGGCGCCACGATCAGCATCGACGGGGTCGAGATCAATCCCCGCGACCGTTTCGTCTACAAGGCCCACATGCTCGAAGACGTGCCCAACCTGTTCTGGTGTGTCGGGTACACGAACGCCTCCTGGACGCTGCGGGCCGACATGACCGCGCGAGCGACCGCCAAACTGCTGGCCTATATGGCCGAGCACGGCTACACCCACGCCAGCCCGCACCTCGGCGACCAGCCGATGACCGAGAAGCCGGCCTGGGACATTCAGGCCGGATATGTCAAGCGGGCACTGCACGCGCTGCCCAAGTCGGGTACCAAGCGGCCGTGGAACGTGCGGCAGAACTATTTCGCCGATGCGATCGACTACCGGTTCGACCGGATCGACGAAGCCATGGAATTCGGCCGGGCCGCCGACCGGGCCGCGCTGGCGGGCTGAGCGGAAACTAAGCCGAGGCCCCCAGCGAGATCTTCTTGCCGCAGTGGGTGCAGAACTTCTCGGCGTGGTGATGCTGCGCGCCGCAGTTGGCGCAGAAGTGCGGTTCGTCAGTCCCCACCGTAGGGACGAGTCCGAGCGATCGCACGGTGCCATCGGCGTCGTCGTCGGCATCGGGGGGGACGTCCGCTTCGGCTTCGGCGCGCCGTTGGCGGCGGTTGCGGACAACCATGACCGTCATCCAGGCGCCGACGACGAGCACCAGCAAGGCTCCACTGACGATGTACCACAACACGTTCGAGCGCTCGAAGATCGAGGCGTCACCGTACTGCTCGCGCAGGTTGGCCGCGCTGGTCTTCAGGTCGGCGGCACCGGGGTAGTCGGGGGAAAGCGTGAGCGCCAGGTCGAAGTCCTTGATGGCGTCGCTGTAACGGCCCTCGTAGTAATGGCTGAGCCCCTGGCGGTAGGCCTGGTCCGCGGGTCCGAGGGTGGCCTTGACGGCCTTGGCCGCCAGCATCGTCGCGAGCGTGTCCGAAGGCGCGATGAAGTTGAACGGCTGCGGTTCGCCGGCGGGGCCGAAACTGTTGACGCCGATCACCTTTCCGCTGAGGTCGACGGTGGGACCGCCGCTCATTCCCTCGGCCACGGCGGCGTCGATCTCGTATACCGGGCTTGACTTGACGTTCGACTTCTTGCTGACCTTGCCGCTCTTGTTGGTCGGGTCGAGCGACCGGCCGGTGAGCCGCGCGGTGGGCTCTGCGTAACCGACCGTCAGCACCGCGGTACCGATACTGACCGTGGCATCGGTGGTGAGTTCGGACGACGGCAGGTTGTGTTTGTCGACCTTCAGCAGGGCCACGTCGCCCTTGCCGAGCGGCTTGAAGTCCACGACGGTGGCGGGCATCTTCTCCGCGATCTTCGTCCCGGTGCCGTAGATCAGCGTCAGGTTCACCTGTGGCCCCTGGCCCGGCAGGGTGCCCTCCACCCGCGCGTTCTTAGCCAGGTACTCCAGCGTCGCCAGCGGGTCCTGACTGACCGAAGCGTCGGGATATTGCGCCTGGTATTCGGTGGCGGCCCGTTTGAGTATCTGTTCCTTGGCCGTATCGGGATCGGCACAGTGGCCGGCGGTGGCGACCCAACCGTCGGGGTTGACCACGAATCCGGTGCAATTCCAGCTTGCGACGAAGGGAGCGTTGGAGCCTTCCCCGAAGAACGACAGGGTCTTGCCATCGGGCAACCGGACCAAGCCGTACGCCTCGGCGGCCAGAAACATGACGGCAGGCCGTATCCGTGCCGCGGCAACCTGTTCCGCGTTGGCCTGCGGTCGGCCGCCGTCGGCCACCGCACTCGCCGGCCAGAGCATCGATACAAACAGCGCGGCCACGGCGAGCAATGCTCGGCATAAGATCACCCCTTCACCATCGCGGTGCCGGCGCCCCGGCGGAAAGGGCCCGAAGTCCTCTGCCCGTGGGTCGTTGGTATTCGACGGTGACCGCAATAGGCTGACTTCATGGCAGCTGAAAAGCGCGAACCCAATGTCGTTGTCCTCGGTGGCGGTTCCTGGGGCACCACCGTGGCCTCAATCTGCGCGCGGCGCGGACCGACACTGCAATGGGTGCGCTCGGAGGACACGGCCAAGGACATCAACGAAAACCACCGCAACAGCCGCTACCTGGGCAACGAAGTCGCGCTGAGCAGCTCGCTGCGCGCTACCACCGACTTCGCCGAAGCCGCCAATTGCGCCGACGTCCTGGTGATGGGTGTGCCGTCGCACGGCTTTCGCGGGGTGCTGACCGAACTGGCCAAGGAATTACGGCCCTGGGTACCGGTGGTCTCCCTGGTGAAAGGCCTTGAGCAGGGCACCAACAGGCGGATGTCGCAGATCATCGAGGAGATCCTGCCCGGGCATCCGGCCGGCATCCTGGCCGGTCCGAACATTGCACGCGAGGTCGCCGAAGGCTACGCCGCCGCCGCGGTCCTGGCCATGCCGGATCAACACCTCGCGACCCGGCTGTCAACGCTGTTCCGCACCCGGCGTTTTCGCGTGTACACCACCGACGACGTCATCGGCGTCGAGATGGCGGGGGCGCTGAAGAATGTCTTCGCCATCGCGGTGGGGATGGGCTATTCGCTGGGCATCGGCGAGAACACCCGCGCCCTGGTGATCGCCCGCGCGCTGCGCGAGATGACCAAGCTCGGGGTGGCGATGGGCGGCAATGCCGAGACCTTCCCCGGCCTGGCCGGCCTGGGGGACCTGATCGTCACCTGCACCAGCCAGCGCAGCCGCAACCGCCACGTCGGTGAACAATTGGGTGCCGGCAAGCCCATCGACGAGATCATCGCTTCGATGAACCAGGTCGCCGAGGGGGTCAAGGCCGCCAGCGTCATCATGGAATTCGCGGAGGAATTCGGATTGAACATGCCGATCGCGCGCGAGGTCGACGCCGTGATCAACCACGGCTCCACCGTCGAGCAGGCCTACAGCGGCCTGGCCGCCGAGGAACCCGGACACGAGGTACACGGCTCGGGATTCTGACTCAGGCGCTTGTCAGGCGCGGTGCATAGAAAATTTGCGTTCGCTATGCACCCAGCGCGTCCGGTTGCCGGTGCCAGCCACCACCCATAACGTCGACGAAGGTCGTCAAGCGAGCCGCCCGAAACATCGCCGTTGCGGGGCGGATCGTATTCGCTTGTGAATCAAGACGTTACGACCGCGTTATACATCGCGATACGGGACGGATGTCGCAATGTTCCCCGCTACATCACGAGGGAGTCTCGGATGCGACAGATCGACCTTCGGCACGATCTGCCGGCGTCACTGGTGGTTTTCCTGGTGGCACTGCCCTTGTCGCTGGGCATCGCGATCGCCTCTGATGCGCCGGTGCTCGCCGGTCTGATCGCCGCGATTGTCGGCGGCATCGTCGGCGGCGCATTGGGCGGATCACCTTTGCAGGTAAGCGGTCCGGCCGCCGGCCTGACCGTGATCGTCGCGGACCTGATCGCCGAATTCGGCTGGGGCATAACCTGCTTCATCACCGCGGTTGCGGGCCTGATGCAGATATTGTTGGGGCTGAGCCGCGTCGCGCGTGCGGCCCTTGCCATTTCGCCGGTAGTGGTGCACGCGATGCTGGCCGGCATCGGGATCACCATCGCGCTGCAGCAGACACATGTGTTGCTGGGCGGCGAGTCGCACAGCTCGGCCTGGGTGAATGTGGTTGAGTTGCCCGCCCAGATTCTCGGCGCCCATCGACCCGGTCTGTTCCTCGGTTTGCTGGTGATCGCGATCATGGTGGCGTGGCGTTGGGTTCCGGCCAAGCTGGCCGCCGTTCCCGGCCCACTGGTGGCCATCGTGGTGGTGACGGTCATGTCGGTGGTGCTTCCGTTCAGCGTCTCCCGAATCACGTTGGAAGGCTCCGTGCTCGACGCCTTGCAGTTGCCCGCGATCCCGCACGGCAACTGGGGTGCCGTGGTGGTCGGCATCATCACCGTCACGTTGATCACGAGCGTGCAGAGCCTGCTGACGGCGGTCGCCACCGACCGGATGCACGACGGGCCGCGCACCAATCTGGACCGGGAGTTGATCGGACAGGGCGCCTCCAACATCGTCTCGGGCGCCGTCGGCGGCCTGCCGATCGCCGGGGTGATCGTGCGCAGTTCGGCGAACATCAAGGCCGGGGCCAAGACCAGCGCCTCGACGATCCTGCACGGCTGCTGGATCATGCTGTTCGCCCTGCCCTTCGCCGGCCTGATCGAGCAGATTCCCAGCGCCGCGCTGGCCGGGCTGCTGATCGTGATCGGAATTCAGCTGCTTCAACCGGCGCATATCGAAACCGCCTTGAAGACAGGCGATTTCGCCATCTATTTGGTGACCATCGTCGCGGTGGTGTTCCTGAACCTGCTGCACGGTGTCATGATCGGGCTGGCCCTGGCCATCGCGATGACCGGATGGCGGGTAATCCGAGCCAAGGTGGATGCCATTGCCGACGGTGATCAGTGGCGCGTGCGGATCGAGGGTGCCTGCACGTTCCTCAGCCTGCCGCGCCTGACCCGCGTGCTGGCCGAGGTGCCCCGGGGCTGCACGGTCACCCTGCACATGGCCGTCAGTTACCTCGATCACGCCGCGCACCAATCGATTACCGACTGGCTGCGCCAGCATCAGGTAACCGGCGGAACGGTTCACATCGACGGGCTGCTCGAGCGGGGGCATCCCCCACGCACCCCCATGGTGTCACTGGTCAGTAGCGAAACCCCGGAAGCGGCAGCATAATCAGCTCCCAGATCGCCCAGCCGGATGCAGCCACCGAAAGAGACATGCAAGGCCCGTCCGGGGTTCAGCGCTGGTTCGGGCGGTCGACGCCGCAGAACGGACCATGGAAAGAATGGCGCGACTGAAGAAGATCACCACCCGCACCCGTCGGCAGCGCTTGATGACGCGGCTGGGTACCGGCGGGCTCGCCGTCATCGGAGCGGTCGCGCTGGCCCTGTCCGGCTGCGGCAGTCCGGCCGGACGCCAGGCTTCCACACCGAGTTCTTCGGCGCCGCCGGGCGGCACGCGAAGTTCCTCTGGCCCAGTCAAATACGAGCTTGCCGCCACCATTCCCGTCGGCAAGGGCCCCGGCGGAGTGGCGGTGGATCCGGGCACTCACACGGTGTACGTCGGCAACTTGGACCCGGACAGCGGCAAGGGCACGGTCTCTGTGATCGACGGGTCGACGCGCATGGTCACGGCCACTGTGCCGGTGGGCCGGCGCTCGGATGCGGTGGCGGTGGATCCGGGAACTCACACCGTCTACGTCGTCAACAACTCAGACGACTCCGTGTCGGTGATCGACGGCGGTAATAAGACGGTCATCGCCACCGTTCCCGTCGCCCCCGGCCCGTATTCTCTGGCGGTCGATCCGGGCACCCACACGGTTTACGCCGGCAGCTCGGACCCCCACGGCGGCGCGGGCGCGGTGTCCGTGATCGATGGGTCGACGCACGCTGTGACGGCGACCGTGCCGGTCGGCAAATACGCGGGCGAGGTGGCGGTGGATCCGGGCAGCCACATCGTCTACGCCACCAACTCCGGCGACGACACCATGTCGCTCATCGATGGGTCGACGCACGCCGTCACCGCGACCATCCCGGTCGCCCACTGGCCCAAAGCTGTTGCGGTCGACCCGGGCACCCACGTCGTCTACGTCGCCACCATCGACCCCGAGACAGCCCCCCACGATACGCAGCCGCCGTCGCGCAGCGGCAGAGTCTCGGTGATCGACGCGTCGACCCGTACGGTGACCGCCACCATTCCCATCGGCAAAGACCCCGACGGGTTGGCGGTCGATCCGGCAACCCACACCGTCTACGTGCCCAAATACGCCAACGACACGCTGGCTGTGATCGACGGTGCTACCCGAGCGGTTACCGTCACCGCGCCCCTCGTCCCGGCCTCGCTGGGGCACGGGGTGGCGGTGGACCCGGGCACCCACACGGTCTATGTCTCCAGCTTCAACGACGGCACGGTGTCAGTGATCGAACCTCGATAGTCATTCGCCTGCCGCACAACACGATGGCCGCTCGACGACATATCACCGACCTCAGCCGCGCGCCATCTGCTCCAGCCGGCGGATGCGGTCCTCGATCGGCGGATGCGTCGAGAACAGCGAGCCGATACGCTCACCGGCCCGGAACGGGTTGGCGATCATCAGGTGGGCCTGGCTGGCCAGCTGCGGCTCCGGCGGTAACGGCGCCATCTGCACGCCGCCGGAGATCTTGCGCAACGCCGAGGCTAACGCCAGCGGGTCGCCGGTCAGCATCGCGCCGGACTCGTCGGCCTGGTACTCCCGGGAGCGCGACACCGCGAGCCGCACCACCGTCGCAGCGATCGGTCCGAGCAGCGAAACCAGCAGCATCGCAAAGGGATTGACACCACCCTCGCGGTTGCCACCGAAAGCGCCGAACCACATGGCCATGTTGGCCAGGGCGGTGACCACCGACGCGAGCGCACCAGCCACACAGGAGATCAGGATGTCCCGGTTGTAGACGTGCGAGAGTTCATGGCCCAGAACGGCGCGCAGCTCGCGCTCGTTGAGAATCTGCAGGATGCCGGTGGTGCAACAGACCGCGGCATTGCGCGGGTTGCGTCCGGTGGCAAAGGCGTTGGGCGCGTTGGTGTCGCTGATGTACAGCCGCGGCATGGGCTGGTGGGCCGCGGTGGCCAACTCGCGCACGATCCGGTACATGGCGGGGTACTGCAACTCCGACACCGGTACCGCGTGCATGGCCCGCAGGGCCAGCTTGTCGCTGTTGTAGTACGTGTAGACGTTGATGCCGATCGCGAACAGTGTGGCGATAATCAGTGCCGTTCGGCCGAACAGCGCGCCGACGAACACAATCATCGCCGACATACCGACCAACAGCAGGAATGTCTTCAGCCTGTTGGCATGCGGATGCCAGGTCATGGGTGTGTCCTCCTACGACTTGATTACAGCCGAACAACGGCTGGGAGGACGGTTCAGGTTCCGATCCGTGCGGACCGGTTCAGCCGTGCCGGCTGACGGTGTAGTCGACCAGCGCCTGCAACGCCTCCCGGCCGGGACCTTGGGGCAACAGACTCAGCTCGTGCCGCGCCCGGTCTGCGTACCCCGCCAGCGTCTCCTTGGCCTTGGCCATGCCCGGCGATGCCCGCAGTAAGGCCAGCGCTTCGAGCACCTCGTTGTCGTCGTGAATGGGTCCGGCAAGTAGCTCGCGCAGTCGCGCGCCCTCGGGATCCGTGTCTTGCAGTGCGTACAGCATCGGCAGGGTTCGCACGCCTTCGCGCAGGTCGGTGCCCGGGACCTTGCCCGACTCGTCGGAATCACTGTCGATGTCAATGATGTCGTCAGCGATCTGGAAAGCCGTGCCGACGATGCCGCCCAGCCGGCTCAGTCGTTCGATCTGGTCGTCGGGGGCACCGGAGAACATGCCGCCGAATCGGCCGGCGGCGCCGATCAGGCTGCCCGTCTTCTCGTGGACCACCCGCAGGTACTGCTCGATGCGGTCCACCCCCTCGGGAGTGCCGCGGGTCTCCCGCATCTGACCCGTCACCAGCTCAGCGAAGGTGTCGGCGACGATTCGCACGGCATCGGGACCGAGCCGGGACACCAGGCGCGACGCCGTGGCCAGCAGGTAGTCGCCGGCCAGGATGGCGACGTTGTTGCCCCAGCGGGCGTTAGCACTGGGCGCTCCGCGGCGAACCTCGGCCTCGTCCATCACGTCGTCGTGATACAGCGTCGCCAGATGGATGAGCTCGACCACCGCGGCTGCCAGGGTCACGTCCGCGTTGTCCGGGTCCGGGCCGGTCTGCGCAGCCAGCACCGTGAACAGCGGACGGAACCGCTTGCCACCGGCCTGAAACAGGTGCAGCAGGGATTCGGTCATCACCTCGTCGGAACCGCGCAGCTCAGCGTCCATCAGCTGCTCGACCCGAGCGACACCGTCACGCACGAATGCGGCGAATCCAGCGTCGCCGAAGTCAACGCCCGCCACCACCGTCGCCGGAGTCCTCATTCGACCAACATACTGGTGGGCGTGGAGAACGCAGTCCCCAGAGCCCTGCGGGCGCAGGTGGTGGTGGTCGGCGCCGGACCGGCCGGGTCGGCGGCGGCCGCCTGGGCCGCACGGGCGGGCCGGGACGTCCTGGTCATCGATTCGGCGAGTTTCCCCCGCGACAAGGCGTGCGGCGACGGGCTGACACCCCGGGCGATCCTCGAGCTGGAACGGCTGGGGCTGGGCGACTGGCTGTCCGGCCGTATCCGTCACCGCGGGCTGCGCATGAGCGGCTTCGGCGGCGAGGTGGAAATCGGCTGGCCGGGCCCGTCGTTCCCGCCGCACAGCAGCGCGGTGGCCCGCATCGAGCTCGACGACCGCATCCGCAAAGTAGCCGAGGAATCCGGCGCACGTATGCTGCTGGGCTCTAAAGTGGTTGCTGTACACCATGATTCGTCACGACGCGTGACGTCGGTGACGTTGGCCGACGGCACCGAGGTGGCGTGTGATCAGTTGATCGTCGCCGACGGCGCGCGGTCCTCGTTGGGCCGCAAGCTGGGCCGGCGCTGGCATCAGGAGACGGTGTACGGTGTGGCCGCCCGTGGCTACCTGGCCACGCCGCGCAGTGCCGACCCGTGGCTGACCTCGCACCTGGAACTGCGCTCCCCCGACGGCGCTGTGCTGCCGGGCTACGGCTGGATCTTCCCGTTGGGCAACGGTGAAGTGAACATCGGCGTGGGCGCGTTGTCGACCACCAAGCGCCCGGCGGACCTGGCGCTGCGGCCGCTGATCTCGTACTACACCGACCTGCGGCGCGACGAGTGGGGATTCGAGGGTCCACCCCGGGCGGTCGCTTCGGCTTTGCTGCCGATGGGCGGCGCGGTGTCGGGCGTGGCCGGGCCGAACTGGGTGCTGATCGGCGATGCCGCGGCCTGCGTCAACCCGCTCAACGGTGAAGGCATCGACTACGGGCTGGAGACGGGCCGGCTGGCCGCCGAGATGCTTGAGTCGCGTGATTTGTCACAGCTGTGGCCGGCGTTGCTCACCGATCACTACGCCCGCGGGTTCTCGGTGGCGCGCCGGCTGGCGTTGCTGCTGACCTTCCAGCGTTTCCTGCCGGCGACCGGACCGATCGCCATGCGTTCCACCACGTTGATGCGCATCGCCGTGCGGGTGATGGCCAATCTGGTCACCGACGAGGATGCCGACTGGGTGGCCCGGGTGTGGCGCGGCGGCGGCTGGGCGTCCCGGCTGATCGACCGCCGCCCGCCGTTCAGCTAAGAGTGCCGAGCAGACGCAAGATCCCCCAATTTGCAACGTAATTGGGGGATCTTGCGGCTGCTCGCGCAATGTGAAGGCCGGCTTTGCATATCAAGCTGGTTGACATATATCAGGCTAGTTGATATAGTCGTCGGCATGACTTCACCAGTGGATTTTCAATTCGAACAGGCTTACCGCGGCGAATGGGCGCAGCTCGGCGAAGGAGTCCGGCCGCCGTGGAGCATCGGTGAACCGCAGCCGGAATTGGCCGCACTCATCGAGCAGGGCCGCTTTCACGGCGACGTTCTCGACGCCGGCTGCGGAGAGGGCGCCATCTCACTGGCGCTGGCCGAGCGCGGGCACACCACCGTCGGCCTGGACGCCTCCCCCACCGCCATCAGGCTGGCCACGGCCGAGGCGCAGCGGCGTGGCCTGACCAACGCGAGCTTCGCTGTCGCCGACATCAGCGACTTCGCCAGTTACCCCGACGGATCGGCCGGCCGGTTCCAGACGATCGTGGACTCCACCCTTTTCCACTCGATGCCCGTCGAGCTGCGCGAGGGCTATCAGCAGTCCATCGTGCGCGCGGCGGCACCGGGCGCCTCCTACTTCGTCCTCGTCTTCGACCGGGCCGCGCTGCCTGACGGCCCCGTCAACGCCGTCACCGAGGACGAGCTGCGCGAGGTCGTCTCCAAGTACTGGGTCATCGACGACATTCGGCCCGCGCGCATCCACGCGCAGCTCCCGGCGGACATGCCCGGCTTCGTGGCTCGCGACGAACCCGATGGCCGCAAGTCGGTCGGCGCCTGGCTGCTGTCGGCCCATCTGGGCTGATAGCGAGGCTGGTGTCGGGTGTATAGTCCGTCTAATGAAGGCATTTAGGCTGGGTGCTTTCGCGGCCATGGCGGTCGCCGCTATCGGGTTGGCGGCACCCGCCGAGGCCGACGACTACGACGCCCCTTTCAACGCTCAACTGCACACCTACGGCATCTACGGGCCGCAGGACTACAACGCCTGGCTGGGCAAGATCAGCTGTCAGCGCATCGAGCGGGGCGTGGACACGGACCCGTACAAGTCGGCCATCTTCCTGCAGCGCAACCTGCCGCTGCACACCACCCAGGGTCAGGCGTTCCAGTTCCTCGGTGCTGCTCTTGACCACTACTGCCCCGAGCAGGTCGGCTTCCTGCAGCGCGCCGGCACCTAAGGCTCGCGGCTCGCCTCTGGAAATTTCCAGACCAACTGCGAGTGGAGCACTGCGAAAATTGAGGCTCGGTGAAGAGCAGGGCGGCGCACGGTGATACCGCCAGTCAGAGTGGCTTGTAGGCGGCGTGCAGTGCCACGATCCCGCCGGTGAGATTGCGCCACCGCACCGCTGACCATCCGGCTCGGGTGATCTCCTGCGCCAGTGCCGCCTGGTCGGGCCACGCCCTGATCGACTCGGCGAGGTAGACGTAGGCGTCGGGGTTACTGGATACCGCGCGTGCCACCCGCGGCAGCGCCTGCATCAGGTACTCCTTGTACGCGGTGGCGAACAAAGGGCTTGTGGGAGTGGAGAATTCGCACACCACCAACCGCCCGCCGGGCTTGGTGACCCGCGCCATTTCGCGCAGCCCGGCGGGGAAGTCGGCCACGTTGCGCAAGCCGAAGCTGATGGTCACCGCGTCGAACACATCGTCGGCGAACGGCAATCGGGTCGCGTCGCCGGCGACCTTGGGCACCGCACGGGCACTGCCCGCCGAGAGCATGCCGACCGAGAAATCGGCTGCCACACACCACGCCCCGGACTTCGCCAGCTCGACGGTCGACACCGCCGTCCCGGCAGCCAGATCCAGCACCCTCTGGCCCGGACCGATCTTCAGGGCCGACCGCGTGGCGCGCCGCCAGAACCGGTCCTGGCCCAGCGAGAGCACCGTATTGGTGATGTCGTATCGGCGGGCGACCCCGTCGAACATGGACGCGACGTCCCGGGGATCCTTGTCGAGGTCGGCGCGGCTCACCTCTGAGACGCTACCCGGCCCCCGGACGGGGGAATTCGTCGCCGGTCGATGCGTTGCACAACTTCGTGAGCGAAAAAGTTTGGTTCATCACCGGGACATCGCGCGGCTTCGGACGCCAGTGGGCGACAGCCGCTTTGAAACGCGGCGACAAGGTGGCCGCCACGGCACGCGACACCACATCGCTGGACGACCTGGTCAGTCAGTACGGCGACGCGGTGTTGCCGATCCAGCTCGACGTCACCGACCGGGCGGCGGACTTCGCGGCGGTCAAGGGTGCCCATGACCACTTCGGGCGCCTGGACATCGTCGTCAACAACGCCGGCTACGGGCAGTTCGGGTTCATCGAGGAGGTGTCCGAACAGGACGCGCGCGACCAGATCGAGACCAATGTCTTCGGCGCGCTATGGATCACCCAGGCTGCGTTGCCGTACCTGCGGGCGCAGCGCAGCGGGCACATCATCCAGGTGTCGTCGATCGGCGGCATCACCGCGTTCCCCGACGTCGGCATCTACCATGCCTCCAAGTGGGCGCTCGAGGGTTTCTCCCAGGCGCTGGCCCAGGAAGTCGCCTCATTCGGGATACACGTCACGCTGATCGAGCCCGGCGGGTTCGACACCGACTGGGCCGGCTCGTCGTCGCGGCGGGCCGAGCGCCTCCCCGACTACGCGGAAGTGCACGCCAAGCAGGACGAGTGGCGCAAGCAGCGGTGGGCCAGCCCCGGTGATCCCTCGGCTTCGGCGGAAGCGGTGCTGAAGGTGGTGGACGCCGAAGAGCCGCCGCTGCGGGTGTTCTTCGGTGCATCGCCGCTGCAGACGGCCAAGGCCGATTACGAGAACCGGTTGCGCACCTGGGAGCAGTGGCAACCGGTGGCCGAGTTGGCTCAGGGCTAGGTTCTCAGGCGTACCGACGGGCGTGCCGGGCCGGGCCGGCCAGTACTGCCTCGTAGTGGCCGAGCAGCTCGTCACAGATGACCGGCCAACTGCGGCCGAGCACGCTGCGCCGGGCCGCCTGCGAATACCGTGGTCGCTCCGCCAGCAGGTGCTCGACGGCTGCGGGCAGCCGTGCCTCGAACTCCTTCACCGGCAGCAGCAGGCCGGTACGGCAGGGAGCGACCAGATCACGCGGGCCGCCGGCGTCGGGGGCGATGACCGGCAACCCCGACGCCAGCGCTTCCTGCACGACCTGACAGAACGTCTCGTGTTCGCCGGGATGCACGAAGACGTCCATGCCGGCGTACGCCGCGGCGAGGTCGTCGCCGTAGAGCGCGCCGGTGAAAACCGCTGTGGGCATGAGCTTCTCCAGTTTCGCCCGGTCGACTCCGTCGCCGACGATGACGAGACGCACCGCGTCGGCGGCGGCCAGCCCCGCGAGGCGTTCGACGTGCTTCTCCGGGGCGAGCCGGCCGACGAACCCGACGATCGGCCTGCCGTCCGGTGACCACCGCCGCCGCAGCGTCTCGTCCCGCGCCGACGGTGCGAAACGAATCAGGTCAACCCCGCGCGCCCATCGGTGAACCCGCGGAAAACCCTGCGCGACAAGAGCTTCCATGGTCGGCGTGGACGGCGCCAGGGTGCGGTCGGCGCGGCTGTGCAGGTGCCGAAACCATGCCCACGCAGCCCGGGTGGTGATCGGAATGCCATAGCTCGCCGCGAAACCCGGAACGTCGGTCTGGTAGACAGCCACCGTCGGGACGCCGAGTCGGCGCGCGGCCAGCATGCCGCCGTATCCGAGCAGCGCCGGTGAAGCCAGGTGCACCACGTCGGGATCGAATCCCCGCAACACGCGCACAAGTCGGGGCGTGGGTACACCCAGCGGCAGCGTCGTCACCTTGGGAAACATCCGCGACGGCGTTCGGTGGACGCGGACCCCGTCATGCACGCGGTCCGCGCGCGGCGAACCGGGCGGGTTGTCCGGGGCGACGACGAGGGCTTCATGACCGCTGCGACGCAGATGCTCGAGCACCCGGACCACCGAGTTGCTCACACCGTTGACCTGCGGGAGGAATGATTCGGCGACGATTGCAACGCGCACGCCACCAGATTGGCAGCGCCGACTGTCGACCAGGTAGCCGCCGGGAGTACGCGACGCGAAATCTGTTCGCGTTATGACGCGGCTTGGTTCAGCCGCTTGTCCAGCACCGCCAGCAGGGTCAAGGCGGCCGCACCGACCAGCCAGGCCACCACCGCGATGGAGCCCGCCGGGATGATCGCCAGGCCCGCGTTCCGATGCTGCACCCGCACCAGGTTGGGGTCTTTCTTGTTGTATTCGACGTAGATCCGCATGCCGGTGGCCAGCTCCGAGGGGTACAGCACGCCGAGCTCTGGTCGGTAGGTGACGCGGTCCGGGGTGACGAACTCGATGGTGGAGCGCCGCGGGCCGGCACTGAGGACCTCGGCCTGCGCGACTCCCATGTTGCGGGTGATCGCGAGGTCATTGCGATAAGCCCCGGCCACCAACAGCACAGACTGCAGCGTGACGAGGAGGATGATGATCAACACGGCGATGCGCGCCCACCGCACCACCATCCTGGGGCGGGTGTCTGGCAGTTCCTCGCTGGTGCCGTGAATGAGTATGCGCAGCAGACCTTTCGGCGGCTTGGTGAGTCTTCTCACAAAGCGGCCTTGATCGCCGCATGCAGTCGGCGCAACGACGACCGGTCCGCCTTGACCTCCAAGACCCGCATGCCGGCGGCGGGCTCGTCGAGAGCGGCGGCCAATTGGTCCACCTCGATCTGCCGGCTCTCCACGTGGTAGGCACGGCACAGCGCGCCGACGTCGACGTCGTGCGGCGTGCCGAAGACCCGGGCGGACACGTCCGAAAATCGCGGGTCGCCCTGCTCGAGCAGTTCGAAGATGCCGCCGCCGTTGTCGTTGGAGACGACGATGGTGAGGTGTCGCGGAGTCGGCTCGGTGGGCCCGATCAGCAGCCCGGAACTGTCGTGGACGAAGGTGAGGTCGCCGATCAGGGCGACGGTGCGCGGCGGGTTGTCGGGATTGCCGACGCGCTCGTAGGCGAGCGCGGCCCCGATGATGGTGGACACGGTGCCGTCGATTCCGGCGACCCCTCGGTTGGACCGCACCCGGATGCCCTTGGTGTTGAGCCCGACCAGGGCGGCGTCCCGCACCGGATTGGACGCCCCCAGTACCAGCTGGTCACCGGGACGCAGCGCGTCGGTGACCGCGGCGGCGACGTGCAGGCCGGTGGTGAGCGGGTGCTCGGCGAGTTGGCCGCGCACCGCGGCAACAGCCTGCTCGTTCACGTCGTCGCAGCGCCGTAGCCACGCCGGGTCGGGGGCGCCGGTGGTGACCGCCCGGGTGCCGGTGGCCTGCGAGTTGCCCGAGACGTCGGGCCAGCGCGGCCCCGTCGTCAGCGCGTACACCGGCACCGCGGCATCGGCCAGCAGGGCCGAAACCGGGCGGTGCAACGTCGGGCGGCCCAGCATGATCACCTGCTGAGGACGCAGCAGCGGCAGCGCCAGCGGATGCAGCGGGTTGGCCGCCGGCGGCGCAGTCGGCTCGGCGACGGTCGGCAACGCCGCGAGATTCGGGTGCACGCCGGCGCCGTGGCCGGCGATGACGACGGTGTCTGGCGTGAGGTCGATGTCCAGCGGTTGATCGAAGGTGACCGGTGGCGTGTAGGTCCACGGTCTCCCGTCGGGGCGGCCTGCGGGAATGTGCGCATTGAGGTGCTCCGCGTCGGGCACCAGAGGTTCGCGCAGCGGAATGTCGAAGTGCACGGGTCCGGCGTTGGCCGTGCGAGAACCCATGGCGGCCACCAACACTCGGCAGGTCGCCGAACGCCAGGTGGCGTTGAGAGCCGGTAACCGCTCGGGTGTGTCCTCGGCCAGGCCGAGGCTGATGGTGGCCCTTACCTGCGAGCCGAAATAGCCGAGCTGTTCCATGGTCTGGTTGGCCCCGGTGCCCAGCAGTTCATACGGCCGGTTGGCGGACAACACAATCAGCGGCACGCGGGCGTAGTTGGCTTCGACCACCGCCGGCCCGAGGTTGGCGACCGCGGTGCCCGAGGTCATCGCGATGCATACCGGCGCGTCCGCCCCGAGGGCCAGGCCGATGGCCAGATAGCCGGCGGTGCGTTCGTCGATGCGTACGTGCAGCCGCAGCCGGCCGGCCCGGTCGGCATCCTGCAGGGCAAACGCCAGCGGCGCGTTGCGTGAGCCGGGGCACAAGACCACGTCGCGGACGCCGCCGCGGATCAATTCGTCGACGACGACGCGCGCCTGGGTCGTCGAGGGGTTCACCTCTACAGGGTGTCACAACCGCGCGCGGCGTCGACTCTGCGTCCAGGGCGGCGACACGCCGATGAGGTGCGCACTGGACGCAGTCTCAACGGCCCTAGTGGCGAGTCAGGCCTTGACCCCGGCGAAGAACTTCAGCATTGCGGCGTTCACGGCCTCGGGCCGCTCCAGGAACCCCAGGTGCCCGGTATCGGGGATCTGCAGGTACCGGCCGTTGGGCAGCGCATCGGCGACCTCGCGCCCCAGGTAGGGCGGGGTGATCACGTCGTCGGAGAATCCAATCACCAGCACCGGGGCGGCAATATTGCGGTAGGCGGGCAACCGGTTGCTTTGCGGGGCGATGTCGAGCTGGCAGCGATAACCGGGCGTGAGTTTGGTCGGCCACATGCTGAACATCGCGATCCAGTCGGCGATGGCCGCGTCGTCGTTCAGCGTCTTGCGCGAGAAGTTCTCCACTAGACGGGTTTTCGCGTCGTAGGTGGCGGGCAGCCCGACGCCCGCCGCGTCGAGGTCGGCCTCGGCCTGATGGAAGAACTGGCGGGTGCGGTCGAGCCGGCCGCGGGTGGCCATCAGCACCGCCGAGCTGACCAGTTCGGACCGGACCACCATGAGTTCCTGCGCGATGTACGACCCCATCGACACCGCAACGATCCGCACTGGACCGATGCCGAGGGATTCGATCAGCGCCGCGGTGTCGGCCACCACAGTCTGGGTCGTGAAGCCTTCGGCGTTCTCGGTGGCGCCGATCCCACGGTTGTCGAAGGTGACGCAGCGGTATCCCGCCGAAAGAAACGCCGGCACCTGATGCAGGTGCCAGGTGCGTCCGGCACCGCCGCGCCCGGAGATGAAGACAACCGGCTCCCCGGTCCCCTTGTCGTCGTAAGCCAGGTTGATCACCCGATCGACGGTACAAGCAGCGGGTAACAGGCCTTGACCCGGTCGATCCACCACCGTCGCCGATCCGCCGGCGCACGCAACGCCTCCAGCCGGGCAGGATCGGGCGCCACCGGACCCACCGGCAGCGATCCGTCGACGGGCTCGACCGGATCGGTGACGTCGTCAACGAACAGCCGGCCGGTGCCCAGCCCGCAGGCATGGCGCAGTTCCGGCAAGGCCGCCGCGGCGGCCAGACCATGGGCGATCCCGACGGCCGAGTCCAGCGCGCTGGACACCACGATGGGGACGTCGATCTGCGCGGCGATTCGCAGCATCGCCGAAATCCCGCCCAGAGGAGCGACTTTGAGCACCGCGACGTCGGCGGCGCCGGCGCGGACCACCGCCAGCGGATCCTGCGCCTTGCGGATGCTTTCGTCGGCGGCGACGGGCACGTCGACCCTGTGACGCAGCTCGGCGAGCTCGCTGACCGTGGCGCAGGGCTGTTCGAGGTATTCGAGCGGGCCGTCGGCGGTCAGTGCATGGGCCGCCCGAACCGCCTCCTCGACCGTCCAGCCCCCGTTGGCGTCCACCCGGACCGTGGCGACCAGCTCCCGTACCGCGTTCACCCGGTCGACGTCGTCGGCCAGCGTCTGCCCGGGTTCGGCGACCTTGACCTTGGCGGTGCGGGCGCCGGGAAACCGGGCCAGCACGGCCGGCACCTCGGCCGCGCCGACGGCCGGGACGGTGGCGTTGATCGGAATACGGTCACGCCGGGCCGGTGGCGGCTGCTGGTAGGCGGCCTCGATCGCCGAGGCCAGCCAGTGCGCGGCCTCGGGCGGGCCGTATTCGACGAAGGCGCCGAATTCGCCCCACCCGGCCGGGCCCTCGATCAACGCCAGCTCGCGCGTGGTGATGCCGCGGAACCGCACCCGCATCGGCAGCGCCACGACGTGCAGGCGGTCCAACAGGTCCTGCACACCCGGAGTCACTGCCCGTAGACCTGCCTACCGGCCAGGAACGTCGCGCGGACCTGTAGATCGGCGATCTGCTCGGGCGGCACCGCGCGCGGGTCGGCGGACAGCACCACCAGGTCGGCGTACTTGCCGACCTCAAGCGACCCGATCACGTCGTCGGCGAACAGCTGCCAGGCGGCGTCGATGGTTTGTGCCCGAATTGCCTGCTCGACGGTGAGCCGCTCCTCGGGCGCCAGCACCCGTCCACTGGGGGCCACCCGGGTCGCGGCCACGCTGATGTTGCGCAGGGGCTCCTCGGGCGTCACGGGTGGGTCGTTGTGCAGGGAGATGCGCATGCCGGTGGCGACGGCGGATCCGGCCGGCATCCAGCGCGAGCCGCGCTCCGGCCCGAACAGCCCGTCGACGATGACGTCACCCCAGTAGTGGATCTGGTCGACGAAGATGCTGCAGGTGACCCCGAGTGCGGCGGCGCGCTGTAGTTGTTCGGGCCGGATGGCGCCGACGTGTTCGAGCCGCATGCGGTGATCGTCACGCGGATGCTGCCGCAAGGCTTCCTCGTAAACGTCGAGGATGGTGTCCACGCCGGCATCGCCCTGCACGTGACAGGCCATCTGCCAGCCCAGCGGCAGATATGCGCCGACGATCTCGGTCAGCTGCTCTTTCGTGTAGTTGGCGCAGCCGCAGGAACCCGGCGTAATGCCGGCGGACCGGGTGGCCGCCGTGTCCAGATACGGGAACGACAGTGCGATATTGCCGATCCACGGTGACCCGTCCACCCAGATCTTGATGCCGACCTGACGCAGCATGTCGTCACCCTCGCCAGGAGTGGCTTGCGTCGACATCTGCGCGTTGGAGACCTCGTAGGTGCGCAGCCGCACGGTCAGGTCCTTGTGCATTTGCTCGACCAGCGGCTTGAACTTCGGGTCGAAGGCCATCTCCGAACAGGTGGTCAGCCCGGCACGGTTGAGCCGCGCGCACTCGGCGCGCAGCATGTCCGGGTAGGCGCCGGCCTGAATCGCACCGCCCAGCAACGGGAAGACGGCGCCGATCTCCTCCGCGGTGCCGTCGAGTTCGCCGTTCGCGTCGCGGCCGTATTTGGCGCCCTTGGGGTCGGGGGTGTCGCGGGTGAGGCCGTTGAGTTGTGCGGCGCGCGAATTGAAGTAGGCCTTGTGGCCGGAGTTGTGGATGATGACCAGCGGGCCGTCGGGTGCGATGTCGTCCAGCCAACCCAGCGTCGGGTTCGGCAGGCCGGGCTGCAACAGGGCGTCCCAGCCGTTGAGGTAGGCGCCCTCCGAGCCCCGGCGGGCGGCCTCTTGCCGAACCGTGGCGACGACGTCGTCCGGGTCCCGGATAGTGACGGGGCGGATGTCGATGATCCGGTCGGAAAGCGCGATCGCCTCCATCAGCGGGTGTCCGTGCGCCTCGACGAAACCCGGCATGACGCAGCCGTCGCCGAAATCGATGGTGCGGGTGCCGGGCCCCTTGTACTGCGCGACGTCGGCCCGGTCGCCAACGGCGACGATGCGGCCGTCGGCGATGGCGAGCGCCTCGGCGGTGGGACGGTTTTCGTCGACGGTGAGAACGGTTCCGGTAATCACGACATCTGCGGCGCTCATGTGTGCAGACTCTACTGATCAAGGCCCCCGCGAAGCAGAATTGCAACACGTTCTAGTCTGGGATATCAGTCGCGCCGGCGACGATGCTTCAGCGATGCGATGAGGAGGAGCGGCGCCATGAGTGTCGATTTGTTGCGCAACCCGACCCACAACGGCCATCTGCTGGCGGGCGCACTCAAGCGCCACAAGAACCGGCCGGTGCTCTTCCTCGGCGACACCACGCTGACCGGTGGTCAGCTCGCCGAGCGGATCAGCCAGTACGTCCAGGCATTCGAGGCCCTCGGCGCGGGTTCCGGCGTCATGGTCGGACTGCTGTCGCTCAACCGGCCGGAAGTGCTGATGATCCTCGGAGCCAGCCAGACGCAGGGTTATCGGCGCACCGCGCTGCACCCGCTCGGCTCACTGGACGACCACGCCTATGTGCTCAGCGACTCCGGGGCCAGCGCGCTGATCATCGACCCCAACCCGATGTTCGTCGAGCGCGCGCTCGGATTGCTGGAAAAGGTGGACTCGCTCAAGCAGATCCTCACCATCGGCCCGGTGCCCGAGGCGTTGCAGGGGGTGGCTGTCGACCTGAACGCCGAGGCCGCCAAGTTCGAGCCCAAGCCGCTGGTGGTCGCCGACCTGCCGCCGGACAACATCGGCGGCATGGCCTACACCGGCGGCACTACCGGCAAGCCCAAGGGCGTGATCGGCACCACCGGGAACATCGCCGCCATGACCCAGATCCAGCTGGCCGAATGGGAATGGCCGGAACACCCCCGGTTCCTGATGTGCACACCGCTGTCACACGCCGGCGCGGCATTCTTCACCCCGACCGTGGTCAAGGGCGGGGAGATGGTGGTGCTGGCCAAGTTCGACCCGGCCGAGGTGCTGAGAGTCATTGAGGAGCAACGCATTACGGCCACCATGCTGGTGCCGTCGATGCTCTATGCGCTGATGGACCACCCGGACTCGCACACGCGGGACCTGTCCTCGTTGGAGACTGTCTACTACGGCGCTTCCGCGATCAACCCGGTACGGCTGGCCGAGGCCATTCGGCGCTTCGGCCCGATCTTCGCCCAGTATTACGGCCAGTCCGAGGCCCCGATGGTGATCACCTACCTGGCCAAGGCCGACCACGACGAGAAGCGGCTGACCTCCTGCGGACGGCCCACGCTGTTCGCCCGGGTGGCGCTGCTGGGTGATGACGGCAAGCCGGTGCCGCAGGGCGAGCCGGGCGAAATATGTGTCAGCGGACCACTTTTGGCGGCCGGCTACTGGAACAAGCCGGAGGCGACGGCCGAAGCGTTCAAGGACGGCTGGCTGCACACCGGCGACATGGCCCGCGAGGACGAGGACGGCTTTTACTTCATCGTCGACCGGGTCAAGGACATGATCGTGACCGGCGGCTTCAACGTCTTCCCGCGCGAAGTCGAGGATGTCATCGCCGAGCACCCGGCCGTCGCGCAGACGTGCGTGGTCGGCACCCCGGACGAGAAGTGGGGTGAGGCCGTGACCGCGGTGGTGGTGCTGCGCGCCGACGCCGCCCGCGACGAGGCGGCGATCGAATTGATGACCGCAGAAATCCAGGCCGCGGTCAAAGACCGCAAGGGCTCGGTGCAGTCGCCCAAGCGGGTTGTCGTCGTCGACGCGCTGCCGCTGACCGGACTGGGCAAGCCCGACAAGAAGGCGGTGCGCGCGCAGTTCTGGGAGGGCGCCGGCCGCGCGGTGGGCTAAGTACGCTGGCGGGCATGGCTGACCGCATCGCACCGCCCTGGTGGCTCAAGCCGCTGAACAAGGTCTTCATCCAGATGTCGAAGCTGGGCATGAACTTCGGCGGCGAGAGCCCGGTCGTGCTGACGGTGCCCGGCCGCAAGTCCGGCAAGCCGCGCTCCACGCCGGTCACCCCGATGACCTTGGACGGCAAGCAGTATGTGGTGGCCGGCTTTCCGGGTGCCGACTGGGTCAAAAACGTCAGGGCCGCAGGGGAAGTCACGCTGACCCGTGGCCGCGAGAGTGAGCGGGTGCGGATGGTGGAACTTTCGGCAGCGGAGGCGCGACCGGTGCTGCGGGCGTTCCCGACCGAAGTGCCGACCGGGGTGGGCTTCATGAAGCGTTCCGGGCTCGTCAAAGACGGGCGCCCCGAGGAGTTCGAAGCACTGGCCGGGCGCTGTGCCGTCTTTCGTTTCGACACATGATGCTGCGTCCGTTGATCGCCGTCTTGGTTGCCGCGGGCGGTCTGGCCGGGGCGCCCCGCGCGGCGGCCGCACCGGGCTGCGCCCCGGGCGGCGCCCCTGCACCACCGGGCGCGGCCAGCCGGCAGATCGGTGATGTCGACGGCGACGGCCTGCCCGACACCTTGTGGGTCGGCAAGTGGCAAGGCCAGGACGGCGCGATGACCCGGGCCGTCGGCATCGCCACCGCCAGCGGGGCGAACAGCGACGTGCCGATCGTGTCGGCCAGCCCGATACCGGTGCGCGCCTTGGCTGTTGATATTCAGGACGGTCACCAGGTGATCGCCAGCCTGGGCCGCAGCGCACCCCTGTATGCGTTCGCCGAGTGCCGGCTGCAGATCGTTCGGGAAGACCGTGGCAGGCCGTTCGTGTTCGATCTGGAGAACCTCGCGGGCATGGGCACGGGTGTCGGGTGCAGCGACTTGGGAGACGGGCGTCACCTCGTGGCCCTGCAGGCACTGGGCAGCGGCGACCAGTGGACCGTGCGCCGCACCGAGGTCGACCTGAACGGGCTCCGGGCCGCTACCGGAAGATCCGATACCCTGACGGCCACGTCGGAGCACGACCCCGTGGTGACGACCGCCCAGACGATCAGTTGCGGCGAGCTCAACATCGACCAGGATGGAGTCCAAGAGCCTTGAGCGACAATCCTTTTGACGCCGCACAGTGGCGACTCGTCGACGGCTTCGACGATCTGACCGACATCACCTATCACCGCCACGTGCGCGACGCGACGGTGCGGGTGGCGTTCGACCGGCCCGAGGTGCGCAACGCGTTCCGCCCGCACACCGTCGACGAGCTCTACCGGGTGCTCGACCACGCGCGGATGTCGCCGGATGTGGGTGTGGTGTTGCTGACCGGCAACGGGCCGTCGCCGAAGGACGGCGGCTGGGCCTTCTGCTCCGGCGGGGACCAGCGCATCCGCGGACGTAGCGGCTACCAGTACGCCAGCGGCGAGACCGCGGACACCGTGGACGCGGCGCGCGCCGGCCGGTTGCACATCCTCGAGGTGCAGCGGCTGATCCGGTTCATGCCGAAGGTGGTGATCTGCCTGGTCAACGGGTGGGCCGCCGGAGGTGGGCACAGCCTGCATGTGGTCTGCGACCTCACCCTGGCCAGCCGCGAACACGCGCGTTTCAAGCAGACCGACGCCGACGTCGGTAGCTTCGACGGCGGGTACGGCAGTGCGTACCTGGCCCGCCAGGTGGGCCAGAAGTTCGCTCGCGAGATCTTCTTTTTGGGCCGGGCGTACACCGCCGAGCAGATGCATCACATGGGTGCGGTGAACGAGGTGGTGGATCACGCCGAGCTGGAAGCCGTCGCCGTGCAGTGGGCGGCGGAGATCAACGCGAAATCGCCTCAGGCGCAACGGATGCTGAAGTTCGCGTTCAACCTGCTCGACGACGGCCTAGTGGGGCAGCAGCTGTTCGCCGGGGAAGCCACCCGGCTGGCGTACATGACGGACGAGGCCGTCGAGGGTCGCGACGCGTTCCTGGAAAAGCGTCCGCCGGACTGGAGCCCGTTTCCACGGTATTTCTGACGCTATCGCGTTACGGCACGTCGTCGTCGGCTCTGAGTGGTCTTTCGGGGTGGTGCATGCAGTTGGTGCGGGGTCGTCCGTGGTCGAGGTGGGCGGGTGGGTGCCATTCGGTGTGGCCGTGGGCGTTTCTGCGGGTGATGTATTTGCGCAGTTCGACCATTCTGTT
>NZ_LQOY01000154.1 GCF_002101675.1 Mycobacterium gordonae | reverse complement strand
GGGTCTGCTGCACGAATAGGTGACATCTGAGTTGGCTTGCCCAGCATGGGCGGGCTGGAAGGATGTCCCCATGGCAAGGCCCTACCCCCGCGAGTTCCGCGACGACGTCGTCCGGGTCGCTCGCAACCGCGATGACGGTGTAACGATCGAGCAGATCGCCACCGATTTCGGAGTGCACCCGATGACGCTGCAGAAATGGCTCCGTCAGGCCGACATCGACGAAGGCACCAAGCCCGGCAAGAGCGCCAGCGAGTCCGGTGAGCTGCGCGAAGCCCGACGGCGGATCAAACTGCTAGAGCAAGAGAACGAGGTGCTGCGCCGGGCCGCAGCGTATTTATCGCAGGCCAATCTGCCGGGAAAAGGGTCTACCCGCTCGTGAAAGAGCTCGCCGCCGACGGGATCCCCGTCGCGGTGACGTGCCGGGTACTCAAGCTCTCCCGCCAACCGTATTACCGCTGGCTGGCCGACCCCATCACCGAGGCCGAACTCATCGAGGCCTACCGCGCCAATGCGCTGTTCGACGCGCACGCAGACGATCCGGAGTTCGGCTACCGCTACCTCGTGGAGGAGGCGCGCGATGCCGGCGAGCCGATGGCCGAGCGCACCGCATGGCGGATCTGCTCGCAGAATCGACTGTGGAGCGTGTTTGGTAAGAAACGCGGCAAGAACGGCAAAGTCGGGCCGCCGGTGCACGACGATCTTGTCGAGCGTGACTTCACCGCTGAAGGGCCAAATCAGTTGTGGCTCAGTGACATCACTGAGCACCGCACCGGTGAGGGCAAGCTCTACCTCTGTGCGATTAAGGACGTGTTCTCCAACCGGATCGTCGGCTACAGCATCGACTCCCGAATGAAGTCACAACTGGCCATCCGGGCACTACACAGCGCGGTAGCCCGACGCGGAGATGTCGCGGGGTGCATTCTGCACTCGGATCGCGGATCTCAGTTCCGGTCAAGGAAATTCGTACACGCCTTGAATCAACACGAGATGGTCGGCTCTATGGGCCGTGTCGGAGCCGCCGGCGACAACGCCGCCATCGAGAGCTTCTTTAGCCTGCTGCAGAAGAACGTGCTCGACCGCCGCCGCTGGGACACCCGAGAACAACTCCGCATCGCGATCGTCACCTGGATCGAGCGCACCTACCACCGGCGCCGCCGCCAGTCCGGCCTCGGGCGGTTGACCCCGATCGAATTCGAAGCAATCATGACCACACCGGCCAGTCAGGCCGCGTGACCGAAACTGTCACCTGATCGTGCAGCAGACCC
>NZ_LQOY01000153.1 GCF_002101675.1 Mycobacterium gordonae | reverse complement strand
GGGTGGGGGTGAAGGCGGCGTGTAGGGGGGAGTGGTGGTAGCGGGTGGTCCAGTCGGTGTCGGTGTCGTTTTCGAGCAGGATGAACAGGTCGGCGAAGTCGGTGCAGCCGAAGTAGGCCAGGGCTTGTTGGGGTGGGCCGAAGTAGGCCAGGCGTCCGCCGGGGGCCAGGACCAGCAGGCGGTCGCACATGTTGAGGTGGGCGATGTTGTGGGTGACCACCACGACCGAGCGGCCGTCATCGGCCAGGGTGCGCAGGGTTTGCATGACCGATTTCTCATAGCCGGGGTCCAGGCCGGAGGTGGGTTCGTCCAGGAACAGCAGGGAGGGTTTGGTGAGCAGTTCCAGGGCGACGCTGGTGCGTTTGCGTTGTCCGCCGGACAGGGAGTCGATGCGTTGGTCGGCCTGGGTGGCCAGGCCGAGTTCGGTGAGGACTTCGTCGATGCGGTGTTGGCGTTCTGCGGGGGTGACGTCGTGGGGAAAGCGCAGGCGTGCGGCGTAGTTCAGGGCGCGGCGCACGGTCAGGGGGGTGTGCAGGATGTCGTCTTGGGGGACGAAGCCGATGCGGTGGCGCAGTTCGGGGTAGTTGTCATAGAGGTCGCGGTCGTCATAGCGCACGGTGCCGGTGGTGGCGGGGCGAAAGCCGGTCAGCGCGCCCAGCAGGGTGGATTTGCCGGCCCCGGAGGGCCCGACGACGGCTAGCAGGCTGCGTTGGGACAACACGAAGCTGATGTCATCGAGCAGGACTTTGCCGTGCCCGGTTTCGACGTGCAGGTTGGCCGCTTCATAGGAGATGTCGCCGGTGTCGACGTATTCGACGAGGCGGTCACCGGACAGGTGCAGCAGTTGGTGGCCGATGCCCACGATGTCGGCGGGGCCGATGACCGCGCGGGTGATGCGGGTGCCGTTGACGTAGGTGCCGTTGGCTGAGTGGTTGTCGATCAACTCCCAGCCCGCGCCGGTGCGCCGCAGCAGGGCGTGGCGGCGCGAGACCAGCAGGTCGTGCAACACCACCGTGTTCTCCGGAGCGCGCCCGATGCTCACGGTCTGGACGTCGATGGCATGTACCGCGGTCGGGATCCGCGCCGAGGTGGTCCCTCCCGAGGGCGCCCCCAGCCCCAGTTCGTCACTGCCCAGCGGCGGCAGCGCCAGCTCGGCGGTCTCGGCGAAGGCCGCGCCGGCGGGCCCCGCCGGTACCGGTGGTAGCGGCGGTAGCGGGGCCACCGTCGTGGTGGCCTGCCCGATCGCCACCGGCGCAGACCCCCCGCGGTCTGCGGGCTCGAAGTGCACCTGCTCTCCGGAGGTCGCCGACCCCAACACCACCGTCACCGGCTGCGTGTCGATGACCACCCGCTCCACCCGCGCACCCGCCACATACATGCCGTTGCTGCTGCGATTGGACAACACCCACCCCGCCCCGGTGGACTCCAACACCGCATGCACCCGCGAAATCCGCGGATTGTCCAACTGAATATCGGACTCACCCGAGCGCCCCAACGTCCACACCCGCCCCGGAACCACCACCCAACCACGCCCACCCCCACGCACCTGCAACCCCACCGGCTCCGGCGCCCCCACCACCTCATCCATCTACGCCTCCGCTACACCGACCACGCCGCCCCGAATCATCACTCCTGTGGACCGTGAATGCTACGGCCACCGGCTCACGAATGCTTGGCCCACCACTTGTACAGCTGGTCAAGGGTGGGTACCTGTCGTTTGCCGCCGACCAGTGCGAAGACGAGCGTCTGTTCGTTGCTCCACATCACCTGCGGATCGTTGCCTTTGTAAATGCCGCAGGCCATCTGGCCGAGGATGGTTTTCGGGTCCTGGGTGTGCCACCAGTTGCCTGGCGAGGCCTTGCCGCCGGGGCATTGCTGGATGGTGAAGGTCGTGATGAAGGCGCTGAACGACTTCTTCAGGGACGCGACGTCGGGAAAGAGCCCGTAGGCCGACAGCCTGGGTCCGTCGGCATCGGTGTTCTGCCCGCACGACACCGATACCAGGGCACCCGGCATGGTTTTGCTGTCCGTCGTGCAGGATCCGGCGGGATAGCCCGAAGGGAGCAGGCCCAACAGCCGGGCCTGGGCCGGCGGCGGTGCGCTCGAGGACGGCGTGGGCGTCGTGGTGGTCCGCGTCGTCGTCGTGGTGCTCCGGGTCGTCGTGGTGGAACGTTGTCCGGCGGACTTGGGTTTGCCGCCGTCCTTGCTGAGTGCCCAGATGCCGATGCCGCTCAGCATGACGACCAGGATGACTGCGGCAACGCCGGCGACAATCGCCCACGGGTTGCGCGAGCGTGGCTGCGCAGGCGGGCTGGCGGGGTGCCGCCACGGTCCGGTGAACGGCTGCGGCATGGGTGGCCCCACCGGTCGGCCGGGTATCGGACGCGGGGGGCCGGCCGGACCGGCGGCCGCGACCGGCGGTCGCGCTTGGGCGGCCGGACTCGGTTGTGGATGGCGTTGTGCCGGAGGAGGACTCAGGAACTTCTCCGGAATCGTGGACTCCTGGCTGCGGCGCACGATATCGGTGGCGTGGTCCTGGTCGGGGTGACTGAGCGCCAGGTGGGCGGCCCGCGCCAGGGCCCCGGCGCTGGGGTAGCGGTCCGCCGGTCTCTTGGCCATGCCGCGGGCGACGACGGCGTCCAGGGACCTCGGAATCCCGCGTCCCGCCGCGCTGGGTCGCGGAATGGGATTGATCATGTGGGCGCTGATGAGGACGCCGGCATTGTCGGACGGGTACGGCGCGCTACCGGTCAAGCACTCGAACAGCACGCAGGCCAGCGCGTAGATATCGGCGCTGTGAGTGACTCCGTCGCTGGAAAACCGTTCGGGCGCCATGTATTTCCAGGTGCCCATCGGGGTGCCCAGTTGAGTGATCTTCGCGTCGGTGGTGGCGCTGGCAATGCCGAAGTCCACCAGGTAGGCGAAATCCTCGCGGGTGACCAGGATGTTGGGCGGCTTGACGTCGCGGTGCATCACTCCGGTGGCGTGGGCGGCGTCGAGCGCGGAGGCGATCTGAGTGATGACGGCTACGGCGCGCGGAGCCGGCAACGGGCCATAGCGGGTGAGTAGGCTGTCGAGGTCGACGCCCTCGATGAGGCGCATCTCCAGGAACATCTGCCCGTCGATCTCGCCGTAGTCGTGGATGGGCACGACATGCGGTTCCTTCAGCCGGCCTGCGATGCGCGCCTCACGCTTCATCCGCTCCCGGAATACCGGGTCGCTGCTCACAGTTTCGGACATCAGCTTGACCGCGACGGTCCAGCCTTTGCCCGAGTGCTCAGCCTCGTAGACCTCGCCCATCCCGCCGCGACCGAGAAGTCGCTTGAGGTGATAGGGCCCGAACTTCGACCCGGCGCGTGAGCCCGGTGATCCGCTCATTGCGACCATCCGATGTGGTTGTGCCGCTTGAGCATCCGACTTCGATCAGCCGTACTTCATCCACCAGTTGTGCAGGTCTTCGATCGTCGCAGGATCACCGAAGACGTCGTTGAGCATGAGCTTGCCCTCGTTGCTCCAGATCACGTTCGGGTGGTTCTTGTAGGTTCCGCACGCGATCATCCCGGCGGTGACCGTCGGGTCCCGGTCGTAGTGCCAGCCGTCCGGTGACGGACCCTCGCCCGGGCAGTTCGCGAGCTGCACCGCGGCGATGTCGTCGTTGAACGCCTGCTTCAGTGAGTCGAGGTTGGGGAATAACCCGTAGATCGCGTGGCCGGGGCCGCCCTCGTTGGTGTTCTGCCCGCATTCGACCATGGCGATCGTGCCGGTCCACACGCTGTTCGGCTTCGGGGTGGTGGTGGTGCAGGTTCCCGAGGGGTAGCCGGAGGGCAGCATCGAGAGCAACCTGCTCTGCGGGTTACCGCCCGGGGTGGTGGTCGTCGGTGAAGTCTTGCTGGTGGTCGCCCTGCCGGAACTGGTGGTGGCCGATGTGGTCGTGTCGGCCGTCGGAGTGCTGTTGCCCTTACGGGTGGCCAGCCAGATGCCGATTCCGGCAACCACGAGCACCAGCACAAGGGCCGCCGCGCCGGCCACGATGGGCCACGGACTGCGCTTGCCACCGGAGGGCGGACCGCCCTGGTTCCAGGCCGGCGGGCCGGGCTGCTGCGGGCCGGACGGGGCACCGCCCCAGCCGCCGCTCTGGCCGAAGTATTGCGGCGCCTGGGTGGGCTGGCCCTGGGCGGGGATGGGCCCACTGGCCGGAATCGGACCGCTTGCCGGAGACCACGAGGGCGGGCTCGTCGGCGACTGCCGCTGCAGTGGCCCCGAGCCGGCCGGGTCGCCATACCCGGGCGGCGGTGAGTACTGGGGGGGCGACGCGACCGGCGGCGGCGTGCCGCCGGTGGGCACCGAGGGTGCCACTGCGGTGCCGGGCAGCGTCGATTCCCGGCTGCGGCGCAGGATGTCCTCCGCGTGGTCCTGGTCCGGGTCGCTCAACGCGTCGTGCGCGGCCCGGGCGAAGTCGCCGGCGCTGGCGTAGCGGTCCTCGGGTTTCTTGGCCATGCCGCGGGCGATGACCGCGTCAAAGCCCTTGGGAATGCCGGCGCGGGCGGCGCTGACCTGCGGCACCGGGTCCATCAGGTGCGCGGTCACCAGCGTCGTGGCACTGTCGGCGCGGTACGGCGGGCTGCCGGTTAGGCATTCGTAGAGCACGCAGGCCAGCGCGTAGATGTCGGCGCGGTAGGTGACTTCGTCGTTGGAAAACCGTTCTGGCGCCATGTATTTCCAGGTCCCGACGGCGGTGCCCAGCTGGGTGAGCTTTTCGTCGGTGGTGGCGCTGGCGATGCCGAAGTCGACCAGGTAGGCGAAGTCGTCGCGGGTGACCAGGATGTTGGGGGGTTTGACGTCGCGGTGCATGACACCGGCGGCGTGGGCGGCATCCAGCGCCGAGGCGATCTGGGTGATGATCGCGACCGCGCGCGGCGGGGTCAGCGGGCCGAAGCGTTTGAGCACGCTGTCCAGGTCGGTGCCCTCGATCATCCGCATTTCGAGGTACATCTGGCCGTCGATCTCGCCGTAGTCGTGGATCGGCACGACGTGGGGTTCCTGCAGGCGCCCGGCGATGCGGGCCTCGCGCTTCATGCGCTCGCGGAACACCGGGTCCTTGCTGAACTCGGCGGTCATCAGCTTGACGGCCACCGTCCACTCCTTGACGGTGTGCTCGGCCTCGTAGACCTCGCCCATCCCGCCGCGGCCCAGCAACCGCTTGAGGTGGTAGGGCCCGAACATCGAGCCCACCCGCGAGTCTGGTGCCTCGCTCATTGCTGATCCCTCCTCGACAACCCCGAATCCCGCCGACACTATCAACAGCCTTCAGGTATTGCATGGAGCGCAACCACCGGCCTCAGCAACCATGACGGTAATCGGGACGGTGGGCGCTTGCCAATAAGACTGCCAACACCCTGACCCGAAAAACCGCACATGTTGTCGTGACGGTGACGGTACCGGTCGGGTCCGACACGCGGTGCGGTGCCGGTGATCGCGAAAAGTCTTGTGCCAAAGGCTACGCCGTCGCAGTCGGGGCAGCCGATCGGATCCGGGCCGGCCCATGTCAGCGCTACCGCGAAGCTCGGGTCACCACAGCACGGAAGTCAAAGCCGCCCTGGCACATTCACCTGGCGGCGGCATGGCCCGTCAGGCCTGGGTATGCGCGGCGATCTGGAAGGTGAACTCGTGGTCGCAGATCCGGATGTGGTCGCCGTCGTGGATGGTGGCCGCGGTGCGAATCCGCTGGTGCCGCACGTGCACACCGTTGGAGGACCGCAGGTCGTTGATGATGTAGTTGGTTCCGGTGTCGACGATGACGGCATGGTGGCGGCTGACGTTCGCGCTGTCCAGGACGATGTCGTTGTCGCTGAGGCGGCCGATCCGGGTCGCCGCCGAACGCAGCGGATAGTCGCGGCCGGTGGCAACGTCGCGCAGATATGCGGCGACCTTCTGGGTCGCGGCCATGGTGCGCTTGTCCAGGACGGTGACGGTTCCCACAGCGGTCACTTTGGCGTTCTGCTTCACGTCCAGGGTCTCCTGGCGCAGGATCTTCTCGTTGAGCGCCCGCAGCGTCGGGCCGGGGTCGATCCCAAGGTCGTCGGCGAGGGTCGTTTTCACCCGGCGGTAGGCGTTCAGGGCATCGGACTGGCGGTCGGTGAGGTAGTAGGCCGTGATCAGCTGCGCCCACAGCGGCTCCCGGTAGGGATGCTCCACGGTCAGTGCCTCGAGTTCGGTGATCACCGCGGATGCCCGGCCGCACGCGATCTCGGCCTCCGCTTTCGCGGTGTGCGCGATGATCTTGTCCTCCACCAGCGCGGTGGCGAATGAGTCGACGAACGGGAAGTCCCGCAGGTCATCGAGCACCGGTCCGCGCCACTCCTTGAGCGCCGCCGACAGATGCCGACTGGCCTCTTCGAAGCTGCCCGACGCGGCGGCATGCACACCCGCGGTCTTCTCGGCGATGAACCGGCCCAGATCGCAGGTGTTTTCGGGGATGGTGAGCCGGTAGCCCGGTGGTGCCGCAGCGAGCACCAGGCGGGGGTCGACCCCGGAGGCGCCGACCAGCTTGCGCAGGTTGGACACGTAGGAGTGGATGCTGGCACGCGCCCCCGACGGCGGCCATTCATCCCACAGCGCGGTGATCAGCGTGTCGACCCCGACGGGCCGGTTCCGGTTGATCACCAGCATCGCCAGCACGGCCCGCTGCTTGGGGGTGCCCAGGGGCACCAGGGCCCGGTCGATTTTCATCTCCAGCGGGCCGAGCACACCGAACTCGAGATGTGCGTCCATCATCGCGCTCCCAGCCATTCCAGGTCTGCCGCGGCTCCGACGCCTGTCGAATACCGAGGTGCCAGTACGGCGACCTTCCTCATTATTGTGTCCTGATCGCTGTCAGTCGTGTTACTGCGGGTTCCATACAGCGTGTCATTCTGCTGCCACGGCTGTGAATTCGCACCAACCCTGCGCCGGCACGTCTTCGATTCGGGGTCGTCGGCCGGTCCCGCGAGATGCCGGTGCGGTCACCGTGATCCTCGGTGTTTGTCCGAATTGTGCTGTGGTACAGCGCAACACGCGCTCGGGGCGGGCCGTCATTTGACAGTGGCCACGGTGTACAGCAGGAAATGGTGGCTGGTGGCCCATGCTCTGGCGAACAGGTCCAGTGGGATCTGCTCGTCGCGGCCCTTTTCGTTGCCACTGTCATTGAGGTGCACGACGCCCTTGCGGGTATCCACGCCGGTCACCACCACCGCATGGTCGGACACCGGGTTGCCTGCGTCGTCCTTGCTCTCAATTGGTTCACCCCAGATCATTTCGGCGTTGAGGCTCACGATGACGGCGTGGCCGCTGCCCAGGTAGTGCTTGAGCGCGTCCATGCCCGTGGCGATGCCGCTCCTGGCAGCTTCGTCGTCGTCGGTCGTCTTCGAGCCGACGCCGTAGTGCGCGAGCAGCGTCGGGAGGTCCAGTCGGTTCGTGCCGTTGCCGGAATTCGGGTCTTGCGGGTTGGCGGGCTGGATGTAAATCGAGCCGGGGTGCCTGGTGCTGGGCGTCGACTGGGCCACCTCGATGATGGCGTGCTCCGACGGTTCGCTGCCGGTCATCTGGCCGACGACGTCGGCGGTGGCCATGATGGCGCAGTCGTCATACTTCTGCAGGCGCCACCACTTGGCGGCCGCCGTGGGGTCGCCGTAGACGATGCCGCCCGCGGACGCTTCAGCGGGGCCGGCCAGCCCCAGCGCCAATGATCCCGCGGCTGCGATGGTCAACAGGGCCAGCAGGGCCGTCCTGGCGACGGCGGCGATCTTGTTGGTCATGGTTGTCCTTTTCTCGTCCCGCGGCGGCGGGTGTTGAGTAAAGGTTCCGTGGGAGACCTAGCTGTTATCTCTACGAATTCTTGGAGTGCCGGGCCGTGCTGAAATGTCTTGATGCGCAGTGCGACAGACCAGAGGCGGGCAGCCGCCCGAGTGGGTGGCTGCCCGCCTTGATCAACTCAGCGTGATCACTTACGCGTCTCCTGGGTGACGCTCATGAAGTTGTGGCTGGTGGCCCAGGCCTTGGTGAAGACGGCCATCGGGATCTGCTCGTCCTTGCCGTCCTTGCTGCCGCTGTCGTTGAGGTGCACGATGCCTTTGGCGGTGTCGACTCCGATCACCACCACGGCGTGGTCGGCGCGCGGCTGACCGTCCTTGCCCTTGTTCTCGATGGGCTGGTTCCAGATCATCTCGGCGTTGAGTCCGACGATGACGGCATGACCGCTGCCGAGGTACTGCTCGAGGGCCTCCATGCCGGTGGCGACGCCGGTCTTGCCGGCCGTGTCCTCATCGGTATTGGTGGCGTGAATCCCGTAGTGCGCCAACAACGTCGGCAAGTCGTCCGGGTCGGTTCCCATGCCGGAGTTGGGGTCGTTCTTGTCGGCGGGCTTGACGTAGATCGAACCCGGGTGCGAGGTGCTGGGAGTGGACTGGGCGACCTTGATGATGGACCGCTCCGAAGGCAGCTTGCCGGTGATCTGTCCGACCACGTCGGCGCTGGACATGATGGCGCAGTCGTCATAGTTCTGGTGACGCCAGTACTGGGCGACGGAGGTCGGGTCGCCGTACATGGTGCCGGTCCCGGCCTCGGCGGGGCTCGAAAGTCCCACCGCGACGACACTGGCTGCCAGGGCGAACAGGGCGGTCTTTGCGATCGAGGAGACCTTCAGGCTCTTCATGGTCGTGTCCTTTACTCATAGATTTCTGGCTCCGCTCGGCGCGGATGCCGTGATGAGCAAAGATTCGGACGGTGGCCTTTTTGTTATCTCTACGAATTCTTGGAGTGATCTGAGGCAGGCGCCGGTCAGTTGCAGGCCCAGGTGTCGATGTATCCGCCGGGCAGCTTGCTCAGGGCGTCTTTCATCGCAGCACTCAGATCGGGGCCCACCCCGCCCTTGTATTCGTGGTCTTTGGCCGCGACGGCCCCGCACGCGGTAAAGGTGGTCAGCACTTTGCAGTCGGGGTAGGCGCAGGACTTCACCGCCGTCGCCTCGGCTGCCGCCTTGGTGGGATAAGCGTGCGATCGCCCCCACGAGCCGTTGGCGGAGTACGCGATCGCGCCGTAGGAGTCACTCGCCGAGGCGGTCGGGGACAGGGCGACTGCCAGGGCGGCGGCGGTAGCCACGCGGGCGGCGGCGACCGCTAGCCGCCGTCGACGGGTGGTCGTCGTCATGGTGAATCCTTTCGCAGGGCCGGCGCTAGACGGGTTTGGTGGCGGTGACCTGTTTGCCCCAGTCGGACATGGTCAACGTCACCGAGGTATTGGGACTGGGGGAGACCTGGAGCTGGACCAGATGAGAGGAGCCGTCCGACGCGGTCCAGACGGTGGTGGGCACCGTCGAGACGCTCTCGTCGGTCACCCGGGTGCCGGCCAGCGTCGCGATATCGGAGGCAGCGGAATTGCCGGTGATCTTAGTGGTGGCGACGCCGTTGACCTGCTGGCTACCGGCCACCGCCGCGTTCTTGAGATTGGCCACCAGGTTCGCCAGGCCCTTGTCGGGCTCCAATAACACCGACACGTTGTAGATCGAGGCGCCGCTGCCGAAGTCGGTGTAGGTGCCGGGCTGTCCCAGATCCGAGTAGAGGTGCCCGTCGACGAAGACGAACTGGGCTTGTTCGCTCTTGCTGCCCACGAGCACCGTGGCGACGCCGGTGGCGACCGTCTGGGGCGTGTTGGAAACGTCGCCCTCGAGCTTGGTGACGCGGATGTTGGGCACCTCACCGTCGACCGTGACGCTCACGTGCATGCTGGTGGTCTTGCGCATCACCTCAGCGGCCTGCTTGAGCAGGGTCGCCGCCTCACCGCTGGTGGCATTGGCCGTGCTCCCGGGGCTTTTCGCGCCGTTGGAGGCTTTGCTTCCGCATGCGCCGATGCTGAGGACGACGGCCAACGCGACAGCGACCGCGCCGATCAGTTGCCGGTGGACACGAGGCGGAAGCTTCATCGACATCTCCTAATGTTTGGCCCGACAGCCGGTTACCGAGCTTAGTGACGCCCAGGCGCTACCGCGCCGAACCCGCTGATCATTTGAGGACGCTGTGAGCGGCCCGCTCAGGCCCGCGTCATCTCGTAATAGGCGCCGCGGTGGGCCAGCAGTTCGGCGTGACTGCCCCGTTCGACGATCCGGCCGGCCTGCACGACCACGATCAGATCGGCCTCGCGAATAGTCGAAAGGCGATGGGCGATAATGAAACTCGTTCGATCGCGACGCAGTTCGCGGGTGGCCCGCGCGATCAGGAGTTCGGTGCGAGTGTCTACGGAGCTGGTGGCTTCGTCCAGGATCAGCAGCTGCGGACGGGCCAGGAAAGCCCGGGCGATGGTGATGAGTTGTTTCTCGCCGACGCTGATGTTGCCACCGCCCCCGCTGATCGGGGTCTGATAGCCGGCCGGCAGGGTGTGGACGAAACGGTCGACGTAGGCCGCCTGTGCCGCCGCCACGATTTCGGCGGGGCTGGCGTCGGGACGGCCGTAGGCGATGTTCTCCTCGATAGTCCCGTCGAAGAGCCAGGTGTCCTGCAACACCATCCCGATGCGCGAACGCAGCGCCTGGCGGTTCAGGCTGGCGATATCGGTGTCGTCGATCAGAATCCGGCCCGAATCGACGTCGTAGAACCGCATCAGCAGGTTCACCAACGTCGTCTTGCCGGCTCCGGTCGGTCCGACGATCGCCACCGTGCTGCCCGGTTCGGCCACCAGCGACAGGTCGTGAATCACCGGATGGCCGGGGCGGTAGGCGAAGCTCACGTGTTCGAACTCGACCCGTCCGGGTCCCGGTGAAAGTGCCACGACCTCGGCGTCTGGCGGTTCCTCCGGCTCGTCGAGCAGATCGAATACCCGCTCGGCGCTGGCCACCCCGGACTGCAGGGTGTTGTACATTCCGGCCACCTGCCCCACCGGTGTGTTGAACTGCCGCACGTACTGAATGAACGCCTGGATGCTGCCCAGGGTGATCTGCCCCGCGGCGATCTGCAGGCCACCGACCACGGCGACCGCGACGTAGCCCAGGTTGCCGATGAATCCCGTTGCCGGGGAGACCAATCCAGAGAAGAACTGGGCGCCGAAGCTGGCCTGGTAGACGTCGTCGTTGAGCTGGTGGAACTGGGCGCGCGCGGCGGCCTGGTGGCCGAATGTCTTGACCACCGTGAAGCCGCTGTAGGTCTCCTCGATGTGGGCGTTGAGGCGCCCGGTACTGGTCCAGTGAGCCATGAACAACTGCTTGGAACGGCGGGTGATCGCGCGGGTCACCCACAGCGAAAGCGGCACTGTGGCCACGGTGATCACGGCCAGCAGCGGCGAGATCCACGCCATCATGACCAGCACGCCGAACACGGTGAGGATCGACGTCACCAGTTGGCTGATCGTCATCGACAAGGAGGTCTGCATGTTGTCGATGTCGTTGGTCACCCGGCTGAGAAGTTCGCCGCGCTGTTGCCGATCGAAATAGGACAACGGCAGGCGGTGCAGTTTGTCCTCCACGTCAGCGCGCAACCGTGTGATGGTCCGCTGCACGGTGATGTTGAGCAGTCGGGCCTGACCCCAAAGCATGCCCGCCGCAACGACATACAGCACCAGCGCCAGTGTCAGGGTGCGTGCTACGGCGCTGAAGTCGACACCCTGGCCAGGTATGACGTTCATTCCGGACAACAGGTCCGCGAAGGCGTTGTCACCGCGCGCCCGGGCCGCCGCTACGGCCTGGGCCTTGGTGGTGCCCGACGGCAGTCCGCGGCCGATCACGCCGTTGAACAGCAGATCGGTTGCGTGGCCGAGGATTCTCGGCACGACCACCGCGATAGCGGTGCCGACAATCCCCAGCGAGATGACGCCGAGGCTCAACCGTCGATGTGGCGTCAGCCGTCCGAGCAGACGGCGCGCCGACCCCCAGAAGTCGCGCGAGCGCAAGTTGGGCGGCGCCGGCGCCGCGCCGCGGGGGCGGGCGCTCATCGGCGCGTTCACTGGCTGCCCCCCGCCGCGGCGCTCACCGCTTGCGAGGTGGCGAACTCGGCGTAGGTGGGGCACTCGGTGAGCAACGCGTCGTGGCCGCCCGCGCCGACGACCCTGCCCTTGTCGACCACGATCACCTTGTCAGCCTGTGCAGCGGTGGAAATGCGCTGTGTGACAACGATTATGGTCGCACCACCGGCCTCCTCGCGCAGCGCCTTTCGAACCTGGGCGTCGGTGTGGACGTCGAGAGCGGAGAACGCGTCGTCGAACAGATAGATCGCCGGGCGGCGGATGACGGCGCGTGCGATCGCCAATCGCTGGCGCTGGCCACCGGAGAAGTTGACACCCCCCTGCGCGACGCGCATCTGCAAACCGTGCGGACGTACGAATTCGGCTGCAGCAGCGATGCGCAGCGCCTCCCACATCTGCTCGTCGGTGACCGACTGGCCGGGCGCCGCGCCGTACCGCAGGTTGTCGGCGACGGTGCCGGTGAACAGGTAGCCGCGCTGGGGTACCAATCCGATCGCCGACCACAGCCGCTCAGTGTCGTAGTCACGGACGTCGATGCCGTCGATCGTGATGCTGCCGGCGGTGGCGTCGTACAGGCGGCAGATCAACGACACCAGGGTGGACTTGCCCGACCCGGTGCTGCCGACGATCGCGGTGGTGGTGCCGGGCCGGGCGGTCAGCGAAATGTCCTGCAACACCGGGTCGTCCGCGCCTGGATAGGTGAACGTGACGCCGTCCAGGCGCACCAGGCCGCTGATCGGATGGGGCGGATACCGGGGCTGCGGCGGGTTCTGGATGGCCGGCGTGGTGGACAGTACTTCGGTGATGCGTTCGGCGCACACGGACGCCCGTGGCAGCACGACCAGCGTCATCGTCGCCATCAGCACGGCCATCAGAATCTGGGCGAAGTAGGCCAGGAACGCGATCAACGAGCCCACCTGCATCTGGCCCGCGTCGATGCGCAGCCCGCCGAACCAGATCAGCGCGACACTGGACAGGTTGATGGTCAGGGTGGTCACCGGCAGCATCAGCGCCTGCCAGTTGCCCGCGCCCAGTGCGGCATTCGACAGCGCCATGTTGGCACCGGCGAACCTGTCGCGCTCGAAACCTTCCCGGGTGAAGGCACGGACCACCCGCACGCCGGAGAGCTGGTCGCGCAGCACCCGGTTGATGCCGTCGATCAGTCGTTGCATGCTGCGAAACAGCGGCAGCATGTGGGAGATGATCCAGTAGTTGGCCACCGCCATCACCGGAACGCTGACCAGTAGTAGCCAGGTCAGCGCCGCCTCCTGGTGGACGGCCATGACGACGCCGCCGATGCACATGATCGGGGCCGTGACCAGCACTGTGGCGCTCGTCTGAACCAGGAACACGATCTGCCGCACATCGTTGGTGCTGCGGGTCAACAACGTTGGCGCCCCGAAGCGCGCGGTCTCGTGTTCGGAGAAGCGCAGGACGTGGTCGAACATCGCGGCGCGCAGGTCCCGGCCGAAGCCTGTTCCGGTGCGGGAGCCGAAGTAGGTGGCTCCCACCGCGCACAACGCCTGCACCCCGGTGACGACCAGCATCACCGCCCCCAGCCGCATGATGGTGGCAGCGTCGCCTTTGGAAACCCCGTCGTCGATGATGGCTGCGTTGACCGTGGGAAGGTACAGCGACGCGAGGGTGCTGACGGACTGCAGGACCATCAATGCCGCCACCAGCGCGCGATACGGCAGGATGTACTGGCGCAGCAGTGCCAGGAGCATGGGGTAACTGTGTCACACCCGGTAGCCGCCGGTGCTGCGCGCCAGCAGACCCGGCCCGGGCCCGCGTGTACTGCCGAAACGCCTGATCAGGTGGCGTGTCGGTGGTTGACCCACGGGGCTGCGGCTACAGTGCATCGTGTGGAGCGGCAGCAGCCTTGAGAACCTTGAGAAGTGGTAGGTAATGGTAGGTACTCGTGCGGCGTAATTGGTTGACGCAGGTCGCGGCTTTCAGTGCCGTCGCGGCTCTGGTCTCAGGAGTCGCGGGATGCTCCGGTTCCGGTGACAACAAGCCGGGTGGGCCGGTCCCGTCGAGTTCGGGGGGCGCCGAAGGCAAGCATGGACCGTTCTTCCCGCAGTGCGGGGGGGTCACCGACGAAACGGTGACGCAGCTGACCAAGATCTCAGGGCTGGTCAACACCGCCAAGAATTCCGTGGGCTGCCAGTGGCTGGCCGGCGGCGGGATCTCGGGACCGCACTTCTCCTTCTCCTGGTACCGCGGCAGCCCGATCGGGCGTGAACGCAAGACCGAAGAGCTTTCCCGGGCCAGCGTCGAGGACATCAACATCAACGGTCATAGTGGCTTCATCGCCGTCGGCAATGAGCCCGCCCTGGGCGACTCGCTGTGTGAGGTCGGGATCCAGTTCTCCGACGACTTCATCGAATGGTCGGTGAGCTTCAGCCAGAAGCCCTTCCCACCGGCCTGCGACATCGCCAAGGAATTGGCCCGCCAGTCGATTGCGAATTCCAAATGAGGCGGCCGATGCGTGCTTTCCAGACAGTGACAGCGGTGCTGATCGCCGTCTTGGTGGTGCTGACCGGTTGCTCCCGGTCAGTCGACGGCAAGGCGATGAAGGCGGGTGGCGCCGGGGTGCCGCGCAATGACAACTCCGAGCGGCAATATCCGAACCTGCTCAAGGAGTGCGAGGTCCTCACCACCGACATTCTGGCCAAAACCGTGGGGGCCGACCCGCTCGACATCCAGAGCACGTTCGTCGGGGCCATCTGCCGCTGGCAGGCGGCCAATCCGGCCGGGCTGATCGACATCACCCGCTTCTGGTTCGAGCAGGGCAGCCTGAGCAACGAGCGCAAGGTCGCCGAGGGACTGAAGTACCAGGTCGAGACTCGCTCGATCCAGGGCATCGACTCGATTGTGATGCGGCCCAATGATCCCAATGGGGCCTGCGGTGTGGCCAGCGACGCTGCGGGTGTGGTCGGCTGGTGGATCAATCCGCAGGCGCCGGGAATCGACGCGTGCGGGCAGGCCCTCAAGCTGATGGAATTGACGCTCGCCACCAACGCCTAGCGTCTGGTCTAGCGCGGCACGTGGAATTCGACCAGTGCGGCGCTGCCCGGCTCCACGTCCGTCCATCGGCCAGGGACGTCGAGTACGGCGATCGCTGAGGTGGGGTACTTTTCCGAGATGCTCTCGGCCGCGGCCATATTGCTGCCGGCTGGGTCCGCGAGGATCAGCGCCACCGACGATGTCGTCGGTTCATGTCCGACAATCAGCAGGGTGGCGACATCGTCGCCGACTCGGTTGATCTCGTCGATCACCGTGCCCGGGGTCGCGCCGTACAACCTCCCGAGAAACTGCGCGGGCGCGTCGATGCCGGTGCACAACAGGGTTTCCCGGGTGCGAGTGGCTGTCGAGCACAGCACGGCATCGATGGCGGGCGTGCTGGCGCGCAGCCAGTCGCCTGCCAATCGGGCCTCGCGCTCACCGCGCGGGGCCAACGGTCGCTCATGATCCGGCACGCCGTCGGGATATGCCGACTTCCCATGTCGCATCAGAATTAAGGTGCGCCGTTCGTCCACCGGCCCACGGTAACCAGTCCGGCGGCCGGTTTGCGGCCAACGTGCGCAAAATGACGCCTTCAGCGGCGTGTCTGCGTACTTGGGCGCACGCTCGTGGCGGACCGCCCTGGGTGACCGCTGGGCCAGGAGCTTGGCCACCCAAGACCAGACCCTCCGACCGACGTCCCCGGACTTGTCGGGACCCAGCCCTACACTCCCGATGCAACACCGATAACGCCTGAAGAAGGGGGTCGACGCCATGCGGTTCCTGCACACCGCTGACTGGCAACTGGGCATGACTCGGCACTTCCTTGCCGGTGATGCCCAGCCCCGTTATTCGGCAGCCCGCCGTGACGCGGTGGCCGCCCTCGGCGAGCTGGCGACTGACGTCGGTGCGGAGTTCGTCGTGGTGTCCGGCGATGTCTTCGAGCACAACCAGCTGGCCCCGCAGGTCGTCGGCCAGTCGCTGGAAGCTATGCGCGCCATCGGTATTCCGGTCTACCTTCTGCCCGGAAATCATGACCCGCTGGATGCGTCGTCGGTCTACACCGGGGCGCTGTTCACCTCCGAATGCCCGGACAACGTAGTCGTGCTCGACCGCGCCGGCGCGCACGAGATACGCCCCGGCGTCCAGATCGTGGCGGCCCCATGGCGGTCCAAGGCCCCCACCACGGATCTGGTGGCCGACGTCCTCGACGGCCTGCCGGCCGACGGCAGCACCCGCGTACTGGTCGCCCACGGCGGCGTGGACGTGCTCGATCCCGACCGTGACAAGCCATCGTTGATCAGGCTCGGCAACGTCGAGAAGGCGTTATTGGACAACGTGATCCACTATGTGGCTCTCGGTGACAAGCATTCGCTCACCCAGGTCGGGGACACTGGCCGGGTCTGGTACCCGGGTTCGCCGGAGGTCACCAACTATGACGATGTCGAGGCCCGGCCCGGCCATGTGCTGATCGTCGATGTCGACGAGAGCGATCCGCAACGCCCGGTCACCGTGGAGCCCCGCCGCATCGGCCGCTGGCGCTTCGTCACGTTGCACAACCAAGTCGACACCAGCCGGTGTATCGCCGATCTGGATTTGAACCTGGACCTCATGCCCGATAAAGACCGCACGGTGGTGCGCCTGGCGCTGACGGGTTCGTTGACGGTCACCGACCGTGCGGCGCTCGACGCCTGTCTGGACAGGTATTCCCGGTTGTTCGCCTGGCTGGGCCGGTGGGAACGGCATACCGATCTGGCCGTCGTACCCGCCGACGGAGAGTTCGACGACCTTGGCATCGGCGGTTTCGCCGCCTCGGCGGTCAAGGAACTGGTCGCGACGGCCCGCGCAGGGGTCGACGACTCTGCCGATGCGCAGGCGGCATTAGCCCTGCTGCTGCGGCTGGCCGACCGGGGTGCGGCATGAAGCTGCACCGGCTGGTCCTGACTAACTACCGCGGCATCGCCCACCGGGAGATCGAGTTCCCCGACCACGGTGTCGTGGTGGTCTGCGGACCCAACGAAATCGGCAAGTCGTCGATGATCGAGGCGCTGGATCTGCTCCTGGAATCCAAGGACCGCTCGACAAAGAAGGATGTCAAGCAGGTCAAACCGGCCAACGCTGATGTCGGCTCCGAAGTCACCGCGGAAATCAGCAGTGGCTCTTATCGTTTCGTGTATCGCAAGCGGTTTCACAAGAAGTGTGAGACCGAGTTGACGGTGCTGGCGCCGCGCCGTGAACAACTCACCGGCGACGAGGCCCACGAGCGAGTTCGCGCGATGCTGGCCGAGACGGTCGACACCGAGCTGTGGCGCGCCCAGCGCGTCTTGCAGGCCGCGTCGACCGCGGCGGTGGATCTGTCGGGCTGCGATGCGTTGTCGCGTGCGCTCGACATCGCCGCCTCGCAATCCGTTGGTGACGCCGCGCTGTCGGGTACTGAGCCGCTGCTCATCGAGCGGATCGACGCGGAATACGCGCGTTACTTCACCGGAACTGGCCGTCCGACCGGGGAGTGGTCAGCCGCGCGGGCCCGACTGGACGCCGCCAAGGCTGCGGTCGCGGAATGCGCAAAGGCGATGGCCGAGGTCGACGATCGCGTGCATCGCCACGCCGAGCTCACTCGCCAATCAGCGGAGCTCGCGCTGGATTGTGCCGGCATCGGGCCGCGACTGGCCGCAGCACTGGCCGCTGCCGACCAAGTCAAGGCGCTTACCGATCAGGTGCGCGAAGCAAAATTGATCGCCGCCGCTGCTTCGGCAACATGCGCCGCGTCGGCCGCTGCGCACGCTGGGCGCCTGGCGTTGATCGACGAAATCGATTCGCGCGCAGCGGCAATCTCCGCATTGGTCGCCCAAGCCGAAGACGCGGCCGGGCAGCAGGCGGCGGCCGCCCGGGCAGCCGCCGCCTGCGAGGCCGCGGCCCAAGAGGCGGTTGCGGTCCTGGCGGCCGCGCAAGATCGCACCGAAGCCGCGCGCCGCGCCCTGGACAAAATCGCCGAGCGCGAGGAAACCGACCGGGTGAGTGCCCGGCTGTCCAAAATCGACGAGATTCAACGCGAATTCGATCCCATCGATCAGGAACTGTCCGGGATGGTCCTCACCGATGAGATGCTGCACCGCATCGAGCAGGCTGGCGCATCCGTCGATCGGGCCGGCGACCAGCTCGAGATGGTCTCCGCCGTGCTGGAAGTCACTGCTGGCGCCGACCTCGAGTTGGCGGTGCGCGGTGAGCGGGTCGCGCTGCCGGCTGGACACAGTTGGTCGATCACCGCTACCGGGCCCACCGACGTGGACGTCGCCGGCGTGCTGACCGCCCGGATCACCCCGGGGGCTACCGCACTGGATGTTCGGGCCAAGTATGTTGCAGCACAACACGAACTCAGTGCCGCCTTGGAGGCGGCAGGGGTAGCCGACGTCGCTACGGCACGGTCTGCTCACCAACGCCGACGTGAACTGCAGAGCAACCGCGATCGACTCAGCGCAACGCTGGTCGGTCTGTGCGGTGGGGAAGACGCCGAGAAACTGCGATCCAGGTTGGCACAGCTTCAGGCCGATCAACCCGCCGAACCCGATCTGTTCTCCAGCGATACGGCCAGTGCCCGCGCCGAACGCGACGAGGCCGAGACGGCCCGCGCCGCGGCACAGGCCGAATGTGAGAACCGGCGCCAACTCGCCACAGCCGCTGCCCGTCACCTCGCCGAGGCCGCCACGCGCGCAGCGGTATTGGCAAACGACGCGGCCACCCAGCGTGCCGAGCTCGACGCGGCGGTGACCCGGCTGGCCCGGGAGCGGGCCGCTGTGAGCGACGAGGCCCTCGCGGCCAACGCTGAAGCCGAGCGTCAGGCGGCGCACGCCGCCGAGCTTCGTGCGGCCGAACTGGACCGGGCCCTGGCCACGGCGAAGCCGGACACGGTCGCCGCCGAACTCGCCGAAGCTCGGCAGCTGGCCGAGTCGGTGCGCGAGCGGCGCGACGCCGCGAACGCCGCGTTGCAGGAGATCAGCATCGAGCTTGCGGTGCTGCGCACCGAGGGCCGAAAAGGAAGGCTCGACGCCGCCGAGATCGAACTGGAGCACGCCACCAGCCAGCACACCCGGGTGGGCGATCGCGCCAGGGCCGCACAGCTGCTGCGGGAGGTGATGTGCCGGCACCGCGACGACACCCGCAAGCGGTACGTGGAGCCCTACCGTGCCGAGCTGCAACGCCTCGGTCGCCCGGTGTTCGGGCCGACGTTCGAGGTCGACGTGGACAGCGATCTACGGATCCTCAACCGCACTCTGGGTGGGGTTACCGTGCCCTATGAGTCCCTGTCGGGCGGGGCTAAAGAACAACTCGGGATTCTGGCGAGGTTGGCCGGGGCAGCGTTGGTCGCCAAAGAGGACGCTGTCCCCGTCGTCGTCGACGATGCTCTGGGATTTACCGACCCGGACCGGCTGACGAGGATGAGCGAGGTGTTCGACAGCGTTGGCGCGCACGGACAGGTGATCGTGCTGACCTGCAGTCCCACCAGATACGGCGGTGTCACGGGTGCGCATCGCATCGATCTGAACGCATAGTGCTGACGACCAGGCGGGAATACACTCGGCAAATGTTGCTGATCCGCAGCGCCCGACCCGCGCCCCAACCAGCAGGCACCAAAACAGGGATGCGCAATGGACATTCAGCGTGACTATGTAGTAATCGGCACCGGCTCTGCCGGTGCTGTGGTGATCAATCGGCTCACCGCGGATCCGGGCACCGAGGTGGTGGCGCTCGAGGCCGGACCTGGCGACACCAACAGGTTCATCGGCATCCCCGCCGCGTTCTCCAAGCTCTTCCGCAGCGAGGTTGACTGGGACTACCTCACCGAACCCCAACCCGAACTCGATAATCGCCAAATCTATTGGCCGCGAGGCAAAGTCCTCGGTGGCTGCTCGTCGATGAACGCGATGATGTGGGTACGGGGTTTCGTCGCGGACTACGACGAGTGGGCCAAGCGGGCCGACGAGCACTGGTCGGGCTCAGCGGCGCTCGAGTACTACCGCCGCATCGAGGACGTCACCGCCGCATGGCACTTCGTCAGCGGCGACGACAGCGGGGTCACCGGCCCGCTGCACATCTCCCGCCAGCGCAGCCCGCGGCCGTTGACCGCGGCCTGGCTGGCCGCCACCCGGGAATATGGATTTCCCGCCGCGCGGCCCAATTCCGCTGCCCCCGAAGGCTTCTGCGAAACCGTGGTCACGCAGCGCCGTGGCGCCAGGTACAGCACCGCCGACGCGTATCTCAAGCCGGCGATGAGTCGCAACAATCTCACCCTGCTCACCGACGCCACAGCCACGCGCATCATCTTCGACGGCACCCGGGCGGTCGGCGTGGAATACCAGCGCGCCGGCCACACCTCCGTCGTGCACGCCCGCCGCGAAGTGGTGCTCTGCGGCGGCGCCGTCAACAGCCCTCAGCTGCTGATGCTTTCGGGCATCGGCGACCGCGACCACCTCGCCGGGCACGGCATCGAAACCGTGCATCACTCGCCCGAAGTCGGGCAGAACCTGATCGACCATCTGGTCACACCCGTCGGGTTCGACGTCGACGACGGCAGCTTGTTCTCGGCTGAAAAACCGAAGCAGCTGATCGACTACCTGTTGCGGCGGCGTGGCATGCTCACCTCCAACGTGGGCGAGGCGTACGGCTTCGTCCGCAGCCACCCCGACCTCGAATTGCCCGACCTGGAGCTGATCTTCGCCCCGGCGCCGTTCTACGACGAGGCACTGCAGCCCGCGGCAGGGCACGGCGTCGTCTTCGGCCCGATCCTGGTCGCCCCCGAGAGCCGCGGACACATCGCGCTGCGTTCCGCCGACCCCCACGACAAACCCGTGATCGACCCGCGCTACCTGTCCGACCCCCGGGATCGCGAGGCCATGATGGTCGGCCTGCGGATCTGCGCGGAACTCGCCCAGACCCCGTCGCTGCGCGATGTGCTGGGAACGGTGGTGCGCCCGCGCAACTGCAGGGGACTCGACGACGCCACCCTCGAACTTGCCCTCACCATGTGTTCGCACACCCTGTATCACCCGATGGGCACCTGCCGGATGGGCAGCGACGACGCCAGCGTGGTGGACCCGCAACTCAAGGTGCGAGGTGTCGACGGCTTGCGCGTTGCCGATGCGTCAGTGATGCCCAGCACGATCCGGGGTCACACCCACGCCCCGTCCGTGCTGATCGGGGAGCGGGCCGCGGATCTGATCCGCAGCTAACCCACAGGCGACCGAAATGCCGCAGACCGGCGATCTCGGCAGAATGGCTCCCATGACGGGCAGCCTCCGATGACCATGAACGCCAGACGGCGCCGGGTGCACGACAAGCTGGCTAAGCTGCCGGGCGTGCGGCCGGTACGCCGGCCGGTGTCCCCGGGCAGCGACGAGGAATTCGACCTTTTCTACGTGCGCACTGGCCGTAAGTCGGCGCACCCGCTGGTGATCATCCCGGGCGGCCCGGGTGTGGCGTCCCTGCGGTTGTACCAGGGGTTTCGCCGCCGCGCCGCCGCCGCGGGTCTGGACGTGATCATGATCGAGCACCGCGGGCTGGGAATGTCACGACACGACGACGCGGGCACCGATCTGCCGCCCGAGGCGCTGACCATCGAGCAGGTGGTCGACGACGTGGCCGCCGTCCTCGACGACGCGCACGTCCAGTCGGCTGTCATCTACGGCTCCTCCTACGGCAGCTACATTGCCGCCGGTGTCGGTGTCCGTCACCCCGGCCGGGTGCACGCGATGATCCTGGATTCGCCGGTGCTGTCCGCTCACGACATCGTCGCGGTGCGTGATGCGCTGCGCCGCGTGCTGCTGACCGGCGAGAGCCCCGACACCCGAGAGCTGGCCCCCAAGGTCCGGCGCCTGGTTGATGCCGGGGTGATGACCCCGTCGGCGGGACAGGTCGCGGCAACGGTGTACGGCTACGGCGGGGCCCCGATGCTCAACCACCAACTCGACCTGCTGCTGACCGGCCGCAGAATGCTGTGGCGGACGCTGGTCCGCTTCACCACGATGGGCGTCAGCCAGAAAGTGCCGTACCGCTACGAGTCAGACCTGGTGAGTCGCATCGCGTTCCGCGAACTCGACTACGCCGCCGAGCCGGACGGCCTGCCGCTCGACCCGGCCCTGGCGGTGCGCGAAACCCTGGTCAAGACAGCCGATTTCGAAGCCGAACCCTATGACCTGATCGCCGAGCTGCCACACTTCACCTGGCCGACCGTGGTGATCGCCGGTGGCCGTGACCTCGTCACGCCGCTGGCAGTGGCCGAGCGGGCGGTCTCGCTGTTGCCCAATGCTGTGCTGTTGCGGTTGCCGACGATGGCACACAGTGCCCTGGACTTCCGAGAGCCCGCGGCGCTGGCGATCGCCGGCGCGGTGTGTCGCGGCGAATTCGACGGGCTGGCCGGGCGCGCCGAGGAGCTGGACGGGCTGCCCGCGCGGCTGCCGATGCGCATGCTGTGGAAGGCGATTGACGTGGCGGCCACCGTAGAGGCGGCCGTCCCGCCCCTGCTGCACCGCAGTCAGCGCATGAACCCGATCGCGGTGTAGTCCAGGTCGGCCAAGCCGCGTGCGCCGAAATTCGCCAGCGTGCTGCGTACCGCTACCGGACCCGGAGACTGAATCAGCGGCAGGCTGAACCCTTCGGCCCAGATGAGCCGGTCGACGTCGTTGGCCAAAGCCCTGGCCTTGACCGGGTCCAGCTCGCCCAGCGTGCGTTCGATCGCGTCGTCGACCTCCGGGCTGCCGATCTTGCCGAAGTTGCTGTCGCCTTGGGACGAGTAGATCTGGGTGAGCCCGGAGAGCGGAAACGCGTCACCGACCCAGCCGAACAACGCGATGTCGAACGCGCCGACGTTGACGTAGTCCCGGAAAAAGCCGCTGCCCGAACGCGATTGCAGATCGAGCTTTACTCCGATCTCGGCGAGGCTGTGCTGGGCGATCTGGGTTACCGCTTTGGTGCTCTGGGCGTCGTAGAACAGCATCCGCACCACCAACTGCCGGCCGTCCTTTTCCCGGAAACCGCTCTCAGTGTTGAGTTTCCACCCCATCGCGTCGAGGTCGCGTTTCGCGCGCTGGGGGTCATAGGGGATGCTGTTGTCCTGGTAGCCCTCTTGCCCGGCCACGAAAATGTGGTTGTTCAGCGGCACCGGGTCGCCCGTGAGGCCGTGCAGCGCAACGTTGGCGATGGTGCGCCGGTCGATGCCTTCGCTGACGGCCAGCCGCAGCGACGGGTTGGACAGGATCGACCCGTTGGCGCCGTTCATGGTGAAGTGCGTCCACACCGGTGCCGGCGCCTGCCGGATCGAAATGTTTTTGGTGCGTTCGGCGATGATGAGCTGGTCGAGCGAGGCCACACCAGTCGCATCGATGGTGTTGTTCTGTAGCGCCGGCAACCGCGCCGGGTCGTCGAGCACCAGGTAGGTGATGGAGTCCAGGCGCGGCTGGGTGCCCCACCAGCGGGGGTTGCGGGTCAACACGATTCGCTGTTTGGCCCGATCCAGCGTGCTGATGATGAACGGGCCCGCGGACAGGCCCGGCGCATCGAGCCAGCCCTTGTTGAACGCTTCGGCTGTGGCGGTCACACTTTCGGGCAGCAACATGCCATTGCCGGCGAACATGCCCCGCCACTCGGCGTAGGGCTTGGCGAAGGTCATGATCGCCTGGCGGTCGTCAACACCGCGGGTCACCGAGGCGACGCGGTCGGCGCCGTTCGTCGAAGCGATCTCGAATGCGGTGTCGGTGCCCGTGGTGGCATGGATCTGACTGGCGATGTCCCGCCAGGTGATGGGGCTGCCGTCGGACCACACCGCTTTCGGGTTGATGGTGTAGGTGATCACCTGGGGGTTGGTCCCGGTGAGCTCGACGCTGGTGAAGTAGTTGGTGTTGACGGTCGCCGAGCCGTCTGCCCCGATGGTGAACGCGCTGGGCAACGTGGCTTTCAGCATGCCGGCGATCTCCGAGGAGTTCCCGTCGATGTGCAGGATGTTGAAGTTGGGCGGGAAGTCGATCAGAGCCAGTCGCAGGTCGCCGCCCTCGCGCAGGGTCTGCGGGTTCTGCGGGTTGATGTCGCTGGCGTTGCCGACGGCACCGCGGCCGGCGGGCGTCAGTTGGCCGCCGGTCGAGCAGCCCGACAACACCAGCGCCGCGGACAGCAACACAGGCGCAATGCGGCCCAGAAGCCTAAGCATGGCCCGGCTCCGGTTGCGGCACCGCGCCGAGCAGCCGGCGGGTGTACTCGTGCTGCGGGTTGTTGAACACCTGCTCGCTGTCGCCCTGCTCCACAACGGCGCCGCGGAACATCACCACCACCTGATGAGCAAGATGCTTGACGACCGAAAGATCATGGGAAACAAACAGATATGACAGTCCGAATTGATCCTGCAGGTCCAGCAGCAGGTTGATGATCCCGGCCTGGATGGAAACATCGAGGGCCGAGACCGGTTCGTCGAGCGCGAGGATCTTGGGCTGCAGGGCCAGCGCCCGCGCGATACCGATGCGCTGCTTCTGCCCGCCGGAGAACTCGGCGGGGTAGCGGTTGGCGTCGGCGCGGCGCAGGCCCACGATGCCGAGTAGCTCGGCCACTCGGGCATTGGTGTCGGTGTTGCTGAAACCGTTGGCCCGCAAGGGTTCCGCCAGCAGATCGGAGACGGGCAGTCGCGGATCCAGCGACGCCACCGGATCTTGGAACACCGCCTGAATGTCGCGGCGCAGCGATCGACGGCTGGCCGTGCGCAGGGTCCCGACATCGGTGCCGAGCACCTCGATCGAACCCGACTGCGGCACTGCCAGTTCCAGGATCTGGTTCAGCGTGGTCGACTTGCCCGAGCCGGATTCGCCGACGATGCCCAGCGTGCGGCCCTGCTGCAGTTCGAAGCTGACGCCGTCGACGGCCCGCACTTCACCGACGGTGCGCCGCAGCAGCACGCCCTTGGTGAGCGGATAGGTCTTGGCCAGGTCTCGCACCCGTACCACGACGGTTGAGTCTTCGGGTGCGGCGGCGACCTGTTCGGTCTTGACGTCGTAGATTTCGGCGGCGCTGCGCCCGGCGGCCTGGTCGGTGCGGATGCAGGCGGCGCGATGGCCCCCGCCCACTTCGATCAATTCCGGCTCAGCACTTCGGCATTCGTCGATGGCCAGCGGGCAGCGCGGGGCGAACGGGCAGCCGGGCTCCAGCCCCGCTAGCGACGGGGGAGCGCCGGGTATGGGCACCAGCCGGGTGCCTTGCGGGGCGTCCAGCCGCGGAACCGAACCCAATAGCCCAATGGTGTAGGGCATTTGGCGATCGCGGTAGAGATCGCCGACCCCGGCCGACTCGACCACTCGGCCCGCATACATCACCAGTGCCCGGTCGGCGAACTCCGCCACCACACCCAGGTCGTGGGTGATGATCAGGACTCCTGCGCCGGTCACGTCGCGCGCCTTCTTGAGCACCTCAAGAATTTGGGCCTGAACCGTCACGTCGAGCGCGGTAGTGGGCTCGTCACAGATCAGCAGGTCCGGGTCGTTGGCGATCGCCATCGCGATCACCACGCGCTGGCGTTCTCCGCCGGACAGCTCGTGCGGAAAGGCGCGGGCCCGCTGCGCAGGCTGCGTAATACCAACCAGCTCAAGCAGTTCCACCGCGCGCTCGACGGCTGCCTTCTTCCCGATCGACCCTTGATGCACCCGGATCGCCTCGGCGATCTGATCGCCGACGGTATAGACGGGGGTCAGTGCTGACATGGGGTCCTGGAACACCATGCCGATCGACTTGCCGCGGAACCGCGACATGCCGTCGTCGCCGAGGCCCAGCAACTCGGTGCCCTGCAACCGCACCGAACCGCTCACCGCGGCATACTCCGGCAGCAGCCCCATCACCGCCATCGCTGCCGCGGACTTGCCTGATCCTGACTCGCCGACCATCGCCACCACTTCGCCGGGGTCGACGTGGTAGCTGATGCCGCGCACCGCAGTCACCGGGGAGCCGTCGGTGGGGAAGGTGACGGCCAGATCGGTCACCTCGAGCAGCGAACTCATTCGGCACCCCGTCGCAACGTACGCGCGCCCGGGTCCAGCGCGTCCCGCAGGCCGTCACCGGTTAGGTTGGCGCACAACACGATCAGTACCAGGACACCAGCCGGCACCAGGAAGACCCAGGGGAAAGTGGTGGCGGCCTGGGTGCCGTCGGCGATCAGGGTGCCCAGCGACACGTCGGGGGGCTGGACGCCGAAACCGAGGAAGCTCAAACCGGTTTCGGCCAGGATCGCGAACCCGACGTTCAGGGTCGCGTCGATGATCAGGATGGACGCCACGTTGGGCAGCACATGACCGACGATGATCCGCCGGCTGGATACCCCCATATATCTTGCGGCGCGGATGAAGTCGTGCTCGCGCAGGCTCATCGTCAGGCCGCGCACCATGCGGGAGCTGACCATCCAGCTGAAGGCGGCCAGCAGCAGCACCAGCGACATTATGTTGGCCGAGTTCCTGGTCCGCGGCGAGACGATGGCGATCAGAATGAAGCTCGGCACCACCAGCATCAGGTCGACCACAAACATCAGGACCCCGTCGCGCCAGTCCTTGAAGTATCCCGCCACGGACCCCACGGTCGCGGCGATCCCGGTGGACAGCACCGCCACACACAGGCCGATCAGCATCGATTTCTGCATGCCGCGCAGCGTCTGGGCCAGCATGTCCTGGCCTATTGCATTAGTGCCCAGCCAGTGTCGGGAGTTGGGCGGCTGCAGCAGCGCGCCGAAGTCGAGGTCGCGGTAGGAGTAGGGGAGCATCGGGGGCAGCGCGTAGCAGCCGATGAACAGCAGCACCAGCAAAGTCAGGGCCACCACCGCCGAGCGGTTGCGCAGGAACCGGCGCAACACCAGCGTGCGGCGTGAGGTGAATTCCGTTGCCTCGGCGGGCTCGACAGCGGTCATGACACCCGCACCCGCGGATCCAGGGCCGCGTAGAGAATGTCGGACAGCAGTCCGGCCAGCAAGGTGACGGCGGCCGAGAACAGCGTGATCGCCGCGATGATGTTGGTGTCCTGGGTGGCGATGCCCCGGATGGTCCATTCACCCATGCCGTGCCAGCCGAAGATCTTCTCGACGAACACCGCGCCCCCGACGAGCCCGGCCACGCTGTAGGCGAACAGCGTCGCCATCGGGATCAGGGCGGTGCGCAGGCCGTGTTTGACCAGTGCGCGGCGGCGGGTCAGGCCCTTGGCGCGGGCGGTGCGAATGAAGTCCTGGCCGAGCACGTCGAGCATGGCGTTGCGCTGGTACCGGCTGTAGCCGGCCGCGGCGGTCAGCGTCAGCGTCAGCGTCGGGAGGACCAGATGCTTCAGCCGGTCGACGACCGCCGCCAAACTGCCTTCGCTGACACCCGGTGACGTCTCACCGGTGTAGTCGAACAATTGAAAGCCCAGCGCCCAGTTGGTCCGCAGCGCCCCCATGATCAGCAGGTTGGCGATGACGAAGGTCGGCGTGCTCAGGATCAGCAGTGCGGTGATGGTGACGACACGGTCGCTGAACCGGTATTGGCGAATCGCGCCCCATGCCCCGAGCGTCACCCCGAGCAGTGTGCCCAGCACCGATCCGATGACCAGCAACCGCAGGGTGACTCCGATGCGACGTCCCAGTTCCGTCCCCACCGGCTGCCCGGTGATCGTCTTGCCGAAATCGCCCTGCGCGGCGTGCGATACCCAGTTCACGTAGCGGATCGGAATGGGCCGATCCAAGCCGAGGTCGTGCGCCTTGGCGTCGATCACCGCCTTCGGCGGGCGGGGGCTGCGCTGCATGAGGCTCTCCAACGGCGAGAACGCCACCGAGGTGAGGCAGAACGTCAGAAACGACGCCAGCGCCAGCAGCACCACATATTTGGTTAACCGGCGCAGCAGAAAACGCGTCACGCCTCATCACCCTGCCGCATTGGGACAGGGTAGCGATCCGGCGCCCGATATTCAGATCCGGCTGATCTACACCGGTGAAATCCGGTTGGCCGGTTGTTAAGATCCGCGGCATCGATCCGCTAGCAAATATGATTCCGCATACCCGAGGGAGACTTGCGTGACGGTTACCGACGACTACCTGGCCAACAACGCCACCTACGCGAGCGCCTTCAAAGGCCCGTTGCCGCTGCCGCCGAGCAAACACATCGCGGTGCTGGCGTGCATGGATGCCCGCATCGACGTCTACCGGGTGCTCGGGATCAACGAGGGCGAGTCGCACGTCATCCGCAACGCCGGCGGGGTGGCCACCGACGACGCCATCCGGTCGCTGGCGATCTCCCAGCGGCTGCTGGGGACCAAGGAGATCATTCTCATCCACCACACCGACTGCGGGATGCTCACCTTCACCGATGACGACTTCAAGCGCAGCATCCAGGAAGAGACCGGTGTCAAGCCGCCGTGGGCGGCCGAAGCCTTCCCGGACATCGCCGAGGACGTCCGCCAGTCGCTGCGCCGGATCGAGAACAGCCCGTTCGTCACGAAGCACGAGTCGCTGCGCGGGTTCATCTTCGACGTCGCGACCGGCAAGCTCGAAGAGGTCACCCTCTAGGGGCGAGCAGACGCCAAAACCCCCATTTCGTGCCGAAATGAGGGGTTTTGGCGTCTGCTCGCGGGGCCGGCGCGCGCTTGCGCGCGCGGGCCGCAGGCGGCCCTGTCAGCCGTCGTCGTGGGCGGCCTGAAAGTCCTCCACCTGCTGGGCGACCTCGACGACGTCTTCGAAGCGCGCGACGTGGAACAGCGCATCACCCTGGTGGACGATCGGCAGCTGGCTGCGCCCGATCACCAGCCCGGAATGGTCGGCGGTCACCGCGATTTCGGCATCGCCAAAGGGATCGGCGATCGTGCCGATCTGCTCTCCGCGGTCCACTCGGGCGCCGAGCGGCTTCGCGGCACGGAACATGCCGCTCTCGGGCGCGCGCACCCACGCGCTCGAGCGCGCCACGAACGGCTCGCTGCGGGCGCGGCGCCGGCGTGATGACGGCAGCATGCCGAGCCCGCGCATCACGTTGACGATGCCCTGCACCCCGGGGCGTATCGCCAGCTCCGCGAAGCGCAGCGCCTCACCCGCCTCGTAGAGCAGCGTCGGGATGCCCAACGCCGCGGCCGCCTCGCGCAGCGAACCGTCGCGGACCGCGGCGTTGATCAGAACCGGCACTCCGAAGCTGCGCGCCAGCGCCAGGGTCTCGGGATCGTCGAGGTTGCCGCGGATCTGCGGAAGGTTGTCGCGATGGATGGCCGCGGTATGCAGGTCGATGCCGTGGGTGCAATTGGCGACAATCTCGGTCATGAACCGGTCGGCGAGCTTGGCGGTCAGCGAACCGCGCCCCGAGCCCGGGAATGAGCGGTTCAGGTCACGCCGATCGGGAAGGTACCGCGAGTGGTGCAGCACCCCGTACACATTCACGATCGGGATCGCGATCAGGGTCCCGCGCAGCTTTGCCAGCGCAGGCCGGCGCAGCAGGCGCCGGATGATCTCGACGCCGTTCAGTTCGTCGCCGTGCACCGCGGCGCACACGAACAGTCGCGGGCCGTCGCGCCGGCCCCGCACCACCTGCACCCGCATCGTCAGCGGCGTGTGCGTGTACAACTGCGGGATCGGCAGCTCGACCGTGGCGCGGGTACCGGGCGCGATCGACTCGCCGCCGATCCGCAGCTCGGCACTCAACCCTTGCCCCGGGTGTTGGTCTTGCCATGCCGGGCGTGCTTCTCGATGAACTCGATGATCAGCTTGGCCACGTCGCGCTTGGTCGCCTCTTCGATGCCCTCCAGGCCGGGCGAGGAATTGACCTCGAGCACCACCGGACCGTGGTTCGAGCGCAGGATGTCCACGCCGGACACGTTGAGCCCCATGCGCTGGGCGGCACGCACCGCCGTCGAGCGCTCCTCGGGTGTCAGCCGGATGAGCGACGCCTCGCCGCCGCGATGCAGGTTGGAGCGGAACTCGCCGGGCTTGGCCTGGCGCTTCATCGCCGCGACCACCTTGTTGCCGATCACGAAGCACCGGAGATCCGCGCCGCGCGCCTCCTTGATGTACTCCTGCACCAGGAAGTTGGCCCGCAGCCCGCGGAATGCCTCGATGATGGCCTCGGCCGCCGAGCGGGTCTCGCACAGCACGGTGCCCTTGCCCTGCGTTCCCTCAAGCAGTTTGACGACAAGCGGTGCGCCGCCAACGATTTCGATCAGCTCGGAGGTGGCGTCGGTGGAGTGCGCGAAGGCGGTCACCGGCAGCCCGATCCCCGCACGCGCGAGAATTTGTAGGGAGCGCAGCTTGTCGCGCGACCGGGTGATCGCGACCGACTCGTTTAGGCAGTAGGTGCCCATCATCTCGAACTGGCGCACCACGGCGGAGCCATAAAACGTCACTGAGGCGCCGATCCGGGGAATCACCGCGTCGAAGGACTCGAGCTCCTCGCCGCGGTAGTGGACCGCCGGATCGTGCGAGGCGATGTCCATGTAGCACTTGAGGTGATCGAGCACCACAACGTCGTGTCCGCGATTCTCCGCGGCCTCGGCCAGTCGGCGGGTGGAGTAGAGCTTCGGGTTGCGCGACAGGATCGCGATTCTCATCGCCGGTCTCCCGGCAGCCGGTGGGCGCGGCGACGCGGCCGTCCCGACAGGTAGGAGCGGGCCGGGTCGACGTGGAAGCGTCCGCGCAGCGCGGTGCGCCCGAGCAGCATCCGGAAGCGCATCGTCTCTCGGTCGGTGAGTGTCATCTCCGCCAGGAAGCGCTCGCCGAAAACCTGAACCGCTGTCTCGATGACGAAGCGTTGCTCCCGGTGCCCGCCCGAATCCGCGACCACTCGCTCGTCGAGAACGTCGGCGAGGCAGATCTGTTCAAAGGTCGCGTCGTGCTGCAGCGGGCGCATCCCGAATCGCACTCGTCGCCGCCCGTTCTCGACCAGTGGCTCGACGAAGAACGCGTGCAACGCGGAGGTCCGCGCGCCAGTGTCCACCTTGCACTTGATGTGTTCGATCCCCAGGTCGGGCAGCGACACCCACTCCCGCCAGCCGAGCAGCGCGCATTCGCCGCTATCGATGTTGCCCGCCATGGACGTGTGAGACTCCGACCGGAACCGTGTTGGACAGAAGCGCCGAGCGCGATCTGGCGTCGGCGTCGAAAGCGGAATCTATCACCCGCGCCGGGGAGAACCCGTGCGCCCCAGAAAGCACTGGCCAGCCACCCCAACAGCGCATTGACACCGGCAACCCGGGCTGGTTCTATGTCTACTAATAACAGTAAATCTGGTCAATCCAACCAACTTAACCTGGAAATGATGCTGATGCCTACCGATGTCAAGGCCGGCCCCGCCGTCGGGCAGTACGAACTGAGCCATCTGCGTTCGCTCGAGGCCGAGGCGATCCACATCATCCGCGAAGTGGCCGCCGAGTTCGAGCGACCGGTGCTGCTGTTCTCCGGCGGCAAGGACTCGATTGTCATGCTGCACCTGGCGCTCAAGGCCTTTCGGCCCGGACGCTTGCCGTTCCCGGTGATGCACGTGGACACCGGCCACAACTTCGACGAAGTCCTGCAGACCCGCGACGAACTGGTCGCCGAAGCCGGGGTGCGCTTGGTGGTGGCCTCGGTGCAGGACGACATCGACGCCGGCCGGGTGGTGGAGACCATCCCGTCGCGCAATCCCTTGCAGACCGTGACACTGCTGCGCGCCATCGCGGAGAACAAGTTCGACGCGGCGTTCGGCGGCGCCCGGCGCGACGAGGAGAAAGCTCGCGCCAAGGAGCGAGTGTTCAGCTTCCGCGACGAGTTCGGCCAGTGGGATCCGAAGGCCCAGCGCCCCGAGTTGTGGAACCTCTACAACGGGCGCCACCACAAGGGCGAGCACATCCGGGTCTTCCCGCTGTCCAACTGGACCGAGTTCGACATCTGGTCCTACATCGGCGCCGAGAAGGTCAAGCTGCCGTCGATCTATTTTGCCCACCGCCGCAAGGTTTTTCAGCGCGACGGCATGCTGCTGGCGGTACACCGGCACCTGCAGCCGCGCCCCGACGAGAAGGTCTTCGAGACCTCCGTGCGGTTTCGCACCGTCGGCGACGTCACCTGCACCGGCTGTGTCGAATCCGAGGCGGCCACCGTGTCGGAGGTCATCGCCGAGACTGCGGTGTCACGATTGACTGAACGCGGAGCCACCAGGGCGGACGACCGGATCTCGGAGGCAGGGATGGAAGACCGTAAGCGGCAGGGGTACTTCTGATGGCGACACTGTTGCGACTGGCGACCGCAGGCTCGGTCGACGACGGCAAGTCCACGCTGATCGGGCGATTGCTCTACGACTCCAAGGCGGTGATGGAGGACCAGTGGGCGGCCGTCGAGAAGACGTCGAAAGACCGCGGTCACGACTACACCGACCTCGCATTGGTCACCGACGGGCTGCGGGCCGAACGCGAGCAGGGCATCACCATCGACGTCGCCTATCGCTACTTCGCCACTCCCAAGCGGAAATTCATCATCGCCGATACGCCGGGGCACATCCAGTACACCCGCAACATGGTGACCGGTGCCTCCACCGCGCAGCTGGTGATCGTGCTGGTCGACGCGCGGCACGGCCTGCTGGAGCAGTCCCGCCGGCACGCGTTCCTCGCCTCGCTGCTGGGCATCCAGCACATTGTGCTGGCCGTCAACAAGATGGACCTGATCGGTTGGGACAAGGAGCAATTCGAGGCGATCCGGGACGACTTCCACGCCTTCGCGGCGCGCCTGGATGTGCAGGACGTCGCCACCATCCCGATCTCCGCGCTGCACGGCGACAACGTGGTGACAAAATCCGACAAGACGCCTTGGTATGAGGGGCCGGCCCTGCTGTCCCACCTCGAAGAGGTCTTCATCGCCGGCGACCGCAACCTGGTCGACGTCCGGTTTCCCGTGCAGTACGTCATCCGGCCGCACACGCACGAACACCAGGATCACCGCAGTTACGCCGGCACCGTGGCCAGCGGCGTGATGCGTCCCGGCGACGAGGTGGTGGTATTGCCGGTCGGCAAGACGACCCGGATCGGCGCCATCGAAGGCCCGAATGGTCCTGTGACAGAGGCATTTCCGCCTATGGCGGTGTCGCTGAGCCTGACCGACGACATCGACATCTCCCGCGGCGACATGATCGCCCGCACCAACAATCAGCCCCGCGTCACCCAGCAGTTCGATGCGACCGTCTGTTGGATGGCTGACGGATCGGCACTGGAGCCCGGCCGCGACTACGTCATCAAACACACCACCCGGACCACAAGGGCGCGGATTACCGGACTGGACTACCGGCTTGACGTCAACACCTTGCACCGTGACAAGACGGCGACGGCGCTCAAACTGAACGAACTCGGCCGCATCTCGTTGCGCACCCAGGTGCCCCTGCTGCTCGACGAGTACTCCCGCAACGCCAGCACCGGGTCGTTCATCCTGATCGATCCCGACACCAACGGCACCGTGGCGGCGGGCATGGTATTGCGCGACGTCGCGGCGCAGCAGGCCAGCCCGAACACCGTGCGGCACAAATCGCTGGTCACCGCCGGCGATCGCGCGATTCAGGGCAAGACGGTGTGGCTCACCGGTTTGTCTGGCGCGGGAAAGTCGTCAGTGGCGATGCTCGTCGAGCAGAAACTGCTCGAGAAAGGCATTCCCGCTTACGTTCTCGACGGCGACAACCTGCGGCACGGCCTGAACGCCGACCTGGGCTTCAGCATGGCCGACCGGGCGGAGAACCTGCGCCGGCTGGCGCATGTGGCCACACTGCTGGCCGATTCCGGTCAGATCGTGCTGGTGCCGGCCATCAGCCCACTGGCCGAGCACCGTGAGATGGCTCGAAAAGTCCACGCCGACGCCGGATTTCAATTCTTCGAGGTGTTCTGCGACACCCCGCTCAAGGAGTGCGAACGGCGCGACCCTAAGGGGTTGTACGCCAAAGCCCGCGCGGGGGAGATCACGCACTTCACCGGGATCGACAGCCCGTATCAGCGGCCCAAGAACCCGGATCTGCGGCTCACCGCCGACCGCAGCGTCGAAGAGCAGGCGCAAAGTGTGATCGACCTGCTGGAAGTGCGCGCCTAAGGAGCCCGACACGCGGGGCTGGCACAATCCTGGTCATGCGGATGTCGGCCAAGGCGGAATACGCCGTGCGGGCGATGGTCCAGCTCGCGACGGTACCCAGCGGCACCCTGGTCAAGACCGACGAGCTGGCCCAGGCCCAGGGCATCCCGCCGCAGTTTCTGGTCGACATCCTGACCAATCTGCGCACCGACCGCCTGGTGCGCAGTCACCGGGGACGCGAGGGAGGCTACGAACTCGCCCGTCCCGGAACCGAGATCAGCATCGCCGATGTGCTGCGGTGCATCGACGGGCCACTGGCCAGCGTCCGCGACATCGGGCTGGGTGATCTGCCCTATTCCGGCCCGACCGTCGCACTGACCGACGTGTGGCGGGCTTTGCGCGCCAGCATGCGGTCGGTGCTGGAGGAAACGACCGTGGCTGATGTCGCCAACGGCACCCTGCCCGAGCATGTCGCGCAAATGGCCGACGACTACCGCGACCAGGAGAGCAGCCGCCGGCCCGGGGCGCCCCGCGGTTAGACCGAGCCATAGGGCCGGGTGAGAATCTCCATCGCGTGGCCGGACGGGTCGCGGAAGTAGACGCCGCGGCCGCCGTCGCGGGTGTTGATTTCGCCGGGTCGCTGGGCGCGCGGGTCCGCCCAGTGGTTGAGGCCCCGGGCCGTGATCTTGCCGTAGATGGCGTCGAACTCCGCTTCGGAGACCAGGAACGCGTAGTGCTGTGGACGGATCTGTTCGCCGTCGGGCGTGTCGGCGTAGTCGAGGCTGGCGCCGTGGTCGAGCGCCACGACCAGAAACGGGCCGAACGGCGTAGGGCTGGGCAGGCCGAACAATTCGCTCAGGAACTCCGCGGACTCCCGCTTGTCGCGGGACGCGACGATGGTGTGGTTGAAGCTGATACTCATAGTTCATCCTCTCTCTGTGGCGAGCGCCCGCGTGTTGCCACTGACACGCCGCCGCGGCCGTGCATTTGCGGACCCTCGCGCCACCGCCGGCCCCCGGCCTGTGGCGAGCGCCCGCGTGTTGCCACCGACACGCCCTCGCGGCCGTGCATTTGCGGACCCTCGCGCCACGGCCGGCCCCCGGCCTGTGGCGAGCGCCCGCGTGTTGCCACCGACACGCCGTCGCGGCCGTACATTTGCGGACCCTCGCGCCACCGGCAACGCCGCGCACACCCAAGGACCTACTTCGGGGCAGTGAGCTCCAAAGCAATGTTGTCCGGGTCGCGGAACTCCAAAATGTAGGACGGCCCGATGTCCTTGACCGGCTCGTGGGCGATCCCCAACTCGTCCAAATGGTCTGCCGCAGAGTCCAATTCAGGCTTACTCGAGAGCCGGAACGCGATGTGGTCCAGGCCGCACCGGTTCTCGTCGAAGCGATCATCGGCCACCGGCCGCAACCCGAGCAGCGCGCCACCCATGTCGTAGATGACGCCGCCGAACAGAAAGCCCAGCCGGCGCCGCGTCGCCTCGTCGGCGTTCTCCGGCGCCTCGATGAGCACCGGCCAGTCGAACACGCTCTCGTAGAACCGCCGCGACCGCTCGATGTCGGTGACGGTGAGCCGGACGTGGGCGATTGACGTGCTCGTTAATGCCATCCGCCCATGCTGCCAGAATCACTTGTGTGCAGATAGGTATGACCATGCCCGTGATGGAGCCCGACCTGGACGCGGCGCTGCTGCGCCAATGGGCGCAGGCGATCGACGAGGGCCCGTTCTCGTCACTGTGCTGGGGCGAGCGCATCGCCTTCGACAACCCCGACAGCCTGACACTGCTGGGCGCCATCTCAGCGTGGACGCAGCGGGTGCGGCTGGTGACGACGGTGATCGTGCCGCAGCTGCACGACCCGGTGATGCTGGCCAAGGGCCTGGCCACCGGTGACATGCTCAGCGGCGGGCGGCTCACCGTAGGAATCGGGGTCGGGGGACGCCATGAGGACTACAACGCCGTGGGCGCCGACCCGAAGACGCAGACCATCCGCGGCATGGCCGAACGCGTCGCGGTCATGAAGCGCGTGTGGGCCGGGGAGAAGACCACGGATTCGGTGCGGCCGGTGGGGCCCTCGCCGGTCCAGCAAGGTGGCCCGCCACTGCATGTCGGCACGATCGGACCCAAAACCGTCCGTAGCGCCGCCGCCTGGGCCGGGGGAATGGCCGGAACCACCTTGGACCTCGATGTCGCCAAGCAGAACGAGCTGTTCGACGTGGCGCGCACCGCCTGGGCAGAGGCCGGCAAACCGGAGCCGCACCTGGCAACGTCGTTCTGGTTCGCGTTCGGCCCGGCTGATGACGCCCGCGGCCAGGTGCACCGGCACTTGCGGCGGTACATGAACTGGATCCCGGCCGAGTATGTCGACGCCATGGCGCCGATGACCGGATGGGCGGGCACCGAGGATGAACTGGTGGCGGTCTTGAAGAGGTTCGCCGACATCGGAACCCATGAAGTGCAACTCATCCCCACCAGTTCCGACATCGAGCAGCTGCGCCGGGCCGCTGACGTCGTCGCCGCGTTGTAGTCAGCCGGCCCGCATGCTGTCCACCGACTGGTCCGACGGCTGTCCCTTGCGCAGGGTGGCCAGCAGTTCGCGGTACGGGCCCACCAGGTAAACCGTGTCGCCGCCCTCCAATCGCGCGTCGCGGCGCGGGTGCAGCTTGACCTGCCCGTCGGGACCGGTGATCGCGATGACACGGACTTGGGTGGACAGCTCGTGCATGGGCTTGCCGTCGAGCTCGCTGCCCGACGCGACGCACATCCCGCCGACCATGAAAGAGCGTTGCCCGACGGAGAACGTCCCCAGCACCTGAAGTCCCATCGCGGCGCCGATGAACCAGGGCGCCGCCAGATCTACCGTCGAGCGCACGTTGTCGAACCCGAATCGCTGGGCCACCGCCGAACCCAGCGACCGGTCGTACACCCGCAGCACCAACGGCACGTCCTTGCGGTGCAGCTTGCGGTGGGGGCGGGCGCCCAACATCTCCCGCAAGACGATGCCGACCTCGATGTTGACCATGTCGTCCTGGGTCAGCACGGCCACCGCTCGGGCCTTTTCGATCCCGGCGTATTCCAGCGTCTGGCGCAGTGTCGCGTCGCCGAAAATCACCGGTACATCGAGTTCGGCCGCCGCCGCCAGGTAGCGGTTGTTTTCGTCGAGTTCGATGACGGCGACGTCGCGGCCGGCGGCGGTCAGGTCGCTGATCACCCGGCTGCCGAAGGAACCCAGCCCGACGACGATGATGTGGTTGCGCATGTGGCGCACCCTTGAGCGCCCGGCCGAGCGGACGAAGCGGCGCGAGAGCAGCAGGTCGGCGATGAAGGCCACCAGCAGCGCGGTGGTGGTGACGCCGGCGAACATCAACATGATGCTGTACAGCCGCAGCCAGATTGGCTGGTTGAAGAAGTTGAAGTCGCCGTAGCCGACCGTCGCGATCGTTTCGGTGGTGAAGTACAACGCGTCGATCCAGCTCATGCCGGGCATCTGGTAGGCGTAGCGCAGCAATACTGTCGACCCCACCAGCAACGCCAGCGCCGCTCCCAGCGCCCGGAAGAACATCGGGTTCACTTCGTCGCGCAAGGTGCGCGCGGCATCGATGCCACGGTGCATCCGGGGCCGGCCGGAGCGGTTCGGCACCGGCCGGGGCACGGTCATTCCGCGGGCGGTCACCTCCTCGGCGGTGCCGATCATCACGGTCCAATCACCGGCGCGGACCTGCAGGTCCCGGCCCGGACACGCCACCACCTCGCCGGGAGCGGGGGACTCCTTGCCGCCGATCACCGCGACCGGCGCCAGGTCGCCATAGATTTCGCGCAAGGTCGCATCCCGCGGCGCTTCGGACCTCGAGACCACGAACCGGATGCCGGCTACCTCGAAAGGGTGCGCGGTATAGGCCAGAACCGATTCGACCACCGAGGGGGCGGCGAGATCGGCGACGTCCAGAATCGCGCCCGGGCCGTTGTCGGCGGCCATTGCCTCGCGCAACACGTCGTTGGCCAGCCGGGCGACCACCCGCACATGGGGATTGGCTTTTCGTGCGAGCAAAGCGATTTCGAGGTTCTTCGCGTCGTCGTCCCCGACGCACACCACCGCATCGGCATTGCTGAGGTCGACCCCGACGAGGTTGTCGCCGGTCAGCATCGCGACATTGGCGCCGACCTTGTTGAGTTCCTCGATGATCGTCGCTGCCAACGCATCGTCACCGCTGACGATGATGTGACGCACCATGTCCCGCCCGCTCCGCCATGAGTTGTCCCGCATGAACACCCACTCCCGATGAGATGGGCGTCGGCCGGCTTGAACTGACTATCGGTCACCGCGCCGGACAACGCCAGCAAGGACGCGCTTGTGCGTCGATTCGGGACCTATCTTTGTCGCGAGCGACACCGGCTGCAATGGCAGGGGGCCTTATCGGGACGGCCGCGGCACCACGGCGCGGTACTGACCCCGATACTGGCCAGGTGCCTTTCATCGAAACCATCGCGTCGCGCGAGGCCTATCGCAACCCGTGGATGGTGCTCCGCGAGGACGACATCCGCCGGCCCGACGGCAGCCCCGGCATCTACGCCGTGGTGGACAAGCCCACCTATGCGCTCGTAATACCCTACGACGGAACACGATTGAGGCTGGTCGAGCAGTTTCGGTATCCCGTCGGTGCGCGCCGCTGGGAATTTCCGCAAGGCACCGCGCCCGATCTGGCTGACCTGGAACCCGCCGCGCTCGCCGAGCGCGAGCTGCGGGAGGAAACCGGGCTGCGGGCAACGTCGTTCGAGGCGCTCGGGCAGCTCGACGTCGCCCCCGGGATGAGCAGTCAGCGCGGGTGGGTGTTTCTGGCCACCGGAATCACCGAGGGGCGCGCGGACCGCGAGCACGAGGAGCAGGACATGCGCAGCGCCTGGTTCCCGCGCGAGGAGGTCGAGCAGCTGATGCGCGACGGTGTGATCGCCGACGCTCAGTCGATTGCGGCCTACGCCCTGTTTCTGTTGCGGGGTCGATGAACTTTCGGCCCAGCGGCGGTCAGTCCTGGTATGACGATCACACAGCGCAACCTCGACGGCTACGGGACACCGCCGATCGAGTGGAGCCGTGTCAAAGCGGTGTTGGACGGCCCGTTGCCGCAGGCGCCGGGCACCGTTGGCCCGCAACGGCACACCACGTGGCTGGCCACCATCAACCCCGATGGCAGCCCGCACGTGATGGCGGTGGGGGTGCAATCGGTAAACGGCATCTGGTATTTCACGTCCGGACCGGCCACCCGCAAGTCGCGCAATCTGACGGCTGACCCGCGGTGCGCCTTCAGCGTCGCCACCGAACCCTTCGACCTCGTCATTGAAGGAATCGCCGAGCGGGTTACCGACAAGGAAGAGTTATCCGCTGTCGCAATGACATACGCCGCCGACGGTTGGCCGGCCGAGGTGGCCGGCGACGCGCTCACCGCGCCGTTCAGCGCGCCGTCGGCGGGGCCGGCGCCGTGGCATCTCTACCGGGTAAGACTATCCACGGTCTTCGCGCTGGGAACTGCCGAACCGTTCGGCGCGACGAAGTTCGAATTGAGCTGAGCGGGATCGTATCCGCGCCGATACCGTGTTGCGTCGTCGGGGCGACAGCATGGACACGATGCGTCTGGGATTGATCTCGGCGGTGCTCGCCGCAACGGCCTCGGTGCTCGGCGCGCCTGCCCTGCACGCGGCGAGCCCGTCGTGGAATGGCAAGTACTCGCTGGTGCGCTACGCGGCCGACAAGACCGGCACCAGCGTGGCCGCCGGCCAATCAGAAGCGACCTTCAGCGCCGACTATGTCTTCTCGACGGCATGTTCGGCTACCACATGCGTCGCCACCGCCAATAACGGTCCCAAGCCCAACAACCCGACGATCTCGGTGCCCTCGCACTACAACTGGGACGGTTCCCGGTGGGTCGAGCGCTTCGACTTCCAATGGGATTGCTATATGGGAGAGGGGGTTTCGAAAGTCTGGGCACCCGCCAAGTCGTGGGCGTTCTACACGCCGCAGGCCGACGGGTCACTGCGTGGCACCTGGCACACCGACATCGCCAGCGGCCCGTGTCAGGGCAGCGTCGAGATGCCGGTGGCGGCGTTTCGCGTGTGACCCCGCGCAGTGAAACGCCGCCCCACAGTATCTGTGAGGCGGCGAATCGGGGTTGAGGGTCAGGTGGTGGTGACGTACTGCGGGCAGTAGGCGCTGGCGGCGTCGACGGCGAAGGTATGCGCACCGCTGCTGCTCAGGCCCGTCCGCTGGGCCACACCGGCGATGACCTGCTTGCTGGACTGTCCGGCGTCCAGCGCGCTGCACACGGCGTGTGCCTCGCTGATGGCGCGCGCGCTGCTCGGCGGCGTGATGCCGTCGGCCTTGATCTGGGCGATGAAGGCGTCGTCGGCCGTGCTTGCGCCGGCGGTGCCGGCCAGACCGAGGGCGGCGAGGCCGAGCGTGGCGGCGGTCAGGGTGGTGCCGGCCAGGGAAGCGGTGAAACGACGAGTGAACATTGGTGTCTCCGTGTTACTGAGGGTGGTGGACGCTGGTTTGCGTTAACCAAAGCCTCATGCGCACGGCTTGTGAACTTCTCAAAAGATTCTTGATGTGCCCGTGATCAAAGTTTCTGGGTCGTGAGCCAGCTCAGCATTCGCCCGGCTACCGCCGGCCATCGCGGTTCGAGCATCATGTCGTGGGCCAGGTCCGGGAAAACCTCCGCCTCGGTGCCGTAAACCGCTGCGATACTTCGGGTTTCGCGCGGTGTGACGATGGCGTCGAGCTCCGCGCCCAGGACCAGCATGGCCACGCGTTTCACGTGCCGGGTGTCGACCAGGTCGAGGGCGAGCATGTCCAGAAAGGCCCGGTAGGACTCGTCCTGCAGGCGTCGTTGATAAGCATGGACCTCCTCGGCCGGCATCCCCGGCGAGAAGAACAGTTCCCGGGCCAGTTTCGGGGTGGCCACCAGCGGTCCCAGTCGCCTTTCGGCGTTGACCCTGGAGAACCGGACCGGGTGACGACGGGCGATGCGCCCGGTCACCCGGAGCACCCCCTTGGGACGGATGGAAGCCAGCAGGATAGCCGCGGCGGCGGTGTGCCGCTGCAGGTAGTGCTGAACCACGAAGCCGCCCATCGAATGCCCGATCACTACCGGCGGCCTCGGCAATGACTTCGCGACAGAGGCGACGTCGTCGACGTAGTCCCGGATCCCCGCCCCGCGCAACGCGCCGGGGCTCGCGCCGTGGCCCCGCAGACTGGGAGCGATCACGCGGAAGCCGTGGCCCGCGAAGAAATCCAGGAAGTGTTCGTCCCAGCACCACGCGGCGTGCCAGGCGCCGTGGACGAACAGGAGCGGCACCGGGTGCTCCTCGGTGGGCTCGCCCTTGGCGATGACTTCCAGCACGCGTGGGTCAGCCGGCGGCGTTGGGGCGCAGCGGCGGGCAGGCGCCGCCATAGTCCGAGGCCAGCTCGAAATGCCAGATCTCGTTGGCGTAGATCTGGCACAGCCCATAAGCCGAGCCGTTGCGGATGAGCCAGGTGTCGGCGTCGGTGGGGCCGACGTCGACGGCGCGGCCGATGACGTGCTTGGAGGTCTCGGGCGAGGCGACGTATTCGCTGGCGATCGCGGCGCTGCCGTAGCGGGCGACGGCGTCATTGAACAGCTGCTGCTGAAATTCCGGTGAGCGCCATCCCGACGTGAGGCCCAGGGTGATGCCGTCGGCCTTGGCGCCGCCGGCGGCCCGCTGAATCGCCTGCAGCAGCGCCGGGGTGAGTCGGTTGACTGCGGGGTCGGCGAGGTCGAAGGTGCTCAACTCTTGGCCGTCGGGCACCCAGCCACCCGCGGTGTCGTCGCCCGGTGCAGCAGTGGCCGGCACCACAGGAGCGACCGCGGCCAGCATAAGAGCAGCCGCCGCCGCCCAGAACCATTTCCGAATCATCGCCTTGTACCTTGGCGAGTCCGGCCACACGCGTCAAGCCGAACCGGCCCTTCACGCGGCCAGGACGGTCGAGACCAGCGGCTTGAGCGTCTCGAAGAGCGGCTGGCGGTCCCGCAGATAGAAGTGACCGCCACGCAGGATCTGCACCGAGAAGTCAGCGGTCGTGCGCGAGCGCCATTCCCGCAGGTCGGACTCGCTGACCAGCGGGTCTTCGCTGCCGCCGAACACGTGGATCGGGCAGGGCAGTTCCGCGGTGTTCTCCTCCCGGTCGGTCGCGCACAGCCGCAGGTCGTGCCGGGTCGTGCTGACGGCCCGTTCGTGCAGCGTCGGCCAGCGGGTCAGGCCCGTAGGCCAGCCGCCCAGGTCGGAGAACAAGGTCACCAGTTGCTCGTCGTCCAGCCCGTCCACCAGGTGCAGCGGTGGGGGCAGGTGCGGCGGGGCGTACGCGGACAGGAACACCGCGCGGGGCAGCGTGGCGCCGGCGGCCGCCCGCACCGACGCCAGCCGGTAGGCGAGCAGCGCGCCGAAGCTGTGGCCGAAGAACATGTGCGGCTCGTCGAGGTAGGGGCGCAGTTGCTCGTTGACCTCGTCGACGAGATCGCGCATCGTGCTGAACCGCTCACGGTTGGCGATCTCGACGGGAATCACCTCGACCGCGGGGGCGAGGGCCCTCTGCCAGGCTTTGAATGTCAGGCTGCCGCCGCCGGCGTGGTGGAAACAGAACATCCTCATGGTCGTCGCCTTCTTCTCGTGGCTGATGAAGCTCACGATCACGGATGCGACTTGAAGGATTCTTGGTGGATCCTTGCCCGGTTCTTGTGGCCTACCGGATGACGCGGTAGCGCAGATGCGCGACGCCGGGCGCTTCGAGCACGCGGACCATTTCCAGGCTGGGGTCACCGGCGGGCACACCGTCGAAGAGGCGCTCACCGGCGCCGAGTATCACCGGGTTCACTTGGAGGTCGATCTCGTCGACCAGACCGGCCCGGATCGCCTGCCGGGCGCACGAGGCACCGCCCGCGATGGAAATGGGACGGTCACCGGCGGCCTCGCGGGCTTGCCGATGGGCCGATTCGATTCCGTCGGTGACGAAGTGAAAAGTCGTTCCGCCCTGCAGCTCGATCGGCTCATGCGGGTAGTGCGTCAAGACGAAGACCGGGCAGTGGTACGGCGGGACATCGCCCCACCAGCCCGCCCAGTCGGAGTCGCCCCACTCCCCGCGGATCGGGCCGAACATGTTGCGGCCCATGATCGTCGCCCCCATACCGTCGAGCATTTCCGACATCACCTGCCGGTTGACCGGATGATCTCGGCCGGCGCCCAAGTGCCACCCGTGCAGCTGGTCACCGCCACGGCCAAGAGGGTGCTCCCTGGATTGATCGGGGCCGGCTACATAACCGTCGGCGGAGATCGACATCGAGAGATTGGTTCTGTTCACCCCAAGGCAGACCGGCGCCGCCGGTCAAACTCACCGGTTCAGTGGGCTGTAGAAGACCAGACCGTTGCCCTTGTTGTCATAGACCACCGCGCGGCGCTCGTGCGCATCGTCATAGGGCGCCCGCACCATCCCGCCGCCGCTGGTCTCGATGGCCTTGGCCGCGGCGTCGACGTCCGAGGTCTTGATGCCGACGACGACCTGGCCGGGGATGGGGTGGTCGACCGCGGTTGCCAGCGCGAGCGTGATCGACCCGCCGTCTAGGGCCGCGAAGTGGTCTCCGTCGCGGAACTTCACCGCCATTCCGAGGGTCTCGGAATAGAAGCGGATCGATTCGTCCAGATCGTCCGTCGACAACACGATCATCCGTACTTCCTGCGTGCTCACAGCGACCTCCCGCGGATCATTCGGCAGCTAAGCGTAATCCGGCCGGCCAGGAAGGTACGAGAAGATGGCTGGGCGACGGTGCGGAAATCGAGGCACTGCTGGCGATCCGCAACCTGGACAGTTACCCGCATAGCGGTGAGCCGGTGACGCCCGTGCTGCGGACCGTCAGGCGGTGAGCCTGCGCTGCACTTCCCGGGTCACGTCGAGGTGGCGCTGCACGGTCGCAAGGTCGGACTCGAGGGTGGTGGCGTCGGGCATCGTGGCGGCGGTGGCATAACGGGCCACCGCAGCTTCGATGGACTCGACGGTCGTGGTGATCGTGGCGAGCAACTCGCCCCGGTGGTTGGGTGCTAGCTGAGCGACCGCGACGAGATGGTCGTCGAGATCGAGCGCTGTCTGTTCCAGGTCGGCGCGCAGCACGATCGTCGTCCCGGTGTCGACGGCGTTGACGGCGTACAGGGCTTTCATCGCGTCACGCAGTCGGCGGTGCAGTCGGGCTTCGGGATCGTGGGACACCGCCCACGACCGGGGCGCGCGGGTGGGCCGGCCGGGGAGCAGCTGGTTGGCGTCGGTGAGCGCCCGTTGCTGGCGGCGATTGACGACCGCCACCACCGCCACTGCCGCAGCCACAATGAGCGTCAAGATCAGGATCACCGCGACGACGATGTCCATCGACTACCTCCTGTGCACGCGACTGGGCGTTCTGCTCGAATGATGGCCGTGGGCACGGAAATACATCCAGATCGCGATCACCAGGATCACGACCAGAACCGCACACGTGATGGCGATCGCCAGCTTGACCCTGCTCCACGGGCGATCGCCGGCAACCTCACCGGTGAGCCCGTTGATGGCGACCTGAAAGGGGCGGTTGCTGTACATGACCGTCAGCAGCCAGATCGGCAACAGAATGTGCTTGAAGCCCAGGTAATTCCAGGTGGTGCGCAGTTGGTGGATCCGCTGCCGGTCACCGCCGATGTCGGATCGGACCGTGCGCTCGACGGTCTGCTCCATCTCCTGCTTCGCCTCGGGCAGCGCCTGTTCGGCGTCTTTGTCGTAGGTGCGGCACAGGTGCCCGGCGACGAACTCCGGTGAGTAGGCCCGCGCCTGCTCGACCGGCCACGGCTCGAGCTGCTTGATTCGCTTGCGGTTGAGGTTCTCGCTGTCATTGGCCAGTACCGGCAGGTCGGCGAAGACGTTGTTGACCTGACCGGAGACGCGATACCACGAAGTCCGGGTTTCATAAATCGGGTCGCCGTCACTGTCGGTGCCGACCCGCTCTTGGTAGTCCACGCCGCGCTCGCCGTCGTACCAGGTGTCGGTGTTGGCGTCATAGGTGAAATACGCCGTGTACAGGCTGGAGAAGGCGCCGATCTCGCGGTACTTCTTGAAGTCGGTGGGCGCGAACCATCGCTTGGTGACCCACTTTTCGATGAGCTGGCGGGCCTGCTTCTCATCGATGCGGAACGGCACCACACCGTCTACCGGCAGCCGCGCCGGTGCATTGTGCACATCGTCACGTTGGATCGGCGTCGCGCAATAGGGGCACTTGGTCGCCGTCAGGCTGCCGGCGAATTCGGTTGTTCCGCCGCAGTTCTGACACTTGACCTCACGCATTCCGGAAACGTTGGGCCCCGCCTGGCCACGCTGAATCTCCCGCAGCTGGTGCATCGCGGTGCGCAATTCCCGTGATCTGACCGCAGTGTTGGGCGCGGTGACGTCGTAGTAGTTGCCGCAGTTGGGGCAGCGCAGCTTCTGGCTGGCGATGTCGAAGTTGAGCTGGCCGCCGCAGGACGCGCACGGGTAGGTGCGGGTCTGCTCGGTCTGGTGGAACATCGCGGCGCCGGCCGGAGGTCCGGCGAACGGCTGCATGGGAGGCGGGGTCGCCTGGGCTGGCGGGGCCTGCCGTGGCGGCAACGGCGGCGGCCCGGCCTGCTGTCGCGGCAACGGCGGCGGGCCGGCCTGCGGCCGGGGCAATGGCGGGGGGCCTGCGGGTCGCGGCGGAAGCGGCGGCGGCCCAGCTTGCCGCGGCGGCAGCGGCGGCGGTCCGCTCGGAGGGCGTGGCAACGGCGGCGGCTGCGGCGGACGGTGGCCGTGCGCGAGGTCGCCGGGGTCGTAACTCATTGCTGCGGAAGGGGTGGCGGCGTGCCGGGCAGCGGAGGCGGTGTGCTGAACAACGATTGCAGGGCCGGCACGCTCGATGCCGGGGCCCAGTTCGCCATGCCCTCGGTCCACACCACGGTGTCGCGGGTCAACTGACCGCTGGAGACGAAGGGCCGCAGCGCGCTGACGGGGTAGGGGCCGGCCGGCTGACCGCCCTGGTCGAAGTGGAACAGCTGCTGAGTCGGCAGCGGCGGGGGTGCACCCTGCATCGGCTGCTGGGTGGCCGCGAATTGTTGCGGCTGGGCTTGCGGCTGGACCGCATTTGCCATCTGGGCGCCCAGCGCGACCCCGAGTCCGGCCTGGATGGCTGAGCCGGCGGCGCCGCCGCCTTCGTTCTGGGCCGCGGCCAGCATCGCGTCGGCCCGCCGGGCCTGCTCGTAGCGGTTGAGATCGCCGACGTTGTTCAGGAAACCGCTTTCTTCCAGGCCGCGCGCGACACCGCGGGTCATCGCCTGCTGGATTTCCTCCGGCAGCGAGATCGTCATGGTGACCGCGTCGATCCCCAGGCCGAACGCCTGCACCCGTTGGGCGACGAACTCCCGCAGCTTGTCCGACAACTCCACCTGGCGGCCCTGCAGGTCGATCGCGCCCAGGCCGCTGCCCATCACCATGTCGTTGAACGCCAGCGCGATGTTGCGGCGGATCAACTCGGTGATCTGGTCCATGTCGACCACGCTCTGGGTGCCGAGTACCTGGCGCAGGAAGACGGTGGGGTCGGTGACCCGCACGACGGTGGTGCCGTTGGCCCGCACCTGCACCATCTTGAAGTCCGGATCCCGCACCGTCACGGGTTGCGGTGTGCCCCAGCGCAAGTCGGGATAGGGGCGGGTGTTGACGTAGTAGACCTCGGAACGGAACGGGCTGTTGAACCCATATTTCCAACCCTGCAGGGTGCCCAGAATCGGCATGTTCTCACTGGTGAGGGTGTAGTGGCCGGGGGTGAACTGATCGGCCAGCTGCCCGCGGTAGACGAACATGGCCCGCTGTCCCTCCCGGACGATCAGCTGGGCACCGTTCTTGATCTCGTTGTCATACCGTGGGAATCGCCATGCCAGGGTGGTGTTCGTGTCGTCGAGCCATTCGATGATGTCGACGAACTCGCCCCGGATCATGTCGCGCATGCCCATGGTGGTGGTCCCCTCCTCGGCGTTCAATTTCTCGGCGAATCTTACGCGGCGACGCGGTTGATCAGCTGGCAGTTACGGCAAAGCCTTGCTCCGCCGAAGCGGGCATCGGGCCCAAGAATCCAGGAGAGTTCTTGGAGGATTCTTGGAACGCCCGGGCTAGGCCGCGCCGGCGACGGTGCGGATGAGGTCAGCGGTGCGACCCGGCTGCTCGATCATCACCAGGTGCCCGGCGGGGGTGATGGTGACGTGTTCGGCGCCGAGGGTCTCGGCCAGCCGGATCTGCTGGGCGCGCCAGCGCCGGCTGCGCCAACCCGTGTGAGCCGTCGCCACCATGCGGCGAACCGGTGGCAGCGGATGACCGGCTCGCAGCCGGCACAACTCCGCCGCGAGCTCGTGGTATCCGACGTATTCGGTGAGCAGTGCGGTAACGAATCCGGATTCGCTTGCCGCGCCGCGTATTTCGGCACACATGGGCGCGTCGAGCCCTTCGGGGCGGCGTCGTTGGGCCAGTGTCAGGCCGGCGCGGGCCACGGGTTCTTGCAGGTGCAGGCGGCGCAGCAGCGTGGCGGTCGCCTCCGCGGCGGCGACCTTGGCGTGCAACGGCAATGCGAGGCGCCGCCGGTCGGAGGCGATGCTGGAATCCAGCAGCAGCAAGGCACGGGTGCGGCGCGGATACAGCCGCGCAAACGCTTCGGCGTAGAAGCCGCCGACCGAATGCCCCACCAGCACAGCATCATCGGCACCTCGCACGGCATCGAGGACGGCCGCGATCCGCTCGGCTTCTTGTCGTACCGTGCGAGGGCCTGGGGCGCGGGTCACCGGCGTACCGGGCCGGTCGAACCGCACCACGATGTGGTCGTGGGCCAGCTCGGCCACCGTGTCGCTCCAGTGCAGCGCGCGGCCGCCCAGGCCGCTGCACAACATCACCAGGGGGCCGGTGCCGCCGTCGACGAGGATGCGCACTCGATAACCGCCGACCTCGACTGCGGCGCGGTGACTCACGGGCCGCTTGCGCTTGGCGCCCGGGCGGTGCGCAGGGCGGCGTAGATCAGCCATGCGGCGAACGCCACCAGCTCCGCTCGTTGCGCGACGCCGACCATGCCGACGACGTCAGTGTGGTCGATGAGGATCGCCACACCGGTCCAGATCGCGGTTCCCACCAGTGCCGCCAACGTGAGCAGTCCCGTGCGCCGGATCGGCGGCGCGGAACCTTCGTAGAAATCGGCGATGGCGAACGCCAACAACGACGCGATCGCGGCGGCCAGCGCCATCCCGCTGCTCAGCCAGTGCAGCTGGTGGCTCAGCGGCACGATGCCCGAAGCCTCTCGGGCCGCGCAGGCGGCGTTGGAGCTCGGCGCGCACACCAGCGTCCAGACCGTGCTGTCCAGGCCCGTCGCGATGGCGAAAACCCCGAGCGCTCCCCAGCCCGCCTTGCTCCACCGGCCGCCGCGGACGCCGATCAGCGCGGCGACGGTCGCGATCAGCAGGACGACTGCGCAGGCCCGGTCGCACGCGCGAAACCACTCGCCGTACGGTTGGTCCGCCGCGGAGAGCTCGCTGATGTACATGTCGGGATCCGGCAGCAACGAGCGGGTGAAGTAGTTCTCGAGAAGCCAGTTGGAATACAGCACGGCACCGGCCACGGCGCCGGCGACGGCGACCCATCGCAGCACCGACGACCCCTCGTGACTGAGGTCGAGTGCCAGGACTGAGCGTGGCCGCACTGCCATGAGGCCATCATGCCGTGCCGGCGGCGCCGTGGTGGGTCTTCGAAAACCTCGGGCGTGCCGAGGGTCGCTACGCGAGGTCCGATTCGGCTTCGACGGACGTGTACTGACGGACACCGGTCTGCAGTGCCTTGCGCATCAGCTCCGGGTGGTGTTCGTACGGCGCGGTCGAATCGATGAACCGCTGCACGACCTCGACGAAGCGGTCCGGGTGATCGCCGTGTGGCATGTGCCCGGACTCCTCGAAGATCTCCAGGCGCGAGCCGGGGATCTGTTCGTGTGCCACCCGGGCGTGACTCGCCGGGATGATCAGGTCGTCCTCGCCCCAGATGATCTGCACGGGGAGGTCGTGCATCAGGTAGGTACGGTCCAGCATGGTGACGAACTGGCCGCGGGTGTCGACGACCGCGCGCAGGGTGCGCGCGAATGCTTCCACCGCGCCGGGCTTGCGCAACCCGCCCACCAGACGCGGCAGGCTGGCGACGTCGCGGGTGAGTCGGGTGGACCCCACGGCGTGCCCGACGGCACGACTGACCAGGCCCAGGGCGGGGACCGCGCCGGGCAGCCGCAGTGCGGCGAGCATCTCGGCGCCCATCGGCATCGCCGCGAAGCGCAGCGCCGCGCTCACCTCCTTGGTGACGCCGCCCGCGCTCACCAGCACCACGCGCTCCACGAATTGTGGGTACTGATAGGCGAATTGGGCTGCCAGACCGCCTCCCAGGGAGTGCCCGACCAGAGTGACCCGGTCGATTTCCAGGGCGGTCAGCAGGTCGCGTAGCCCGTTGGCGAAGGCGGCCAGTGAGTAGTCGGCGCGCGGCTTGTCCGATTCGCCGTGGCCCAGCATGTCCGGGGCGATGACGGTGAATCGTTGGGCAAGCTTGGCGTGCACCGGTTCCCACGTCGTTGAGCTGTCGCCGACGCCGTGCAGCAGCACGACGACCGGCCCCGAGCCGGCTATCCGGAATGCGCGGCGGTGGCCGTGGATGGTGCGGAACTGTAGCCTCGGCGCGGCGACATCCCGTACCGGCCGTAGGTGGCGGCGTGAACGGTTCGTCATGATCTCGCTCCCTCTGTGTGCGTCTCCTCCGCCGAAGCGGGGTATTGCGGAGAAGCTTGCAGGGGAGTTCTTGGAGAATTCTTGTAGGCGATCGGGGCCGGGGAGGGGCGGTCTCGTCGAGTCTGAAGATTTGCAGGCCTGTACTCGCACTTTTCCTGCAAATTTTCCGGCTCGGCGACGGGCGGCCGCTGCTGCGTGCCGGGGCTGGTCCGATCTTCGCGCCGGGGGCCCGCTAACCGACCTTGACCAGCGTGAAGCTGTTATGCGGGTTGGGGATGCCGCAGGGTGCGGAGCTTTCCAGGAAATCCACCCCGCCAGCCAGGGTGACCGGGTCCCACCATTGCCGGACGAGGACGGGATGGGTGCCGCCTCCCCAGGATGATCCGTTGTCGCCCAGGTAGTACGAGGGGCATGTGACGCCCTCGGGCACGGTCCGGGTCACCACATGGCGGCCGTTAATCAGCGGGGCGGTGAAACCGTGACCCGGAGCGGTGGTCACATGGGCCACGCAGTGGGGGGCGCAGGTCGTCGTGATGGCCCATGTGGACGCCGCGCCGGAGCCGTCGACGTACTCGTACACGCCCTGCGTGATGGGGACCTCGGCCCCGGCAGCCGGGGCCACGGCGAAAAGGCCGCCAATTATTAGCCCAACAGTTGCGACAGGCAAGTGCAACCTCATAGCGTCCCCCATCTGCCACGGCTTTGTTGCCTATGGACAGTATGGCTGAAGTGTATCGGCGAACTACCAGTTCACGGTCGATTCGCTGGCGTTCATACGGTATTCCTATGCCGGGCGGCGACGGCGACGCGCAATTGCGATCATCCCGCGCAAAATAAGTCAGGCGGGCGGTGTCGCCGAACGCGTGAACCCGCCGGTCAATGCCTGGTGGCCAGCTCAGGCGGTATTGGGGTCGGCCACCTGAACGTCCGGCGACACCTCACCGACGCGCGTCGCGGTGAACGGGATGACGATCGGCGGGCAGGGCGCCTCGAGTTGGGTGCTGACGCCCACGAATGTCCCGTCCGGCTTCACTTGAAACGAAAGCGTTTCCGTTCCCTGCTTCATGGAGTTGTTGCAGCTGAACATCTTCCACCGGGTCGCCACCCACTGGTCGCGGTTCTCGCGGAAGACGAGCGCACCCTCCTCGGGGGGTTGCAGCCAGGTAGGACCGATCGAGGTGTCCCATGCCGTCGCCACGCACCCCGACGGAGGGCACGCGGAGCGCATCGCTATCAACGTCGAATGCGAGCCGGTCGGCTTCGGGGCGCCGTCGACCGTTTGTTTGCTGCCGTCGAAGTCGAACCGGTAGGTGCCGTCGGCTAGTGCTGACGCCGAGGCGGTGCCGGGCACGATCAGCGCGACTGCCTGGCCGGAGGTGAGCGCGACCGTGGCTGCTAGAAGAATCCGAGACCTGGTCATGTTGTCGGCCCTCGTCGAATCGGCCCCCACTCTGATTGTGGGCGCGTGCGCGACCTATCACAAGGGTCGAGGCATCGGCCGGTGCGGTCACGGTGTCAGAGCCGCCAAATCTGCTCAGGCCCAACCCATTAGACACTATGCGACGCGGGAGTCAGTAACGGAATACGCAAGCCATCTCTTAACCAACGGCATGCGAATACGGCTTGCCGGCGCCGGCTCTCGTATGGTCGGTATGTGCTGATCGGATTGCTGCTCGCCCTGGGCTGCTCGGTGTGTTACGGGACGGCGTCGGTGTTGCAGGCCATGGCAGCCCGGTCGGTGGAGGCCGGCAGCGGGTCCGGTGTCGACGCCGTACTGCTGATGCGCGCCCTGCGGCAGTGGCGCTACCTCGTCGGCATCGGTCTGGATGGCCTCGGCTTTGTGCTCCAAGTTGCGGCGTTGCGGCTGGTGCCCATCTACGTCGTCGCCGCCGCCTTGGCCGCCTCGATCGCCGTCAGCGCCATTGTGGCCGCATGGCTGTTGTCGGCCCGTCTGGCGCCGGCCGAGTGGACGGCGGTGGGCGTGGTCTGTGTGGGCCTGGCGTTGCTCGGAATCGCGGCCGGACCGCAGGGCGACGGACACGGCCCGGCGGGATTGGCGTGGGCGCTGTTGGGCGTCGTCGCGGTGGTGTTCATTGCCGGAGCCGCGGCCGGTCGGTTGCCGGATCGCTCACGCGCACTTGCCCTCGGCTTCAGCGCGGGTACCGGCTTTGGCCTCGTCGAGGTGGGGGTGAACCTGATCGACTCGATCGACCCCACCAAGGCCTCCTTCTACGCCAACCCCGCCCTGTACGCCAGCGCCGCCGGTGGAGTCGCCGGTTTTCTACTCCTCACGTCGGCGCTGCATCGTGGATCGGTGACCACCGCCGTCGCGGGCATGGTGGTCGGCGAAACCGTCCTGCCCGCGCTCATCGGCGTGGCGTGGCTGGGCGATGAAACTCGCGACGGCCTCGGGTGGATGGTCGCCGCGGGCCTGGGGATTGCCGTGGCCGCGACACTGGTGTTGGCCCGGTTCGGTGAAGCCCCAAGCCCGGAGCCGGTATAGGCCCTCGGGCGACTTGAATCCGTCATGGCGAGAGGACAAGTCGATGGAGTGCAGCCGCTACGTCGATGTGCATCAGCCGGGTGTGCCGGGGGCACCACCCTGAAGTTCCTGCTCGAAGAGGTGAGTTCGCTCGGATGAGCCGTATCGTCGAAATCCCGGTTGCGGGTGGGCCTTATGCGTTGACCGCAGGGCCCGACGGGGCCATGTGGGTGACGTTGGTGCACAGCGGCGAGATCGCTCGCGTGACCGGTGACGGTAGCCTCGACGTGTATCCGGTTGCGCCGCAGAGTAAGCCGTCGATCATCGCCGCCGGTCCGGACGGCGCGTTGTGGTTCACCCGTTGTGGTGACGACCGGATCGGTCGGATCACCGTTGACGGCGACCGCACTGACTTCGAATTAACCAGTGGCAGTGCGCCGTTCGGTCTCGCCGCGGGACCCGACGGGGCCCTGTGGTTTACCGCGATGACGTCGGGGGTGGTGGGCCGGATCGACGTCGACGGGGTAGCCACGGACGTTGTCGCCCCCGGGGGCATGCCGTCCATGATCGCCGCCGGACCCGACGGCGCGTTGTGGTTCACCATGAATCAGGCCAACGCCATCGGCAGGTTGGAGCCGTCGGGCGACCTGACGCTCCGCGAGGTGCCGACCCCGCGGGCCGGTCCTGTCGGCATCGCCGCCACCCACGACGACGCCGTGTGGTTCACCGAGATACAGGCCGGCAAGCTCGGCCGCATCCCGGTCGATGACGCCATTCAGGAACTCGAGCTGCCCGGCAAGCCGCACGCGGTGGTCGCCAATCCCATTGGCGGCGTGTGGGTCAGCTTGTGGGGCTCCGACCAGATCGCCGGCGTCAGCGCCGACGGCGAGGTCACCGTGATCGACCTGCCGTCGGGCAGCGAGCCGCACGGGCTGGCGATCGGGCCCGACGGTGCGTTGTGGGTGGCGCTGGAGGCGGGTTACGTCATGCGCTTGCCGACGAGTTAACGCCTTTCCGGTCCTGCTCGTACGGCCTAACGTCCTGGTGCTCGCATAGCACCTTGAGAGGATGACTGTGTGGCAGGCGTGGACGTTCCGCGAAGCGTTCGTCGGCACCTGGGACCGCCGATCGAGTCTGACCGCACGACGGCCACCGGCAGACGACCACCGAACTGTTGACCGGATTCGACGAGTGTCGCCCCTGGGTCCGGCGACTAACCTCATAGCGGTGACGATGGGGCAGGATTTTGACACCATTTCCGCTGCGGAGATCCGGCGCGACGACAACATCGAATTCCCTGCGGGCAATCCAGAGGTGAAGTGGCACTTCGACGAGAACAGGGCAGCAAGGCCGCCGTGTGATCAGCCAGGGGTGCAGTGGTATGTCGAGGCGCTCGGAGAACCCATACTCGGCAGTCCGTTGGGCGATCTGTACACGTTCACGGTGAAAGAGGTCGGGGGGGCCGGCGCCGACGTCGAAGTCAAAGTAAGGGGCCATGTGCCCGTTCGCCGCTACCGGCGACAACTGGGCTAGGTCGATTGTCGGGTGCAAGCGCGCGGCTCACGCCGCATCGTTAACGCATCGACGCCTTTGTAGTACCCGGGGCGAAGGCCGACCTGGTCGAATCCCACGTCGCGGTACAGCGCGATGGCCGCTTCGTTGTCGCACCGAACTTCCAGATACACGACGCCGGCCGCGGCGAACTTCAGCAATTCGTCCAACAGTCGGCGACCGATGCCCTGCCCTTGGTGCGCCGGATCCACGCCGATATTGCGCACCTCGTAGAACGCCACGCCGGTGAATCCCGTGGAACCCAAGCGCGCGATGCCGCCGTAGCCGATCAGCGTCCCGGCCCTGCGCGCGCTCACGAAATAACCGTCCTTGCTGGCCAGCTCGCGTTCGAATACGGCCGCCGACCACGGCTCGTCGCCGGCGAATAACACGGCGTCCAACTCGGCGCATCTGCCGACGTCGGCCGGCAACAGCGCACCGATGACGAGCGGGTCCGCGTTCATCGCGTGGTGACGGCCGGTGTGGCCGGATGCGCGGTCGCGATCAACGTCATCCAGCTCATTTTTCGACCCTAGGCGCACAGTTGCCGGTCCTGCAGGCGAACGGCGGCCCCACTAACGACGCCTACCGGTGGCCCTTCAGGCGAAGATGCGCTGTGAGCAGTAAATTGTCGTATTGCGATCGTGACGGCATTGTTCCGTCGTGCGTTACACCGGCGAAGTCGGCCGCGATTTGTTCGGCGAGGCATTGCAGCTTCGTGTTGGTTTCTTGTGACCGCCACTTGAGCAGTTCAAAAGCAGCGACTTCATCGAGGCCGTAGATCAGCCGCAGCATGCCTTTCACCTGGTCGATACCGGATCGGCGGTCGGCAATGTACTCGACGGCTGCGCTGACCTGGTCTCTGTGCACCTGTTCCTCGCGGGTGAGGTCAACGTAGAAACCGTACGTGCCGATGACGCGGCCCTCTTCGTCGCGGAGTTCGTCACCAATGACGGTGACGTGGTGCACGTTCCCTTGCACGTCGCATATGCGGTGCCTGCTGCTGAATGCGCGCCGCGTCTGGCGGACCAGCTCGAAGGTGTCGGCGACCTGACGATAGTCCTCGGGGTGCTTGTGGGCGAGCACCAGCTGGGTGGTGGGGGTGACCATTCCAGGTTCGTATCCGTGCATTCTTGCGACTTGTGGGGACCATTCCCAACGGTCATCTTCGAAGTAATATCGGAATGACCCGACGATGGTAGGGCCACCATCGGCCAGTTTTTGCTCGATCCGTTCGCCGCCGATCAACCGGCTATACGGGACGCTGGTATCAGGTCGTCGCTGCACGGAATACCCCTCGGTGTGGAATATTCGTCTCGGGCTAATGCCACGCCCAACGCCGCGCAGCACTGAGCCATGAGGACCAGTGACCCTTTGACCAGGGGTGACGAGTAAATTTCTACACCCTGCGTTTCGCATTATTCAACTGTTGGGCCGTTGCGCGAAGCTCGTTCTTGGTTGTGTCGGCGCCTGCTCGACGCCGCCGGCCCGCGGGTGCTGTGCCTACCACATCCGTCAGACGCCGAACGCTGTCGGTGTTGGTGTTTGGCGGGTGTTGAATAACTCGAACTCGGGTATGCCTTTTGCCATGAGAACCGGACATCATCGACTGGCGGACGGTTCGCTGCTGCGGGTCGATAGGGAACGTGGCCGCTGGGTGGGGAGTCTGTACACACCGGACCTGCAAGTGAAGGCAGAGGTCGTCGGAAGTGACGCAGACGTTCAGGTGTGGGCCGACAACATCGAACGGCGGTGGCGCAGCTGGTCTTCGCCGAGTTCGGCAGCGTGACTGCGATAGCGACCGCTGTCGGCGTCGATCCGCCGATTCGGGTTTCGGCGACGCCGCCGATACCGTCACCGCCAGCCTGACGTGATCACCGACGCCTCCGCGCCGTTGTCGCACCAAATGGCGATTCAGGAGGGTTACGCCGGGTCAACAGGTTGCATGCTTATTGCACGATGCGACGCTTGACCTGGTCAGATGGTGCCCCCGGCAGGATTCGAACCTGCGGCCTTCTGCTCCGGAGGCAGACGCTCTATCCCCTGAGCTACGGGGGCGCACTAGCGGAACGCTGCGCCATTGGGCCCCGCCAGAGTAGCGCATCCCGGTGACCACCCGAGCACCGGCAACGGATTCGGGGCGCGGGGCACCCAGCCAATAGGATGGACGCTCGTGACCCCCGCCGACCTCGCTGAGCTGCTCAAAACCACCGCCACCGCGGTGCTTGCCGAGCACGGCCTCGACGTGTCCGCGTTGCCTCAGGCGGTCACCGTGGAGCGTCCACGCAATCCCGATCACGGCGATTACGCGTCCAACCTGGCCCTCCAACTGGCCAAGAAGGTCGGTGCCAACCCCCGTGAGCTGGCCGGATGGCTGGCCGAGGCGCTGACGAAGGCCGACGGCATCGCCTCGGCCGAGGTCGCCGGTCCCGGCTTCATCAACATGCGCCTCGAGGCCTCGGCGCAGGCCAAGATCGTCACCGAGGTCATCGAGGCCGGCGAGAAGTTCGGCCACTCCCAAATTCTCGACGCTCGAAAAGTCAACCTGGAATTCGTCTCGGCCAACCCCACCGGACCGATCCACATCGGTGGCACCCGCTGGGCCGCCGTCGGTGACGCGCTGGGCCGGCTGCTCACCACTCAGGGCGCCGACGTCGTCCGCGAGTACTACTTCAACGACCACGGTGCGCAGATCGACCGGTTCGCCAACTCCCTGGTCGCCGCGGCCAAGGGGGAGCCCGCCCCGGAGGACGGCTACGCGGGCACGTACATCAACGACATCGCCGCGCAGGTCCTGCAGAAGGCGCCGGAGGCGCTGAGCCTGCCCGACGTCGAGATGCACGAGACATTCCGCCAGATCGGCGTCGACCTGATGTTCGCCCACATCAAAGAGTCACTGCACGAGTTCGGCACCGACTTCGACGTCTACACCCACGAAGATTCGATGCACACCAGCGGCCGGGTGAACGAGGCCATCGCGAAACTGCGTGACACCGGCAGCATTTACGAGAAGGACGGCGCAACCTGGTTGCGCACCAGCGCTTTTGGTGACGACAAAGACCGCGTGGTGATCAAGAGCGACGGCATCCCGGCATACATCGCCGGCGACCTGGCCTACTACCTCGACAAGCGGCAACGCGGATTCGATCTGTGCATCTACATGCTCGGCGCCGACCACCACGGCTACATCGCCCGATTGAAGGCCGCCGCTGCCGCCTTCGGTGAGGACCCGGCCACCGTCGAGGTGCTGATCGGGCAGATGGTCAACCTGGTCCGCGACGGCCAGCCGGTCAAGATGAGCAAGCGCGCGGGCACCGTCATCACGCTCGACGACCTGGTCGAGGCCATCGGTGTCGACGCGGCCCGGTACAGCCTGATCCGTTCGTCGGTGGACACCCCGATCGACATCGACTTGGCGCTGTGGTCCTCGGCGTCCAACGAAAACCCGGTCTACTACGTGCAATACGCGCACGCCCGGCTCTCCGCGCTGGCCCGCAATGCCGCCGAACTCGGCCTCATCCCGGACACCTCCCATCTCGAACTGCTCACCCACGACAAAGAGGGCACCCTGCTGCGCACCATCGGCGAGTTCCCGCGGGTGCTCAAAACCGCGGCCTCCCTGCGTGAACCGCACCGCATCTGCCGGTACCTGGAAGACCTGGCCGGCGACTACCACCGGTTCTACGACGCCTGCCGGATCCTGCCGCAGGGCGACGAAGAACCCACCGACCTCAACACCGCGCGGCTGGCGCTGTGCCAGGCCACCCGCCAGGTTGTCGCCAACGGATTGGCCATCCTCGGAGTCAGCGCCCCGGAGAGAATGTGAACGTCCACCCCGCCGGACCCCGGCACGCCGAGGAGACCCGGCCCGCCAGCAGCCCGCCGCGCCCCCAGTCGCCCGAGGAGCTGTTACGGTTGGCGCCGAATGTGTGGCCGCGCAACACCATTCGGGGCGACGACGGCGTCGTCCAAATCGCTGGCGTCAAGCTGACCGATCTCGCCCGCGAATACGGCACCCCACTGTTCATCATCGACGAGGCCGACTTCCGCTCCCGCTGCCAGGAGACGGCTGCGGCATTCGGCGGTGGAGCCAATGTGCACTACGCCGCAAAAGCATTCCTGTGCAGCGAAATCGCCCGGTGGATCGAGCAGGAAGGGCTGTCTCTCGACGTTTGCTCGGGCGGTGAGCTGGCCGTCGCCCTGAACGCAGACTTCCCGCCGCAACGAATCACGTTGCATGGCAACAACAAATCCGTCTCCGAACTGACCGCTGCGGTGAAAGCCGGTGTCGGTCATGTCGTTCTGGACTCGATGATCGAAATCGAGCGGCTCGACGCGATCGCCGGCGACGCGGGGATCGTCCAGGATGTGCTCGTCCGTCTCACCGTCGGCGTCGAGGCGCACACTCACGAGTTCATCTCCACCGCCCACGAAGACCAGAAGTTCGGCCTTTCGGTGGCCAGCGGCGCGGCGATGGCGGCGGTGCGGAAGGTGTTCGCTGCCGACAACCTGCGGTTGGTTGGCCTGCACAGCCACATCGGCTCACAGATCTTCGACGTCGCCGGCTTCGAGATCGCCGCACACCGGGTCATCGGATTGCTGCGCGACGTCGTCGCGGAGTTCGGCGTCGATAGGACCACGCAGGTGTCCACGGTGGACCTCGGTGGGGGTCTGGGGATCTCGTACCTGGCGCCGGATGATCCGCCACCGATCGCCGAGCTGGCGGACAAGCTGAGCGCCATCGTGAGCAACGAGTCGGCGGCAGTCGGGCTTCCCACGCCCAGGCTGGTCGTCGAACCCGGCCGTGCCATCGCCGGCCCGGGCACCATCACCCTCTACGAGGTGGGCACCGTCAAGGACGTCGACGTGAGCTCCACCGCGAACCGGCGTTACGTCAGCGTCGACGGCGGCATGAGCGACAACATCCGGACCGCACTGTATGACGCCCAATACGACGTGCGGTTGGTGTCGCGGCTCAGCGATGCACCGGCCACCGGGGCCCGGTTGGTCGGAAAGCATTGCGAAACCGGTGACATCCTGGTGCGCGACGCGTGGGTGCCTGACGACGTGGGACCCGGCGACCTCGTCGCCGTGGCCGCGACCGGGGCCTACTGCTATTCCCTGTCGAGTCGTTACAACATGATCTGCCGTCCCGCGGTAGTGGCGGTGCGAGCGGGGGAGTCCCGTTTGATCCTGCGTCGCGAAACGGTCGACGATCTGCTGAGTCTGGAAGTGAGGTGACCCGTGCCCGGTGACGTGAAACCCGTCGGCGTGGCGGTGCTCGGATTGGGGGTGGTCGGCAGCGAAGTCGTGCGCATCATCAACGAGAGCGCCGGCGATCTGGCTGGCCGGATCGGCGCCCCGCTGGTGCTGCGCGGCGTCGGAGTGCGCCGTCTCGGGGGAGACCGTGGCGTGCCGCTCGAACTGCTCACCGACGACATCGACGAGCTCGTCTGCCGCGACGACGTTGACATCGTCGTAGAAGTGATGGGGCCCGTCGAACCGGCCCGCAAGGCGATCCTGGCCGCTCTCGCCCACGGCAAGTCGGTCGTGACCGCGAACAAGGCGTTGATGTCGGTGGCCAGTGGCGAGTTGGCGGCCGCCGCCGAAAAGGAAGCCGTCGACCTGTATTTCGAGGCGGCCGTCGCCGGCGCCATCCCGGTCATTCGCCCGCTGACTCAGTCACTGGCCGGCGACACCGTCCTGCGGGTGGCCGGCATCGTCAACGGCACCACCAACTACATCCTCTCGGAGATGGGCAGCACCGGGGCCGATTACCGACAGGCACTGGCCGATGCGAGCGCGCTCGGGTACGCCGAAGCCGACCCCACCGCCGACGTCGAGGGATACGACGCCGCGGCTAAGGCCGCGATCCTGGCGTCCATCGCCTTCCACACCAGGGTCACCGCTGACGACGTCTACCGCGAGGGCATCACCAAGATCACCCCGGACGACTTCGAGTCCGCCAAGTCGCTGGGCTGCACCATCAAACTGCTGTCCATCTGCGAGCGCATCACCACTGACGAAGGGCAGCAACGGGTTTCGGCGCGGGTCTATCCGGCGCTGGTACCCCTGTCGCATCCGCTCGCGTCGGTCAACGGCGCTTTCAACGCGGTGGTCGTCGAGGCCGAGGCTGCCGGACGGCTGATGTTCTACGGCCAGGGCGCCGGCGGTGCGCCCACCGCCTCGGCCGTCACCGGGGACCTGGTGATGGCGGCGCGCAACCGGGTGCTCGGCAGCCGGGGCCCGCGTGAGTCCCGTTATGCCCGGCTTCCCGTGGCGCCCATGGGATTCATCGAGACGCGCTACTACGTCAGCATGAATGTCGCCGACAAGCCAGGCGTGTTGTCCGCGGTGGCAGCCGAATTCGGCAAGCGCGAGGTGAGCATCGCCGAGGTGCGCCAGGAGGGCGTGGTCGACGAGGGCGGTCAGCGGGTGGGCGCCCGGATCGTCGTGGTCACCCACCGGGCGACCGACGCCGCGCTGTCGGAAACCGTTGAGGCACTGGCTGATCTGGATGTGGTGCAGAGCGTGGAGAGCGTGCTGCGGCTGGAAGGAACCGACGAATGAGCGCCCCACGGACGGCGATCCACCAGCCCTGGCCAGGCCTGATCTCGGCATACCGGGACCGGTTGCCGGTGGGGGACGACTGGACCCCGGTCACCCTGTTCGAAGGTGGCACCCCGCTGATCCCGGCGCCTCGGCTGTCGGAGAAGACCGGCTGCACAGTCCATCTCAAGGTCGAGGGCCTCAACCCCACCGGCTCCTTCAAGGACCGGGGCATGACGATGGCCGTCACCGACGCGCTGGCCCGTGGTCAGAAAGCGGTGTTGTGCGCATCGACCGGAAACACGTCGGCTTCGGCGGCGGCCTACGCCGCCCGGGCCGGCATCACCTGCGCGGTGCTCATTCCGACGGGCAAGATCGCCATGGGCAAGCTGGCCCAGGCCGTCATGCACGGCGCCAAGATCATCCAGATCGACGGCAACTTCGACGACTGCCTGGAACTGGCCCGCAAGATGACCAACGACTTCCCGACGATCTCCCTGGTCAACTCCGTGAATCCGGTGCGAATCGAAGGGCAGAAGACGGCGGCGTTCGAGATCGTCGACGCGCTCGGAACCGCACCCGACATCCACGCGCTTCCCGTCGGCAACGCGGGCAACATCACCGCGTACTGGCGCGGCTACAGCGAATACCACCGCGACGGCATCATCGACAAGCTGCCCCGGATGCTGGGCACCCAGGCCGCCGGCGCGGCGCCGCTGGTGCACGGTGAACCCGTGGCCAACCCCGAGACCATCGCCACCGCCATCCGCATCGGTGCGCCGGCGTCGTGGACGTCGGCGGTCGAGGCGCAGCAGCAGTCCAACGGGCGGTTCCTGGCCGCCACCGACGAGGAGATCCTCGAGGCGTACCACCTGGTGGCCAGCAGCGAGGGCGTCTTCGTCGAGCCGGCGTCGGCAGCCAGCATCGCCGGCCTGCTCAAGTCCGTCGAGGACGGCTGGGTGGAGCGGGGCTCGACCGTGGTGTGCACTGTCACCGGCAACGGACTGAAGGATCCCGACACCGCCCTACGCGACATGCCCCAGGTGTCTCCGGTCCCGGTGGACCCCGTCCTCGTGGTTGAGCAGCTGGGGTTGGGCTAGTGGGGCTTGGTTCGGCGGGCGCGGTGCTGCCCGCGGGGCTGGTGTCCAGCGCCGTCGTGTCGGCTTCCAGCGCCAACCTCGGCCCGGGTTTCGACAGCCTCGGTCTGGCTTTGAATCTGTGCGACGAGATCGTCGTCGAGACAACGGATTCCGGCTTGGTGGTGGAGGTAGCAGGCGAAGGCGCGGGCCAGGTACCACTGGGACCCGAGCATCTCGTGGTGCGGGCCATCCAGCGCGGCCTGCAGGCCGCCGGGGTCAGCGCCGCCGGGTTGGTGGTGCGCTGTCGCAACGACATCCCGCACTCCCGGGGCCTGGGCTCCTCCGCGGCGGCCGTGGTGAGCGGCCTTGCTGTCGTCAATGGCCTTGTGGCTCAGACGAATTCGAGTCCGCTCAGCGAAACAAAGCTGATTCAGCTGGCCTCGGAGTTCGAAGGTCACCCGGACAACGCGTCGGCCGCGGTGCTCGGCGGCGCCGTGGTTTCCTGGGCTGATCACAGCCGCGGGCGGCCGGTCTATTCCGCTGTCCCGCTGCGCCTTCATCCCGACATCCACTTGTTCGCTGCGGTTCCCGAGGAACGCTCGTCGACGGCCGAGACCCGCGTGCTGCTGCCCGCCCAGGTCAGCCACGAGGACGCGCGGTTCAATATCAGCCGCGTCGCGTTGCTGGTGGTAGCGCTCACCCAGCGGCCCGATCTGCTCGTGGCCGCCACCGAAGACGTGCTCCATCAACCCCAACGTGCACCGGCGATGCCCTCCTCGGCGGAATATTTGCGGCTGCTGCGGCGTCATAGTGTTGCGGCAACGCTTTCCGGGGCTGGTCCTTCGCTGATCGCGCTGAGCACCGAGCCGGAGTTGCCAGCTGAAGCGGTCGAGTACGGAACCGCGAATGGATTCATCATCAAGAAGATGACGGTCGGCGACGGAGTTCGCTGGAAGCCCGGCGTAACCGTCGCAGGTTGATCCACAGCGTGGCGGGCGGGTTTGCTTGCTTCCGGCCAGGAAGCGGGCTATCCTCGGACCCGTCCAGCAATTGCAGCATCTGCTCTGCACAAACTGCCTTGACGCTGAGACAACCACCAATTCTTCTCGTGAACGCGGTTCGCTGTTCGATCACCGTTTCAGAGTCGATTATTGGGCGCACTCAGCACATGCCTGAATGCTTGACCTGATGCAGGAATCCCCGTTTGACGTGATCGGCGGGGCAAGAAAGGAAATCCGTGACTGATACGGACCTCATCACGGCTGGCGAAAGCACCGACGCCGACAAGGTGTCGGACTCCGTGACCACAGACGCTTCCGATGTCTCGGACGTCAAATCCAACGCGCCGTCCAGCTCGCTGGCCACCATGGTGCTGCCGGAGCTGCGCGCACTGGCTAACAAAGCCGGCGTCAAGGGGACGTCGGGCATGCGCAAGAGCGAACTGATCGCCGCCATTGAGCAGAGCAGGGGACAGGCGAACGGCAAGTCGTCCGGCGACGCGGAGCCACCGCAGGAATCGGTGAAGGCCGAAGCGCCGGCCTCCAACCCCGCATCGGAGCCCCCCACCTCCCAGGTGACGGCACCCGAGGCGCCGCCCGCGGAGGCGGCCCCCGCACCGGAGCCGGATGCGGCGGAAACGCCGCGGCGGGAACGTCGCAGCGCGTCCCGACAGGCCGGAACGGCCGGCGGCAACCGGGGTGATAACACCGACGAAGCCGACAAAGAGCCGGCCCGAGACAAGGGCGAGCGTGGCCAGGGCGAGCGTGGGCAGGGTGAGCGCGGCCAGGGTGACCGCGGCCAGGGTGAGCGCGGCCAGGGTGAGCGCGGCCAGAAGCAGGACCGTACCGACGAGCGCTCCGCCGACTCCGGCAACGACCAGCAGCGTGGTGGTGGCGGCAATGCCGATGACGACGGCGACGGACGCCAGGGCCGGCGCGGACGCCGCTTCCGGGACCGCAGGCGGCGCGGCGAACGCACCGGCGAGGCCGGGGAGGCCGAACTGCGCGAGGACGACGTCGTACAGCCGGTCGCCGGAATCCTCGACGTGCTCGACAACTACGCCTTCGTCCGCACCTCCGGCTACCTGGCCGGTCCGCACGACGTGTACGTGTCCATGAACATGGTGCGCAAGAACGGCTTACGGCGCGGTGACGCGGTGACCGGTGCGGTGCGCGTCCCCAAAGACGGTGAACAGCCCAACCAGCGCCAGAAGTTCAACCCGCTGGTGCGCCTGGACAGCGTCAACGGCGGACCTGTCGAGGACGCCAGGAAGCGTCCCGATTTTCAGAAGTTGACGCCGTTGTACCCCAACCAGCGTCTGCGTCTGGAGACCACGCCGGACCGGCTGACCACAAGGGTCATCGACCTGATCATGCCGATCGGCAAGGGCCAGCGCGCCCTGATCGTCTCGCCGCCCAAGGCGGGTAAGACCACGATTCTGCAGGACATCGCCAACGCGATCACCAAGAACAACCCCGAATGCCACCTGATGGTCGTGCTCGTCGACGAGCGTCCTGAAGAGGTCACCGACATGACCCGTTCGGTCAAGGGTGAGGTCATCGCCTCCACCTTCGACCGGCCGCCGTCCGACCACACTTCGGTCGCCGAACTGGCCATTGAGCGTGCCAAGCGCCTGGTGGAGCAGGGTAAGGACGTCGTGGTGCTGCTGGACTCGATCACCCGGCTGGGCCGCGCGTACAACAACGCGTCGCCCGCCTCGGGCCGGATCCTCTCCGGTGGTGTCGACTCCACCGCGCTGTACCCGCCCAAGCGCTTCCTGGGTGCGGCCCGCAACATCGAAGAAGGCGGATCGCTGACCATCATCGCCACCGCGATGGTCGAGACCGGTTCCACCGGTGACACGGTCATCTTCGAGGAGTTCAAGGGCACCGGCAACGCCGAGCTCAAGCTGGACCGCAAGATTTCCGAACGCCGGGTGTTCCCGGCGGTCGACGTCAACCCGTCGGGCACCCGCAAGGACGAGCTGCTGCTCTCCCCGGATGAGTTCGGCATCGTGCACAAGCTGCGTCGGGTGCTGTCGGGTCTGGATTCCCACCAGGCCATCGACCTGCTGATGTCGCAGTTGCGCAAGACGAAGACCAACTACGAATTCCTGGTGCAGGTGTCCAAGACGACGCCGGGCAACATGGACAACGACTAACGCCGTTTCGTAACGATCTCGCCGAGCAGCGCCGCAACCACACCAAAGGCGAAGTACAGCGGAATCAACCACGGCGCGACGCCGAACAGGCCGTCGCTGCCGTGGGTGTAGCGAAACACGTCGATGACGACCAGGAAGACTTCGGCCGCGGGACCGACGATGGCGATCGCCACCGCGCACACGATGGCGGACCGATCACCGAGCACTGACCAGGTGATCGTCGCCAGGGTGCCGATCAGCACCGTGCTCACGAATGCCGGCGCCGTGTGCGCCAACGCGGTGATGGCGTAGGTGCCCACAACAGCTGCGACACCGCCCAGCCCCTGGCGCACCGTCACGGTCGGACGCGCCGCTCCGAGGTGCAGCCGCAGCTCGGCCAGCAGGACCGTGGCGACGCCAACGAGGGCGGGAAACCAGATCGGGCTGGTCCATACGAACGGGACCTGATGCGATGCCGGCAGGTACACCGTAGTCCCGGTCACCACATGACAGTGATCGCCGACGAGACCGGCGACGGCGCCGATGAGGAAAAGCAGAGCGATACCGGGTATCCGCAGTTGCATCAGCTTCTCTTACGGCAAGCCGGCCGCCATTGGCAACAGCGGGAATACGCATCCCCACCCCGGCGTTTAGGCTGACGTGGGTTGACCTGGCATAATCGACGGTCGATCACTCGGAACCAATTCAGGTTCGCGGTCCGGTCCGACCAGGGGGCCGCGGGTGGCAAAAGACGAAGAGGACAGCATGAAAACTGACATTCATCCCGCCTACGAGGAGACCACCGTGGTCTGCGGTTGCGGGAACTCCTTCACCACGCGCAGCACCAAGCCGGGCGGGCGCATCGTGGCCGAGGTCTGCTCGCAGTGCCACCCGTTCTACACCGGCAAGCAAAAGATCCTCGACAGCGGCGGCCGGGTGGCCCGCTTCGAGAAGCGCTACGGCAAGCGCAAGACCGGAGCCGACAAGTAGCTGCTTTCCCGACGCCCGAACTGTGCAGCCCAAAGCACAGGCCGGGCGTCGGTTCGCGTTCGGGGTCAAGCAGCAGTAGAGAGGTGACATGACGCAGCCGGTGCAGACGATCGACGTCCTGCTCGCCGAGCACGCAGCACTCGAGCAGGCGCTGGCCGACCCCGAACTGCACAGCAAGCCCGACGAGGCGCGCAAAGCCGGACGCCGCTTCGCGCGACTGGCGCCGATCGTCGCGACCCACCGCAAGCTGGTGTCGGCGCGCGACGACTTGGAGACCGCCCGCGAACTGGCCGTCGACGACGCATCGTTCGCCGACGAGGTCACCGAACTGGAGGCGCGCGTCACCGAGCTGGACACCCAACTCACCGACATGCTCGCCCCGCGCGACCCGCATGACGCTGACGACATCGTGCTCGAGGTGAAATCCGGTGAAGGGGGCGAGGAATCGGCGCTGTTCGCCGCCGACTTGGCCCGGATGTACATCCGCTACGCCGAGCGGCACGGCTGGACGGTGACCGTGCTCGGCGAAACCACCTCGGATCTGGGCGGCTACAAGGACGCGACGCTCGCCATCGCCAGCAAGGGCGACAGCGCCGACGGGGTCTGGTCGCGGATGAAGTTCGAGGGCGGCGTGCACCGCGTGCAGCGAGTCCCGGTGACCGAATCGCAGGGACGCGTCCACACGTCGGCTGCCGGCGTGCTGGTCTACCCGGAACCCGAGGAAGTGGGCGAGGTGCAGATCGACGAGTCCGATCTGCGCATCGACGTCTACCGGTCCTCGGGCAAGGGCGGGCAGGGTGTGAACACCACCGACTCGGCGGTGCGGATCACCCACCTGCCCACGGGAATCGTCGTGACCTGCCAGAACGAACGTTCGCAGCTGCAGAACAAGACCCGTGCACTGCAGGTCCTGGCCGCGCGCCTGCAGGTGCTGGCCGAGGAACAGGCGCTCGCCGACGCCTCCGCGGACCGCGCCAGCCAGATCCGCACGGTCGACCGCAGTGAACGCATCCGGACCTACAACTTCCCGGAGAACCGCATCACCGATCACCGGATCGGTTTCAAGTCGCACAACCTCGACCAGGTTCTCGATGGCGACCTGGATGCGCTGTTCGACGCGCTGAGCGAAGCCGACAAGCAGGCGCGGCTGCAGCAGGCCACATGACCGGGACAGTTCGGCACATCCGCGGCAAGCGACGATGCAGAGCGTAGCGATGAGGAGGAGCGGCGCCATGACCCTGCGGCAGGCGATCGACTCCGCGGCGGCGCAACTGGCCGAAGCGGGAATCGACTCCGCCCGCTGCGACGCCGAACAGTTGGCCGCCCACCTGGCCGGCACCGACCGCGGCCGGCTGCGATTCCTGGAGTCACCCGGTGAGGACTTCTTCTGGCGCTTCCAGCACGCCGTCGCCGCGCGGTCCCAGCGGGTGCCTCTGCAGCACATCATCGGGACCGTCGGATTCGGACCGGTGCAGCTGCACGTCGGCCCGGGCGTCTTCATCCCGCGACCCGAGACCGAGGCGATCTTGGAATGGGCTGTCGCACAACCGCTTCCGGCGCATCCGGTGATCGTCGACGCATGCACGGGCTCCGGCGCGCTGGCAATTGCGCTGTCGCGGTACTGGCCCGGTGCCCGGGTCATCGGCATCGACGACTCCACGGAGGCACTGGCCTACGCCCGCCGCAATGCCGAGGACACCGGCGTGGAACTGGTGCACGCGGACATCGGAACCGCCGGCCTGCTGCCGGAACTCGACGGCCGCGTCGACCTCTTCGTGTCGAATCCACCCTACGTGCCCGACGACGCAGTGTTGGAACCCGAAGTGACGCAACACGATCCGGCGCACGCGGTATTCGGCGGGCCGGACGGTATGGCGGTGATACCCACGGTCGTCGCGCGCGCCGCGAGGTGGCTGCGCCCGGGCGGTCTGTTCGCCGTGGAGCACGACGACGCCACGTCTACGCTGACCGTCGAATGCGTCAACGGAACGGGGCTCTTCGAAGACGTCGTGGCCCGCGACGACCTGGCTGGGCGGCCCAGGTTCGTGACGGCCCGGAGGGGGACCCGTGACTGACGTTTACGACTGCGCGGATCCCGACCAGCGGGCACGCGGAATCAGCGCTGCGGTCCGGGCGCTCAAGGCCGGTCGACTCGTCGTCATGCCGACCGACACCGTCTACGGCCTGGGCGCCGACGCTTTTGACAGCACGGCGGTCGACGCACTGCTGGCAGCCAAGGGCCGCGGTCGCGACATGCCGGTGGGTGTCCTGGTCGGCTCCTGGCACACGATCGAGGGCCTGGTCTACGGAATGCCCGACGGTGCGCGCGACCTGGTCCGGGCGTTCTGGCCGGGCGCGCTGAGTCTCGTTGTGTTACAGGCGCCGTCGTTGCAATGGGACCTCGGCGACGCGCACGGCACGGTGATGCTGCGGATGCCGCTGCATCCGGTCGCCATCGAGCTGCTGCGCGAGGTGGGACCGATGGCGGTGTCCAGCGCCAACGTCTCCGGCCAGCCTGCCGCGGTCGACGTCGAGGAAGCGCAGCGCCAACTCGGCCCCCGCGTCGACGTCTATCTCGACGGCGGGACTGCCGCGCAGCAAGCCGCCTCCACGATCGTCGACCTGAGCGGAAACGCCCCGCGCATCCTGCGCGAGGGGCCAGTCAGCACGGCGCGGGTCGCCGAGGTGCTCGGTGTCGACCCGGCCAGTCTGCTCGGCTAGCGCCCTCGACCCGCCGAGCGTGAACTGACGGCGAAAATCGGGCCGGCAAATTCATACGGTCATTGCAACAACATGGATCTTAGGAGTTGCAATGCCAAGTGGTTACCCGCATCCGCCGGC